>JASBSR010000005.1 GCA_030148865.1 Gammaproteobacteria bacterium
GGTGCTCAACATTACTGTGACGGCTAAAAAGGACAGTAAAACGGCTTTTCTTGTCGAAGTGAAGCAGGCGGGCATTTTTGCCATCAGCGGTTTCCCGGAAGAGAACCTGGCGGGTATGCTGGGGGCGTATTGCCCGGAAACGCTGTTTCCGTTCGCGCGCGAAGCGCTCGCGGAACTGATTGCCAAAGGGGGCTTTCCGCAGTTACTGCTGGCACCGGTAAATTTCAACGCGCTCTACACTCAACATATCCAGCAACAACAGGCCGCAGCCAGTCAGAGTACAGCGCACTAGCACATGCCGGCCTCTAACGGTCAGCAGATAGCGGTACTGGGTGCCGGTTCATGGGGCACGGCGCTGGCAATCCATCTCGCCCGCGCCGGCCTGGATGTCTGCCTCTGGGGCAATGAAGCCGACCATATCGAACGCCTGCATCAGCAACGTTGTAACCAGCAGTTTTTGCCCGAGGTAGAATTTCCTATCAGCCTGCAGGTAGAGGCAAATCTCGAATCCGTGCTCACAAATGCCGCCTGGGTGTTGCTCGCGATTCCCAGTCACGCATTTCGCCCTTTTTTGCACGCGCACAGCCATTTGTTTACCGCCAGCATACCCGTGGCCTGGGCCAGTAAAGGCCTGGAACAGGGCACCGGCAAATTGCTCCACGCAGTGATCAACGAAGAGCTGCCGCAGTGTCAGCAGCTGGCGGTAATTTCGGGGCCGACCTTTGCCAAAGAAGTCGCGATGAATCTACCCACCGCGATCAGTGTCGCGTCGAATTCCACAGTATTTGCCTCTCGAATTAGCGAGGCGCTGAACAGCGGCCGATTCCGGGTCTATGTCAGTGACGATATGGTCGGGGTAGAGCTCGGCGGTGCGGTGAAAAATGTGCTGGCGATTGCTGCCGGTGCCGCCGATGGCCTGGGGTTTGGCGCCAATGCGCGTGCTGCGTTGATTACTCGCGGTTTGGCAGAAATGATGCGCCTCGGTGAGGCGATGGGCGGTCGTCGTGAAACCTTAATGGGGCTGGCCGGGCTCGGTGATCTGGTGCTCACCTGCACCGATGATCAGTCACGCAACCGGCGTATGGGGCTGTTGCTGGCGTCCGGTAAGTCGCCGGCGGAAATTAGCGCACAAATCGGTCAGGAAATCGAAGGCGTGAAAACTGCGGCCGAAGTCTGGCGGCTGGCGGCACATTACCAGGTCGAAATGCCAATTACCGGCCAGGTGTATCGCGTGCTCAATCAGGGTCTGTCGCCACAGGATGCGGTCAAGGAACTGCTCAACCGCGATTCCACCAGCGAGTTCTGAGCACTCGTTTCAAATCAAAATCTAAGCCAGGCCGGCGAAGCTCTGCTGGCGCAGGGCTTCATATACCACTATTGCCACTGTGTTGGATAAATTCAGGCTGCGACTGTCTGCCCGCATCGGCAGGCGTAGCTGTTGCTCGGTGGCCAGACGATCGAGATAGGTGCCCGGCAGGCCGCGCGTTTCCGGGCCGAAGACAAGACTGTCACCGGGCTGAAAGCGGGCTTCACTATAGCGCTGGCGGCCGCGGGTAGAGAGCGCGTATGCCGTGCCGGCGAGGCGCATGAGCAGCTCATCAAGCGAGGCATGTTGCTCTACCTGCACCCATTCATGATAGTCGAGACCCGCGCGCCGCAGTTTTTTATCATCCAGGGCAAATCCCAGCGGGCAAATCAGATGCAAATGACAGCCGGTATTGGCGCAGAGGCGGATAATATTGCCTGTATTGGGCGGGATTTCAGGCTGGTAGAGCACAACATTAAACATGTGGCGATTGTAGCCTGCCCGAGATTGAACACAAGTTCGGATTGATCTCGGACGCGCGGGCGGGGTTCTGCTATATAGTGTGTAATGGCATAAACCATTGCTTTGCCCGTGCGTGTCAAAGTAAGGTGTTAATAAACATAATAATAATGAAATATCATCTGGATTGGATGCGGATCTGTAGCATGAACGAGCCATGGCCGAACAAATAATGCAATCTGAAACCGAAGTTGACCCGCGTAGCCTGGTGCTGCTGGTTGATGACGACCCCTTGATTACCGAATCCTTAAATTTCGTGCTCGCAGCACAGTTTCGTGTTCTGCTTGCTGATTCGCGCAGCAAGGCGTTATCGGTTCTGACCAGCCGGCCTTTTGAACCGACGCTGGCGCTGGTCGACCTTGGTCTGCCACCAGTACCGCATCGCCCGGACGAAGGTTTTGAATTAATCCGGGAGCTGCTGGTGATCGTACCCGGGATTAAAATTCTGGTGCTCTCGGGACAGGATAATGATGTCAATATTCAGCACGCCCTGACCCTGGGCGCGGTTGACTTTATCGCTAAACCGGCCGAACCCCAGTTGTTGCTCAGTCGTTTACTGCATCACCAGCGTCTGCAACATATCGAGCTGCAACGAGATAGCGAGCAGGGTTATAGCATTATTGGTAACAGCCCGGGGGTGAATGCAGTCCAGCAACAAATCGCCCAGTTTGCGCCTTCTCCGTTTCCAGTATTAATCACGGGTGAGTCGGGTACTGGCAAAGAACTGGTGGCGCGCGCTCTGCACACGCAGAGTTCACGTAACAGCGAGCCTTTTGTGGTATTCAATTGTGCGGCTATCGCGCCAGAGCAACTCGAAGCCCAGCTATTTGGTCATCGTGCGGGCACATACTCCGGGGCCAGTGAAGACAATCGCGGGTTTTTACTGGAGGCCGGCAAGGGCACCCTGCTGCTCGACGAGGTTGGTGAGTTGCCGTTAGCGCTACAGGTGAAATTACTGCGCGTGATTGAAACCGGTGAATTTTATCGACCTGGAGAAACCCGCAAGCTGCAAACGCAGGCGCGGATTCTTGCTGCTACCAACAAAAGTCTAAGCGAAGCTGTGGTTGAAGATAAATTTCGCGCTGATCTTTATCATCGACTTTGTATACTCAATATCGAAGTTCCTCCCCTGCGTACCCGGGATCACGACGTTATGATGTTGCTGGATCATTTTCAGGAAGTCTATGCAGATTCTGTTGCACCATTTAGTCTGGATGATGAAGCGCTTGATCTCTGGCTGGAATATGACTATCCGGGCAATGTGCGCGAATTACGCAATATCGTGATTCGACTCGGCACGCGTTATCCGGGGGCCATCGTCAATCGCCAGCAGCTGGAGCAGGAACTGGAGTTACAGTTATCCGTGAGTGCTTTGTCCAGGGAAGACGCTTTGATGAGCGACGATTATATTCGCCAGCAGCTCGCTGCCGGCAGTTTGAGTCTGGATGAGTTAACTGCTGATATAGAAAGCCACTGTATACGGCTGGCGCTGGAGATGAATAATAATAATATCAGCAAGGCAGCAGAAGCTCTGCACATCAATCGTACAACTTTGTACAGCCGTGTGCAGAAATTAGGGAGTCAGTAATGTATCTGGAACACTATGGCCTGCAACGGCCACCGTTTAAAATTACGCCTGACACCAGTCTATTTTTTGAGGGCAACAAACGCGGTGCTGCACTCGAGGCATTAATCTATGCGATCCGCAGCGGCGAAGGTATTATCAAGGTTGTGGGTGAAGTCGGTAGCGGTAAAACCATGCTGTGCCGCATGCTAGAAATTCGACTCAGTGGTCTGGTTGATGTGGTGTACATTGCTAATCCAAGCTTATCACCAGACAATATTTTGCATGTCATTGCTCACGAGCTCCAGCTGGAAGTGACAAGTCAGTCGAGCAAGCTTGATGTTATGCAGCAATTACAAAATTATCTTTTGCAAAAGCATTCAGAAAACAGACAGGTAGTAGTGTTTGTCGAAGAAGCGCAAAGCATGCCGCTGGATACTCTGGAAGAAATACGGCTGCTTAGCAATCTGGAAACTGACCACAGCAAGTTATTGCAAATGGTGCTGTTTGGACAGCCCGAGCTTGATGAGAAGCTCGCGCGCGCACAGATACGCCAGTTAAAAGAGCGTATTACTCACAGCTTTAATCTCGATCCGTTTCCCCCGGCCGATACTCTGGAATATCTTAATTTTCGTCTGCACGCAGTTGGCTATCGTGGTCCCAAAGTGTTTAACGAGAAAACTGCAAACACTATCAAAAAGATCTCGGGTGGCCTGATCCGACGTATCAACATACTCGCCGACAAGGCATTAATGGCCGCTTTTTCTGAAGGTGTGCACCAGATTAGCAAAAAACATATCACTACTGCCGCTATCGACAGTGACTTCAGGAAACCGGCTCATTATAAACACTGGCTATTTGCTGGTGCGGCCAGCGCCAGTCTGTTGTTGGCGGTCTGGCTGGGTACCGTGATTGGTACCAGTACAGCGAAAGAGAACCATGTCGAGCCAGCGCGGACAGTTGTAGCACAACCGCTGGAAGTGAGGTCAGCACAAATGCCGGCAGCGAACGCGACGAATCAGGCGCTGCTCGACCAGCGTCTCAGGGATACACGGCACTGGTTGCAGCTGGCCAATGATGATCAGTACAGCATTCAGTTATTCATGGCCAGCACCAGCGATGCTGACGTGCTGGAGCAGTTCTTGCAAAACATACCCGAGATGCTTGATTTTAAAAAAATTTACATCTATGAAACTCGAGTAAACAACACCCCGATGTATAGTGTTCTTTACAATGACTATGGATCGCGGCAAGTCGCGCAATCAAAACTTATAAGTCTGCCGGCAAATCTACAGGCGAGCAAGCCATACTTGCGGCGTGTCGGTGCGCTGCGTAAAGATATGGCACGAACAGCTGATTCGGTCAGCACTCAAAACTATAGAGTTAATGGATAAAATGAAAATAAAAACCGGGTTACTAAATATAGCGTTTGGTATTGCATTGAGTAGTTGTGGTGCGACCAATCCGCCAACCATGTCTGAGGGCCATATCAAGCCCCCTGCAAGAGCGTCTGCAGATATACCACAAACTGTCAGTGCGGCACCAACATTGCCCGCACCTAGACAGCGGCCTGATCTCGAAACCTATACCGTGGTAGTGAATCAGGTGCCGGTACGTGAACTGCTGTTCTCGATGGCGCGCGATGCAAAGCTAAATCTTGACATCGATAGTGACATCAAAGGCCAGGTGACGATGAATGCGATTGATCAGACCCTGCCAAAAATTCTTGATCGCCTTGCATCACAGGTATCAATTAATTATCAGCTGGAAGGCGATACTCTGCATGTTATGGCAGATAAGCCAGTATTGCAGATATACGAAGTCGATTACCTGAATATGTCACGGGTGAGTACGGGCGATGTCGTGGTGTCGACTGAGATTAGTGCCACAGGGGCTGGCGCAAGAAATAGCAGTAGTAGCGGAAGCAGCAGTAGTGGTGGTGGCAGTTCCAGTAGCGGAAACAATTCTAATACCAAAGTTAAAAACAAATCTGATAATAATTTCTGGTACAGCCTGGCGGCGAATATTGCAAACATTATTGGTGAAGACGCGACAGTTGCCAGCGATAAGATTACGGTCAGTAATAATATTATTATTAATCGTGAAAGTGGTTATATCGGTGTGCGTGCTACTGTGCGGCAGCACCAGCAGGTACAGAAATTTCTTAGCCAGGTCATCGGTAGCGCCAAACGCCAGGTATTGATCGAAGCCACTATCGCGGAAGTGACTCTGAGCGACCGTTATCAGGCAGGCATCGACTGGTCGCTGGTAAACAGTAAGGACGCAACCGAAAATATTACCCAGAGTGTACTCGGGGGCAATCTTGGTCAGGCACCGTTTGTCTCTGCCACTCTGAATGGTTCGATGGATGGCAACCCACTAAGCATTACACTGAAAGCGCTGGAAACGTTTGGTGACGTCAAAGTGCTGTCCAGTCCCAAAGTGATGGCATTAAACAACCAGACTGCAATGCTGAAGGTGGTCGACAACCAGGTATATTTCACAACCAAAGTCGAAGCATCAGCTGCAGTTGCGTCGGGTGGTACGGCAGTGGCTTTGCCGCCAGTACTGGAAACGAAATTACAGACCGTGCCGATTGGTTTCATCATGTCAGTGACGCCCTACATCGACAAGCACGATGTGGTCATGATCAATGTGCGCCCGACAATTTCAAGAATCATAAACAATGTAGCTGATCCTAATCCCGAGCTGGCCAAGGCAGGCGTGACCAGTCAGATACCAGTAATACAGGTACGTGAAATTGAGTCGATACTTAAAATCAACAACGGTGAAACTGCGGTCATAGGCGGTCTGATGCAGGATCAAATCAACAAAAAAACTAGCGGTATACCACTGCTCTCCAGCTTGCCCTTCATCGGTGGTCTGTTTTCGTATCAGGATGATGAGTACGTGAAATCAGAGCTGGTGATATTCATTCGTCCAGTGGTAATGCACAAGGCCAGTCTCGATGGTGATCTTAAGGACTATCGTAAGTATCTACTCAATGAAGAAGACCTGAAGCCAGAGCAGTAATGTGGCTGACGAGAAAAGATAATGAGCTTACTTCTAGATGCTTTAAAAAAAGCCGCAAAAGACAAAGCGGCGAAAAATGCTACGACGAATGTGCCGGCGCTGGCAGCGCACAGTGCTGTTAAAAAAGAAGACGAGTTCGAGTTTACACTCGATGATAATAACACCGCGTCTGACATAAGCACACCAGAGGCAAGTCCCTGGCCCCCAGAAAAAACACCGGATGATAATGAGCTAGCAATCAACGAAATCAGGCCAACACCAAATACGGTTTCTGACGAAGCGCTGCAGGTGCTTATTTATAAGACTAATAACGCACATCGGCGTAAACGCTGGCTGGTCTGGGGCGGTGCCACTGTTGCCAGTGTCCTGGTATTAACTGTCAGTGGGGTATATTTTTTTAATAAAATACAACAGCAGGTGACAACGCTTGAACTGCGACATCGTGCCAATATGCGGGTGGTGCAGGCCGAGCCGGTTAAAGCGGCACTCGCCAAGTTAAGCCCAGAGGTACAGTCGACACCCGCTGTAAAAACCATAAACACAGTCGTCACGCCAAGAAAGTCGGTGACAGCTAACGCATCCCAGGCAGCAGATTCAGTAATAGCGCCACAGTCGATTGCGCAGCAAGATAGAACCGCCAGCCAGATCAAAGTCACCCGTAGCGAAAAATCTGACCCGGTAGGTGCCCTGTTGTTGCAGGCGTGGTCTGCTTACAACAGCTCCGACTATGAGCAGGCCAGAAAATATTACGCCCAGGTGCTTAATCATGAAATCAATAATCGAGATGCCCTTATGGGTATGGGTGCGATCGCACTTAATAATGATGATTCCGGTGCAGCACGCCAATACTACAACAGATTGCTCCAGCTTGACCCGCATGATCCAGTGGCGAACGCAGCAATGATGAATATGAACCTGAACTCAACGGCAGACAGTCTGAGCGAAAACAAGCTCCTGCACTTAATAAGGCAGAATCCTGCTGCCGCAGATTTACACTATGCACTGGGAAACAAATATGCAGCACAAAGCCGGTGGTCAGAAGCACAGGTTGAGTATTTTAAAGCCTTCAAACACGATAGCGCGAGCGCCGACTATGCTTTCAATCTTGCTGTCAGTCTGGAACACATTAAGCGACCACTGGAAGCTGTAAGCTACTATCGCCGCGCACTGCAGTTGGCAGTGGGCAGCAATATTGGCTTCTCGGTGGAAGTTGCGAACAGTAGACTCCGGCATCTACAGGCGGTGATACAACCATGAATCCAGTCATGAAAGCTGCCAGCCAAAGCAGAAAAAAAGTTAAGCTGGGCGAAGAGCTTATTACCAAAGGCCTTGCCACGGCAGATCAGGTTGAAATTGCTTTAACTGAGCAAAAGAAATCCGGCGGCCTGATCGGTGAAATTTTAATCGGACTAGGTTTTGTTTCCGAGTCGGTGATGCGCGATGTGCTTGGCCAGGTACTGGGTGTTGGCAGCATCGACTTAAAAACGGCTGTGCCCGAGAAAGAAGCGCTTGAGTTAATAAGTAAAGACATTGCGAAGCGCCATACCATTGTACCCATCAGCTACAATGTGGCCGAGCAGGTATTAAAAATTGCGATGAAAAACGCATCAGACCTGCTAGTGCTGGATCGCCTGAATGCAGTTGTTGGTCGAAAAATAGAAATTGTACCGCTGATTTCCGGTGAGGGCGAAATTAAAAAAGCCATCGATCAGTTTTATGGGTATGAGTTATCCGTAGATGGCATTCTGCACGAAATAGAAACCGGCGAAGTTGATTACCAAAGTCTGGATGCGATTGATGATGAATACAGTCAGCCACTAGTAAGGCTGGTCGACGCGATTCTGGCCGATGCCGTGAAACGTGATTCCTCAGATATTCACTTTGAGCCGGAAGACGGCTTTTTACGTTTACGTTACCGTGTTGATGGCGTGCTACGACAGATTCGCAGTCTGCATAAAGACTACTGGTCGGCGATTGTGGTGCGTCTGAAAGTGATGTCAGGGATGAATATTGCGGAAACCCGGATTCCACAGGATGGTCGATTGAGTTTACAGGTGCAGGGGCACCGGGTTGACTTTCGTGTTTCAGCACACCCAACAACGCATGGTGAAAATATTGTGCTGCGTGTGCTTGATCGTGCCAAGGGCATTGTGCCGCTGGAGCAACTTGGTGTTCACGAAGACACGCTGAACACTTTAACGTTAATGATGGCCAGGCCCGAAGGCATTATTCTGGTCACTGGTCCCACTGGCAGCGGTAAAACCACCACGCTGTATTCCATGCTCAATTACGTGAAGTCTGAACAGATCAATATCATGACACTGGAAGACCCGGTTGAGTACCCGGTGGATCTGATACGCCAGACCTCGGTGAATGAAGTTGCGCGCATGGATTTTGCCAACGGCATACGCTCGATGATGCGCCAGGACCCGGACATTATCCTGGTCGGTGAAATCCGTGACGAAGACACGGCTGAAATGGCATTTCGTGCTGCCATGACCGGGCATCAGGTGTTATCCACTTTGCATACCAATTCTGCGATTGGCGCAATTCCGCGATTGCTCGATATCGGTGTATTACCCGATATTATGACAGGCAATATCATCGGTATTATTAGTCAACGACTCGTGCGATTGTTATGCACACGTTGCAAAAAACCCAAACAGGCAGATGGGGTTGAACAAAAGCTGCTCGGTATAGAGTCGCTAGATAAAGATATCACTATTTATGACGCTGCGGGCTGCCCACACTGTAGTAACACAGGTTACAGGGGGCGCGTGGCGATTGTCGAAGCTCTGCGAATTGATAGTGAACTCGATGAGCTGATCGCCAAGCGCGCCACCCTGGGTGAATTAAAAGCCTGCGCGCGTGCGAGCGGTTACAAAACACTGGCCGATGATGCCGTGCAGCGGGTACTGGAAGGCCATAGTTCGCTGGAAGAAGTCTCTCGTGTTATCGACCTGACGCAAAGAATGAGCTGATATGCCAGAGTACAAGTTCAGAACCATCGACGCGATTGGCAAGGTGAAATCTGACACCATGATTGCCAGTAATGCGATGGAGCTGGAAAAACGCCTGGGCAGCATGGGCTTTGATCTGCTTAGTTACGCCGAGCAGAACAAGGCAACAAAGTCACTGTTTAAGCGCAAAAAAATCTCACGCAGGGAGCTGATTAATTTTACCTTTCACATTGAGCAATTAATGCAGTCAGGTGTGCCGCTGCTGGATAGCTTGCGCGATGTACGAGACAGTCTGGATTACAGCCATTTCACCGATGTGTTACAGACTATCATTGACGATATTGAGGGTGGCAAAACCCTGTCCCTGGCGATGAGCGGGCATCCGCATATATTTGACAAAGTTTATGTCACTCTGGTGCGCGTCGGTGAACAAACCGGACGACTGCCGGATGTCTTAAAGGATATGGCAGAAACACTACGCTGGCAGGACGAGCTGGCTTCGCACACCAAAAAAATAATGATATACCCGATCATCGTATCCGTAGTTGTATTCTCGGTGGTGGCGTTTCTGATGATATATCTAATGCCCCAGTTACTACCATTCATAAAAAATATTGGTGGTGAAATTCCGACACATACAAAAATCCTGATCGCAACGTCAGCGTTTTTTACCAAATACTGGTACCTGATCATAGCGGCGCCATTTGTGGTTACTATGTCGATTAAGTATGCAGCAGCGAATAATGTCAAAGTGCGCGATTTTATTGATGGCGCGAAGTTGAAAATATGGCTATTCGGACCCTTGATGATGAAAATTAAGCTGGCACGTTTCGCGAACTATTTTGCAATGATGTATAGCTCTGGCATTACGGTGCTGGATGCGCTGCGCATTTCTGAAGATATGGTAGACAATACCGTATTAGCCAGTTCAATTAGCATCGCACGCAATCGAATCTCGGACGGCACGCAGATCAGCGAAAGTTTTTCCGGCACTGGCGTATTTCCATCGATGATCGTTCGGATGCTGAAAATCGGTGAAGACACTGGCGCCATGGACGAGGCCTTATTGAATGTCAGTTACTTTTATAATCGTGAAGTCCGCGAGTCCATCGATAAAATTGAGCCAGCAATGGTGCCGGCGCTCACCATATTGCTGGGTGCCATCATGATGTGGATCATGACTGCTGTGCTGGGTCCGGTATACGACGCTGTTGCTGGCATTAAATTCTAGGACGTCGACATGAAACGAATCTTCTACTTTACCGGCCACCGATTTACCGTAATGCACTGGAGCGGCAAAACTTTTATCGGTGCCTGTTCCTTTGAGCCCGATGCGGCTGGCCTGGATAAATTTGAATCATATCTGGAGCAGTCCGCGCGCCTGCCGAGTAAATTACTGATCGACATCATTGAAGAAGACTTTCGCCAGGAGACAGTGCCCCACGTTGGCAGCAAAGATCAGGCGGCGGTTGTTGGGCGAATTCTCGACCGTTACTATCGCTCCAGTAAACAATTTACCTATTATGAAATCATCGGTCGTGAAAAATCGGGTCGTAAAGATGACCGCGCGTTGCTAGGCGCCATTACCGACCCTTCGCTAATCCAGCCCTGGCTGGATATTATTGATCGCACTGAAACGCCCTTGTCCGGTATCTGGACTTTGCCGCTAGTCAGCAAAAAACTTCTGAAGCTGGTCGATGCAAAAAAAGGCCCGGTGCTGCTGGTGAGTCAGCAGGTGAGCAGCACATTGCGGCAGACCTTCTTCAGAGATGGCAGAATGATTTCCAGCCGTCAATCTGTGATCAATCAGGATGCCGATAACATCAGCAATATTGGTGCCCTGGCGAGTCCGGAGATCAATCGCACCACTACATTTTTGCGCAACCAGCATCTGATTGAAGAGCACGAAACGCTACAGGTACACGTACTGTGCTCAAATGTACAGGCGGACTCGCTGGAGCGTGTACTGGAATCAGATGGCAGTCGACAGTTTTATTTACATAAAATTGATCAGCTTCAGGCAAACATGGGCCTGGTCGACGGGGGCAGCAAATTTTCCGATAGCATCTATGCCTGGCTGTGCTTATCGGAGGCCTTCAGTGTGGGTCACTATGGTGAAGCGACAGAATTCCGGCGTTATTACTATTCGCTGATATCTACCGGGCTTTATGTCATCAGTGCGATAGCACTAGTTGTGGCCGCCGTAATCACGCAAGCGAATATTTCCAGCGCCATTGAATCGGATCGCGCTGTTGAGTTACTCAAAGAGCAGGAAAACAGTTATAAAAAAGTTTACAGCGAAAAATTTTCAACCTATGAAGCCGTATTTAAAAACGCGAAAAACATGAATGCGGCAGTTGATCTGGTGGACACAATTGAGCAACACGCGACCATTTCACCACTGGATATGTATATAGAACTGAGCAAGGTCATGAGCCAGCCGCAGTTTTCCGATGTTGAGATCAATCAGATTGAATGGAGTAAAGAGCAGCATTCAGATAAGGCTGGCGATACCGCGAAACAGGGCAAACCCGACATTGCATCGCCTGATCCGATGCGTCACGTTGCGATTGTCACGGGAAAGATTCCTGTCTCCAGCGAAGACTATGGTCGCTCGGTGGCGCAGGTGAATGATATTGTACTGGCGCTACTCAAGCATGAGCGCGTGGTTACAGTAGAAGCACTGGAGATGCCAGTCGAGGTGCGCTCAGATAAACGCTTCTCGGCGCAAAGCGGGGTACAGGAATCGAATAAGGCTAAAAAAGACAAGCGCGGTGAGTTTTCCATACGCGTGGTCATGAAAGGGCGCAGTCATGTCTAAAACCATACCTGCCGAAATCAGACCTGCATTATTGATTTTTACCAGCATCAGTATTTTGCTGGTGGTGGCAATAGTGTTCTCGCTGATGTATCGCGATGATGCCGCACAAAGTGAACAATCTGCACAACGTGCTATGCGCATCTGGAAAAACAAAATTGATGGCTCACGTGAAAGCGACAAAATTGTTGATAAATACGAACGGTCTTATCTGGGCCTGGTGAAAAAAGGCGTGATTGGTAACGAAGATCGCCTGAGCTGGTTCGAGACTATTCAATACATATCTGAATCACGCAGCATGCCCTCGGTTAAATATTCTGTAGTGAGTCAGGAAAAAGTTGAAAGCGCGACGATTAAAAGCAGCTACAGTGGGCTGGATCTGTATAGCAGTGTGATGACGCTGGACATGAGAACGGGTCACGAAGGTGATTTATTCGCACTCATCGATGGCCTGCAGGACAGAGCCAAAGGACTGTTTACTATTGATAACTGTAATGTAACCCGGGAACGCCTGAAGGATGCCGCCCGCGACAGTATTAGCATCGATGGCGTAAAGGCGAAGTGTGAACTTAGCTGGTACACGATTAAGGCGGCAGAATAGGAGCACACTATGAACAGAAGCATCATCTCACTAATCGCTCTATGCTGTCTCGTTTCAACCAGCAGCCTGGCTGCGTACTACGAAGAAAGCTCGCTGGGTAAATTATTTAACACCCCGGCGCAGCGCCAAAAAATTGATGCTTTCCGCAAAGGTAAAAGTATGGGTGTGGCACGCGAGCAGATCAGCCCCACGGACATTAAAGTGCAGGGTATTGTCAAACGCAGCGATGGTGCCAGCACGGTCTGGGTCAATGGCAAAAACACACTGGACAGCAGTCATGTTGGCGGTGTCAATGTACGTCTCAACAGTGTCAGCGACAGCTCTGATAAAGTCACTGTTGGCATCAAAAATAAAACCGTACGCCTGAAGCCAGGACAGGTCTGGTCTGAAGACTCCGGGCGCATCACAGACGGCTATTAGCATGTTGGGTAGCGGGCTAACTCAGATGAAATATCAGCGCGGCATCGCCCTGCTGATATTCACCATTGTGCTGGCGATGGCCGCGATTACCTATTTTCTGACCACCATGTCACCAGCAGAAATTAAAATTGATCACCAGCAACAGACGCAGGCGGCGTTGAAGCAGGCCAAAATCGTGTTGATAGCACATGCAGTCACACATGCAGATCAACCACTCGATAAAGGTGAGTTTGGTGATTTGCCCTGCCCTGACACAGCTATCGGCGGTTTTGGTGGAGAAGGTGCTTCAGATAGCCCATGTGGGACGGATAAGGCGGCCACCATTGGTTATTTTCCATGGAGATCGCTTGGTGTTGATGCGCTAAGAGATTCGGCAGGGAACTGCCTGTTCTATGCTGTTTCGGCGTCATATAAAATTACGACGAATCCGGTACCCGTAATGTTAAATGCTGATACTAATGGCATGTTTCAGATTGTAGATAGTACGGGCGCAGTAATAGAAGGCGCGACTGCAAGCACCAGACCGGTTGCGGTTATTTTTGCGGCTGGCCCGGTACTGGCGGGACAGAATCGAGTTCCTGATAGCACTAAAATCTGCGGGGAAGACTATAATCTAAGCGCCTATCTCGACAATAATGGCGTTACTGATAACGCAAATCCACAAATTGCAGAAGATGTGGTTAGTCAGTTTGTTAATGCATCTCCCGGTTCGGAGACCATGGCTAATCCGCTCAACGACCAGTTGATTACCATCAGTCGTGATGAGCTCTGGCAGGCGATACTCCGGCGCAGTGACTTTACTGCGAAGATGAATAATCTGACCCAGGCGCTGACAAAATGTCTGGTCGCGTATTCCGCGAACGTCAGCAACACCGGACGCCGTCTGCCCTGGCCTGCAGCGGTTGATTTTGCCGGCGCTGATTATCGAGATAGCCCGAATTATACTGATGTAGCAATATACGCAGGCAGATATCCATATCGAATTGATAATACAAATGCAGCGCTAGGTTTGGCTGGAGGCGACCTGCTAGATAGACCGGAGTGCGCCAGTATAGATATCGGAACAGGCACCCCAGTAAATCTGAATAACACAGGGGGTGAATATAGAAAGCTGTGGGAAAACTGGAAAGACCACTTTTATTACGCGCTGTCTAAAGCCTACGAACCTACAGCAATCACTCCTGCGACGTGCAATATACTGCTTGATTGCGTCACTGTGGAACCGTTTCCATATGGAACATTACCCAAACAGTCATTCGCGGGCATTGTGTTTTACTCATCAAGTAAGCTGAGCGCTCTTGGGCAGTCACGCGATACGCTACCACCAGCTGGTGACACTGATGACAAGGCGAATGTGAGCAATTACCTGGAAAATGGTAACGATGCAATTATAAAGATGGCGACGGGAACACCAGCAGATGATTATAAGTACCCAGACACAAATTCAAATGACGTTATGTGGTGTATTGAAAATCAGTCTATTGGATTACCGCTTGATGTTGTTCCATGTCAGCCAGGAATGCCATGACAGGTAAAGCTTCTCACGGTTTTTCGTTAGTCGAGCTGGCCATCATTCTCGTCATCATCGGTGTGCTTGCTGGCAGTTTTATCGCAACCCTGGGTTCGCGCATCGATACCACGCGGCGTGGTGAAGCAGTAAAAGACATGGAAGTTATCAGGCAGGCGCTGTACGGTTTTGCTATGACGCAGGTCGCGAGTAATCTGCACCTGCCCTGCCCGGATTGCCGAACGCCTGGTTGTGCATTTATTCTGTCGGTGGCAGGCAGTAATCCAAATGATGGTTTAGAAGATCGTCGTGGAGATGGCACCTGCGCCACCGGTGCCGTACCGGGTAATTTGCCGTGGGCCACACTGGGCGTGGGCCGTGCCGACCCGTGGGGTAATCGTTACAGCTACTGGGTGTCCAGCGACGCGGCCGGGATCACTAATCCGCCACCGGCAGGATTTGACCTGACGACGAATATGGCCGCGACCGCCGCAATCATACAGGATCGCATCAACGGCGCACTGCCGACACCGACACCTGTTATTTCGGATAACGCAGTTGCAATCGTTATGACACAGGGCAAGAATGGTTATGGTGTGCCGACGACGCAGAACACGTTTAATCCCGCAGTGCCCGCTGCTAATGTTGATGAAGCGGAAAATCTCGATGGCAATGAGGCGGGGGGTAATCCTCCGGTATTTTTCTCGCGCACCGTTACCGCGCCGGGTGCGGCAACCGCTGGTGGTGAGTTTGATGATCTGCTGGTCTGGATTTCCGAATACGAACTCAAGGCGAAAATGGTCGAGGCAGGTCTGCTCCCCCTCCCCTAATCGAGACCGTTGCTCAGTCTGAAACACACCTGCCCCGCGCGATTGTCCTGCAATATCAGCTGATAGCCCATACGTTTCGCCTGCTGGTGCGACTGATACAAGCCAATGCCAAACCCCGATTCTGACTGTAGAGCATCACGGAACAGTTGCTGACTGATTTCTTCTGAAATTGCGGTGCCGGTGTCGGTGACGGTGATTCTAATCTGCTGGTGTTCATCGACGAGTTCGGATAACAGATGCACTGTGATGGCAATGTCAGGTTCGCGAATGCGTTTTTCGCGTGCGTTTTGCAGCAGGTTTTCCAGAATGCTGTCAAAGTTTTCGGCTGGAATTTCACAATCGTCAAAAATCGACTCGGTGAAACTGATTTCCCTGCCGATATAGCGGTCTTTTAGTTGTTGCCACCATTGCTGGAGACTGACCGGGCTGGCACGTTGTTTGCGCGGCGCACTGAGTTTTTCCAGCGTGGACTTTAAACGCTGTGTGAGCAGCGGCAATTGTTTGCGTAACAACTGTGCGGCATCTTCGGTGCGGTGTTGGTCATCCTGTACCACCTGCGCCAGCGCCTGAGTAGATTGCAGGATATTTTTAATATCGTGCGTGAGCTTGGAGCCGGTTTCATAAATTGCTCGCAGGTGTGCCTGTTTAATCAGCTGCTGTTCCTGCAGCTTGGCACTGTAATAAAACGTGATCACACTGAGCATCAGTTTAGTATGCAGCAAGAGTGCGGGGCCGATCGGGTTATGGGCATACAATTTGAGTTCGACGGCTTTATCCGTGTAGCCGACCATGTGCGGACTGCGCACGCCCTGTTTGTGACTGCTATGGTGGGTTTGCCATTCAAGGCCGGCGATCCAGTGGCGGTCGAGTAAAAAATTAATGCTGGCTTCGAGAAAGTCATCGGGTTTGATGTTGGCATTGGCTTCGAGCGCAGACAGTTTAGCCAGCCATTGTTCGAACGGGCCGCCGATATTGAGCAGGTATTTTTCCCAGAGTCGGGCGAGCCCGGCAAAGCCCGCGCGCGGAGCCCACAAAATCGCGAGCGCGAATAAAAACAGGGCGGCGATTAAAATGGTACTCGCGAGTGCATGTAAATACGGGTGTTTTGTAGTGAATGCGGCGAGCACACTGCCCATGCACAAAAACAGCGTCAGGATGACCACCATAAAGCCACGGATAAAATCGACGTGCGAGGTGTAGCGTGTTGAGGGGGGGGTCAGCACCAGCAAAAACGACAACGTGAGTAACAATGAATTAAAGCTGGTCTTAATCGGCTCCGGGATGCCACTGAGTTCAAATAATTCTGGGGTGATCACCAGTGTGAGCTGCATGAACAGAATCACCACCGCCAGACCGTAAACAGCGCGGCCAAGGCCTCGGGCAAAAATCCGTCCGGTCAGCAGGCTGAGCAGCAATAGCATCCAGAAGGTCGCCAGCCAGAGATTAAACAGCACGATAAAAACAATAATAAAGCTGATTAGAAAAATCAGCTCGAGCGAACTGAAAGACGCTTTTTGACTGACCACTGGCTGCCAGAGTAGAAACAGGCCAAAATGAATCGTGAGCAAGCTGCGGGAGAGACCGCTATCGTCGCCGAGAAACAGCGCGAGCAGCAGACTGAACAGCATCAGCCCAAGAATTCGGTGCTCGTTGCTAAAAAGTTGCTCAGTGGATAGAAATGGCATCAGCCAGCGCCTACACTTGGGTCAGGCATCGCAACCGTTATTATTATGTTTAGACAAATCAGACTCATAGCGAAATTTACCATAATCGAATCGTTACGTAATCGTCTGTTATGGTTATCCCTGCTGGTGGTGGTGATCGGCTTTGTGCTGGTGGAGTTTGTCGGTGATTTTGCGATTACCGAACACCGCGTCACCCAGGTCACGATATTGGCGGCGTTTTTGCGCATCAGCGCGGTAGTCGGGGTCACCCTGTTCGTGGTCGCCAGCACTATGCGCGAGCTCCAGGACAAAACCCTGGAGATGGTGCTGGCGATGTCGATCCAGCGCAGCAGTTATTATTTTGGCAAATTACTCGGCTTCATTCAGGTCGCGCTGATTACCGGTGGCGTCTACAGTCTGCTGTTGCTGCTCTATGCCGACCCCGAGCAGGTACTGATCTGGAGCCTGTCACTGGTGCTGGAGCTGAGCCTGGTGGTCGCGCTAGGACTGTTGATGATGTTCAGTTTTCAGCAGATTCCCAGTGCACTCGCCGGGGTGCTGGTGATTTATATCGCGGCGCGCAGCACAGCTGCGATTTTACTGATGGCGAATAGCCCGATCACAGCGCACAACAGCCTGGGGCAAAAATTTATCGATGTTTTTGTCACTGCGCTGAACTGGGTGTTGCCCAATCTGCAGGCGTTCGCGCGCAGCGAGTGGCTGGCCTACAACACCGCGAGCTGGGCTGAGCTATGGCCGCTGTTGCTGCAAACCCTGATTTTTCTCGGTCTGTTGATCAGTGTCTCGTTATTTGATTTTTACCGGAAAAATTTCTAGATCGTGTTCCGTAGCGGCGCATTCAATTGGAATCAGGAGCGCCCGGTACGCGATGTGCCGGTGCTGGTGCTGGCGGCACTCGCCTGCGCCTTTGCCCTGCAGTTGTTCTGGCACGGTCAGCGGCCAACTCTGAACGCAGAAGTCGAACCCCTGTCCAGCCCGCTGGCGGCCAATGCCTATCGTCTGGCAACGCTGGGAGAATCACTGGCGACGGCAAAAATTCTCAATCTCTGGCTGCAGGCGTATGACAATCAGCCCGGCATCAGCCTCTCTTTCAAGCAGCTGGATTATGCGCGCATCGCCCAGTGGCTGGATCTGATTCTTGAGCTGGACCCAAAAGGCCGCTACCCACTGCTGGCGGCGGCACGGATTTATGGCAGCGTGAATGATGCTGTCAGGAAGCGCTATATGATGGACTATGTGTACCGGAAATTTCTGGAAAACCCCGGTCAACGCTGGCCGTGGCTGGCCTACGCGGTGATTGTTGCCAAACACGAGCTCAAAGATCTGCCGCTGGCGCTGAAATATGCCAGTGCTCTGAGCGACCAGGCCACCGGCAAAAACGTGCCATACTGGGCGCGTGATATGAAGATTATTGTGCTCGAAGACCTGGGTGAAGTCGAAGCGGCAAAAATTCTGGTGGGCGGTTTGCTCGAAAGCGGAGAAATCACAGATCCCTCTGAGCTGAAATTTCTTGAAGAGCGCATTCACCGCCTGGAAACCCGCTCGTCGAGTTCACGACAAGGTGTTGAATAATCAACATAAAATTACTGACCGAAGGCGACAAATTAGCTGCAGGCCATGCTGTTATGGTCTATAAGAGTTTGGTATGGTAATAACTCCAGTATCTGGTATAAACCAGACGCAGCACTAAATAAAAATAACAGGCGAGACATCGCACGAGAGACCCACATGAAAATGCTCACAACAAAAGGCAGCATAACTACCCGCAGACAGTCCGGTTTCACCTTAATCGAAATTGCCATCGTACTGGTGATTATTGGTTTATTACTGGGCGGTGTGCTCAAAGGCCAGGAACTCATCACGACTGCACGCGTGCGCGCGCTGAATAACACAGTCGATGGCATCACCGCAGCCTGGTTCAGTTTTCAGGATCGTTACCGCGCGTTTCCCGGCGATTACTCACAGGCGAATACAAATTTGCCTGGAGCTCCGGCAAACGGCGGTGGTAATGGCCTGGTCGATACCGATGCTGAACGCGGTCTGGTCTGGGTGCATCTCGAAGACGCGGGTTATCTCACGGGGGGCTATACCGCAGTCAATATTCTGGCCACCGAGTACGGCTGTTCACCGCTCAACTGTCCAGACAATGGTTTTGGTTCGGGGATGAATTTAAGTTATGGCACCATGGTCACAGTCGGTGCTGTCAATGCGCACGAACTCATTACCGGCCGCGGTATCCCGGTGGAAGTGCTGGCTGAGCTGGATCGTAAAGTGGATGATGGCACCCCGGACAGTGGCATTATGCAGCTGGGTATAGACGGCACCAACTGGGCCAACTCCGCTGCCTGCGGAGCTGGAGCAGTTCCCAACATGACCTATCAGTTACAAAATCAGAGTTCAGACTGCGCTGCGGTATTCAGAAACTTCTAGGCAGACATTACCACCGGGCTATACCGTAAAAGAGCCCATTATTATGGGTTCTTTTACGTTAGCCAGGAACTGGCGCATGAATGATTCGGTTATCAAATGCCACGCTGTGGATAAAGCGTACGCCAACAAGGCAGTGTTACGCGAGGTCAGTCTCGAGGTGGCGGCCGGTAGCTTTGTCGGCCTGGTTGGTATGAACGGCAGTGGTAAAACCACACTACTCAAAACCCTGCTCGACCTCACCATCTGTGACAGCGGCAGTATCCAGTTATTTGGCCGCTCGCATCGCGATGCTGCTGCGCGCGAACAGATGGCGTATTTACCGGACAGGTTTGTGCCGCCTGCGTATTTGCGTTGCAAAGATTTTTTAAAGTACATGCTCGAATTACATGGCCGTGAATACAATAAAGAAAAAGTGGTGCGGTTATTCGCCGAACTGGAGCTGGAGCCAGAAATACTCACCGCCTCGGTGCAAAGCCTGTCAAAAGGCATGACCCAGAAGCTGGGTCTGATTGCCTGTTTGCTGAGTGAGAAACAACTACTGGTATTAGATGAGCCCATGAGCGGGCTTGACCCACGAGCGCGTGTGTTAGTTAAGCAAAGACTGGCGCACTTAAAAGCCCAGGGTGTTACCGTATTTTTCAGTTCGCACGCGTTGGCCGATGTCGAAGAAATAGCTGATGATATGGCGGTGCTGCATCATGGAAAACTGCTGTATACAGGAAGGACCGGGGAATTCATGCAACAGTACAAGGCAGAAACTCTGGAGCAGGCGTATATGAATTGTCTGAGCCAAACGAGCACAATCACGGCGCTTTAAAAAAACATTTGCGGACTAACAGGTTCTTTAGCTTTCAAGTTCGAGTTCTTTAATTTTACGCGTTAGCGTATTGCGTCCCCAGCCGAGTAGTTTACTGGCATCATTTTTTCTACCACGGGTTTGTTTTAGCGCTGCCCTGATCAAGATGGTTTCCACCTGTGGGATCAGCTCTGAAATCAGCCCGGACTTTCCTGATGCCAGCACCTGTTCGACCTGTGCCTTAAGTGACTCCTGCCAGTCACTGCTGCTGTTCAGATCGGTATTGATGGTGGTGGTCTGCAGATCGGATGGTAAGTCTGAAAGATGGACATGTTGCCCGGATGTCATCACCGCTAACCAGTGGCAGGTGTTTTCCAGCTGTCGCACATTGCCGGGCCAGTCCATGGTTGACAGGTACTGCTCGACTTCGGGCAAGAGAGTTTTCGGACCCATGCCTAATTGTTCTGTGGCGCGTTGCAAAAACAATCTGAGCAAGGCAGGTATGTCTTCGCGACGTTCGCGTAAAGCGGGTAACTGAATGCGAATGACGTTCAGGCGATGGAACAGGTCCTCGCGAAACAAATCTTGCTTAACCCGGGTCTCCAGGTTTTGATGAGTAGCGGCAATGATACGGACGTCGACTTTGACCGGGGTGTGGCCACCGACTTTATAAAACACGCCATCAGAGAGTACACGTAGCAAACGGGTTTGTAGCTCGGCTGGCATGTCACCTATTTCATCGAGAAATAGCGTGCCGCCATCGGCCTGTTCAAAACGACCTTTGCGCTGCGCCTGTGCCCCGGTAAATGAACCTTTCTCGTGACCGAAGAGCTCTGATTCGAGCAGGTCTTTCGGAATAGCCGCAGTGTTGATTGCAATGAATGGACTATTTGCGCGTGGACTATGCCGGTGCAGGGACAGTGCCACCAGTTCTTTACCGGTACCCGATTCACCAGTAATCAGCACGTTAATATTTGATTTGGACAGGCGACCGATGGCACGGAAGACTTCCTGCATAGAAGGGGCTTCACCAATAATTTCGGGCAGGTTGTTTTTTGAGCTTATCTGTGAATCGGTTTCGTGTTTTTTTGCTGAAGCACGCTGCACTAGCGCGATGGCATCATCAATATCGAAAGGTTTTGGTAAATATTCAAAGGCACCGCCTTCGTAGGCAGACACGGCACTATCAAGGTCAGTATGCGCGGTCATGATGATCACGGGAATCAATGGCCAGGACTCAGATAATGCTTTTAGCAAGCTCAGGCCATCCATGCCCGGCATGCGAATGTCAGTCAGAATAGCGTCAGGTTCGTTGTGCTGTAATTGTTCAACCACGCCATCGGCACGATCAAAACTGGTAACGTGCATACCGGCATTCTCCAGTGCTTTTTGCAGTACCCAACGAATCGAGTCATCATCGTCGATGACCCAGACATTAATTGTGTCACTCATGTCCATTCTCCAGTGGTAGCAACAGGCTGAAAACAGTGTTGCCAGGTTCACTCTGGCAATCGATCAAACCGCCATGCTGATTAATTAATGATTGTGCGATAGATAGTCCAAGGCCAGTGCCTTCTGCATGGCCTGTGACCATGGGTAAAAATATTTTTTCGCGTATGTTTTCAGGAATTCCCTCGCCGTTATCGATGATGTCGATTTGCGCGACCAGTGAATAACTCTGGTGGCCGATGGCATAATTACGTCGCGCGCGTGTGCGATAGATAATCGTGCCCTGTTCGTGCGTGGCGGCTACTGCATTGCGCGTAATGTTGAGTAATGCCTGGATGACCATCGACTCGTCGGCGAAAAGCTCCGGCAGACTGGGGTCATAATCGAATTCGAAAATTAAGTCACCGACCTCCGCCTGCACTAGTTGTTGAGTGTGTTCGAGTAACTGGTGGATGTTGACGTGCGATTTTTGTGGCACATTACTCGGGCCGAGCATGCGGTCGACCAGATTTTGTAAGCGGTCGGCTTCGCGAATGATAATACTGGTGTATTCCTTGTCAGCCTCGGTTTCGAGCTTGCGCTCCAGCAACTGGGCAGCACCGCGCAAGCCACCGAGCGGATTTTTAATTTCGTGGGCGAGACCGCGCAACAGGCTGCGGCTGGCTTCGTGCTGGCTGAGCAAATGCGCCTCCTGAGCGATCTTACGGTGCCGCCCCATGCTGACGAATTCGACCAGCATGGAAGCGTGCGGCTGGCGATGTTCCAGCGGTGACACCATATAGTCGACAGCGAGTTTATGGCCGGTGTGGCTGGTGAGATTCGCCTCGTATACCGCGTAGGGGTGGCGGGTGATCAGGGAGCGCTCAAGACGGTCAAAAAACTCGTGTTCTTCAACAATCAGCTCGTGTATCGATTTGCCGTAGGCGCGGTGATTACTGATATGAAACATCATTTCAGCGGAAGGATTCATATATTCGATACAGAGCTGATCGTCGACGACCACAGTGGCCGAGTGGAGATTCTCAAGAATTAACTGGGGCGAGACCGGGGTTCTGGTATTCATTGCTATCTACTCTGCAAAATCCGAACCAGTTTTTGCATGGCCATGCGCCAGCCACGGTATTAATTTTTGCCATATAAAATCAGTGAGATACTGGCCATTGGTGAAGCCAGAAAGGCGCCGCACTGGAGCCAGAGGCGGGATTTACACGGCGCAGCGACGAGTATGCACCATAATAGTGCGTAAACGCAATACTAGATTGGGCCGACCGCTAGATTAATTGGCAATGCTGGTGGCTGCTGGTGCGGGTCCGGGCCGGTAATTCGTGCCCTGAGGGCCGGGATAGACGGGTTGGCCTGCAGTATTCATCGGTGTCAGGCGGCTGGCGCCGGGTTTGTTGAGGAGTAGTGACTGGCGGTGCATGAAGAACGTGACTTCGGCACTTTTGATCAGGCTGGTGCCTTCCTTGTCGGTGACCACGGCCTGAACGCGGTGCGTGCCGCGGCTGATATCGGGTATCTGGGCTGCTGGAGTGGTGCTATTGCGGATCAGGACGTAGCCATCGACCAGAATATTGATGGTATGCCCCGCTTTAATATTCAGTTTGGGCGTGAGTTGCAGGCTGACTGAAAGCAGACCGGGATTACTGCGAATGGTCTCATTTGCGGTCGGGCTGGTGATGCTAAGGCTTGAGTAAGAAGCACGGGGCTCAGCCTCGGGTTCAATCGCTTCAGGCTTAGGCTTTTCCAGATGCACTGTGTTCGGGCTGGGGGTGGGAATCACTTCCGCATTTGGGCTGGGCTGATCACCAAAAACTACATTGCCTTCGCTATCTACTGATTTATAAATCACCGCGTTCGCGACCAGCGGTGCGAGCAATAATAACAGTAGCAGGGGCTTGAACATAGCTGGAGCATAGCGCTTTATTATCCTGCTGGCAAAGCCATGTGCCATAAAAAAAGCCCCGTCAGGCGGGGCTTTTTTGGCGGATTAGCATCCAGCTTTATACGCTGTAGTACATATCGTACTCACACGGATGAGTCGACATGCGCAGGCGCTGCACTTCGTCGTACTTCAGATCGATGAAACCGTCGATCATGTCGTCATCGAAAACACCACCGACTTTGAGGAATTCGCGATCGGCATCCAGAGCCTTGAGTGCTTCGTCGAACGAAGTTGCCACCTGTGGAATCTTGGCTTCTTCTTCTGGTGGCAGGTCATAGAGGTCTTTGTCGGCAGAGTCACCAGGGTGAATCTTGTTCTGGATGCCGTCAAGACCAGCCATCAGCATGGCAGCAAAGCACAGGTATGGATTGGCGGTGGAATCACCAAAGCGAACTTCGATACGACGGCCTTTAGGATTGGTAACGTAAGGAATACGAATCGATGCAGAACGGTTACGCGCAGAATACGCCAGCATCACAGGCGCTTCGAAGCCGGGGACAAGGCGTTTGTAACTGTTGGTCGAGGCATTGGCAAAAGCATTCAGCGCTTTGGCGTGCTTGATAATACCGCCAATGAAAAACAGCGCAGTTTCCGACAGGCCGCCGTACTGGTCGCCTGAGAACAGGTTTTCGCCACCTTTGGCCAGCGAGATATGCACGTGCATACCGTTACCATTATCACCCACTAAAGGCTTGGGCATGAACGTTGCGGTTTTGCCGTAAGCGTGCGCCACATTGTGTACGCAGTATTTGTAAATCTGGACTTCGTCAGCCTTGCGCACCAGGGTATTGAACAGACCGCCGATTTCACACTGGCCTGCGGTGCCAACTTCATGATGATGAACTTCGGTCATGCAGCCCATTTCTTCCATGGTCAGACACATAGCTGAACGCAGATCCTGCAAGGAGTCGACAGGTGGCACGGGGAAGTAACCGCCCTTGACGCCCGGGCGATGGCCCATGTTGGCGCCGTCATAATCTTTACCGGTATTCCAGGCAGCTTCTTCAGACTCAACCTGATAAAACACATTGCCCATGATGTCGCCCCATTTCACGCCGTCAAAGACAAAGAATTCGTTTTCAGGACCAAAGTAAGCTGTATCAGCGATCCCGGAGGCCTTAAGGTAGGCCTCCGCGCGTTTACCGATAGAGCGCGGGTCGCGGTTGTAGCCGGTCATGGTTGCGGGTTCGATAATATCGCAGGTGATATTGGCTGTGGTTTCCTCGCAGAAAGGATCGATGACTATGCTGTCCGGATCGGGCATCAGAATCATGTCAGATTCATTAATGCCCTTCCAGCCAGCGATCGAGGAGCCGTCAAACATCTTGCCTTCGCTGAACACATCTTCATTAACGGTGTGCGTAGGAACAGTGACGTGCTGTTCTTTGCCCTTGGTATCAGTGAAGCGGAAATCCAGGAACTTTACGTTTTTTTCCTGGAGCATTTTTAAAACGTCACTTGCAGACATTTGGTGTACTCCCGAGTGTCAATTAGAAAATCCCGCCGGCGGCGGTAACTATATTATGTAACGGCGTAGTTTGCACGAAATGTGCCAGCCTTGAAAAGCCATATGTGGTTGTTTTTTTTGGTGCAAACCAACATATTTTGGGCCTCGTACGCACTATTATGGTGCGCTAGATATATTGTCGCACTAGACTGGTGCGTTAGTGGAAACTGAGCTCGGCTTCGCCAACTCCGTTGACCCGCATACTGGCTTTACGAAACAGCTGCTTGAGGTGCTTGGCCTGATCCAGAGAATCGAGCTGAGCCAGCGGCAGGCTGGCTTCAACGCATATTTTGCCACTCAGATAGTGCAGCGTAATGTCGTTAATGCCAGTGAGCCCCGGGATCTGGCTCCATTCATGATTGAGTGTCATGATCAGCTCGCTACGTGTCGGCAACCCCTGGTTTTGTGCCGAGAGCTCATCGTCTTCCGGATCAATGTGCACGGTAACATCGTTGATCTCTTCAAAAGACTTGATCAATGAGCGCTCTACTGTTTCGGAAATATGGTGACCTTCTGAAACACTCAGCCTGGGCGAGACCATAATATGCACATCGACCAGCGCGTTCTGCCCCATGCGCCGGGTGCGCAGCATGTGTAGTTCGCAAACGTCTTCGTGAGCGAGTATTTTGGCGCGGATTTTTTCCACGATTTCGGGGTCCAGCGCGGTGTCGACCAGTTCCTGGATGCTGTTATAGCCGAGTTCAAAACCGATTTTTATGATCATCACTGCCACCACGATAGCGGCAAACGCGTCGAATCTGGGCATGCCCATCTGGGCGCCGAGAATACCGATTAGCACAATAATCGAAGACACCGCGTCGCTGCGATGATGCCAGGCATTTGCTGCCAGCATGCTGGAGTTAATACGTTTGCCAATGATGCGGGTGTAGTGATACAGGGCTTCTTTGCTGAAAATCGAGAAAGCTGCGATCCACAGGGTATACCGTGCAGGGGTTTCGATGATGGCATCGTCAACCAGATGCATCATGCCATCGTAGGCCATGCCCAGACCGACAAGAATCAGCAGTACGCCGAGGCCGACGGTGGCGATGGTTTCAAAGCGGGCATGACCATAGGGATGGTCTTCGTCGGCGTCCTCGCCGGCGTGTTTCGCAGCGAACAAAACCATGCCGTCGCTAATCAGATCAGACAAAGAATGCAGACCATCTGCGATCAGTGCCTGCGAGTGTCCCCAGTAGCCACCGAGTAATTTGGCGATAGACAGAACAATGTTAATCACCACACCCCAGAGAGTGACGATGTTGATTTCGCGTCTGCGTTGTTCGAGTGTGTAGGCCATGCTGGTGTGGTAATGCTGAAAATAACAGGTGCTAGTGTATCAGGATACGTCGCCCAGATCGTACAGCGTGTTGAGATTAGTAAAAGCTGCGGCATCTGCAAACTCGACCCTGGTCGCATCGTGGTCTGCAATCCAGTCCATCAGCCTGTGCTGGTGTTGCGCGAGTGCGAGCTCGAGAGCCGCCTGCAGCTGCACGGAGATCAGCAGGGCAAGCTGCTGCCGCCCCTCGCTGGTGGCGACTGCCAGACCCTGGTTCGAGACCCTCGGCAGCAGGCGCTGGCTCAGATCGTTGGGTAAACAGGGCATATCACAGGCGACCACCAGTGCCAGCTCATGCTGGCATTCAGGCAGGCAGCTGGCGATGCCCGCGAGAGGGCCCGCGTAGCCAGTCTGGTGGTCAGCACACACCGGATACCCGTAGCCTGCATACCTCTCCAGGTTGCGATTTGCACTGATCACAATGTCGTCTGTCTGCGGTGCAACGCGAGCAATGATGTGCTCGACTAATGGCTGACCCCGATATTTGACCAGGCCTTTGTCCCTGCCCTGCATGCGCCGCGCCTGGCCCCCGGCGAGTATGATACAGCTGATATGTTGTTGATTCATATAGATACTGCAACTGGTCCACAACGGTTATCGGAGTTTTAAAACAGAGATTACCAGTTCCATGAAGCTTTGGCCTGATCTGAATTAGGCAGGTGATGCCGGTGAGCCTGGAACAGGGGCATTCTGGATATTTAGATCGAGGCTGTATCAATATGATAAATAAGTACTACTAAATCAGCAAAAAAATCGGTCTGGGATATCAGCCGGGGCGCTGGCGTTGTTGACCTCATTGGCTGCCAGTTCGCGCAGCCCGGCTAGCGCTAGATCGAGTATGGCCGAGTCTCGTTGGCGTGAAAATACCATATATGCTGGCAGGTTGAACTTGGGTGTGTCGGGGACCAGAAATAGCAGGCCCTGGCGAATAAAAGGTCGGGCGACGCGCGCGGGCAAAAAACAGGAGCCGCCGTTGTGCAGCAGCAATTGTACCCCCAGCCAGCCAATGGTGACGTCCTGCGCCGGGCGTTCGAGCTCGGGAAAGTTGTTGTTATGCTGCGCATAAAATGCCGGGCCCCAGTCGACATAGATATAGTCCTGATTTGGCCACGCTGCTCCCGGGTCGGTCGTCACCAGCACCAGCGTTTCGTCGAAAAGGTGCTCGACCTGGAGTTCTGGGCTGTGTTGTGGGGTGTACATCAGGCCGATGTCTAGCGTGCCTTCTACCAGACAGCGCATGAGATCTTCTTCAAAACCGATGTCGCTACGAATCGAGACATCGGCTGCGGCGCTGCGCATATAGCCCACCCACGCCGGCAGAAAGCCTTCCCATAGCGCCATGCGTGCCGCAATTCTGATACTGGCGCGAAAGCGACTGGGCAGGCCAACATCGTGGCGCGCCTGTTCGAGCGTGAGTAACAGCGATTTGGCATGCTGGACAAAGCGTCGACCGCTGGCCGTCAGGCTTGCGCCCGCACGGTTGCGCACGAACAGACGAGTGCCGAGATAACGCTCAAGATTCTGAATACGCGCACTGACGGTCGATTGCGTGACGTGCAGCCTGTTGGCAGCTTCAAGAAAACTGCCATTTGCCGCGACGGCAAGAAAAGTGCGTATTTGCTCAATATCCATCGTTTAGTATCGAATATGTCGATATTAATGTCAAATATATATCATTTGTCATTTATTAAGATTGACTTATATTGAAACTACCGATCTGAAAGGTGACCAAAACAGGTAGACAGACATGAATAAACTTGCACGCAAAGCGCTGCAGCGAGAAGATTTCGTCAACGCACTGCAGGAGTTCGACAGCATCATCGATATTACGGTGGATGATCTGATTGAAGTGAACGCGCGGGCCGAAAAATTTGCCCGGATTCGTGAAACCGGCAGTTTGCGCGTGGCAGACATTATGAGTACCCCTGTCGAGACTATCGCGCCAGACGGGGTGCTCGCCGATGCTGCGCATTTGATGGTGAATCGCCGGATTAGTGGCCTGCCCGTGGTCGATGACCAGCAAAAATTGCTGGGGGTGATCACTGAAGCTGATTTTTTACGTGAACTTGGGGTGCCCGCGCACCATCCAACACATAGTCTGTGGCACACTCTGGAGGCGATGTTTGCTCACCATATCGAGGTTGCAGAGCCTGGCGCCAGTGTCGCGGACATCATGATTGCGGAGGTGATTACTGTGGCACCAGAGCAGTCGCTGCATGAGGTTCTGGATGTGATGACAAAAAACAGGATCAAACGCGTTATCGTGTGTGGCACCATGCATAAGGTGGTCGGTATGATCACACGCTCAGATCTGGTTAGAGTATTTTTTGATCATGTCAGGCAGCAAAAATAGTCGTTAATAACTACTTACTCGACAGGAGGTGGAAACGTAGAGATGACAATTGATGTAAATAGTCAATCAGGTGAAGCAGACAATGCGAACTACCGCACCGAGCCATTTCGAAAGCCATCTGAAGAGCTTTCGCCCGTAGATGACATCCGCAGGCATAAGCCGAGATTGAACAAGCCCGGCAATGCGCCGGCAGTTCTAACTGACCTGATCAAGTTGGCAGGTATTCGATTCGATGGCGGCGCCCCCTGGGATGTACAGATATATCACAAAGACGTGTACCGTCGTATCCTTAGTCGAGGTTCGCTAGGGTTTGGTGAAGCCTACATTGATGGTCAATGGGACGCAGGTGCCTTGGACGACCTGTTCACCCGACTGATCAATTTTGACATTGATCAGAAAATCCGTGGCCGGGCAAAACTTCGCCTGTTGTTGCATGCGCTACGGCACCGCTTGTTTAATTTACAGTCCAGCAAGCGTGCCTTTCAGGTGGGTGAGCAACATTACGATATAGGGAATGATGTGTTTGAGGCCATGCTGGATCCAACCATGAGTTATTCCTGCGGGTTATGGGATAAAGCCGATACTCTGGAACAGGCACAGCTGGATAAACTCGATATTATCTGTCGCAAGTTGTATCTGAAATCAGGTGAGCGTGTACTGGATATAGGTTGTGGCTGGGGCGGTTTTGCACAGTACGCGGCATCTCATTATGGAGTTGAAGTGGTCGGCGTCACTGTATCCAGAGAGCAGCAGCATCTTGCACGACTGCGCTGCGCTGGCTTGCCAGTCAAAATTGAATTAATGGATTACCGTGATCTGACGGGGGAGTTTGATAAAATTGTATCAGTGGGTATGTTTGAGCATGTTGGCAGGAAAAATTACCCGGCGTATTTTAAGCATGTGTTCCGATTGCTAAAACCCGAGGGTTTGTTTTTGTTACACACTATCGGAAGTTATTGTACGACCAGTGCGGTTGATCCCTGGATTGACAAATATATATTTCCGAATGGCAAACTGCCGTCAGCTAAAGAAATCACAACAGTGATTGAAAACAAATTTATTATTGATGACTGGCATAATTTTGGTCAGGATTATGATCGAACGTTGATGGCCTGGATGGATAATTTTGAGCGCGCCTGGCCTGATCTCAGCGCGCGATATGGACAACAGTTCTACAGAATGTGGAAATATTATTTGCTGTCTTCGGCGGGTTACTTTCGTTGTCGGCAGGGCCAGTTGTGGCAAATTGTAATGAGCAAGCGCGAACGCACAAGTGTATATCGCTCGATTCGGTAGTGAGCGACAGTGCGCGCTGGTTAGCAGGCTGGAGTGAAAAATCGCGGCAGCTTTGTCAGGCCGCCGCGATTTATACAAACCGACGACTTTTCCCGGATAAAACTGAAGGTGTATGCCTCGGCATACACCTTCAGTTGTGGTCGGCTAGTTTCTGACAAAGCCACGTTGCATCCATGCTGGACCCGCACCCTGGGTTGGTTGCACAATACCCGGGTCGCCGAATTCAGATGTGGGAACGCCAGTGACCGCATTGACACGACCCAGTCCATGGCTAATCAGGTTGACGTCGTTGCTTGCAAGATAGCGACGTAGCGCATCCACCGGGTGGATAAAGTTATCCGGAGCCACTTTGAGGAACAACGGGCCTGTTGGATTGATGCCATTATTGAAACGGATCGGGTCATAGATATTCTCTGAATTCACCGGAGCTACAATCGTATATGTGCCGGTCACGTCGATCTGACGATTGCCGAAAATATCCGTTGGCCCGGTGGTTTCACGACTACCATTAATGAAGCGCAAATGGGTCGCACCCGTGGTGCGGCAGACTTCATCGACTGGATTGCCGTGCGGATAACAGGATGCCAATGTGTAGGTCTTGCTCGGATCAATGCGCTTGCCATTGATGGTGACACGATCAATACGTTTACCATCACTAATGGTGCGTGGAAAGGCGTCATTGAGCTCGATATCAAAGTGCATGTTTCTGGGGAAGCCCAGGAACCAGCCGCCACGTTGACGATAAGGATTGGGATCGAACACATTATTGAGTATACCTTCCCATTGCGCTAACAAACGCCCGCCCGTAAACTCGGCGAGCGCGATACCGGCGCCGATAGGATAGTAGGCGTAAAGATCACCGATGGTGATAGCACCGGAGTAGCCATCATTGCGACCAAGAACGGTCAGGTCGAAACGGAAACCATTGGTGGTTGACAGCGCATTGTCATCGCTGAGGAGCTCACCTTTGGAGTTGGTGGTGTTGAGCGATTCAGCGAGGTCGAGAAAGGCATCGACCATGACATTGTTGGCGATATCTTCGAGCACGTGGAAGCGTTCGATGGTCGGATCGGTGTAGCCTGCGATTGCATCCAGTGGTTCACACAGGGTATGGCCTTTGCCGAAGGGGAAGGCATTGATGCCAAAGGTGTGACATTCGAAGTCAGGGCCAGAGACAAAGGTTCTGCGTTCTTCGTCGACCATGGCTTTCGCGGTCGGATCTTCTGCAACCGCACTGCTGGCTGCCATCAGATTCCAGCTCCAGTCGTTGATACGACCGTTCTCCACTTTGACATCAAGACGGCCGAGAAAATCATCTTCGCCGGCTTCAGTAACAATGCCAATATTATCGCCACGCTTGTCGGGACGATTGATCACGATCGCTTCTGGGGTGCGTTCGTGGGTGTGTCCACTAAACATGACATTGATCGCGGGGAATTCCTTGACCAGCTGGATGTTTTTGGCAAGACCCAGTTCTGAGAGCACAACGATTAGGTCAGCGCCTTCAGCTTTAGCAGCAGCGATGTCTCCGGGGAGTTCCTTGTAGCCCATGGTAAAGCGGAAGCCGGTGTTAAATGCTTGCGCCTGTTGCGGCACTACATCACTGGTGATGCCAATGACAGCGACTTTTTTGCCAGCCACGTCTTTGATCACATAGGGGGCATGCACACGTGGGCCCAAAGGTGTGCCCGGCGTGGTCGCACCAGCAACTTCATTATAGTTGTACAGATTGACCGCCACTGTCGGGAAGTTGGCCTTGATCAAATGACATGATTCATACGTCGTTGCATTCAAACCACCGGGGACATTACAGCCGGGATACTTCCAGGCGATAGTGGTGCGGTTGTTCGGTGCCAACTGAAGGCTGGTGTTGGGTGTGAAACGCTGGCGATACACGCGCGGGCCCCAGCCAAAATCCCAGTTGCCAGGCAAAAATGCATCGATGCTCAATGAGTTTAACCAGGGCATCATTGATTCACCCATGGTGAACAAAGTTTCGGCGCTGCCGTGCGTGGTGTCACCCACCAGCAGTAACAGGTTGTTGGGATTGTCATTACGAACCTGTTTGATCAGGGTAGTGAGTTTGGCCAGGCCGCCTGCGTTAGGGTCTTTGACCCCATTCTTCAGAATTGAATTATGCGGTGCCATATGGCCATGCACATCCTGAAGTTGCATCAGAGTAATGGTTTCGTTGTTATTCTTCGCGGACTTGCCACCCTTGCCTGCAATGGCAGGGGTAGACGCACTCATAGCTATGGCAAGCAGGCTGGGTAGCAGCATGCCCTTGTTTAGAATTACCATTTGGGACTTCCTCGTTTTGAAATTTAGATAAATACAACCATGTTTTAAAACTAAATTCGACTCTCTATGCTGTTTATTACCTGAGGTTCTGTGTAAATTAAGATTTTATGGTGTAAAAAATACCTCAATGCGTAGATAGCTGTAGAATACAGACGAGACAGTGTTCGGCTTATTCCTGAACAAGTCATGTATTTCGAGTGATTAGAGATATCGTGGGTCGATAACACACGGGTAATATCAGAAAATAGAATTAATGGTTAAAACTAATCCAGTTAATACAGTTATGTGTCAGATATTCGACACAAAACCGAGCCCTGTCATACTTAATATGTGACCATTTTGTGAAATGGAATAGTTTGCGGCGTTCTTTTTAATTCTGCCGGGCATTCGATTTCAGTCTGTACGAATCATGCCTGGGTGCCGGTGCCAGCAGATGCTCGCACGCGGCGGCAAAAAGCAGTATCCTGAAGTGCGCGTGAATGTTGTGGCGAGTCAGGGCGGTGACGCTCAGGCCAGCGGTAACACTTGGGTGGGGCTCACTACCCGCGGCGGTAGTTTTGTAACAGCTGGTACAGCGACATCATCAAAACAGCTCGTTATCAATTTTGTGTTTCCCGGACAGGATCGTCGAGCAAATTCAGCGCATACTGGCGACCGCGTGCTCAATCCCGTCATCGCAGAGGAGGCGTAGTGAAGCAAACACTGTCAAATCGGGTTGAAATGACCCTGACGCATCTTGCGCTGGTGTTTGCGACACTGGTGTTTATTGTATTTCCAGCCGTGTATTTTTTTTCCGCATACTCATACGAAACCGAACTGTTACAGGATAAAGCAGATCGCACGGCCCGAGAGATTGCGCAGTTTGTCTATCGTAATCCAGAGATCTGGGCGCAGCAGGAACACAAGATTCATGATCTGCTGTTGCAGCAACATATATCCTGGAGCAATTATGTGCGCGTGCTGGATCATGCGAATGCAACGGTTGCCAGCTTACATTCGCCATTGTCGGGTATTACGCTGACCCGCAGTGCAGATATAAGTCATGGAGCAACAGTGCTGGGCAGAGTGGAAATCGCCATGGACTTCTCGGACGTTCTCAGCCAGATGGTCGTGGTGTTTTTGCTGGGACTGGCGATTGCGTTCACGGTTTATAGTGTACTCAAAACCATACCGCTACGCGCACTCAATAGAACCATGGGTGACCTTGCTCGTTCCAATATTGCGCTGGAGGGTGAGGCGCGCCAGCGAGAACATTTAATTGCCGAACTGGAAACAAAAAATGCCGAGCTGGAGCGATTTACCTACACGGTGTCACATGATCTCAAAAGCCCGTTGATTACAATTCGTGGTTTTGTCGGTCTGCTGGAGAAAGACGCGGCGGCATGTGATCATGAACGTGTTGGACAGGATGTGTTACAGATAAAAAATGCCACCGAACAGATGCAACAGTTGCTGGATGATTTGCTCGAGCTGTCGCGAGTGGGGCGTGCCAGCAACCCCTGGCAGCCGGTCGCGCTGAATGAGCTGGTAGCGCAGGCGGTCACTCACGTGGCAGGCCGTATTGAGCAGAATCATGTTGAAGTTAGCATCGCCAGAGGTCTGCCTGGTGTCTACGGTGATCGCATTCAGTTACTCGAGGTTGTACAAAATTTGCTCGATAATGCCGCGAAATTCACCTATGAACACGCCACGCCGCGCGTCGAAATTTCTGGCTGGCAGCAAGGCGAAGAAGTCATCTGTTGCATTAAAGACAACGGCATTGGCATAGAGCCCCGATATCATGAAAAGGTCTTCGGCCTGTTCGAGCGACTCGATGGTAACAGCGAAGGCACGGGCATCGGGCTTGCACTGGTGAAGCGAATTATAGAAGTTCATAATGGACGGGTCTGGATCGAATCTGACGGCCTGGGCTGTGGCGCAAGCTTTTGTTTTGCACTGCCCAGCGCTGACAGGTTGACGAAGAGCATGCAAACGAATGCAACTGTGTCCTGAGAGTTGATGAAATAGTACGCGCAAAGGCAGCGGAGTCGGAAAATATATCAGGGGACCTATGAGCAGGGAAAAAAACCCATTAGTTCGTAAACATAAACAGCGTGCGCTCGATGTATTGCTGGTTGAAGATAACAGTGCGCACGCCGAACTGATAATACGGTGGCTGGAAGCGCATGAGGTCGCGGGCAGGGTTTTTCATGTTAACGATGGCGAAGCGGCGCTGGATTATATTTTTAACCGCGGCCAATATAGTGATACTGAAAGCTTTCCGCGCCCGCGTCTGGTCTTGCTGGATTTGCGGTTACCGAAAATTGATGGCCTCGAAGTGCTGACACGAATCAAGGCTACCCCTGAAATTGAAAATGTCCCAGTAATTATTCTGACCACATCAGCGGCGCAACGTGATCTTGAAAAGGCCTACCAGAACCATGTCAATAGTTATCTGGTGAAGCCGATGGATCACGATAAATTCAAAAGCTTGCTCAACGAAATTGGTTATTACTGGCTAAAATTAAATTGCGATACAAGACAATAGTTAACTAGTTGTTTTTGGCTGGAGGGATTCGCAATCGCTGACAACACACACATTTTACTGGTTGAAGATAACGCGGCGCATCAGCAGCTGATCCAGCGCTCTTTTGATGCCTGGCCGCAGACAACGCGGCTGGTCATTCAAAATGATCTCGCCAGTGCGCGCACCTATCTTGCTGACCATACACCGGATCTTGTGATTGCCGATTATCGTCTGCCCGATGGGGAGGGCGCGGCTTTATTGCCGAACGGGCGTCAGACGGTGCCAGAATATCCGGTTGTGATTCTCACCGGCCAAGGTGATGAGCATATTGCGGTCGAGACCATCAAGGCAGGTGCCTGCGACTATGTAATTAAATCTGACCGAACCCTGGTGGAAATGCCATTGATCGCAAGTCGTGCGCTGCGTGACTGGAGTCTGGTGGTAGAGCGTCAGCGGGCTGAAGCCGCATTGCACGAAAGCGAAGAGCGTTATCGCTTACTGGTTGAATGTTCTCCGGATGCAATTGCCGTCATTGATAAAGACTGCCGTATCCTGTTCGCGAATCCGGCAACGGCGGCATTACTGATGGTGCCTAGTGTTGATGTTCTGCTGGGGCAGCCGTTTCTTGAGATGGTTGATCCTGCCGAACGCGACGCGGCTCGGCTGCGGATTGCTAAAATGATTGAGTCCGGTGAGTCGTTGCCACCGCGGGAATATCGTTTTACACGATCTGATGGTGCCAGAGTATACGGTGCGGTGACATCAATGCCGTTAATGTATGAGGGACGGCGAGTGATTCAAACCATAACCCGAGATGTGACTGAGCGTAAACGCACTGAGGCAGCTTTGCAAAGAGCGCACGACCAGATGGAAAGCAAAGTTGCCGAGCGCACCCGCGAGCTGCAGGCAGCGAATGAAAAATTGCTGGAACTGGATCACCTCAAATCCATGTTTATTGCGTCGATGTCGCACGAATTACGCACGCCGCTTAACTCCATCATCGGTTTCACGGGTGTGATTCTCCAGGGCATGTCGGGCAAGGTTAATGACCGACAACGCGATCAGCTGTCGCGCGTCTATGCCTCGGCAAGACATTTGCTGTCTTTGGTCACAGATGTTATTGACATATCCAGAGTTGAGGCGGGCAAGGTGCAGGTCGAGGCCAGTGACTTCATGCTCGATCAATTGATCGAAGAAAGTGTCGACCTGGTGCGTAAACTGGCCAGCGATAAAGGCCTGGCTCTGAAAATTCACGTAGCCAGGGAAATCAATATGCATACGGACCGCAGACGATTGCTACAGGTCATGTTGAATTTAGTCAGTAATGCTGTGAAATACACCGTTCGCGGCGAAGTTATCATCAGTGCTGAGCTGCGGGGGAGTCGAGTTCGGATCAAGGTGACGGATACCGGTGTTGGCATCGCTGAGGAGGCTTTACCGCGCCTGTTCAAACCCTTTGAACGGCTCGACAAACTGCTTCGCGTTAAGGTGCTGGGTACCGGGCTGGGGCTGTATTTATCAAAAAAGCTGGCCGAGGAGCTACTGCAGGGTGAGCTCGGGGTTGCCAGCAAATACGGTATTGGCAGCACTTTCTGGCTGGAGCTACCTCAAAAATTATCATTGAAATCATGAGTTAAGCCTGTGATTGTAGCGGCACGCCGGGTTTAACTGGTTTTGTTCGTGCGTATCCAGGATAATACCGGGAAGGAACGTCGCGGTTGAACACGAATTTGACAACGGCCTTGCCGGGCTCACAGTCAGGAGACATATTGTGAAGACGGTGCTGGTTATTGAAGATAATGAAGATAACACCGAACTCATCGTCTTCATTCTGGAAAAACATGGTTATCGCACACTGCATGCCGCCACGGGCAAGGCGGGTGTCGACATGGTTTTGCGCGAAAAGCCTGACTTTGTATTGCTGGATATCCAGCTCCCGGATATCGATGGCGAAGAAGTGCTGCGATTAATACGCGCTGAAAATGCCACTGCCGCAATTCCGGTGATTGCTGTCACTTCTTATGCCATGGCGGGTGACCGGCAACGCCTGCTGGCCACAGGTTGTACCGGGTATATCGAAAAACCGATAGACCCGGTGAACATTGTTAGTGAAATCCGAGAAATCATTGGGGTTCATGGATGAGTATTTTAGTCGTCGAAGATAACGAAGATTCACGTGTGTTATTGCAGCAGGCACTAGCCGCCTCCGGTTTTGAGGCCTCCGTTGCCAGCAATGGCATTGAAGCGCTGCAGTTAGCTCGCCAAACATCGCCGCAACTTATTATTTCAGACATTCTCATGCCCGAGATGGATGGCTTTACTCTATGCCGAGAAATCAAGCGCGACCAGGCATTACGCGATATCCCCTTTATATTTTACAGCGCCACCTACATTGACCCGAAAGACGCACAATTGGCACACCAGCTTGGTGCGGACAGGTTCATCATCAAACCACAGGAAATTTCTGAACTGTTACGGATTATTGGCGAAGTTCTCGAGCAAGCAGGAAGTGATTTGAATGCTGACACCAGCGCACCTGAGTTCGAAGATTTTGAGTTATATCGAAATCGACTTGCCAGCAAACTGGACAAAAAAGTTCGTGAGCTGGAATCAGAGCGCAAGCTGCTGCGCGAGCGCGAAGCACACTATCGACACCTGGTCGAAACCGCACAGGCGGTTCCCTGGGAAATGCAAACACAAGGGATTTGTTTCACCTATGTCGGACCACAGGCCATCAACTTACTCGGCTTCCCGGCAAAGCGCTGGTACGAAGCCGGGTTCTGGGTGGGGCGGCTGCATCCGGATGATGCTGATGCCGTGATACGTTTTCATGAGTCCTGCGACTCACGCGCGGGCGACCATGAAATAGAATTTCGTATGTTTAATGCCGATGGCGAAGTTGTCTGGATTCGCAGCAGCACCAACATGAGCGCCGAAAGCTCAGATTCGAGCAAATGCACGGGTTTTATGTTCAACATCACCCGGCAGAAAGATGATGAAGAAAAACTGATGCGACAGGCGAATTTCGATAATTTGACGGGCTTGCCGAATCGCGCCTTAGCGCTGGATCGTCTTGCCCAGGCTTTGCTTCGGCATCGTCGTGAACAAAGCATTTGCGCATTATTATTTATCGATCTCGATCAATTCAAAAAAGTTAACGATACACAGGGCCATGCTATTGGTGACCGTTTTCTGGTGCAGGCGGCGAGCCGGCTTCGATCATGCGTGCGTGATGGTGATACCACGGCGCGTCTGGGTGGTGATGAGTTTCTGGTAATACTGACCGAGCTTGAAAGCATTAACTATGCTGAAGTTGTTGCAGAAAAAATTCTGGCTGCGTTCGCACGACCGTTTACTGTTGAAGGCCATGAGTACTTCATTACTGCCAGTATCGGTATCACTTTACACCCGCATGATGGTGCCGAACCACACACATTGTTACGCAATGCAGATGCCGCTATGTATCAGGCCAAGCATGATGGTCGTAACACCTATCGGTTTTTCACGCAAACGATGAATGATCGCGCACTTAAACGACTCGATATTGAATCGCAGCTAAGGCATGCGCTGGAAAATGATGAATTAGATATATACTTTCATTCCTTTCATGATGTCGCAACAGGTGAAACCGTGGGCGGTGAAGCTCTAATGCGCTGGCATAATGAAACTCTGGGAGATGTGTCACCTGATGATTTCATACCGCTGGCAGAAGAAATCGGACTGATCGTGCCTATGGGCGAATGGCTCACCGCCAGAGTGTGCGAGCAGGCAGCGCAATGGCGGGATCAGGGTATGCAGCTACGCTATTTATCGTTTAATCTTTCACCGCGGCAGTTGCGAGACGACAACTATGTAAAACTGCTTTCGGATGTTTTGCAAAATTGCCATGTCTGTGCCGAAGTGCTGATGCTGGAAGTGACGGAACGGTTGTTTATGGAAGATATTCCACAAATACAGCGTAAATTGGCAATGCTAAAAGAACTTGGTGTTAATCTGGCGATTGATGATTTCGGCATGGGGTATTCATCATTAGGCTATTTAAAACGTTTTTCATTCGATGTCTTAAAGATTGACCGTGGTTTCATGAAAGGCGTGCCGCAGCGTGCAGAAGACGCCGCTTTAACATCGGCAATGATAGTGCTGGCACACAGTCTGGGTTTGAAAGTGATTGGCGAAGGTGTAGAAACTAAAGAACAGCTGGATTTTCTGAAAACGCGCCAGTGCGATATGGCACAGGGGTATTATTTTGACAGGCCCGCTGGTCGAGAAGACTTTGCAAAACTTCTGGAAGCAGGCCCGGCTACGACTAAATTGTAGCAGCCGGGCCTGTCCATGAGCCTGGTTCATCCTGCTATAGGGTGACATAGCGTATAAAACACGGTGCAGGATGTGTACAAGTCAGGATTTAATCTGGCCTGGCAGAATACTCCAACCCGTTATTCAGGTATCTGAGATTAAATCCAGGCTCGTACAGCTACATTAAATTAGCTGCTGGTGTTTTTGCGTATGATATTGGTCGGTCTGCCATCCGGGCTCAGCTGATTTTTTCCTGCCAGTATTTTCCCAGGCCCGCATCCCCTATTTCGGAATATTGTTGCGCCATAGCGATCTCATAACAGTTTGTGAAATGATGCACACGTCTGCACCAATGGCAGGTGTCGAATCAGGGGCAGAATACTATAACCGCAAAACCAGTGCGCACAGATTTGGTGCAATATTATCTGCGAGCGACTGATTGTGGGGCGACGATTCTGTGGACGTGGCGTATTTCGTGGCTATCATATTGAAAACGCGTGTAAAAAAATTTAGGCATGCAAATTGCTCTATGTATCAGTGTCAGTTATGAACCAGGGGTGCGCACCGTAGCGATACTCACAACATCACTGATACACACGCGTGCTTGCCGCCCAGGTGGTAAGCCATAGCGCAGTTTAAATTTTCTGCACACTTTAATGGTGAGCTGTGCAGAGCTGTAAGCAAAAGGTAGTGATATGAAACAACGCCTGGTAATGGTCGGCAATGGTATGGCCGGAGTGCGCACGCTCGAAGAGTTATTGAAACTCGCACCTGAGATGTATGACGTCACCGTGTTTGGCTCTGAGCCATACGGTAATTACAACCGCATTATGCTGTCACCGCTGCTGGCGAAAGAAAAAGTGCTATCTGAGATCATGCTGAATGATCTCGACTGGTATCAGGACAATAATATTCGTCTGTACGCGGGCAGGCAGGTGACACAGATAGATCGCGTGCACAAGCGCGTGATCGCAGACGATGGCACTGAGGTAGAATACGATAGACTGCTGATCGCATCTGGCTCTGATCCATTCCTTATTCCTGTCCCCGGCGTAGACCTGCCCGGCGTGATTACCTTCCGCGATATTGCCGACGTCAACACGATGCTGGATGCTGCGCGTGATTACAAACATGCAGTGGTTATCGGCGGTGGCTTGCTGGGTCTCGAAGCGGCCAATGGCCTGATGAAGCACGGTATGAAAGTTACCGTGGTACACCTGCTCGACAGCCTGATGGAACGACAGCTAGATAAACCCGCCTCTACACTATTAAAGAGTCATCTCGAACAAAGTGGTATGCAGTTTGCCATGGAGGCACAAACCACGGCCATACTTGGTGATGAGCGCGTCCAGGCTGTCAAGTTTGCAGACGGTAATGAAATTCCGGCTGACCTGGTGGTAATGGCGGTTGGAATTCGCCCCAGCATTGCACTCGCACAGCAGGCAGGCATTTATTGTGAACGCGGTATCGTAGTCAACGATACCATGCAGACCTTTGATCCTGTGGTGTACGCCATTGGTGAATGCGTCCAGCACCGCAGCAACTGCTACGGCCTGGTCGCGCCCCTGTTTGAGCAGGCGAAAGTCTGCGCCAATCATCTGGCCAATATTGGCACCTCGCGATATGAAGGCTCGATCACCTCGACCAAACTGAAAGTTACGGGTATAGACTTATTTTCAGCGGGTGACTATAACGAAGGTGAAGGTGATGAGGCCATGGTGCTGCAGGATCCGGCCAGTGGCACGTATAAAAAAATTGTTATTCGCGATAACAAAATCAAGGGTACTGTACTCTACGGCGACACCATGGATGGCAGCTGGTATTTCAGCCTGATGCGCGAAGGCACCAGTATTGCAGATTTTCGTAAAACTATATTATTCGGTCAGCACGATGTTGGTGATGCTGGCCACGGTGATGTCGCGCGCGTCATGTCGTTACCCGACAGCGTAGAAATCTGCGGTTGTAATGGTGTTTGTAAAGGCGACATCGTAGCAGCCATCAGCAAACAGGGATTGTTTACATTGGAAGACGTGCGCGCGCACACTAAAGCATCGTCATCATGTGGTTCCTGTACCGGCCTGGTTGAGTCTATTTTGGCATCGACAGTCGGCGAAGGCTATTCAGCCGCACCGAGTAAACAGGCAATGTGCGCCTGTACCGAACACAGTCATGATGATGTGATTCACGCGATCAAGGAACATCAGTTAAAAACAATGCCAGATGTGCGTCAGTTTCTCGAATGGAAAACCCCGGATGGCTGCGCTTCCTGCCGCCCCGCGCTAAATTATTATTTGCTGACAAAATGGCCGGGTGAATACGCTGATGATAGCCAGTCGCGGTTTATTAATGAACGTGCGCACGGCAATATTCAAAAAGACGGCACCTATTCAGTAGTGCCACGTATGTTTGGCGGCTTGTGTACGCCGAGTGACTTACGCGCGATAGCAGATGTGTGTGACAAATTTGAAGTGCCGGAAATGAAAGTCACCGGCGGGCAGCGTATCGATCTGTTCGGTATTAAAAAAGAAGATCTGCCCGCCGTCTGGAAAGATTTATCCGGTGCTGGCTTTGTTTCCGGCCATGCCTACGGCAAGGCCATGCGTACTGTGAAAACCTGTGCCGGAAAAAACTGGTGCCGCTTCGGTACGCAGGACTCAACCGGTCTCGGTGTGCAACTCGAAGAGCTGACCTGGGGTTCGTGGATGCCACATAAATTTAAACTCGCAGTTTCGGGTTGCCCGCGTAACTGCGCAGAAGCGACCATTAAAGATTTCGGCGTGGTCTGTGTTGATTCAGGTTATGAGCTGCACGTTGGCGGAAATGGTGGTATCAAGGTGCGTGTTACCGATTTGTTGTGCAAGGTTGCAACCGAAGCCGAAGTGCTGGAATACAGTGGCGCCTTTATTCAGAAATATCGCGAAGAAGCGCACTACCTGGAACGTACCGCGCCCTGGGTTGAACGCGTTGGCTTAAGCAGTATAAAAGCTGCGGTGGTTGATGACGTGGAGCAGCGTAAAGCGCTGTACGAACGTTTCAAATACAGTCAGAAGTTTGCACAGATTGACCCATGGAAAGCGCGTGCTGAAGGTGAGGCCGCGCATGAGTTTATGCCACTAAGAATTGCAGGTTGATACATGAAGAGTAACTGGATAGAAGTGATTGCGCTCGAAGCTATTCCACAGCTTGGTTCGCGTGTTATTAAAACTGAGGCAAGCAATATAGCGATATTTCGCACAGCTGATGATCGTGTGTTTGCGATGAAAGATGCATGTCCACATAAACAGGGCCCGCTGTCACAGGGGATCGTGCATGGCACTACGGTTACCTGTCCTTTGCATAACTGGAAAATTGATCTTGCCAGTGGTGAGGCTCAGGGGCCGGATGAAGGTTGCACCAATGTGTATCCGGTAAAAATCGAGGATGGTGTTGTTTACATCAGTTTGTCGGCGGTAGTCGCTGCCGCTTGAGCTGCGAGAGGACTACAGGTTTGATGCGTCTGCGGAAGTTATATGTTATTTGGTCGTAAAAATAAAAACCCAATCAAAATTGCCGACAAGGGTGTGGTTGCATGGAAGTACGCTACCTGCGGCTATTGTTCGACTGGATGCTCCATAGAGCTGGGAATTAATGAGGAAGGTGAGGCAGTCGCGTCACGCGGCGTCGCTGATGCCGATGTGAATCGTGGCAAATTGTGTATCAAAGGAATATTCGAGCACGAATTGTTTAGAAAAACCGCAGGTCGCGGTGTAGCACCATTAATGCGTAAGCATTACCAGGATGAATTTCAGACCGTGGGCTGGAACCGGGCGCTGGAGCATACTGCGAGTGAGATTAAGCGCATTCAGTCAGAGCATGGTCGCGATTCGTTCGCGATTGTATCGACCGGCCAGATCATGACTGAAGAGTTTTATACATTGGGTAAGCTTGCGCGTGGGGTAATTGGAACCAATAATTACGATGGTAATACGACGCTGTGCATGGCGTCCGCTGTGTCGGGATACAAAAGGTCATTTGGTTCAGATGGTCCGCCGGGATGTTACGATGATTTCGAGCATACCGAGTGTTTGCTCGCTATCGGTTCCAATTTGCCAGAGCAGCACCCTGTCATTTACTGGCGTCTGATGCAGGCACTGGAAAGGCGTGATCTTGAAGGCAGGTCGCGTTTTCCAGTTATTGTCGTAGATCCGCGCGTTACCATGTTTGCACAAATGGCAGACATTCACCTGCCGATTACCCCGGGCACTGATCTGGTCTTGCTCAACTCGCTCGCCCACGTCATTCTGCACGATGATCTTGCCGATTTGCAATATATCAAAATGCACACCGAGGGTTTTGAGGAATTCAATGCGCTGGTGGCGCAATATAGCCCGGAAGTTGCCGCAAATATTTGCGGTATTGATGCCGCCATGATTCGTACGGTAGCAAAAATTTATGCCGGTGCGGGCGCGGCAATGAGCATCTGGACTATGGGCGTTAATCAAAGCACGCATGGTTCCGATGGCGTGGTGGCGATAAATAATCTGAATTTAATCACGGGTAATATTGGCAAGCCAGGCGGTACCTCCCTGTCGATTACCGGTCAGTGTAATGCGATGGGTACGCGTGAATGGTCATCGTGTTCCGGTTTGCCAGGGTATCGATATCTCGAGAATAAGGATGACCGCAAAGAAATTGCAGAGTACTGGGGTGTCGAGGAAAGCTTTTTACCTGAAAAACGCGGCATGTTTATGACCGATATTTTGCCGGCAATCGACACCGGTGAGATAAAGGGGTTATGGCTGGTGGCGACCAATCCAATGACCTCGATGGCGAATACGGCGCTGATGCGCAAGTTGTTATCGAAGCTTGAATTTCTTGTGGTGCAGGATGCCTACGCCGATGTCGAAACCAATCAGTACTCACATGTGTATTTGCCTGCGGCGGTGTGGGCAGAAAAAGAAGGCTGTTTTACCAACACCGAACGACGCGTCAATCTGATTCGTAACGCCTGTGCCCCTTACGCAGAGTCTAAGCCAGATCTTGAAATATTTAATCTAATGGCAAAACAGTTTGAGCAAGGTAAAAAAATAGTATTTCCAGAGACCAGTGAGGGAGTGTTCGAAGAATTAAAGTATTTGTCAAAAGGTCGCATGCTGGATTATTCAGGCATGAGCTATGACAAGATCGAACAGCAGCGTGGTTTACAATGGCCATGCAATGAAGATACGGCGCCTGATGGTTCACAGCGTCTGTACACAGACGGGATGTTCCAGTACCAAAATGGAAAAGCAAAATTAATTCCATTACCATTTGTGAATGATAATGAGTGTCCAGATGAAGAGTATCCATTCTGGTTGAACACTGGCCGCGTGGTTGAGCATTTTCATACCCGAACACGTACTGGTAAAGTGGGTAATGGCAACAAGTTTAGCCCAACGCCTTATATGGAAATCAATCCAGAGACAGCAGAAAAACTCGGAGTGGCGCATGGCAGTTACGCCAAAGTGGCATCAAGGCGCGGCGATGCCATCGTCATGGTGCAGTGCACGCATCGCATCGCACCGGATGCGGTTTTTATTCCTTTTCATTTTCACGAATGCGCTAATCGCGTTGCGCTGGGCCTGCTTGACCCACATTCAAGACAACCTGCGTATAAACAGGCGGCAGTAAAAATCGAAGCCATCGCAGATCAGAAATCAGCCGCGAAAATAAACGTAGAAATACGCGCATATTGAACAAAAGATAAAAATCATGAGCTCGCAAAGAATGCAAAGTAACGCGAATAAAAAAAACATCATTTATGTTTTGTTTGTGACGTTTACATTATTTGCGGATAAAGATTTATATGTTTAAGTACACACGCCCAAAAGAACAGGCCTACGCGTTTGTACCGGATGACGCCGGTCCGGAAGCAAATTGTTATGGCAAGCAAATAGAAACGGTCAGCAAAGATAGCCCATTGCGCAATCAGTCGCTGAACATCAACGGTGATACCGACGTTGGTGAAAACCCGAATCGTTATAAGCAGCACGGGTTTTATTTTACAGCCGACAACTGCATCGCCTGTCATGCCTGCGAAGCCGCGTGTTCTGAAAAAAACGATCTGCCCGCGCACCTGGCGTTTCGAGCAGTGGGCTATGTTGAGGGTGGGTCTTATCCCAGTTACACGCGGATGAATATTTCTATGGCCTGTAATCATTGCGATGATCCGGTGTGCCTGAAAGGTTGCCCAACACGCGCCTACACAAAATACGCGGAATACGGTGCGGTGTTACAGGATCCGGACATCTGCTTTGGCTGTGGTTACTGCACCTGGGTGTGTCCATATAATGCGCCGCAACTCGATACCAGCGCGGGTCATGTTTCAAAATGTAATATGTGCGTAGATCGTCTGGAAGTGGGTCTCAAGCCTGCCTGTGTATCTGCCTGTCTTGCCGGCGCGCTGGACTTTGGTGTTATCGAAACTCGACCGAATAATCGTGACGGACTGGACACCCAGATCCCGGGATTTCCGGCGCCGGATATCACTCATCCCAATATACGTTTTCAGCAACACAATAGCTTGCCGGATGAAATGTTGCGCCCCGATGGTATGCCGGTGAAGTATCAACGCGATGCTGCTGATGGCTATCGACCCGGTGTAAAGACTGATGATAAAAACGCAGCAAAAGCATGGGGTTTGAAAAAACTGAGTACTCGTGAAAATCCGCTGGTGGTATTTACTCTGATATCACAGGCTGTTATCGGCGCTTTTCTTATATTATTTGCAGGCCCGCTGATTGGTATAGAAACATTGTCTGCGAGTACTCACCCTGTTGCCTGGCCTGTCATGTTGTTCAGTTTAATTGGCATCCAGACACTGGCGCTGGTGCTATCGACATTGCATCTTGGCAGGCCGCATCGATTTTATCGCGCATTTAATAATCTTCGCTACTCACCGGTCAGTCGAGAAGTTGCAGGCATTGCAGTATTTTATAATTTTCTCGGCGCATATAGCGTGCTCACAGGCTTGCCGGTGCTGGTGCAATGGCTGCCAGCCGGGCTGGTGAGCACGCTGACCACATTGACTGGCTGGGCAGCAGCGGTATCGGGCCTGGCAGCAATATATTTCATGCAAAGTATTTATCGCATAGCAGCCCGACCATTCTGGAATCACTGGCAGGTGCTGACCGCGTTTTACGGCAGTATGCTCGCTCTGGGCGGAATGTTGGTGCTGATCAGCTATGCGGCGCTGGAAACCTATGCGGGTGAGGTCTGGGCAGGTACAGCCTCGGCACTGGCCGGGTTCATCGTTTCTGGTTTAATGCTGGAAGCCGTTGGGCTGTATTATCATGCCCGTGATCTTAAGTGCGCAGGTGGCGAAGGCGCAGCCTCGCTTTATCAGCAACAGACCCGTTTTGGGAAAACGTATTTACTGCGCAATGCGGCTTTGTTGCTGGCAGTGCTCGGAGTGTTGCTATTGTCTATGTTAAATCTGGATGGCGTAACCGGTTTGCTGGCCTGGCTAGTGATGGGCCTGATGCTTGTGGTGATGGCGATTATCGGGCGGGCACTATTTTACGCGCTGGTGATTCCCACCACTATGCCGGGTGCATTTTTCTGGCGCAATCAGAGTTTTCAGGAGCATGCACGTGAAACCGGGCTTGCCAATATGCCGCAGGTCGGCGTGCTGCCAGATTCGCACTGATCGCTCTCGTATCGTGCCGGCGCCCCATGTCAGACTATAGTGCGAAACGCCTGGGTGATGTCAAGAGTGAGTTTGAGCGTGGGGTTTTTTTGGCATTATATCATTCACGCAAACAAAAAATGCATCGCCGGGTCGCTATATTGATGTTGATAGTGAAGCATAGCCTGCGAGGGTTTCTGTTCAGCTGGCCATTATATTTAATTGCTCTGGCAGCACTGGTTTTGCCAGGGTTATATTCTTTGTTATTTGTTTTGTTGTTAATCCCGGCCGTGTATTTGTCATGGAACATACTGCGATGCGGTGTACGTGAAGACTATGGCGAGCAGATTCAGGGCTGTTTGCTGAACCCAGGATATGCACCTCGGATTTTGTTGCAGAGCCGGCGTAAGTGACCACAGATCTGAACCAGTCCTGGACTAAAACAAATAAAGTGACATGATAGAGCAGAGTATCATCGCAGGAAAAGACTGCTGGTCATAAGCTGCTGGCTGTAAGAGATAGCCCGGTTGCCACAACTGGGTATGAGTATATGTGGCTGGACTGTCACTATACTCTATCAGAAAGTGAGAATACGCAAACCGGAGATGAAGTATGGTGTTGGTAGTGAATGGTGATTCAATCGCTCTGGACAGGGAGGGTTATTTGCTCGATCCTGCACAGTGGAATACCGATGTGGCCGAAGTGCTGGCGGAAAAGGAAAACATCGAATTGACCGACGATGTCTGGGAGGTAGTTAATTTTGTCCGAGATTATTACGAGGAACGACAGGCGGTACCGGAACACCGGTTGCTGCTACAGGAGCTAAAACGTCGCCACGGCAAGGAAAAAGCCAGTCGCAAATACGTATACAACATGTTTCCTTACGGTTATGGTCAACAGGCCTGCAAGATTGCGGGCATGCGGGTGCCACTGAAGCTGCTGCTGGATCTATAAGCCAGCTTGCCGTTTTGCCGAGAAGCTTCACATAATATGAGCCAGTTCTCTGATCCGGGCGAGCCGGTGATGTGCAGGGAACAGCATGGGCCAGGGCGGGCGCCTCGCCTGTTGAGCAAATGACCAGGGGATATGGAGCATTCGTTAGCCAGTTACGTAGTCGCACTGTTCATTATTGTTAGTGCCTCGGGTATTTGCCGATCACCGCTCCCAGTGCCGGGGGATCCTTTAGCCGAGCGTTTAAAATCAACCTGAACATATACGGCAGCAGCTTGCTGGAGTTTTATCAACCGAGCGATGCCAGCCAAAACTGCGGTATCACTAGCACCATTACTAATTTAACGATTCATGCAGACTTGGGTACAGCGGGGACAGTCACGACGAACTCAATTAATGCAGGCACGGGGGTTTTACAGGGAAATATGAACATCCTGAACCTGAAGGGCGCCTGCAGGACGATTTGTAATATCTTGATGTCGGGTACAATGTCGATTAATCTGGTTGGCACGACGGGTAATGGTGTTTTTGGCAGCTACCATCTGAGTGAATCGAGAGCTGGGGCGGTAGCTATGTAGCGTCGGCTACCACAGCGCTGTTTGCAGCCACGGTGTTGGTGATTGCAATGCGCGGGAGATCACTCAGTCACCGACTCGTAAAATAATCTGTACCTCCTCTTTACTTTCGTGACTGGCCATTACCGCATGGCCGTTAATTCGGCACCAGCTTGAGATGTCATTCAATGCCCCAGGATCGGTGCAGGTGACTTCCAGAATATCACCGGCGCTGAGTTCAGCGACTTTATTCTGGGTTTTAATCACTGGCATCGGGCAGAGTAAGTTGCGTGCGTCGAGGGTGTGTTTAGACATACCATTCCCTGGGTATGTCATCGGCGGGTAAGGGGGGCACGGTGTAACGTTTTTCAATACCACCGTGATTCACTTTTAATGTAACAAATTCTGCGGCTCGCCCCTGGCTAAAGCGGGCGACAATACGCGCCGCATATTCGATGTCAGCGTCTGCGATGTCGCCATCAATCAGAGTTAATGGCCCGGCATGACTCTCTGGTTCGATGGTGGAAAAGCTTTTACGATACCCACGCAAAAATCGATTCTCGCCTTCTTCACGACTGATGATGAGTTTATAATTCGGTTTTGGTCTGATGTGGCGACCGACCTTGAGTAGCATAATGTCATCGAGCTCATAGCTTTTGCTGTTCTGTGCCCGCCATAAATCAGCCAGTTTTCGCGAATAGCTCTTGTCGGTGAGAAAACAGCAACCCCCGGCGGGTGAAGCAAAATCGTCGAAGCCGAACTCTTTGGCCAGTGCAATTTGTGGTTTGCGATTGCGGCCATGAAATTTCATGAGCTTGTCACGATCTACCCAGCCTTCGCGTTCTGGTAGTGTGGGCGTCAGATTTTTTGCGCACAGGGGGCGTAACAAACGATCGTCAGTGCCAGACTCGGCTATGACCACTGGTAATAAATCCTTGCGCTGCGACATTGGTCGTTGCCCCATGACTTCACCGGTGATGATAAAATCGAAGTCATGTTTCTGCATCCATTCTCTGGCTTTGCTGAGCATGAATATTTTACAGTCCAGGCAGGGGTTCATGTTGGCGCCGTAACCGTGTCTGGGATTGATCACTACCTGTTTATACTCTTCGATGATGTCGATGATGTGCAGTTTGATACCCAGCTGTTCTGCGCTCCACAGTGCGTTATTACGCTTTGGTTTGCTTTTGTCCTTGCTGCGGATCGCGTGCGTGTGTCCTTCGACACAAAAGCCAGTGTAAAAATTAATACCCTCGACATGGATACCCTGATCCAGCATCAGGCGTGCGGCGAGTAATGAGTCGAGTCCGCCAGAAATCAGGGCGACGGCTTTACGGGGTGTGGTCATAGTGAGGTATTCGAATTGTGTAAAATCAGGTGGTTATTGTATCAATATGCGCGCGCTGATGACAGGCACAGACTGGCTGCGAGAGTGCTGGTAAAAACCACATTAATGGCTGATTTAGCCGCGAATATTTGTTGGTCCAAAAGACTGGTGGCCACAACTGAATGCAGATAAACACAGATCAATCCAGGTAAAACGGTTGTCGGGATGATTGTCGGGAGCGCGAGCGCGGGGCAAAGACAATCCTGGCTTTAAACGCGCATTGATACTGCTGTTAGCTGTGTTCATCTGTGGGTATTTTTTATAAGCCTCTGATACCAAAATATTATTTGGCAATGGTGCAGAGTTTAATGCCGGATGGCAGAATCCAGCAGAGATTCGTGCAGGGGCGTGGCGTGGTCGTTGAGTACGGTAAAAGCGCGGCGACTGCCAGTGTCGCTCCACAACTCGTGCGCCTGAATCGGTTGCAAGGCAGGACTATTGAATGCGCGGATGGTCTGTAGCAAATCCATGAGCAGAACAAAGGTATCGGCAAGCTGGTGGTACAGCTCGGCGCTGGTCTGATGAATTTGTTCAGCGAGGTGCTGGTAGGCTGTACGGCCCAGATTGACATAATAGCTCACCCGCACCAGACGCTTATCTGCGCGCTGAGGAAATAGCCCGGAAAGAATCAGACAGTGGTCACCGACATCGCGGAGCTGATTATGGCGTAGCGCATTTGGCAGGCGCTGGGCTTTGAGATAGTCCATCGCCAGCGCCTGCGCCCCAATATTGTGCTGACGCATGAAGCGCATCAGAGTGAACACCAGATAACTTTCCATAGTCTCGTTCAGGGTGCAACCATAATTCTGCTCGGCCTGCTGGATCAGCGTGTGCCACTGGGACAGCTCATTGGGCTCAGTGATCAGTTTTAATGATGAAAAAACAGCATTTGACATATCAGCCTCCCCAGTTACCGGCGGATATTCGCCGGTAACGCTATCTCTTATCGCGATCGCTTAGCTAATGTATAGCAAGGAATACGCCAGTCTGTGAGAACCGGTATAAATGAGGAGAATCGCTGGCACAATCTGGCGTGTCAATGGTAGGGCGTTTATACTAGCCGACCGCTATAGAGCTGAGTTTCATGAAATACGATGTTTCCACATTTCAGGGTTTGATATTCGCCGTTCAGGACTACTGGCAGCAGCAGGGCTGCGCCATTTTGCAGCCGCTGGATCTCGAAATCGGTGCTGGCACCTTCCATCCTGCGACATTTTTACGCGCCATCGGTCCCGAGCCCTGGCGCGCTGCCTACGTCCAGCCCTGCCGCCGACCGACGGACGGGCGCTATGGTGAAAACCCGAATCGTCTGCAGCATTATTACCAGTTTCAGGTGGTGCTAAAACCTTCGCCAGACGAGATTCAGGAGCTGTATCTGGGTTCACTGAAAGCGCTGGGATTTGATCCGCTGGAGCACGACATTCGCTTTGTCGAAGATAACTGGGAATCGCCTACCCTCGGTGCCTGGGGCCTGGGCTGGGAGGTCTGGCTCAATGGCATGGAAGTCACTCAGTTCACCTATTTTCAGCAGGTCGGTGGCCTCGAGTGTCGACCCGTGACCGGCGAGATCACCTACGGACTGGAGCGTCTGGCAATGTATCTGCAGGAAGTGGAAAGCGTGTTTGATCTGGTCTGGACCCGCGGTCCACAGGGTGTCGTGACCTATGGCGATGTGTTTCACCAGAACGAAGTCGAAATGTCGCGCTACAACTTCGAGCACGCCGATACCGATGCATTATTCAAATGGTTCGACACCTGCGAAGCCGAAAGCCAGCGCCTGATCGAGCTTGGCCTCTCGCTGCCAGCCTACGAAATGGTACTCAAGGCATCGCACACATTTAATTTGCTGGATGCGCGGCACGCGATTTCGGTCACCGAGCGCCAGCGTTACATATTGAGAGTGCGAACATTATCACGCGCTGTGGCACAGGCCTATTACGATGCGCGCGCAGCACTGGGGTTTCCGATTGGAAAATAAGCAGGCGATGTCACCGCAAAGAAAACTAGTCCACAGATGAACACGGATAAATGCTTATTGAGTTAAAGCATATTAAATATCTGCGTTCATCTGTGGACAAATTATGTTCTACTGCACCCACTCTGTGGCAAATAAACAATGGTAAAAAATGTGGCACTAAAAAATGATTTATTGATTGAGCTTGGTACTGAAGAGTTGCCGCCTAAGGCGCTGAGGACTCTGAGCCGGGCGTTTGCCGAAGCCGTTAAAGACTATTTGGTAAATACAGATATAGAAGTGTCAGGAGGCTATGTCTCATACGCCACACCGAGACGGCTGGCTGTATATTTGTACAGCGTTTGTGAATTTCAGACGGATAAAGAAATAGAAAAACGCGGTCCGGCGCTACAGGCGGCGTTTGATGCAAATGGCAAAGCTACAAAAGCTGCCGAAGGTTTTGCTGGTTCCTGTGGTGTCACAGTTGAGCAGCTCGGACGTATGCAAACGGATAAAGGTGAATGGCTGGTTTACAAAGATTTTCAAAAAGGGAAACCGTTGTCTGAAATTCTACCCGCCATTATCGAACGTGCCTTACAGCGACTACCAATTCCAAAGCGTATGCGTTGGGGCAGTCGCGACGCTGAGTTTGTCCGGCCCGTGCACTGGCTGGTGATCATGCACGGCAAACAGGTTATTAATGCGGAAATCATGGAAGTTAAAAGCGGCGCCAGCACGCGCGGCCACCGCTTTCATGCCAATAAAGACATTAAACTCAATCAGGCGGCTGAATACGCAGACCGATTAAAGTCCGAAGGTTTTGTGATTGCAGATTTTGAACAGCGTAAAAACCTGATTCAGGATCAGGTGGTAAAAACAGCGACACAACTCGGCGGTGAAGCGGTGATAGATGCCAACCTGCTCGACGAAGTCACAGCACTTAACGAATGGCCGATGGCCGTCGCTGGCGAGTTCGATGCAGAGTTTTTGTCAGTGCCTGCAGAAGCGCTGATAAAAACCATGCAGGACCATCAGAAATACTTTCCGGTGGTGGATAAAAAAGGTGCCCTGAAGAACTGCTTTATTACTGTTAGCAATATCGATAGCCGCAGCCCGGAAAAAGTTAAAGCGGGTAACGAGCGCGTGGTGCGGCCGCGCCTGAGCGACGCAAAATTTTTCTGGGAGCGGGATCAGAAAAAGTCGCTGGAAGAATTTGCTCGTGCACTCGACACCGTAGTGTTTCAGACTAAACTCGGCAGTATTGGTGAAAAAACTCGGCGCGTAAGCACACTCGCCATTGAGGTCGCGGAAAAACTGAGCGCAAACACCGAATATGTAAAACGCGCAGCCCTGCTAAGCAAAAGCGATTTAATGACCGACATGGTCGGAGAATTCGCAGAGTTGCAGGGTGTGATGGGCAGACATTACGCCGAAGTCGCCGGTGAGCCAGCCGAGGTTGCGTTGGCGCTGGATGAACAATACAAGCCACGCGGTGCACATGATGACGCCGCGAGCCAGAGCACAGGGCAGATACTCGGCATCTGTGACCGTATTGATACCCTGGTGGGCATTTTTGCCATCGGCCAGAAACCTACGGGTGAAAAAGACCCCTATGCTTTACGTCGCGCCACACTGGGTGTGTTGCGGACCATAATCGAACGCAAACTGGACCTGGATCTACGCGAATTGATCAGCGCAGCAGCAAAACTACTGGTCGACAAAGTCGATGCTGCCGCAGTCGAAGACGATGTTTTTGAGTATATGCTTGAGCGTCTGCGTGCATACTATGCTGATGCTGGAATCACGCCTGATGTGTTTGATGCAGTGTCTGCTCTGCAGCCATCACGGCCACTGGATTTCGACAGGCGCATCAAAGCGGTAACTGCATTTCGCAGCCTTCCAGAAGCAGAAAGCCTGGCAGCTGCCCACAAGCGTGTGGGCAATATCCTGAAGAAATCCGACCATGTTAGTGCTATTAAAGTAGATCCTGCGCTGCTGAATGAAACAGCGGAAAAAGCGCTGTATGCAAAGCTGGAAAATTTAAGTACCAGTGTAAACAGGTTGTTCGATGCTGGAGATTATGAAGCGGCATTGCGGCAATTGTCCGCGCTGCGCGAGCCAGTCGACAGTTTCTTTGATGATGTCATGGTAATGGCGGAAGATTTGGCTGTTAAAAACAACCGAATTGCTTTGCTGGAACAAATGCGCGCATTATTTTTGCGTGCTGCCGACTTGTCACGACTACAATAGCCCTCATGAAGCTAATTATTCTCGATCGAGATGGCGTGATAAACCACGATTCTGATGCCTACATTAAAAGCCCGGATGAGTGGCAGCCAATAGAAGGCAGTCTGGAGGCTATCGCCAGATTAAACTGTGCTGGTTATACGGTAGCGATAGCCACCAATCAGTCCGGCATTTCCCGTGGTTATTTCGACCTGCAGACGCTGTCGGCAATACACCGCAAGATGGACGATATGCTCTATCAGATTGGCGGTCGTGTTGATGGTGTTTTTTTCTGCCCGCACGGGCCCGGCGATAAATGTTTGTGTAGAAAGCCATTGCCGGGTTTGTTAGAAGACATCGCAGAGCGTTTTTCTGCTGATTTAAGTGGCGTGCATTTTGTCGGGGATTCGATGAATGATTTACGTTGCGCCAAAAAAGCATGTGCGCTACCCGTACTGGTAAAAACGGGAAAAGGTGAGCGTACGCTACTGGAAAAAGATGCAAATGGCTTCGCGAATGTACCTGTGTTTACGAATTTGTCTGAAGTCGTGGACGCATTACTGGATAAAGAGCTGGAAACATGGGTGAGATAAAGATTCCAGGCAGGTCAATCCTGTATCTACGATCAACGATATTCTGGTTAGCTTTCATCATGACGACTGTAGTTGTGGGCAGTGCAGTGATTGCCAGCTATCCATTGTCCCCAGATACACGCCTGCGAGTCGCACGATATTGGGGTACGGTGAATTTGTGGTTATTAGCCAGAATATGCAAATTGAATTACCGCGTTACAGGGATAGAGAATATTGGTACGCGTAATGCGATTGTGCTTGTCAAACACCAGTCAACATGGGAAACCATGCTGTTGCACGCGATTATTCCATTAGGTCGCTGGGTATTTAAACGTGAACTGATGCGAATTCCCTTTTTTGGCTGGGCGCTGGCCTGCACTGACCCGATTGCGATTGATCGCAGTGCCGGGCGCGCTGCAGTAAATCAACTGGTAAATCGTGGCAAAGAGAAACTGGAGCAGGGTAAATGGATTAATATTTTTCCAGAAGGAACTCGCACCAGTCCGGGCCAGGACAGCAAATATAAAATAGGTGCAGCGATGCTGGCGGCAGCCAGTGGCTACCCTGTCTTGCCGATTGCACATAATGCAGGAGAGTATTGGCCCAGGCACAGTTATATAAAATGGCCGGGTACTATCGAAGTCCATATCGGTGCTTACATCGAAACGCAAGGTCGTAGCGCAGAAGACATAATGGCTGAGGTGAAGGGCTGGATTGAAAATAAAATGCGGGAGATTTCTGATCCTGCCCGCTGGAATCGCTAATCAGTCGAGTTGAAATAGCTGTTTGCTATTTCTTGAAGTTTGTTCAGCAATACTCTGTGTCGTGTCGTTACGCAGTTCGGCCAGGCCATCAAGCACATTACGTAAGTAGGCGGGCTCGTTGCGCATCTCGGCATGCGCTACGTCTGGCTGGTCGGGCGCGTCGGTTTCTATTAACAGACTATCGAGTGGCATATTGGCAGCAAGCTTACGCAGCTTGCTCGCTCTCTCGTAGCTTATGCTGCCGCCAAGGCTGATATAGAATCCCATATCGATTAATTGCCGGGCTTGTGCAAAACTTCCCGAGTAACTATGAATCATTCCTGTCAGTTTGGAATAATCCTTTAGAATACGAATGACGTCTTCAGTTGCTCGCACCGAGTGAATTACCACGGGTTTATGTTGTGCCTGTGCGATTTCGAGTTGCGCTGTGAAGAAGGTAATTTGCAATTGTTTGTCTGGCTGGCCTTCGCGGTAGTCCAGACCACATTCGCCAAGCGCAACATTCTGATGCGTCGCCAGTGTTTGAGCGAGCAGATTTAGATCATCAGTTGAATGCTGTGCGACAAAATACGGGTGTATACCATAGCAGGCGTGTAGTTGTGCCTGCTCGCAAAGTTGTGAAATGCGCTGCCAGTGCAAAGATTTTACACCCGGTATGATTATGTTTTGCACACCCGCGTCATGTGCGCGTTGTATAACAGCATCGCGGTCGCCATCAAAGCATTCGAAATCAAGATGGCAATGGGCGTCGACGAGTTTCACGGTTATGTCAGTGTTCAGGTAAAAAGTGTGAGTACGCCAGTGTAGCCATAGAGCTTGTCATGATGGATTTCGCCATTAGCAAAAAAACCGGTCAGTGGGAAGTCACCCAGCTTGCGATGAATAATTTTTATTTCTTCAGAGTTGTTGCCGAACTGTTCACGGCCACGACCCATGCAGGAAACATAAACCCCACCTTTCGGTGGTTGTTTTAACCGTTTTGCCATCTTGTCCAGCATCTGTTCCAGATCCTCGGTGGCAGTTTGATGGTCACGACGGCAAAATAATATTTCGTTGCCTTCGGTAATGTAATCATTAATCGCAAAAGCCTTTTGCTCGATATCAATACCGATAATATTACGCACTGTGTAATCACTCCTGTCACTACCGGGTATGCAAAGACCAGTGAATATTTCGGCAGCCTCGCGTTGTAGTTCTGCTTCGGTATTTATATCCATGTCCTGCATCAAAACATCGAGCGCTGGTTTGTTATCGAGGGTAAAAGCGATATTTTCACTGGATTTCGTGATTTCATGCCGGCTTCCGATTGGGCTGCATCCCTGGCTCAGGTTTGAGAGAACGCTGACTTTGTCTGAAAATAAAACACCTGATATACCACCACTATAGACATTATCGGCAACCTGGAGCTGTTCGTCTCGCGATGAGGTTAATCCGCCGACGATAAAGCTATTTTTAATATGACTTTGCAAGTCATGGATTAAGCCCTGGGTCTCCGAATTCATTGGGTCGCCGTGCACAATTCCGAGACTGGTAGCAAAATCGTGAGGTGTTTTAACATTGGCAGAAATTTCATTCGCATGGCTGATTAGTGGCAACATTGTGAAATTGTTTTCATCAAAGTGCGCGAGCATAATACTGGCTGCCGGCATATCGTAGTGTTCCCTGCCGCTGGAGATGACACCCATGCCCAGAGAGCCAACCCAGTGCTGGATACCGGTGCGAGTTTTACATTGCTGGAGCAGGTTCCTGTATTGAGCTGACATAGTGTCGGTGACGTAAATGAAGCCGAAATTAGCCTTTTTTGGAGCATCACCAAGCTGTTGCAGGCAATCATCGATGACGGCATTAGCGCTACTGTGCTGGCAACTAATATTAAAAAATGTTTGCATGGCGTTTCCTGGGTGAGTTCACAGTCTACTACGAGACGGGTTGTGAATTACACGCACAAAAAAGGCCGGTTTCGACCGGCCTTTTTTGTGCGGATGCGGCCAGCGTTAACGAGCTTTTTTCGCTTTTTCAATCATATCGTGGATGATTGGTGTCAGGATCAGGCCCATGGCCATGCCCATTTTGCCGCCGGGCACGACAATGACGTTGCGGCGTGACATGAAAGAGTTTGGGATCATGTTGAGCAGGTAAGGAAAGTCGATATTAAACTTCTTCGGATCATCGAAGCGAATGACTACCAGGCTTTCATCTGGAGTTGGAATATCGCGAGCGATGAACGGGTTAGACGTGTCTACTGTGGCGATGCGCTGAAAGTTGATATCGGTGCGTGAAAACTGTGGCGTAATGTAGTTCACATAATCATTCATACGGCGCAGGATGGTATCGACGATAACCTCAGCGGAATAGCCACGCTGCGCATTATCGCGGTGGATTTTTTGAATCCACTCAAGATTGACACTGGGCACGACGCCGACCAGCAGATCGACGTGTTTGGCTACATCAACGTCATCGGTAGCAACGCCGCCGTGCAGGCCCTCGTAAAACATCAGGTCGGTGTTTGTGGGGATTTCTTCCCAGGGCGTGAACTGGCCAGCGGTGAGCGGTGCATAGGGCAGAGCTTCTTCGTCGCTGTGCAGATACAGGCGTTTTTTGCCTGTGCCGGTGTTGCCATAGCTTTCGAATAATTCCGCGAGCTTGTCGAACAGATTGGCTTCGGGGCCAAAATGACTGAAGTGATGATTGCCATTTTTTTCGGCTTCTGCCATCGCGGTTTTCATCGCGGTACGATCATAGCGGTGAAAGCTGTCACCTTCGATGATCACTGGATTGATATTCTCGCGCTCAAAAATTTGCTCAAAAGCGTGTTTCACGGTCGAAGTGCCGGCGCCAGATGAGCCGGTGACCGCCACAACGGGGTATTTGTGGGACATAGAGTTCTCCTGAAAATCTAAAAGTAATCTGGTATCGGGCGGCCGGCAAAATGCCCGAGCGAGCCGCAGAGTGGCAGGCCACTCAAAAAAAGTGCGCCATTCTAACGGTTTTTTTGCCGAGTTGCAGGCATCTTCCAGGTCGTGAGCGAGTTAGCGCCGCTTTTGATAGCGTAAATCATAGACCCTGTGGCCGAGCCGGAGGCCGCGCTGCTCAAATTTGGTCAATGGCCGCAGGCCGTTATTCGCTGTGTATTGGTCACTGTCGGCGAGATTGTTGAAACTGGTACAAGCTGCCATCACTTCGCGCATGTGCTCGGCATACGGTTGCCAGTCGGTGGCCATGTGAAAATGGCCGTTAGCGCGGAGTTTACGCGATACCAGTTCGGCAAAGTCCGGTTGCAGGATACGCCGCTTGTGGTGGCGCTTTTTGTGCCAGGGATCGGGGAAGAACAGTTGCACGCAGTCCAGGTTCTGGTCTGTGATCTGGTGTTTGAGCACTTCAACGGCGTCGTGGTTGAACACACGTAGATTAAGCAGCCCGGCTTCGTGACAACGGCTGAGCAGGCGGCCGACACCGGGCCGGTGCACCTCGATACCGAGAAAATCGCGCTCCGGTTGCTGTTTGGCCTGTTGTAGCAGGGAATCACCGTCACCAAAGCCGATTTCCAGCGTGACCGGTGCTGCGCGCCCAAATATATTTGTCAATACCAGGGGTACTGGCGCATAGTCGATGCCATAGTGAACCCAGTGCTGCTCCAGGGCGTGCCTCTGGCCGGGCGTGAGTCGCCCCTGACGCAGCACAAAGCTGCGAATCGTGCGGCGGGTGTTCATGGTGGCTAGATTATCAGGCCATCGATGGGTGACGAGGCCGAGGCAAAACGTTTGCGCGGCATGCGTCCGGCGAGAAAGGCTTCGCGTCCGGCTTCGACCGCTTTTTTCATCGCCGAGGCCATGAGAACCGGATTTTGCGCGGCGGCGATCGCAGTGTTCATTAAAATGCCGGCGCAACCGAGCTCCATCGCAATCGCGGCATCTGAGGCAGTGCCAACACCGGCATCGACCAGGATGGGTACGCTGGCGTTTTCGACGATGGTGAGAATGTTGTAGGGATTGCGTATCCCCAGCCCGGAACCGATCGGAGCCGCCAGTGGCATCACCGCAACACAGCCGAGATCTTCGAGGCGTTTTGCGATCAGTGGGTCATCATTGGTGTACACCATCACCTGGAAGCCATCCTTGATCAGGACTTCTGCCGCTTCGAGGGTGGCGGTGACATCAGGAAACAGAGTTTTTTCATCGCCCAGCACTTCCAGCTTGATCAGGTCGTGACCATCCAGCAGTTCGCGTGCCAGCCGGCAGGTGCGCACTGCGTCTTCGGCGGTGTAACAGCCGGCGGTATTGGGTAACAGGGTGTATTTATCAGGTGAAATCACTTCCAACAAGCTGGGTTCGTCCGGGTTCTGCCCAATATTGGTGCGCCGAATCGCGACCGTGATGATTTCGGCGCCACTGGCTTCGGTGGCGAGCCGGGTTTCTTCCAGGCTTTTGTATTTGCCACTGCCAACCAGCAGACGCGAATGGTAGGTCTTGCCGGCGATCATCAGTGGCGAGTCTGCACTGACCGGGGTGTTGTCGAGAGAGGTTGCTGGGTGTGCCATTTTTTTGCTCATTGAATAAAGGTGTGAGAGTTTCAGCCACCGCCGATGGCGTGGACGATTTCCACATGATCAAGTTCAGCGAGTTCGAAACTGGGATACTGGCCTCGCGGCACAATTTCCTGGTTGACTTCGATCGCGAGGCGCTTACCTTGTAAATCAAGCAGTTGTACCAGATCTGCAAGGCTGGATCGGGGCTTCAGTTCGTGGTTTTTGCCATTGACAGTGACTTTCATGACAGCGATTTTACCGCAATCATGTCGCTATGGTGGTTTTCTGGTGCCGTAAAGCCCAAAACTTGTGCTATATACCTCAGTAATACGTCGCGTGGCTCGACTGGGTGCGCGATATTTTTTTATACCACAAGATATATTACAGGTTATGCAAAAGTTTAAGATTCTGCTCATCGGTTTGCTACTAATTTCTACACAGTTGTTGGCGCGTACCGAGTCCAACCCGTTTTCGAAAACGCTGGATATCAATATTGGTGTCGATGCGGTGTGGAATTATCAGGCCGGCACCGCTATCAAATCCGCAAAAAGCAAACAGGATCCGGACACCTATTATCATCTGAGGTTCGATGGTAGATTGCTGCGTCTGGTATTCGGTGAAGCGAACCAGAATGATATAACAAAAGTGAAACATTTCGAACAGCTGGCGATTGATGATGTACAAATTGATGGTGTGCGTTTGCCTTTGTTTCAGTGGTGTCTAAATCATCAGGAAAGGCATTCGCGTTTTTTGCAACAGGATTTATCTGTTGAAAAAAATATATGTATGAATCAGGGTGGCAATGGCGCTTTTGTCATAACACTAAATCAGGACACCCTGGATGCGCTTGAGACGGGTAAAATGCTATCGTTTTTTGTTAAACCTTTCAGGACAACTATTGTTATTAACTTTTCCTTGTCAGACTTTGCTGGCATGGTGGTGAAGCTTGCAGCTAGAAAAACTGCTCCGGTGGTAGCGGCGCCTATTGCAGCCGCGCCTGCAAAAACTGTTGTGCGGGTTTGTCTGGTTAACCCGCCGGCTGGTTTCGAAATGATTAAAGCCGTTGAATATACATGTGATTCGGTGAGTGATGAAGTTGCTGCGAATAACAAAATGGCGAAGCGGGTCGGTATTGCTCGCGAGCAACAGAAAAAAGAAGCTGTTGAAAAAGAGCGGAAACTGCAGGCGGAGCTGGCAGCGAAGCAAAAAGCCGAGCAGGAAAAACAACTACTTGAACAGAAGAAAAAAGAAGAAGAAGCTGCATTGCTTGCGGCCAGCCAGCTAAAACGTCAGGAACTCAATGCCGAGATCACAACAAAAATGTTAGGTGTATGCGGAAAAATGTGGGCCATGGGTGAGCATCGCTGCTACTGTCAAAAATACATCGACAAAGCCCCGGAAGATATTCGCGCGAATTCAAAATGTTAATAACCTGCACTTAAAGCAGCGTTTGAGTCCGGATAACTTGCCCGGACCTTTCTTGCTAACGTAAACTTGCCTGCACTATGTGTGGGCAGTTTTTTTTCTGGATTCAAAGATTCCTTTCAGGTTTTGTCTGTAGAGCGTGCCTGTGCCAGACTGTATAGTCATTGGTGGCGGAGTTATCGGTTTGCTGACTGCGCGTGCTTTGTGGCAGGCCGGAATGGACGTTACCGTGATCGAGCGCGGCTGCCTGGGTGGTGAGTCATCCTGGGCGGGTGGTGGTATTGTTTCCCCGTTGTATCCGTGGCGTTATAACGATGCCATCAATCTGCTCGCCGAACATAGTAAACAACTTTACCCTGATCTTGTAGCAAGCCTGCACTCAGACAGTGGCATAGACTGCGAGTTGCTAAACAGTGGCATGCTCTATACCGATATGGATGAGTGGGCAGCGGCAGAAGACTGGGCAAAACGCTGGCGACATCCAGTCGAAGTCATCGAATCTCGATCAGCACTGGAGGTGATCGAGCCTGCGCTACACCCTGATATTAGGCGTGCAATCTGGATGCCGGATGTATATCAGGTGCGCAATCCGCGCCTGGTGCAGGCCTTGCACGGAAGTCTGCTAGCGTCCGGTATCCATTGTCTCGAACACACCGAGGTGATCGAGATTTTGCGCTCGGGGGGCGGCGTTAGCGGTGTATGCACAGCGCGACAGAGCCTGCACGCTAAAAAAGTGGTTGTTGCCAGCGGCGCCTGGAGTGCAAACGTTATGCGGGGGCTGGCAAATATTGCTGTGCAACCTGTTAAAGGCCAGATGCTGATGTTCAAAGGTGAGCCGGGGCGAGTACGAACCATGGTGCTTTCCCGGGGACACTATATTATTCCGCGCCGCGACGGTCATGTGCTCGCAGGCAGCACGCTGGAAAATGTTGGCTTTGACAAACAGATCACAGCTGGTGCCAGGCAAACATTAAGCGCGGATGCCTGTGCCCTGGTGCCAGAGTTAGCTGACATGCCGATCGAGCGACACTGGTCAGGTTTGCGGCCAGGCACTGAAAGCGGAATACCCTATATCTGTACACACCCGGAGATCGAAGGTCTTTATATTCATGCTGGGCACTATCGCAACGGTATCGTCCTCGGCCCGGCGTCGGCGCAATTGATGGCCGAGATTGTCTGTGGTGAAAACACTTTTTGTGATGCCAGTGCATATACAATAGCAGCGGATCACTAAAACCACGGGTTTGTTATACTGCGGCGCGCCAATGGATTACGATGCGCATAGTACGAGATTTTGTATATAGCTCTTTGGATGAGCTGAAAAAAGCGAATGATTCAGGAGCCGAGAGGGGCTCAGGCGATGCTACGCGAGGAATGGATTCCGAGTGTTAAATAAGTTTGGTCA
>JASBSR010000008.1 GCA_030148865.1 Gammaproteobacteria bacterium
TCGCCAACCGTTGTCACGATCGAAACGGCGCGACAACAGTACCTGTTTACCGGCAACCTGCAGCAATGCATGCTCGGGGGTTTGAATACCCGCCTGCTCCGCCAGTCTGAGCGCGATCTCTTCCCAGGTTTCGATGCTGTAATCGTCGGACTCCTTGGGGAATTTCGCGATCGACAGATGGCCATGCTGATCGATCACGGACGCCTTGGGACGAGCGCCGCCCAGTGACGAACCCGGTGCGAATATCAGTTGCAGATCCTCATCCGTCTCTTCATCACGCTCTATCCGTTCAGTGATCTGAAGCAGACGCCCCAGTTCAATCAGCGCGGGAACGCCTTCATGTACCGGCGCCTGAAACTCTTCCTCACCACGCCAGCGAAATCTGAGCGCACCCAAACGGGTCTCATCTGCCACACCAAGCAGATAATGTAATTCCCCCAGAGTGCGCACCTGCCGCCCCTCACGTTCCGCCAGACGTCGTTCAGCACGCTGCATCAGGCGTCTGCCCCAGGTATCCGGTGCCGAGTCGCCAATTGACCCGAATATGGGCAGGCCCGCCTGCGGCGGGAATGCCCCTGCAGTCAGAGTCAGTGCCGGCTCAATCGAAAACCGGTTTGCATCCCCGAGCCAGGTCTCATCATATTCAAAAGTAACGGTCTCTCCCCGGCGTGATACCTGCCGATGAAGTATCCCGAGGGGTCGTACCTGCCCTTCCAGATCAATATGGACCTCAACGTCAGCCATCCGATTTCTTTCCACGCTTTGTCGACATACGCACACGCTGGGGCAGTTCCCCGGAAGCCAGCGCCTGACCGATTTCATCATGGGCCGGATCGGCGAGTTGATCGAGTCTTTCCAGTAATCCCAGCGCCTGCAAGACCGCAGCATAAATACCCATACTCACACCCGGATCACCCGATTCAACCCGCTGCAGGGTTGCCCGGCTGGTAAAGGCACGCTCTGCGACCACAGCCATGGTCAACCGGCGCCGCTGCCGGGCTTCGCGGAGATCGGTACCCAACTTGCGCAAGACACGCCTGATAGCAGAAGACGGCATATGTGGTTTTGGCATAATGTTCTATTCAGTTGGCATTAAATATGTTTAATGTAACATGAATATTACATTATTCAAGTGAAATCTCCGATACCATGATCTATACCATCGGGAAATGGTACTAACTGCTTGCCGATGCCTGCCAGTACCAACCGTTGCCAGACAGAAGCGAGGATAAGTTATTGGTTATGTGAGCTTGCTGTGCCTTGATGCCTGTAGATGCCAGTCAGTGCCAGACGTGGAATTATTCCACTCTATTATCAATAAGCCATTTTTATCCTTTATATTCAATGACTTATTTTTTCTGAAAATGACAATGCCATGAAAAATACCATGCTCAAAAAATCCTTCAAAATACTCGAAAAAATTGCCGATTGAACACTGATACACAGCACCTCTTGTCCCATTCTCGACCAGAAAATCCAATCATTGACAATCTTTGTAATTCTGGTTAGCATTGTTGGTGTAAGCATCTCTCCTTGGAGGCCATTATGCATATCTCACTCACTCCCGAGCTGGAATCTCACGTTAAAGCAAAAGTGGAAACTGGCCTGTACAACAATGCCAGTGAAGTCATCCGTGAAGCGCTCCGCTTTATGGAAACCCATGAAGACTGGATTCGCGAGCTAAAACTGGCTCGACTTCGTGAGCAACTGAAAGTCGGCGTAGACCAACTGGATCGCGGGGAAGGTATCGAAATTGAATCAAAAGCAGCCCTCGACACCCTGTTTGACGATATTAAGCGCTGACTTTGATGGCATTTCATCAGCTCGCCATTGCGCCTGCGGCTCAAAATGACCTCAAGGACATATACCAATACGGCCTGAAACAGTGGGGGCAAGCACAATCCGAAAGCTACCTTTCCACTATTAAGAACCAGATCTGGTTATTGACTCAACAACCACTCATGGGAACCGAACGCCCGGAACTCCTTCCGAACATCAGACGCCTCGCCATAGAAAGCCATACCCTGTTTTACCGTGTAACCAATAACAAGATTGAAATCATCCGTGTACTACATGGCCGCCAGGATCCACAACGCCATCTGAAATAGTCTCTTTCAGGATCAGATCAGCTTCGGCAATGTGAGTTCCGGGAGTTTTTCAACAGAAAAGACCCAAAACAGCCTCTGAGAAAGACCTTAACGAGATTAAACGCGTGTGATCACCGCTACAGGTCCTCCACCAGGAGGCCCCTGATGTTCTGCACCTCCAGAAACATATATCGCACCATTACCAATTATACCTGATAAAAGGCCGCCAACAGCGGCTCGCGCATGTCGTGTTGGCGTGATGTCCGAATCATCCAGCATCGTATGCCTGAAACCACGTACATGGCCATTTGGAGATGGTTCGGCCTTGGCAAAAATATTAACGACACGATCCGCGATATGCGAAAGCCCATTATGCGCATCGAGACCGACACTGGAAAAAGCAGAAAATATACCATCCAAATCAATGGCGTCTCGCATCAGCGCGTGGCCGATAACATAGTTACCCGTGGCTGTTTTTGCATTACCCTTCACGACGATCACGTTATGTTCGATCTCAATACCGGCTGAGGTTGATGCGACCGAAGAATAATAATTTAGGTCATCAAGCACTTTTAGTTCTGCAGCAGGAACGTGTATTTCTCCTAGCGCGATGGCGACGCCCAGTGCGGAAGCACCACGTGAGTACGCCATGGAACCATAAGAGTCTTCAGTCATTGGTCGTTGACCACGCGCAAGTGCCTGCTCGGTTCGTTCGGCAGTCAGTAATGGACATTTGATCTGCACAAAATGAACATCACTAACATCATCGATACCAGCATCGACCATCGCAACACGCACAGCCCTGGCGGTTTCTTCTATTTGGGCAGGGGTGCCGATTTCTTCCGGCAGAAAATCTCGCGTGTGTGACACACCGATTGCGAGATGTTTTTCCGGCGACATTGGTTCATCAACCCATTGATGCGCAAAAACTGTCATGTGAGGACTTAATACACCTTCGGTACCACCCGACATCACCATGGCAACATGGTCTTCGACTTCTTCTGAATTGCACTTAAGATAGGGCGCCAGTGTTTGAGCAACTGATCGCGATGCGTATTCACGAGTGAAGTCATTTACACCACCATTACCTTCGGTTTTTCCAATAATGGCAACAATGTTTTTTGCATCCAGAGTTTCTGTATCCAGTAATGATTTCAGGGATCGCATATCTCCGGGACCACTCATAGGTAAACGGTAGACTTCTACACACTGTATTAACATAGTCAATCTTCCTCGCTGCGCTGCCAGAATACGACACGACGTTCGACCCAGCTGATAATTTGAAATAAAGCTATGCCGGAAAATGCCGCAGCGAATATTGCGGCAAATACTTTGTCTGTATCCAGGTGTGCGGAAGAGACCGGGATAACATAGCCCAGCCCCTGGGTAGCACCAACAAATTCACCTACGATAGCACCGATGATCGCCAGGGAAGACGATATTTTCAGTGCAGAAAACAAATAGGGAATGCAGAAAGGAATGCGTAGTTTTTGAAATTCCTGGGACCTGCTTGCATTGAGTGATTGAAATAATTCAAAGTACTCGGCATCAGCAGCTTTCAAACCTTTGACTGCATTCACAAGCACCGGGGAAAACGAAATCAGCACAGCGGCCACAATCTTCGACCACCAGCCTGTACCCAACCAGAGTACGAGCAAGGGGGCGATTGCTACAATGGGTGTGGTCTTTAATGTAATAGCCACAGGAAAAAGGGCGCGCTCAGCCAGCGGCGAGCGTACAAACAGCAACGCAGTACTAAATGCAATGATAGCAGCAATGGCAAATCCTGCGACCGCTTCGATAAGCGTTACGAAAAAGTTATGGAACAGGGTCAGGTTGATATCGCCAAGTATGGTACTCGGTGCCGGCAGAAGATAGGCCGGTATAGAAAAAAATCGGACTGAGCCCTCCCATATCAGCAGCACTACTGCGATGAATACCAATGACACTGGAAACTTTTTCACATTATGTGTGTGATTCATAGAGATCGTTTCAATCTGGCTAGCTCCAAATCTAACTTGTAATTGGCCTCTTGTATACGCTCTTTTGACGGATGGTAGTCAGCATAGGCCTCCTCAGAAAGTGGCGTATCTTCAGACAGCTCGAAGTATCGTTCCATGGGTGTTTTGCCTTTGTGGGCACCATGAGGACGATCCCAGTTGTAGTAGTGCTGCCATTCCGCTAGCAGATCGTCGATATCCTCTGAAGCCGGATCAATAGTCGCATAAAACTCCGCCTTATCTGTCTTCTGAGAGCGCTCAACTTTACCGTTTAGATGTGGCGATCCTGGCTTGTTAGGTCGAAATTTAATGCCCAGCCCCATCAATTTTTTCTGCACTTTGACCGCAAAAAATTCCCGGCCTCTGTCCGTCTGTATTCGCTGAATCGGGAACGGCATTTCTTCAGTGACAGCATCAATGAAATCCAGAGTGTTCGCCGCTGTACGACGCTTGTAGATGCGTAAAACTCTATAACGGGTGCAGTCATCAATGGATGTATATTGATAAAGTCCCGGACCAATCTTACAGGTATCCATTTGAATCCTGTCACCTGGAATAGGTCGTTCATATCGGATGAAATCAGACTTCTTCCTAAATCTTTTGACCGGCTTTACCTGGTGCTTTTTAAAAACCTTATGAATTGATGCCAGTGATAACGAAATATTGTGGAGCCGCAATAACTCACTCTGAAGGCGTCTTTCACCAAGATTTCGAGATTTCCTGAGGTCAAGAATAAGTCCCTCCAGCTCATCGGTGATTTTGGCGTTGGGTGATGAGTGTGGACGTCTGCTGTAGCTCTCCAAACCTCCTTCACCATCAGCCTGATACCGACGCCACCACTTCCTTAAAGTGGGCCTGGAGATACCGCATCGTCTACAAACAAAACCGGCATCACCAGTCTCTTCATAAAGGTGAACCCACTGTAATCTTTGCTGAATTTCTCTGTTCATAACACCCAATATTAGTGAAAGGATGTCTATGAATCACACAAATTAAACAATGATAATATCCATCAACTCACTCTTAACTGACTGTTCGTGAAGTCGGGGTAAAACCAAGTTTCACTTACTGGCGGATTAAGCAACTCCTGTAGATTCGTTGCCAATGCTTCCTTGCCTGCTACCACTTCCTCAAGTTGACTTTGCCATTCAGGAGGCTGTTCGAATTGCGTATAGCCTCGAAAGGCTAATGAAAGCGCGACTAACTGATCGTCTTCATACTGCGTAGTGTTGATAAACCCCAAAACCCGGTCAAAACTATCCGATTCAAATTGCCAATAATGTCCACGCCATAGCACTTCCCAAGCATCTGTAAGCCGTTTGTCTTTTTCAGCAAGACTGGTTCTCGCTTCTTCTATACTCTGCCAAAAGTATGCATCGTTGAACTTGTGCCACGCGGGGATCAGTTCATTGAGCCTATCTTTGTATTCATTGATTTGATCTCCAGCCCAATGGCGCATGGCGGGGATTTTCAGGAGTATTTCAATGACATCTGTATCAAAGCACACGTCTGCGCGATCTGAGATGAGACGTTCTATAATTTGAATTGCAGGCCCCATCAACCAACTAAATTCGGTAGACACGCGACATTCACGGCGCTCATGATCTGGTGCTCGGCTCAAGAGCTCATTAAATCCCACACATAACTTTGCCAATAAAAGGGAATTAAGGCCGCGCGTATCGCCAAACAGTTTACTGTCGACCAGCTCAGATCGGGCAGCAAGATTGAACTGAAAAATGCCGAAAGGGGAAAATACTTCCGGATACTGGTGGATGTGTATATCGACGGCAAAGAACCGTCGCAACTGCTTATCCAGTCGGGGAATGCCAGGGAGTACCACGGCGGCACCCGGGACTCCTGGTGCGGAAACTGATCGGCCGGCGCCTCTCAATCGATGAGATCGATAATGACAGTGATAACGTTACTAACCTGCTGCATGGCATGGATAACATTAGTCCTAACTCGATTGAATACGAGGCCAGCAGAAAACCCATTGGACGTCTGTTAAATACAATTATCCTGCAAGATGTGCTGCGCAGCGCATCGGATATTCATATCAGGCCGGGGAAAGACTTTGGTGATATTCTTTACCGGGTTGATGGCTCACTGCAATATTCGCGTCACATCAAGAAATCATTACTGCTGCCTTTAATTGCCCGCCTCAAGATTATTGGCAACATGGACATTGCAGAGCGCCGGCTGCCTCAGGATGGGCATGCATGCATCACCCATCAGAACAACAACATTGATTTTCGAATCTCGATCATACCCAGCGTCAAGGGCGAAAGCGCCGTTATCCGTATTCTCAATAAAGAAGTCGGCATGAGCCTCTTACATGAACTCGGCTTCGTGGACAAAGACCTTGAAAAAATACATCTGCTGATCAGCCACAATCACGGCATGGTACTGGTCATCGGCCCGACGGGTTCGGGCAAATCAACAACGCTGTATGCCGCATTGAATGAAGTTAAAAAACGAGGGCCGCATATCATCACGGTTGAATATGACATGGATGATGTCGTTCAGATACAGGTGAATAATACTATCGAGTATAGTTTTGCCGAGGCGCTACGACACATTCTGAGTCATGACCCTGACGTTATCATGATCGGCGAAATTCGAGACCTGGAAACCGCACACATCGCAGTTAAATCTGCCCTGACCGGGCACCTGGTGTTCAGCACACTGCACACCAATGATGCGCCCAGCACCATTACCCGCCTGACTGAAATGGGAATTGAACCCTATCTCGTTAGTTCGACTGTACTTGGCGTTGTTGCCCAGCGGCTGGTAAGAAAAATCTGCCCGGATTGCAAACAGGTAGATGCCATCAGCACTGCCGAAGTCCACGATATTTTAAAAATTAAACCGGATGATGTTTTCTATCATGGCAAAGGTTGTGCCACCTGTAATTTCACTGGCTACCATGACCGAACCACGGCAGTAGAACTTCTGGTGATCACCCCGGAAATAATAGAGCTGATTAACAGGCACGCGCCTGAAGATCAGTTACGCAGGCTCGCCATAGACCAGGGCATGCAGACCCTGACCGAAAACGGTATCGAGCTTGCGCGCCGCGGCCTGACCACTCTCGATGAGGTGTTCGCCATCAGACTTGAATAGTTAGCCGCCTTCGCATTATCGCGGTGAATACCAGATGGGCGAAGACCAGGCGCGTTCCTGGATGAATGCATCGACATCAGCCGGTGGTTTCCGACCTAAACGATTTGCTTCGTACGTGCTCCAGCGACAGCTCGGGTTTTCCAGTACGCGGGTATAATAAAAAGCACGCTGTTTTGCATCGAAGTCCGGGTCCTGCCAGATGCCAGCGAGTTCAACTGCGCCTTTGTTGGATGTAACACTGCAATCGTCGATATCGACGCGCGCACCATTGTCAGGACACAGGTGCGTTTTAGCATCTGGCTGCAGGCCATCGGAACAGACTGTGTCATACACCTGTTCCCTGCTTTCACCATTTTCTAGCCAGCCTTTGATAATCTGCACGCGTTGTAATTTCATTCCGTCTGCGCCTTTCATGGCCCAGAGTAAAAACCGCGGTGACTGACCTTTTTTCGCTGGCGGCAGATCGGCACCCATGGGTACGCCGCTCTGGTAACCGATTTTGACCAGATCATCCTGCTTGCCTAAGGTTTGCGGGAAATCCCAGCCACCGAAGAGTCGCACCACCAGGCGTGTACCACTAGTAGCAAAGGTTTCGCGCCGCTTTAAAGCGGCGAAGATACTGTCGCGGGTATTTTCTTCTGCCCAGACTCCGGCAAGACCACCAGAACCTTTGAGCCGTTGCGGAGTGAAGGCTTTTATCGCAGGCTCGGCAGCCCTGGCAGCAGGCGTTCCATCCTCAACACCGTGGTGTCCGTTGTAATTATCTTCTTCAGTAGCGCCGGGTGTACCATTGTGGGTGTCGGTACTACCAATAAAGCCCAGCTTGAATGGATTGACACCAAGTTTTTTGTCGAGCAACAGACCATCCTTGAGTGCGTTGCGCACATAGTTACGCGCCCAGACACAACCTTCGGGCTTGCCACTGGCATCGCAGGCTGCCGCACACATCGGCGCGCTCATTGTTCCATCTGGTCCGGGACAAACGGCGCGGCGTTCGAGTTTCTCAAAATTGCAAAGCTCGTCACTCGTCCCAATCCCGGTCTGGCACTCCGATTCGCCTTTAGCCTGGACAATCTCAACCAGGGGCTCCATCTGGATTCGCAACAGCGCCTGCTCAGTCGTCATCGACGAACCGTCCTGATTGTACGGTGAAAACTGCATACCCTTGCTCTGATTAGGATTGTGCGGAATTGCCAGCACTTCGCACGGCACCTGGCAGCCATCGTGTAGCTGTTGCCATAATTTCTGCGGCGTGTTCGCTTCGAAATAACTCGTGGGCAGATCAGGTACATGCTGATTTCGAAAAATAACGTTTCGGTGAAAATTACCGCCATTGGTATTCGCTGTCCATTCGTAGGCAACGAATGTGGTGAACTTGCCGGGCTGATAAAACTCCTGCGCTATGTTTTGTAGTTCCTGCCAGACATCGTGTGCCCTGTTAAGACAGTCAGTAGAATGTTCGCCACAGATACCGGCTTCTCGTTCTGGATCTGGCGACACAACATCTCGGATAATCAGTTTTTTGAACACCTTGCTGATTAAACTATGGTCCTCCTGCTGATTACGAATCTCCTGACATATCTGCACATCACGTGCCGATCCGGCTCCCTGCAGACACAGCGGCAGTTCACCCAGATATTCAGCATGATCGGTGACTGCGGCAAAATCCAGCGGTATCCGCAAATGCAGCTTACGATCACCCGATAAGGTCACCGTGCCTCCCTGCGCAAAACGATAAGCATCGCGAGGGCCAACGCGGTTGAAATTGATATAACTATCCAGAGAGTAGGAAGTGTGAACGTGCAGATCGCCAAAGTACGCCTGGCGTTGTATCTCAGACTGCGCGTCCTCTACCGCATACGTCCGCATAGACAAAACAGCTAACAGGAAAAAACCTCTGGCCAAGTCTTGCATATTCATAACAGTATGATTCCGAAGTTTGCGTTGTGTCCTGCCAGCGTGGTGTGCAGCTGAATTATCAAAAACGAGACTCTTTCTGACCAGGCGTATACCAGATCGGCGAAGACCAGGCACGCTCCTGAACCACAGGATTGACTTCAGCCGGTGGCTCTCTTCCTAAACGGTTTGCTTCGTACGTGCTCCAGCGACAACTGGGGTTTTCCAGTACGCGAGTGTAATAAAATGCACGTTGCCTGGCATCGAACTCCGGGTCCTGCCAGACACTGACGAGTTCGACAGCACCTTTATCTAAAGTAACGCTGCAATCGCTAATATCGACACGCGCACCATTGTCAGGACAGCGATGTGTTTTAGCATCAGGCTGGAGACCATCCGAACATACTGCGTCATACACCTGCTCTTTGGTTTCTCCGTCCTGCAACCAGCCTTTGATAATCTGTACACGTTGCAACTTCATCCCGTCTGCGCCTTTCATGGCCCAGAGCATGAAGCGAGGAGACTGGCCGTCTTTGCCCGGCGGCAGATCACCGCCCATGGGCACGCCATTCTGGTAACCAATTTTGACCAGGTCATCCTGCTTGCCTAAGGTTTGCGGATAGTCCCAGCCGCCGAAGAAACGCACCACCAGGCGCGTGCCGCTGGTACCAAAGGTTTCGCGCCGTTTCAGGGCAGCGAAGATACTGTCGCGGGTATTCTCCTCTGCCCAGACCCCGGCCAGTCCGCCCGGATTGAGCCCCAGCTCGATATAACCTGTCTTCAGCTTTGGTAACAGGCGATCTTCGGCTTTGGCATCGAGATAGCCGTGGTGCCCACGAAAGTCTTCTTCATTGGTATCACCTGCGTTAGCGTTATGGGCATCGGTACTGCCGATGAAACCCAGTTTAAATGGATTGACTCCAAGCTCCTGTTCCAGACGCAGGCCTTCTTTCAGGCCATTGCGCACATAGTTTCGCGCCCAGACACAACCTTCAGGTTTGCCAGTAGCATCACAGACATGAACACAGCTGTCAGGCGACTGCCCGGGATCTGTAGAAGAACAGACAGGCCGTGGATCAACGTTTTCAAAATTACACGACTCATCCGTGGTTGCAAAACCGAGCCGACACTCAGAGTCACCCTTATGTTGCATGATTTCAATCAGGGGTTCCATACTGATACGCGTGGCCGCCTGTTCTTCGGTTAGCGCCGTGCCGTCATAGTTCTCCGGTACAAAGCGGTGGCCCTTACTGTCATTGGAGTTATGTGAAATAGTCATTACTTCACAGGGAGACTGGCATTCGGTTTGTAGCTTGCTCCATAGGATCTCCGGCGTCGGCGCATCGATCTTGCTCCAGGCGGTTGCCGGCACATTGGTGTTACGAAAAATCACATTGCGATGACGATTGCCGGAAAAATTGCTGGTCCATTCATAGGCAATGAATGTCGTGAACTTTCCGGGCTGATAAAACTCGTTGGCAATTGTCTGAAGACTTTGCCACACGGTGCGCGAGCGATCCAGGCAGTCCCTGCCATTTTCGCCGCATATCGGCATACGTTCCGACGATGGCGAGAAAAATATTCTTGCCAGTACATTGGTAAACAGTCGATGTTCTGTTGCCGGGTCTTCCTGTTCATTTCTAATGTCAGCACATATCTGGTTATCATAAGCTGGCATTGATTTATCGAGACAGATGTCCACCTCGCCAAGAAACTCCGCATGATCGGTAACTGCTGCAAAGTCCAGCGGAACTCTCAGTCGCTTCGGTTTGTTGCCGTAAAAATCAATCGCCTCCCCCTGGGCAAAACGATAGGCGGCGCGTGGACCAGGACGGACGAAAGTGATATAGGCATCGAGTGAATATGCCGTATGTACGTGGAGATCACCAAAATACGGTTTGCGTTGCATATCGGCATTCACCACATCAGCTCCAGTGTCGGCGCTAATGCTCGGAACAGCTTGCACGGCCTTATCACCGGACTGGCTAGACACTTTTTTATCATCCGAACACGCCGGCAGAGACGTCAGCATTAATACGAAAATAATATAAACGAAATTGTTTTTCATAAAGTTTTCCTAATAAAATCCGATTACACGTTCAATCAACCAGAAAGCTGCGACGGTGCCTGTGCAATACGCGCCAAGATGCCTGAGCTGTGCAAGCCTGGGCCCGCCCATGGTATGTAAAACACGGAAGGCCAATAAAGCAGCACCAATAAACAGCATCTGTCCGATTTCGACACCTATATTGAACATAAGCAGGGCCAGAGGCAGATCAGTCGCTGGCAGACCAATTTCGGTGAGAGCGCCGGCAAAACCAAGACCGTGTAAAAGTCCGAACGAAAACGCCACAAACCAGGGCGAACGCAAAACAATATCGCTACGTCTCGCTCGCACCAGTTCAGCTGCCAGCACTAAAATACTCAGCGCGATCGCTGCTTCGACGAATGCAGGTGGGACCTGTACATAGCCCAGCACAGCAAGCCCCAGGGTCAGGCTGTGCGCCAGGGTAAAAGCAGTGACAGTTTTCAGCACATTCCAGAATCGGTGTGTGATTAACAACAGACACAATATGAACAGCAGGTGGTCGATGCCACCAAGAATATGTTGCACTCCCAGCCTGAGATAATCCCAGACCACACTGGTACCAGGCGTTATTTCCTGCGGGACCATAAACGTAGCATCATTGGCATTCAGCATCTTCTGCTGAGCAGCACCATTGCTGGTTTGATACTTCAGCAACACACTGGTCAGGGTGTTTGACAGACCGGTGAAGACAATGACTTCTCCAGTTATGCCCTGTGAACCACAATTGATTTCCCAGCGGTCGAGTACTACATCGCTTAACTGATAGCTTTGCGGCATTGAGTCGCCATAACAATGCACGGGGAAAACTGGGTGAATACTTAGTGCCTGGCCATCGCTCAATGGTCGGGTCCAGTTAATCAGTATCCGCTCGGAATCAAGCGCCTTTATGTCCAGATAGGCAAGACGTGTCTGATGCGCTTCACTGATGTGAGAGAACAGCGTCAACAATACCAGTAAAATCCCGGTGTTCAATTTCATTAGCATTATGCCGCCCGGCTAGTTTCCAACAGCCACCACCTGGTTTTTGATTTCAACCAGGTACTGACTGCGCACCCGCTGATAAGCGGCATCTTTCAACTGGGCACGCTGCTGCGCAAGATAATCGCGCGTCACTGTATCGCGAATTTCGCTCAGCGCCGGAACAGTCGGCAAAGTTATATGATTGATGAGCACCAGATGCACTCCGTAACCAGACAGCACCGGGCCAAACCACTGACCGCTTTTGTGCAGTATCACTACACTGGCAAAGTCTTTACCGAACAACCGCGAAATCTGCTCCTGGGTCTGATTGCTGTACTGGTGTTGCAGAATAAAAGGGTCACCATACGCATTTAACTGCGCAAAAGTTGCTTTGTCTGTTTTAAGATCTGGCAGCAGCTTTTCTGCGAGATCCTCGGCGCTTTCCTTGCGGTGGTCCGAGTTGAAGTAGATATGAGAAAAGCTGACTAACTCGGGTCTGCGATAGTCCTGCTTATGCGATTCATAATAGGCCTGTAGTTGCGCTTCGCCTGGCATCTCCAGCTGCGTCAGGTTGCCCAGCATAAAATCAAACTTCTGTATCAGGCGGCGACGAACGATAACATCATCCTCTTCCAGGCCTTGCGCCATGGCCTGCCGATACAATACTTCTTCGCGAACGTAAGCTTCAATCAGGTCATGCAAAATAGCATTGTCTGGATAACTACCGTTATCCTGTTTCCAGTTCTCACGCAGGCGCTCTATAGCTGTCGAAGTGATAATAATGTGTTGTTGCGAGTTCACCTCTTTACTGCCAAATGCATACAGGCCAAATAAAATTGCGCCAAGAACAATAAAATGCAGCAACGGCTCGTGACGCCACACTGCCATACCGGCAAATGAACGGACAACTGCAGGTTTCATATTTCGGTAGTAATAACAGCTAAAATGATTTTATCTCCTGCTTCATCTGCCTGGATCGATTCTGCAGATGATTTATAGAAGCAGATATTTACCGGCAAATATCAGCGCGATGACATACACCGCTGGCGGACATTCCCTGTATTTCCCCAGCGCCAGTTTGATCAGGGCGTAAGTTATAAAACCCAGACCAATGCCATCGGAGATGGAAAACGCCAGTGGCATGGTCAATGCCGCAAGAACTGCCGGAGCGCTTTCACTAATATCGTTCCAGTCAAGATCTGCCAGGCTGCGGGCCATTAACACAGCGACAAACAATAACGCCGATGAAGTCGCGTATGGAGGGATACTCTGCACCAGTGGCAGGAAAAGCAGGGCAAACAGAAACAGCAGTCCTGTGACTACTGCGGTGAGACCGGTACGCCCACCCGCTTCGACCCCGGCTGCACTTTCGATGTAACTGGTAGTAGATGATGTTCCGAGCAGCGCGCCGACTGCGGTGGCACTCGAATCAGACAACAGGGCATTGCCCAGCCTGGGCAGCCTGCCCCTGTCATCGAGCAGATTGGCGCGGGTGGCGACACCGACCAGCGTGCCTGCAGTATCAAAAACATCCACCAGCAGCAAAGTGATAATCACCGTAATCATCGACATCTTGAAAGCGCCGACAAGATCCAGCTGCAACAGTACCGGCGCTGGCGATGGCGGTAACGCGACAATGCCGTGAAATTCAACGCCGCCAAACAACCAGCCCAGCAGGGCCGCCGCAATGATGCCGATAATCACGGCACCGATTATTTTTCTGGCAGAAAGTGCGGCAATCAGCACAAATCCAAACAGGCATACCAGGGAAGAAAAAGTATTAATCTTACCCAGTGATACCAGGGTCGCCGGATTATCGACAATAATACCGGCGTTTTGCAGGGCAATAACGCCGAGGAACATGCCTATGCCGGTAGACATACCCAGCTTCAGGCTTTTTGGTATGGAATTAATCAGCCATTCACGAATCGGCAGAATACTCAGAATAATAAACACGATACCCGAAAGAAATACCGCGCCCAGCGCCACCTGCCAGGTGTGCCCCATACCCATCACAACGGTATAAGTGAAAAACGCGTTCTGCCCCATCCCCGGCGCCTGCGCGATTGGGTAATTGCCAAGCAGACCCATCACGATCGAACCGAATGCAGCAGCAAGACAGGTCGCAACAAAAACCGCACCGAAGTCCATGCCGGCATTCGAGAGTATGCCGGGATTGACCACGGTGATGTAGGCCATTGCGAGAAAAGCAGTGAAACCTGCGATGACTTCTTTTTGCACATTGCTACCATACCTGGCAAGCTCAAAATAGTTTTCAATACTTTTCATGAACAACTCTTCCAGTGATAAAGATTATGGTTTGTCAGCAGACTGACCATCAGGCGCAGCCTCTTTACGTATGCGTGCGCTGCGTTCGTCGATTTCTTTTCTAACTCTGGACTCGTCATAGCTCAACATTTTCAGGCCATCAGCGACGAGCTTGCCGCCAACATACACCTGCTTTAGATTTCTCAGGCTGGACGCCAGCACATAGGAAGCGAGCACGTTACGCACTGGCCCGGTATCTGGTGAGCGCAGATCAAGCAGAAGGAAATCGGCATACTTGCCTTTTTCCAGACTGCCCACCTTATCGTCTATGCCCAGCACCTGGGCACTGCCCAGGGTGTGTAAAAAGAGCATGTCGTAGGCTGAAAGAACATTGGCTTTTTTATACAGTGCGCGCATGGTGTACATGCCGATGCGCATGTTCTGAAACGGGTCGGACACGTCTGTACATGACTGATCGTCAAGACCAACAGCGACAGGTATTCCCAGCTTGCGGTATTTCACGATATCGGCAATGCCATCAGCGAGGCGGCCGTTGGATGTCGGCTGCCAGCTCATCTTTGCACCGGTCTCGACAACTTTCGCCAGAATTTTGTCATTGGTGTGGATAAAGTGCCCGAAAATAAAATTCGGCCCCAGTGCGCCTGCTTTCACGTACCAGTCGAATTTTTTCTGCTGTTCTTCAACTGCTTCTGGACTTTCCAGAAAATGGCTCTGATTCATCAGGCCATAATCTTTCATAAAGCCGGCTTCAAGTTCGGCGGTATGCGGTGTTGGTGCAAACTGCTGTGCACCCGAGATCGCCATTTTCAAAAGCAGCGGCTGGTCTTTTAGCTGCTTCGAGTATTCCAGTACTTTTTCCAGACGCTGACGTATATCGTCATCCGTGCCCACTTCAGGTAACCAGACACTGTCGATAAACCGCAAGCCAGCATCGACTTTTGCGCGTATCTGGTTCTCTTCGAACGGACCGGGTTTGAGATAGCCGGGTTTCTGCGCCTGACTGGGGTCATCGGTCAGAGTTTTCACCTGACCTGAGTAAGTGAAATCGTAGGCCGTGGTGATGCCGTTACGCAGGAAATCCAGCGAACCATGCAGGGTGAACCAGTAAATATCGTCTGCCGTGGCGTGGCGCAGATAATAATCCCAGGCCCGGAACCAGCCATACAGGTTCTGATCCTCACCCAGCCCACGCAATGGACTCATATATATGTGACTATGGGCAGAAATGAAGCCCGGCGCGATCACCTGACCCTGGGCATCCACCACCTGATCGGCTTTGAGATTGCCCGGCGCTTCACCCTCGCCTATTTCCGAAATACGCCCATGCTGATCCACGGCCATATATCCCGAAAACGGTTTGCGCTGGTCCGGTGCCATGGTAATGAAAACGCCGTTCTTCACCAGCAAGGCGGCTGGCCCGGCAAAGGCCTGGCCGCTACACGCAAGCAGGACATATAGCATGGTGGTGGTGATCAGGCGGATGGCTCTGGTGGTTACTATCTCATTCACTTTTCGTCTCGCGGCTAGATGGATTGTTAATGACCAAGCAAATATCAGACCAGCTGGTCAGGTTTTTACAAATTACGTAAAATCAGCCAGCTGCTGGCGAGTACGATGATCAGAATCGAGCCCGGTTTGAGCACATAACTGCGATACCACGGTCGATTGCGCGTGGGTAACCAGAAACTCAGACAGGCCGCGATAAAACTGAGCTGACCAAGTTCGATGCCCAGGTTGAAGCTCACCAGTGCCAGCAACGCACCAAAAGGCGGCAATGTCTGCTCTGCCAGTGCCTGTGCAAAACCCATTCCGTGGACCAGACCAAAACAGAATGTCAGCAGATATCGCAGCCTTCCAGGCTCTGCGTGCCTGAGATTTTCGATACCCACCCAGATGATCGAAATAATGATGGTCGATTCGACGAGGATCGGAGGCAATCGGTACCAGCCCAGCGCCACGGTAATGAGTGTGATCGAATGCGCCAGCGTGAACAGAGTAACCTGCGCAGTTAAGGAGCGCACACTGCGACTGGCAAGCAACAGACCGAGAACAAACATCAGGTGGTCGTAGCCCTGCGGCAAAATATGAGTAAAGCCGAGGAAAAGATATTCTTTAATCGATGTCCAGTCTAACGCCGGTTGCAACAGAGGCGCATCGGCAAAACTGAACACCGGACTGTACTGGCGGTTGACCAGCCAGCGACTCATGCTTTTTGTGCCATCACTGCTTTGCATGCTTAGTGCGATGGGCTCTGAAAAATAAAACTGGCCGTAAAAGCGACCACGCATCTGCTGGCTGCCGGCTGGCAACCGTGTTTCAAATTCAAATTGTGTCAGTGGCCAGCTCATCACATCAATAAATGCCGAATGCGGGTCTTTCGGCGTGGCGATGCGTTTTAACTGCCAGGCCAGCAGCTGGCCATCGACTTCGATCTGGATCGCAGCCTGCAGCTGTTGCACCTGTCTGGAAAACTCCGCATCCTGCATTGGGTCGGCCAGCTGACAAACACGATAATAATTGTCAGCACCACCGAGCTGGTTTTGCAGGTCCACCTGCATGGCCAGCTGTGCGCTGCCATCGGCTGCGACACTGAGAGTGGCTCGCGTCATATTGAGCAGATGCGCTGCTGCTGGTTGTGCTTGCCAGAGACCGGCCAGCGCCAGTACTAACGCAAGCATTATTCGCATTGTGTTACCAGATGACCGGATGCGTCTCACCTGTGGTGACATTGACGAAACCAACAGGATTACCTTCATACGGTGCTACCAGTTGCCACTTCCACGGTGATGCTGTCAGGAATGCAAAACGCATACGTTCGGGCAGACCCGGTGCATTGATCCATTGCATGGCATCGGCTGCCTTGTACAACGCTTCAACTTCGGCGGCGACTTCATTCACTGGATGTTGCGACATTAAGCCGGAGATGTTGAGTTTGACTCGTGCGACAACTTTGCCGCCATTGACCAGCGCCCAGCCACCTTCCATGTCAGCAACCGCATTGACTGCCATGGCCATCGCAGCATCATCATTCCCCAGTGCCCAGATATTATGCAGATCATGTGATTGTGAACAGGCCAGTGCAGAGTTCGGGGTAATCGGCCCGACATTCTGCCAGAACATTTTTGAAACGCTGCCCTTACCACTGTAGCGATCGATCACCGCCACTTTGCTAATCGACCTGCCGGAATCTGGCAGTACCACGCCATTGGTGACGGGCATTACGGCTTTGATAAAATCCGGTTCAAAATAAAATGGCTGCATCAGGGCTACGTTTACTTCGCTGCGGCCTGGCGGTGCCTTGATAACAAAATCGTCTGCTACAATTTTGCGGCCGATATTCATGGTCTTGAAAGCCCACTCGGGATACGTCACTTTAGTAACAGGCAATAGATAGCGGCCTTTCTCTGCCGCCATCTTGCCATTCGCCATGACACGAGTAATCGCCACTTTGTCCGGATCACTGAGAAAAACCAGATCGGCATAACGGCCGGGTGAAATCGAGCCGACCAGGTTATCAACATGAAAATGTCTTGCCGTGTTGTAGCTGCCCATCTGATAGGCAATGATCGTCGGGATGCCCGCTTCAATTGCCGTGCGAATATTGTAATCCATCGAACCGAGTTGCAAGGCTGCATGCACGTCGCGATCATCAGTGGTCACAGAAACATTGGACCAGTCGCTGATGCCCTGCTTGATGAGAAATGGAAATAATTCTGGCGTGGTATTGGCACGCACTTCGAGAAAAACCCCGCGACGAAGTTTTTCCAGGCCTTCAGCCTGCTGGCGAACTTCATGATCCGATGACAGACATGCAGCTGCGAAAGCATTGATCTCTTCCGCTCCGTAGAGTCCGCTGCCATGGCCTTCAACCACTGCGCGTTTGTCCCAGGTGGCCTGAATCATTTCCCAGATACGCTGATGCCCCGGTGACTTCGGATTATTCACTGCCGTCCAGTCCATCACTTCACCGAGCGCAGCAACGCGCTTGTCATAATCGAGAAACTCGCTCATCTCCTTATAACCGTAATAACCACCGCCCTTTTCATACACCGTGGGCGGTGTGGCTGAGCCTATTGACGGAAATATTTTTAACGGGCTACCAGCGCGTTCTGCCTGTAACCAGAATTCAGCATTGTGGCTGCCAATCACATTTGAAGTTTCGTGCGAACCCTCCATCGTCCAGGTATTGCCAAACGGGATCACCAGCGAAGCTTCGTATTCAGGAGTGAGGTAACTGCTCTCAATATGCTTGTGCGATTCACCAAAACCGGGAACCAGCCACTCTTTGTGCGCCTTTATGATGCGTTTACTGGTGCCGGGCCAGCCATTTCGAGGGCCTGTCCAGGCGATACGATCATGCGAAACCACAATATCCTGGTCCTGCAACCACTCGCCTGTTACTACGTTCAGTAACCAGCCGGCCTGCACGATCAGGTCGGCGGGTTCCCGCGCTAGGGCCACCTGCACCAGTGATTGACGCGTTTTGACTTCGTCACTGAACGGCACGGCGCAAGCCAGCGCAGGGAAAATCAGGCCCAGGATCAGGCCAATAAGTAAACGGGAATTCATGTTTGGCTCCATCGGAAAAACGACACTAAGCCTTGAAGCGCAATATCCATACCAAATGCTGACCAATTGGTTCAGTTCTTGCTAGGGACACTCTGATTAATTCCTCAGATCTGAGATAATACAGAAAACCAGCCGAACGGGAAGCGAGCGATGCGCCAACAGAGTTTTGCCAGCGATGATTTCGAGAAATTCCGCAAAAAGACCCGCAAGGAAGTCTTTTTGGAAGAGATGGACCATATCATTCCCTGGAAAGCACTGAGCAAGGTGATCAAGCCCTATTACCCCAAGCCTAAGGGTGCCGGCCGTAGGCCGATTGGGATTCAACGGATGTTACGCATCCATTTTCTCCAGCATTGGTTTGAGTTATCCGACCCGGGTGCCGAAGAAGCCCTCTATGATTCGCGCGCCATGCGCCAGTTTGTCGGGATTGACCTGGGTAAAGAGCCGGTGCCGGACGAGACCACCATCCTCAACTTCAGGCATTTAATGGAACGCCACAACCTGGGCGATGAAATGTTCCGGCTGGTCAATGTATATTTGGCGGAGAACGGCTTGAAGGTGAACCGCGGCACGATCGTGGATGCGACGATTATCGATGCGCCCACGTCGACGAAGAACAAAGACAAAGCCCGTGATTCTGACATGCACCAGACGCGTAAAGGTAATCAGTGGTACTTCGAGATGAAGACGCATATTGGCGTGGACAACCAAACCAAGCTGATTCATTCGGTTGCCGTCACGGCCGCCAATGTGCATGACTCCCAGCTACTCGGCGACTTATTGCACGGTGATGAGACACACGTTTGGGGCGATTCCGCGTATGCCGGACAGAAAAGACTGTTGTATGAACAGGCGCCGCAGGCGAAAGACTTCACGCAGAAGAAAGGCAGCCGTTACCGTAAACTGACCGAGGCCGAGCAATCGGCGAATCGCTACAAGTCGAAAATCCGTTCTCGGGTCGAGCATGTGTTTGGTGTGATGAAGCGCCAGTTCGGCTTCACCAAAGTCCGGTACCGTGGTCTGGATAAAAATGCGCAGTGTGTTTTCACCAAGTGCGCCCTGGTGAATCTGGTGTTGGCGAAGAAGAGATTATTGGCCGTTTAATAGGACAGTTGCGCCTGAAAACCCTGAATTAACCAAAAACACGGTTAATTCAGGAACAAATGCATGCTTTTTTATAGTCACTTGATCGAGGTTGGCACGTGAAACGAAATAACCTCAATTATTCAGATCTTCCCTAGGTATAGTGGATTGATAACGACGCGGGAGTAAAAATTAAATGAGATCGTGCAAGCTTATAATATGTATCCTCACACTGTTCTGCTGGCAGTATGCGGCTCAGGCCAGTACCCTGATCAAAAATGCTACCATACTCACTCTGGCGGAAGGTGACGACAAGCCATTTGTCGGCTACATGGTTTTTGACAAAGGCCATATCATTGCACTCGGCAAAGGCGAGTATCAGGGTAAAGCATCTGATAGCGTAATCGATGCCAGCAATAAGATCCTCATGCCAGGGTTTCTCTCCGGCCACAGCCATTTGTGGCAAAGTGCATTTCGCGGCATCGCCGCAGATAAAGAACTGTATCCTTGGCTACAGGCCCTGCACTGGACCTATGGTGAATATTTTGACACCGGTGATTTTTATAACTTCACCCTGCACGGCGCTCTGGACCAGCTGACACATGGCATCACCACCACGTATAACCATTCGCAACGCCTGAGTGCAACGGAGCCGCACTATCTCGAATCACTGGAGGCGTCACTGGTTGCTGGCCAGCACTTTATATTCGGCTACAACGCCAATCTGGCATTAAGCGAAAAAGAACTGCGCAGTACGTTTGCCAACCTGGTCAAAAAAACTGCGGAACTGAAAAAGAAAACCCCCATGCTGGCTCTGTCGGTCAACGCGGTAGGCTACCATCAGTACCAAGACAAGTTTCCCCTGGAGATGCAGATTGCCAAGCAGTACGGCCTGATTGCACAGATACACTATCTTGAACAGTATGAACGCAGGTTTACAGACAGGAAGCAATGGCCCATGTTTATGAAAGACGGCGCGGTCGACAGCAATATTTCCTATGCGCATTTTATTCACCCGACCGATAGAATACTGAAAGAGGCTGCTGAGCATGGCGCGTCCATGATCTGGAATCCATTATCAAACGGACGTCTCGCGTCTGGTCTGTCTGATATACCCAAATATCTGGAAGCAGGCCTGGGTGTCGGTATGGGAGTCGATGGTGCAGCCAGTGCTGACATCGCCGACCCTTTCGAGAACATGCGAATGGGTATGTATGCTTTACGCATGCAGCATAAAAATGCCAGTGTCATGGTGCCAATCGAAGTTCTGCGCCTGCACACTTTAAAAACTGCCAAGGTATTAAAGGTCGATAAGCTGGTAGGCAGCCTTGAACCAGGCAAATATGCAGATTTTCTCATTGTCGACCCCGCCAGGCCGGGTACCGGCGCAGTGTTCGACGCTGCAGCGACCCTGGTCTTTGCCTGTAGCGCTGCCAATATAGAAGATGTTTATGTCGCGGGTGAAAAACTGGTAGAAAATGGCACTGCCCTGAAATACAACATGGCAGACATTCAGGCAGAGCTGGTGAAACGCGTCGATCAGATTCGTGGCCAGGCCAAAGCAGATGGTAAAGCCGAAGCGCTGTAGGAGAATATAGTGGCCGCCTATGTCCTTGTCGATAACAAAATAAATGACCCGGACGGTTACGCGGAGTACCTGCAACTGGTTAGCACTACTGTAGAAAAATATCGTGGCCAGTATCTGGTCCGTGGTGGCACCATCCCCTACCATGACAGTAACTGGTTACCGGAACGACTGGTAATGATTCGTTTTGAATCAACTAAACAGGCCCTGGCATGGATCAAAGCGCCCGAGCTAGCAGCCATTCATAACATGCGAAAAAAATATGCTACTTCAAAAATGATCCTCGTCGAAGGATGCAGTGAAACTCAGGCCTGACGTGTTCCTGGTTATAGCAACCAGGAACACTCTCCGGCCAATCTCTGGTCTATTCAGCATATTTTGCTTTTTTGTCCATGTCGGGCAGCTCTGTAATATCCGCTGGCGGCAGTACTTCGATTTTATCTGTCAGCTTTATCACCGTGCGATCTTCACCGACCAGCAATGGACCGAGGTATGACTCAGCCCGGGTGCGCGCTATCAGAAGTTTATCGCCAGCCGATCCAGACATGCCTTTTTTAACAATATGCGAATATACCGCCAGCCCAGGTCGGGTGGCATTGAATATTTTCGCAGCCTGCCTGATCGTGGTGAGCTTGGCCAGTACCGCCTGCATTTCGGGCTTGTGTTCGAACTCGGGCGACATGGCAATAATGTTTTGAATAATTACATCGGCATGGTCACCGTATTTGACAAGGTTAGGATGATACGTAGTATCACCCGAAAGCACGACCCTCTTTCCAGCGTGTTCAAAACTGTAGCCATACGCAGGGTTGCCATCGTGATGTTCTACAGGAAATGCCGTAATGCGTGTCGTGCTATTACTGTAGACAACAGACTCGCCTGTGATCTCGTGCACTTTTATTTTCAATGCTTCAGGATCATTGAAAGCATTGGCGCGATGCTGAATATCAAACTGATACATCTGTTGCATACCACTGATCATTGCCTGCGTACCTGTTGGCCCCCAGATATCGTACGGCGTGGTTCGACCAAGCAGAAACCAGGAAGCCATCCAGAGATTCGGCAGGCCTTCGATATGATCATTGTGCAGATGTGTGTAGAAAATTTTTCTGACATTTACCGGATTGGTCCGGGTTTCATACAGTCGCTGCATGACACCGCGACCGCTGTCAAACAAATAGGCTTCACCACCCGCCTGAATCAGGGTTGCCATACTCTGACGGTTCCAGCTCATTTCCGGTCCGCCAGTACCAAGCAGGGTGACTTTTACTGTCGCAGCATCTGCCTGACCAGCGGGCGTGTCAGCGAGCGCAGTCTGAATATATATTGTTGCTGCCAGCAACAGAGCGCATATTGAATACAGTTTCATTTAATGGTTACCAGTACTATTAGCTAGCACATAGATTGTTTAATGCCCAGGCCGAACGCCTGATACATAGGTAGTAGCATGTATTACATACAAACGCACATAGACAGTTAAGCATGAGATTCACACAAAGTTTCATCACTCTACTCGCCTGCATATTATTAATGAACAACGCTGCGGCCTCGCCTGTTATTCTTGATACCGACATGGGTATCGACGACTGGTTTGCCTTGCTCTATCTGGCCAAAAGTCCCAGCGCCGAACTTAAGGCCATTACCATCGCCTGCAGTGGCGAAACACATTGCACCACAGGCGAGAACAATGCGATCAGTCTTTTAAGTCTGGTAAAAACCCAAAAACAGATTCCTGTAGCATCGGGGGATGCCTACCCCCTGGATGGCTACTTTGTATTCCCCGCAGCCTGGCGTAAAGACGCCGACACTCTGTCGGGTGTTACGATTCCGCCTCCCACCTATAAACCCGTAGCGCTGCCAGCGAAACAGCTAATACATCAACAGATAAGTCATAGTATAGAGTCAGTTACTATCGTCGCTGTTGGCCCTCTGACCAATATAGCCCAATGGCTGCTGGCATATCCAGAAGATGTTAATCATGTCAGCCGTCTTGTCATTATAGGGGGCACACTTGATGCAAAAGGTAATATTATTGTGCCCGGCTTTACTGACAAACACCCCGGCAAATCCGCGGAGTGGAACTTTTATATCGACCCACTGGCCGCCAGGTTTGTGCTCGATAGCTCTCTTCATATCGAGCTAGTCGGGCTCGATGTTACCAATCACGTCAAGGTCAGCCGTGAATATGTCAGCCATTTTCGCCACCTGGCGAAAACACCAGAAGCACTGTTCGCTGAACAGGTGTACATCAGAAACCAGTGGTTCATCGATTCAGGCGAGTATTATTTCTGGGACGTACTTGCCGCCATCATAAGCACACACTCCGAACTCTGTATTCCTGAGTCGACTGCACTGACAGTCAAGCTAGACTATCTGGCCAGTCCGAACTATCTTGCCAGCAGCGATCTCAGCATGCCGGCCACCCGCTGGGATGGAAAACCCAGATCTCATCTTGCGGCAGCAACGGCGGGAACGATCAGGCGCGGCTCACGCGGCAATAAAGTCGATGTATGCATGAGAACAAATGCAAACAGGGCCTTTGAGCTTCTCACTAATACGCTGACCAAATGAGTCTAAAAAGTACGGACTGTACTTAAACAGACACACAGACCGTTACAGATAAGAAGAAACCATGTATGCGGTAAACTTTGCAGCTTCACGCGCAGCAATTGGGCCCAGGCGCAGGTAATCATTGTTCGGCGCTTCCTGCGCAACATTACTGCCGGCGCGCACAATCAGATAAGGCACACCAAACGACTCACAGACATGGCCGAGCGGTGCCGATTCCATCTCCATTATATCGGCCTTGAATTTATTACGAAGCAGCTCGATTCGACCTTGAGGCACGCCGAATAGATCTGAAGACGCTACTACGCCACGACGTACACGGTTTGTATAGGTAGACCCGTTGGCTGTAACGCTCTGTGCCGGGTATGTTTTCATTGCTTCATCAGCTTTCAGCAAATACGATTCTGCAGGCTTGAAATCATTCTCAACTTCCGCACCATTGACCGGGCTATTCATCGGACGATAAACCATGCCCTGAGCAGTCAGGCTGCCATAATCATGTTCATAAGCATGTGTCGCGACAATGACATCGCCAGTACGCAGGTCTTTGTTTATTCGCGCACCAGTACCGGTCATCACCACCAGGCGCGGTTTGAACTGCTGGATAAACAGTGTGGTTGTCATTGCGGTAAAGGTTTTACCGATCCCACCTATGGCTACCACAACTGGCTTGCCATGCAGTTTTCCCGAATAGTACGGAATGCCCCAGACACTCTGTTTCTTCATGTCTACCAACTGCTCGACGATAACAGGTATCTCCTGCGGTACCGCACCGAGAATAACGATGGTATCGGACGCCTCGTAATAAGGCGAACCCTCAGCAAAGACCAATTGCGATACCACCAATAGTGCAAGTAGCGGAAGAAAGCGTTTCATTTTAATACCTCGTTAACTGTGCATTTAAAATATGGGAAGACAGTGTATAAATTCATCAAAATCAAAATTTCAGCTATCAGGCAGTAATGATTTTTGCCATAGCAGCTCATCGCCCACGTTATAGTGAGAAACGGTTAAAGCCTGTGAATTTGGATCAATGTCGATCTGGCCAAAAAACTGATAACCATCACTCGGTGGCCGATTCGGTTTCATGTTTTCAGGGATGCCAATAAATTTCTGTTTGGGGCCAAAAGTATTGTCGAGTTTATTCGGACCAAAAGTGCCAGCATGGATGGGGCCGCTGACAAATTCCCAGAAAGGACTAAAGTTTTTGAAATCGGCTACTTCTGGATTGTAATAATAAGACCCACAGTAGTGCACATCGGCGGTGATAAAATGCACATTACGAATTTTGTTCGCCTTGATGAAAGCGAACAGTTCTGCCAGTTCGAATTCGCGGCCTGCGGGTGGGCCACTGCTGTTGGCGGGATTCTCTGCCAGGTCAGTGCCCCATTTTTTCACGACCAGTCCCAGGGGCATATCAGAACAGATGATTTTCCATGTAGCAGTAGACTTGCTCAGCGAGGTTTTCAACCATTCCAGCTGCGTCATACCCATGTAATCAGTATCGTGAGCCCTGTGTGTTTGCTGGTTGCTTGAATTAGCCCCCCGATATGAGCGCAGGTCCAGAAAGAATAAATCCAGCATTGGGCCATAACTGATTTGGCGATAAATCTGTTCGCTGGTACTGCCTGCTTTGCGAATCGGATTACAGTCAAACAGCGCCTGACGTGAGCGCACCGCCAGTAATGATGCGCTTTTAGTCTGATAGCGATCATCGCCAAGCACTTCACCCGGATACCAGTCGTTATGCACATCATGATCATCCCACTGCTGATACAGAGGCACGTTTGCGTGGAACTGACGATAGTGTGTATCGAGATAGTTGTAGTAATAATTTTCGCGAAAATCCTGGACGGTCTGCGCTACGTGGTCTTTACCGGCTGTGACAAGATTTTTCCACACACTGCCATCATCAAGCGACAGCGTTGCCTGCACCGGACTATCGGCATAGATATGATCACCCGAATGCACGAAAAAATCAGGCCTGTGCCTGAGCATGGTCTGATAGGTTCTCATACCGCCACGGTCAGGATCGATACCGTAGCCCTGCCCGGCAGTATCACCCGACCAGCAGAATCTGATCGGCGCGCGATCGACAGGTGCGGTTTTAAACTGGCCGGTTAGCGAGTTGCTAAACACACCCGGGTGTTCAAGACTTTCACATTGAGCCCGATAAAACCAGCGCTGGCCGGGCCGCAGTCCGTTTATCAAACAATGCGTATTAAAGTCATTTTCTTTAATACCGGCGCTGCCGCGAAATCGCATAGCTGACGAGAATGATTCTGAGCTGTCAACATCGACCCATAAACGAGACGGAGAATCAGCTCGAGTCCATATAATTGCACCTTCTGCGCTTACCTCACCACTGGCGCAGCCGGTAGTCAGTGCTGGCGTTGTTGTTACCCTGGCACTGACTTTTACTGGCGCAAGTAAACAGGCTGTAGTCAGTTGCAGAAAGTACCGACGACTCAGGCTCATTCAGTCTGTCTTACTAGCGTCACGATCGCTTACCAGTCGGCTCGATCACGGATCCACTCCAGTGGATATTGAGAAACTTCTTCGATGAGTTCAGCCAGTGCTTTTGTATAGTGTTCAACATAGAGCTTGCCAATTTCAGGCGTGGCTTTGGTGGCATCGCCCGAGCAACCTCTGGCATGGAGGTCCTGTGACTGCCAGCCCATATAGGTACTGCCAATCACTCTAAGACGTTTAAATTTTTTATCCACAGTTGCCAGCAGGCCACTATAGTTTTGCGCATGCTCCATGCGCACCAGATCAGGCCGTAGATAGAGTATGATTGATGTTTCGACCTGCCCGGCATGAATGCCATGACGGCGCTCATCACCGGGTATGTCTACATCCGGCGGACCAAAACTCCAGCCATTGCATCCTACTGTCATCATCTTGAGCGTAACGCGTAACTCGCGACAGACAATTTCCATAATCTGTGGCTGGCCACCATGCGCATTAAAGAGTATCAACTTGCGGATTCCTGCTCGCGACACGCTCTCGCCTATTTCCATCCACGAGTCGAGCAGGGTTTTGGCGCCATGGGTCAAGGTGCCCTCATACTGAATGTGCTCAGTCGACTTACCGATGTTCTGTGTCGGCAGAATCAGTAAGGAAACATTTTCTGGCACAAGACTTGCTGCTCTTATACACATCTCTTCTGCAATAGTAGCATCAGTAGATACGGGTAAGTGCGGGCCATGTTGCTCAATGGCGCCGAGCGGAAGCAAGGCAACTGTTTTCTGGGGATCCAGATCAACAAAATCAGCCGTGGTCATATCCTGCCAGTACTTGACGCGCATATCTGTTTCCCGTTTATGTATCAGGCTCAATGACCGGATATATGATTACTAGTAAAAAAAGGCCACAGCGTGATAATCACGCGAGAGCCATATAAATGAGGCGATTAACCATGTCCAGACACAAACACTATGTTCCAGATCAGATTCGACCGCCGTTCGGCAATTACGTACACGCGGTCGAAGTGAGTGCCAACTCACGAATACTATTCACCTCAGGTCAACTAGGTTGTAGCAAGGATGATGCCATCCCTGAGTCAGTCACTGAACAGGCGGAGATTTGTTTTCAGAATATCATCGCCATTCTTGCCTCGGCTGACATGGACATCACGGATGTGGCACGGATCAATACCTACCTGACCTCACGCGAGGACTTCGGCAAATACATGGCAGTACGCGATAAATACGTGGCAAGTCCACCACCGGCCTCAACTTTACTGATTGTCCAGGGCTTTACCCGCGCTGAATTCAACATCGAAATTGAAGTGACTGCAGCAAAGATGACCGAGTAGTCAGGTTTATATAATTTCGCTTTAAAGCAATGCCTTGCAGCCCATAAATTCGGGGCGAAGTGCTTCATACTAGGGCGAGGCGATAATAATGCGCACCATTTAAGCGCCCAAGCGTACATTCATAGAAGATCGCACCACCAGCCAGACAGCCAGACAATACCGCCAGACTTCTTCATCAGCGCCACGGTGACAATCATTTTTTCTCAAAGTTCTATTTGTTAACCGATCGATCAACATATGGCACACTAATTGCATTACTCAGGTTAGCGCCAGTGTATCCCTGATTACTGTTCAATCAGGGAGCACATTCCTTAGACCTGGAAAACTATGATGAATAAGAACCTAACACCGTGGATACTGGCAAGCTTGGTTGGTGTCAGTACATCAGTCTTTGCAGAGGAACCTGCAAAGGTAGCTGACAAGGAGGACACCGTTGAACTCGATAAATTTGTGACTGAGAAAGAAGTCGAAGACAATCTTGGCATACTGCAGAATGACCCCGTCGACTCTGTATTCGGTTTTGATAAGACCATAGTTGAAACACCCAGATCTGTGAGCTCTGTTGGTGCGGAATTCATGCAGGAATACCATATCAGCAGTATCAATGATATTGCGACGTTCGTACCAGGCGCATTTACGACATCATTTTTCGGCGTCGCGGGTTCTCTCGATTTACGCGGAACACCAGGTGATAACTACTTCCGCGGTGTAAAACGCATTAACAATGATGGCGTCTACCCGACTGCTATTGGTGCCAGTGATCGTATCGATGTCATCCGCGGCCCTATGTCTCCGATATCAGGACCCAGCCGAGTTGGCGGCGCACTGAACTTTGTGCCCAAATCATCACGCGCTGAAACCGGCGCCTATCTGAAAGAACCCACAGGTGAAATCAGTATAGTCAACGGCTCATTTGGCAAGAGCATTCTAAAGAGTGAAGTCGGTGGACCAATGGAAATTGGTAGTAAAAAAGCCGGTTATTATATCTATGCAGAAGTTGAGGCCTCTGATAGTTATTATCGGAATGACTTTACAGACCAGACTGTGCTCCAGGGTTCATTTAATGCCGAGTTGACCGATACTACACGAATTGAATTCGGTGGCATGACACAGAAGTGGAACGGTCATGAAAATGGCGGCTGGAACCGCGTAACACAGGACCTGATTGACCACGGCACCTACATTACTGGACAGCCTGCGTATACACCACCCGATACTAATGGCGATGGTCTGATGAACGATTCTGAAATTGTTTCGGGGTTTGGCTCTGTACCAAGCGGGTTTGGCACTTCTGTGAACTGCTACAGCGGTTCGGTACAGTTGTTCTGTGGCGCATCTGACTTTAGCGGAAGCCCGATAGTGCCATCTACTATCGATCCAACATCAATACCAGCTGAGTATGGCCTCAATCCTGCAACGGTAGGCACAGCAAAACTTGATGGCAGTCAGGTCCTGATTACGCCTGATGACCTTTATAGAACGGAAGTTGGAACCTGGTACTTTGACATTATTCACGATATGGGTAATGGCTGGAATCTGACCAATAAAGCGTTCTATGAAACTGTAAAGAGCAAGAACATCGACAGTTATGGCTTTAGCAAAATCGGTGACACCTCTGTTTTTGAAGACCAGCTTATATTCACCAAAGCCTTTATTACGGATAATACAAAGACGAATTTTCAAGCGTCTCCGTCAATACGCTATGTAGACGCGTATTATGCAAACGACTTTGTTCATGAGGTTTTCGACCGCGTAGACTTAACTGTCGGCTTTAACCCTTCAAGCCAGCAGTCTTCACCGATAAGGTCTAGTGATCCCTGGGGCATCAATGATGCATCGACTTATACACAGGTAGGCATGGCACTCCTCACCGATATCACTCTGTATGAAAACATTGGTGTATTGCTGGGCGCTCGCTATGATTATGTGGATATCTCGGCAGAGACCAAGTCTCCAGCTGCTTTCTTTGCACGTACGCCTGGTGAAAAAGTAGACGATACCGATACTGCGGTTTCATACAATGTCAGTCTGTCTTACAAGACGCCCATTGGCCTGATTCCGTATGTCACACATGCCGAGCAGTCAACCATTCTGGCTGGCACACATGATGCCGTGCAAGTTAGCAATGTATCGGGTAAGAGCTGGCTGGGCACCTCAACCATGTCTGAAGCGGGGGTTAAAGGCAAGTTCTTCAATGACCGTCTCTACATCGCCCTGGCTTCGTACGAACAGGAACGTAAGTCAATAAACTCTAACGTTGCCGAGTCAAACGAAGCACTCAAGACTGAAGGCAGTGAATTAGAGATCCGTTACCTACCAACTGATAGTCTCTCTTTGATGGCCTCGGCTTCCCATCTGAAAGTCTATCGCACGGACCTTAACGGTGCTTTGTTCACCTTCCTTGGTGCCGCAGACGTACCCCAGCTTGACCCAGCCAGCATTTACGGCGGGGTACTCAGTGGTGTTGTCGCTGTACCAAACACAGTCGAACGTGGCGGTATTCCTGAAAACGTATACAGCTTTTCTGCACGCTACGCAGCAACAGACAACTGGTCAGGTTTGATGTCTGTTACACATGTCGACAAGGTCATGCCTTCACCATTAGGTGGCCTGGTACTACCTGCATACAACCTAGTAAATGCTTCGCTTACCTATGAAACCAGTACTTTCAGAGCGAATTTCTATATCGGCAACCTGCTTGATGAACAGTATTTCCGTGCCAACTTCCCGGGCCTGTACGGCAACCTAACTGTACTGCCTGAGCTGCCACGCAACTACACAGCAACTTTGACTTTCAAGTTCTAAAGCTTATGGTCAACACATAGCCTCAGGGATGGGGCTATGTGTATCCAGGACCATCGAGAAAGCCATGCTGAAAGTAAGTAAGGTATTTCTGGATAACCAAAGGCAGGCCAACTAATTATGCGGCAAGCACTAAAGTTAATAGTCGACAATCAATTGCGTAAAGACAAATCATCACTTGTTTCATTCGAAAAAGTATCCAAGCAATATGCCAGTGGACCACAAATACTGGATTCAATAGATCTTGAAATCGCACGCGGCGATTTTGTTGCACTCATAGGACCCAGTAGTTGTGGAAAATCCACAGTATTGAAACTGGTCGCAAATCTGATTACACAGAGCTCGGGAAACATCACAGTTGGTGGTGGCCATGCTTCAGATTCAAGCGAAAAAATCGGCTATGTATTCCAGGACGCAAATCTATTGCCCTGGGCGACTGCTAAAGAAAACATCGGCTTACCACTAAAACTCGGGCATATTCCAAAAGAGAAAAGAGATAAGGTAGCTGAACGATTGCTATCTCTGGTTGGCTTAGGCCAGGCAGCTGATAAATTTCCACGCCAGCTATCAGGCGGAATGAAAATGCGTGTTTCGATAGCGCGTGCCTTATCAACACAGCCCGAGCTGCTCCTGCTCGACGAGCCCTTTGGCGCACTCGACGAAATGACACGAGACGACCTCAATGAACAATTATTAAAACTACGGCTTATACAAAAGTGGACTGCGCTGTTTGTAACTCATTCTGTCGCAGAGGCAGTATTCCTGTCATCACGAATCCTGGTGATGTCAGCCAATCCTGGAAAAATATTTCGTGAAATCACTGTAGATTTTCCCTATCCACGGACTTCAATAACTCGAACGAACCCGCTGTTTCAGAAAAAGATACTTGAAGTCTCTCAGGCCCTGCACAGTGTAAGAGGCCCGGAATAATGAAACTAATGAGCATAGGCTCGGTAGCCTGGCCTGTAGCGTTTGGCATGTTCTTTATCGCCATATGGTATCTGGCGATACACTTGTTCAAGATCCCGGTTTACCAGCTGCCCACGCCTGACGAAATTGTGTTAGCGGGTATTGCCGAACATAAAACATTATTGTCTGGTGCCATACAAACAACAATTGCCTGTGTTATCGGCTTTGTCACATCAGTGATCGTTGCGGTAGTACTATCCATCCTGCTGGCATCCAGTCAATGGGCATATAAAGGTGTCTACCCGTATGTTCTGATCTTAAAAATGACCCCGGTTATTGTTCTGGCGCCGATCATCGTTCTCTGGTTCGGCCAGGGACTCGGTAGTATTACCATTATTACTTTTCTGATCTGTTTCTTTCCCATTGTGGCCAATACTACGATGGGATTGCGCTCGACTGATCGCAACCTGCTCGATTTATTTGATGTCTACAGGGCGAACAGGCACCAGGAAATGCTGTATCTTCGTATCCCGCACGCAATGCCGTATTTTCTGACGGGCCTGAAAATTGCAGCCGCCCTGACACCCATCGGTGCTCTATATGGTGACACGATTGCTGGCATGGGCTCAGGCGCAGAAGCAGGCCTGGGTTTTGTTGTGGTTGTGTTCAGTTCGCAACTCAAGATACCGGCCCTCTATGCCGCCGCATTCACAGCTTGCGCGATTGGCTTTATTTTTGTCGGCATAGTTAGCCTGCTGCACTGGAAATTACTGAGAAAATGGCACGATTCCTTTAGTCTAAATTAAGCTCACAATGAAACACATCATACATATAGCTATCTACGTCCTGATATCGCTGGCTCTCGTCAGCTGCGATGGCAGCAGGAGTTCATCAACAGATGCATCGGATCTAACGCATGTAGTACTGTTGACCGACTGGTACCCACAGCCCGAGCACGGTGGTTTTTATCAGGCACTGGCAAAAGGTTATTACAAAGAGGCTGGACTGGACGTCGAGATTCGTCCCGGTGCGAATATCAGTGACATTCGCCCCCTGGTTGCATCCGGGCAGGTCAATTTTGGAATTGGCACCAGCGATACAACATTAATCGGCATTTCCAGGAGCCTGCCGCTTGTCGGGGTCTTCCCGTACTTTCAGCACGATCCGCAATGCATCATGTTTCATCCTGAGTCTAATATTAAGACCTTGCGGGATCTGGATGGTCACGAGGTGATGATCCAGACCTCGATGTCCTACACCGAGTACATGCTGAAAGTCATGGGTCTGAAATTACAGTTAATCCCCATGGATTTCAGCCTGTCGCGGTTTGCGACGAACAAAGATTTTATTCAGCAGTGCTTCGTCACCAGCGAGCCGATACACCTGGCCGAACAGGGCATTGAAACAGGCGTCATACTGCTGTCCACATCCGGCTTTGATCCCTACCGACATATTTATACCAGCAAGGACTTCCTCGATAAAAACCCGACCATCGTGAGAGCATTTGCCGAGGCCTCGATCAAAGGCTGGCGTGATTTCATATCAGGCGACCCGACACCGGCGCTTGAACTCATAGCTTCGATAAACTCTCAACAAACCATGGAGTTTATGCATGCCACCATCAATGCCATGAAGCAGTATCACCTCGCCTATGACGAGACCAGGAATATCGACGAAAGCCTGGGAAAGTACGATATATCACGTCTGAAAAATCAGCTGCAACAACTGAAAGATCTTGGACTGGTTGACAATGCGGTTGAAATTAACCAGAGCACTTTCGCCATGTCATTGCTGCCCGAGCTTTTCAACACAGAAACACCCAAATGAAGCACGCCGACAGACACATAAAAGATACTTGCCCGCTCTTTGAATAATCTATAGCCTAATGATTACGGAGGCGAACATGCCATCGCGCGAGAAAAAGTTTATTATTCTATTGACCCTGTTTATTGCGTGCATGAGCTTTATCAACGTAGTAAGTGCGAAGCTATGGACTTTTTCTGGCATAACCATATCGGGTGGTATCATAGCCTACTGGCTCACCTTTCCTATCACGGACGTGATTGGTGAAACTTTTGGCAAAGAGCGCGCCATGCTGGTCGTCTGGCTTGGCTTTGCGGCGAATATTATTGTGTTATTAATGTCGCAGATAGCTATCCAGTTACCCGCCTCAGCTCAATATTCTGATCAGGCCGCATTTGCACAAGTTCTGGGCGCGGTGCCACTAATCATATTTGCTTCGCTGATGGCGTATCTAATTGCACAGCTACATGATGTCTGGGCCTTCGAGTACTGGCGATCACGCACGAATGGCAAACATCTCTGGCTGAGAAACAACCTGAGCACAATGTCATCCCAGTTGCTGGATTCAATTGTATTCAACGGTATCGCGTTCTGGTTATTCGCCGATGAAAGAATGTCTTTATCAGCGTTTGCATCGATGACAATCGGTTACTGGTTGTTCAAAGTAGCCATCGCCCTGGTTGACACACCCGTGGTCTACGCACTGGTCTACTGGCTGAAAGAGGATGCTGTCGAGGCAGAAACGGTAGTCACGTACTCCTAGCTGTATATCGGTTACCTGGATATCAAATCAGTCCGCCCATATCTATCCCTGCATACGCTGCCGCAGTTCTGATAAGAAGGGTATTTTCTCGAACTGGTCAGTCCGCAACGCGGTCCAGTCCATAGCACCAGGAACTGGATATTGGGTGTGGGTTTGAATCAGACGATCGGGTGTGGCTATCCAGTTCAGGGGTGCATCATGGCTTTCCATGACAATACTGTCTTGCGCCACCACCTGAATGTTATGCACTGTGGTAACCACCGGGGTTCCGGGTGACAGTATTCCAAGTTCACGGAAAATCCCCATTTCCAGATCTGCAAAACCGGCACCCTTACCTGTCCGACCGCCAGATTCGGTCACTGCCACACACCCAACCACGCAGATGTCCATTACCTGCATATCTTCAAAATCAACTTTCTCGCCGTACTGCAATGCACCCTCTGAGTACATTACGTTTTTGAAATCGATGCCCTCCTGTTCCAGCTTTGATGGGTCCAGAAACAGAAAAGGAAATTCTTTTACCAACTCGGGTATCGGCGTATAAACACACTTGCCCTGCTCGAGTGCCTTCAACCGCACCCAGGCCTGGGCACGATCCGGGTTACACTTCACTATGCGAGCCTGCTGCCAGGCATCAAGTTTGGTTAACTGCTCGGCCGCGAGCTCAGCACCGACATAATCAGGAATAGTACTCCAGGGATTGCCGACTGCTGCCCGGGTATCCTGGAGTTGCTGCCAGACGCGTGATCTCAGTTCATCTTTCTTTGTATTACGTCCTTTCCAGCGTTCTTGTTGAATAGTCATTGTCAGCCCCCCGCGTATTACATTATTAATGTATCTTCATCAGTCAACCAACCCAACTTTCAGGCCAGGCACAATTCTGTTAATAAATCTGTCAGCTGTTCAGGCATACTCAGCTGTGGCACGTGATCAGTCTGCAAACGGTGCACCTGGCGCACGGGTGTCAGTCGTACCATTTCATCCTGCAAGGCTGGCAATACCGTGTTATCAAGACCCAGGCGAACATAATGTTTCTCAACGCTGCCAAAATTCGCCTCGCTCAGCTCATTTAAAAGATACAGGCCACCCAGCGGCTGTGGCTGTAATTTTTGTATTGCCTGTTCTGCAAGTTCATCCGGCGTGCAGTTATAAAATATCTGCTTGAGCTCATCAGTCTCCAGTACCGAGTTTTTTCCAGACGCATCAAGTTTCATTACGCGACTAGCGCCCACCACCGAGCCGGGGCCAAGCACCTGGACACAGAACTCTGAGTAATTGGTACCGCTCGGCAACATCATGCCACCAACATACACCAGCTTGTCTACACGTTCCGGCCAGGCTTCAGCCAGCTGTGAAATCACCATGCCGCCACCGCTATGCCCCACCAGGACCGCTGGCTGTTCGATGCCGGATAATATTTCGCCGATAAACTCGACATAGACCTGAAGACTAATACTCTCAGGATCAAGTCCGTCCTGCTGGCCAGGCAAGGTCGGCGCATAAACCTCAAGCCCCGCTTTTTGCAAGTCGGGCAGGATGCTATCCCAGACCCAGGATGCTGCCCAGGCACCATGCACTAGCACAAGCGGTCTGGCCGGCATGTTTAGTAGTTACCGTGTGTCGCGCGGATTTTGGCGAGAATGTGTTCACCCGCTGTGATCGCTGGAAAACGGGCCGGGTTGTCAGTAGAGACGCAACTGTCTAATACGGTAACCTGTGTTGCAGTGTCCGGATCTATAAACATGGCAATTGAGTAGCGATCACGCTGGCCAATCCTGGGCTGAACACGATGTCGAGTAGACTTATAACGTCCATTGGTCCATCGCTCCATCAAGTCGCCGGTATTGATAACGATGGCATTTTCGATGTAGTCAACGGCCTGCCAGACACCATTTTTATCGAGCACTTCGAGACCGCCAACATCATCCTGAAATAACAGCGTAATGACGCCATAGTCAGTATGCGCACCCGCCCCAAGCTGTTCAGGGCTAACTGCATCTACACCCGCTGATGGATAGTGCAGTAAACGCAGGGTCACATTCTCGCCAGTATGGTATTGCACAAAAAAATCACGCTCCACCTCAAGCGCTGCAGAAAATACGCGCAGCACCTTGAATGCACAGTTCATCGAAGTATTGTACATATCGAGCACTGTCTCTCTGAATTCCGAAGAGGGCCAGCGCTGATCAGAAGCTTCATACTTGAATGGGCAACGCATGGTGAAGGTTTCTTTAAGGTCGGCTGGACGCGCCGGATTCAAATGTTCCTGCATCATGCCCTGAAAGCCAAAGTTATCTTCAGCACTGGTATACGCTGAGCGTCGTTTGTTTTCGTCGGCCATAGCAAAAAAAGCTTTGCTGGTGTTGAACACATGTTCCAGCTTATCTGGTTCGATACCGATATTGGTCACTGCAATAAAACCAAGGCCACTAAGGGCATCATCAATTTGCCCCGCCAGACTGGACAGGGTCTCTGGCCGTGATTCATCATAGCTTTTAAAATCGATGACCGGGATTTTCATATAACACCTTACTATTTCAGGACCAGGATACTGTGCGCATTATGAGCGCGCCTCTATACTAAGACTCTCTACCAGAGCAAAAAGCGCCTGTTTGAGAACAGTCAGCGATACTGCTGTATCAGCCACCGTTACCGACTCATCGGGATGATGGCTGATGCCTTTTTTACAGCGCATGAATAACATCGCTACCTTGCACACTGAAGCCAGCGCCATGGCATCATGGCCGGCACCACTGACCAGTCGGTGGACATCATAGCCACATGCTTTTATGGCCGTACTGAATATGTTCATAAAGCCTTCATCGCATCTGACTGCTGCGGCAGCGTGCGTCTCTTCAATTTGATAGCGCAGGCCTCTGCGTTCACAGACTGCTTTCATCTGGTCTTCTATCATCACAATCACTCTGTCGCGGAGCTGATCATTTTCACTGCGCACATCGAGTGAGAACCGAACCTCGCCTGGAATAACATTGACGCCACCGGGTTTCGCGCTGATGCGTCCGACTGTCGCTACGATTTTATTTTCCACTGCCAGTGTTTCAATCGCCTGTATAACTTCGGCAGCTGCAACCAGGGCATCCTGTCGTAAGTCCATCGGTACGGTACCGGCGTGCCCTGCCTGGCCGGTGACTATCAGTTCAAAACGCCGCGCACCTGCAATACCTGTTACCACACCAACTGGCAAGTTCAAATCTTCCAGCACCGGTCCCTGTTCGATATGCAGCTCCCAGTAACCAAGCAGGTTTGAACTGTCGAGCGCGGCATCAGCCACAGCTTCAATGTCAAAACCCGATTCTGCAAAAGCTGCACTCAGAGTAATACCATTGCGGTCTGTCAGCTGGTTCCAGTCGGGCTTCCAGTTACCGGCAATCGCATGACTACCTAAAAGCGCCGCACCGAACCGGTAACCTTCTTCGTCAGCAAAGCCCACGACATCAAGATGAAACGGCAGCTGTACCTGGTTTTTATTTAAATCATCGACCAGCTCAATACCTGCGAGCACACCGAGAATGCCATCGTACTTGCCCGCATTGGGTACGGTATCCAGATGCGACCCTATAATAAGAGTCTTTGCTTTAGCATCTGCGCTGGGATAGCGACCCCAGATATTGCCCGCCTGATCGAACCAGCTATGCATGCCTGCTGCCTGCATCCAGCCTGACACGATCCGGTTTGCACGAAGATGCTCGGGTGTCATGTAGGCCCGCAAGATACCCGATTCCAGCCCGGATACTCTCGCCAGCTCGTCACAGCGCTGCAGCAGCCGTTCAGCCTGATCCATGTTCAGGTTCCGGTTGAATAGACACGCAAGGCCGAGTCCACTGCCTCACCTGCCGGCAGCGAATGTCCGGCTCTACGCAGAACATTCTCCAAAGCTGCCAGAGTTACCAGTACGGCATCTTTCCGTGCGTTGTAACCCATGGTGCCAATGCGCCATATTTTTCCGCGCAACGGGCCAAACGATGTGCCAATCTCGATACCAAAGTCCTGTAACAGCGCAGTGCGAACCGCTTCGCCATCGACACCATCAGGAATATACACACCCACAACATTATTCATTTTGTAACGCAGATCGCCAAAGATTTTCAGATTCATGCCCTGAATACCTGCCAGCATTGCATCACCATTTAATTTGTGACGCTGGATGTTTTTCTCTAACCCTTCCTGCAGGAGAATGCGCGCGCATTCGCGCGCACCGTAGAGCATCGTGGTTGCTTCAGTATGGTGGTTGAGACGTTCTTCTCCCCAGTAATCCAGCAACATCGGAATATCGAAATAATTTGACCGTATTCTCGATCCCGCGCCTTCGTAATGGTGCGCATCTTTAATGCCGGCTTCAACATGGTGGCGCTTTTGCACTTCTTCTACAAAAGATTCACTAAGCGTTACAGGCGCACTGCCCGATGGCCCGCCAAGACACTTCTGCAAACCAGCTGATACCGCGTCCAGGCCCCATGCATCAGTTTTAAAATCGTTGCCGCCAATCGATGCGGTCACATCTGAATAAAACAATACACCATGACGACGGCAGATAGCACCCAGCTCCTCCATGGGCTGCATAACGGTGGTCGAGGTATCGCCATGAACGCAGGCCAGCAGTTTCGGCTGGTGCTGCTTGATTGCATCTTCGATCTGACCCGGCTCAAACACTTCACCCCATTCGGCGTAAATAGTGCATATTTCTGCTCCGGCACGTTGTGCAATTTCGCAAAGTAGATGGCCAAAACGGCCAAACACCGGGACCAGTACTTTGTCACCCGGATTGAGCACTGACACCAGTACTGCTTCAATGCCCGCTCTCGAGGTTCCATCTACCAGTATTGTGGCTTTATTTTGCGTCATGAAGACTTTGCGATACAGCGACATGACTTCGTTCATATAAGCAGTCATCGACGGATCATACTGGCCAACTAATTGCGCAGACATGGCGCGCAACACTCGCGGGTCGGCATTAATCGGGCCCGGGCCCATCAGAAGTCGCGGCGGTGGATTTATCTGGTCAAATTCCTTCATTAGTATTCACACTCCGAATAACTGGCTAATCATTCTGCCACCTGTAAGTAACAGAAAAACTGCGAATATCTTTTTTAGTAATACGGCATCTGTTTTATGGCCGAGGGCAACACCCACAGGGGCGAACACTATTGTCATCGGAATGATGGCCAGCATTCCAGGGATATTAATTAATCCGTATGTTCCTGTGGGTGCATCGACGGGTGCATCTGTACCTAACCACATGACCAGGGTACCCGGCAGCGCAATAATAAACCCAAAGACCGCGGCATTACCAATTGCACGGTGAGCCTTGACATCGAACAGGGACAATATAGGCACACCCAGGGTGCCGCCCCCGATGCCAGCCATCACAGATAAGGAACCCACTATATAACTCAGAGCCCGCTGCGCCGACATCCCGGGAAGCCTGTCTTTTAACGCCGGAGCACTGGCGCGCAGCAGCATATTCAGCGCGACTATAAATGCCAGGATTCCGAAGAAACCACTGAGCAGACTGCCTTTAATACTGGTCACCAGAAAAGCGCCCGTCACGACTCCAAGTATCATGAATGGCAACCAGTGTTTGACTAGCTGCCAGTCGATATTTTGCCGCGCGTTTTGCGAACGGATGGACGAAAGCGATGTTGGAATGATAGTGGCCAGTGAAGTACCGGTAGCCACCGACATTGATGTCCCCGGTGATATACCCAGCTTCTGAAAAAGAAAAAACAATACCGGCACCAGCACGATGCCGCCACCGACACCTAATAAACCGGCCAGGGTGCCGGCAAAAATACCGGTAACTGACAGTGCTAGCAGAAACGGCCATTGCTGTAAAAACTCAACCACGAGATGATGCTTCCGAAAATGCAGCACCATCACTGCGTGGATCGGTTGCAGCGAAAACGTCTTTATTCGGGTAAATGACTACTGCGCCGGCGTGCCCCATCATTTCGTTACAGTTCGGCACAATTTCGACCTCATGTCCGCGTTGCTTCAAACCCGCGCCTGCAACTTGCACCAGAGCAGCTTCCAGCTTAAGACTATGACTATTATTATCACCCCAGGTACGGCCGAGTAACCACCTCGGACTGGCAACTGCATCCTCCAGCGTTTTTTGCTGATAAACATAGCGATTGAATACTGCTGCCTGAGTCTGTGGCTGGCCTTCACCACCCATGGTGCCATACACCAGGCGTCGGCCATCATTCAGTATCGCCAGTGCCGGATTTAAAGTATGCGCTGGCTTTCGTCCTGGCCTGAGATAATTGATATCATCACTGTTTAACGAAAAACTGACGCCGCGATTGTTCCAGATAATGCCTGTTTCCGGAACAACGATTCCCGAACCAAACTCCCAGTAAATACTCTGGATAAAACTGACCATTGTGCCTTCATCATCAATCGCGCCCATCCAGACAGTATCACCAGGCAATGCCTGGTTTGGCCAGGGCAACGATGAAGTCGATGAAATCTGCCTGCACAGTTCATCCAGCTTATCGTCCTGAAGAAAACTGGCCAGCGACAGTTCCAGCTCTGCCGGATCGGCGAGGTAACGATTGCGAATCTGAAACGCCTGTTTGGTGGCTTCTACCAGATGATGCACCTGATCTGCTTCACTCCAGGATGAGTCGTACAATCGATCATAGATTGCCAGTATTAATAATGAAGCAATGCCCTGCGTCGGCGCTGGAAGATTATAGAGTGTGGCGCGGCTAGTCGTGGCAGTTAGAGGCGACACCAGACTTGCCTTATGACTGGAAAAGTCGATTGCCGCTAAAGGACTGTCTGAATCTTTAAAAAATCTCGAGATCAGGTCCGCAGTTTTTCCCTGATAGAAATCATTCAACCCGGCTCGGGACAACTGCCTGAATAACTCAGCCAGATCCGGGTTGGCCAGATTGTCGCCTGCGGCTAACACCCTGCCTTTGGCGGTATAAATATCTTTAAATGCCTGGTTAAAATCAGAGTTTGATACGGTCTTATCACTGGCACGCACAAAAGACTGAGTGACAGGAAAGCCTTTTTCACAATAGCTGATCGCATCCTGAAACACATCGTCCAGCGTTATCGGCTGTCGCCAGCCTGCCAAGTATTCGCGCGCCAGTTGCCAGCCTGATACCGTTCCCGCCTGACAGATACAGGCCGCCTCACCGCGTGATGGCAATGTTGGAGTCTGATAATCATCAGGATTCGCACTCTGTGCACTGCGACCACAGGCATCTATCGCAATGGGGGGTTCACCTTGTTTCTGGATTAACCAGAAACTATCACCGCCGATACTGTTCATGTGCGGATAAACCACCGCGATACTCGCAGCCGCCGCTACCATTGCGTCGATAGCGCTACCGCCCTGACGCAATATCTTCATACCAGTTTGACTGGCAAGATGATGCGGCGCAGTAAAACCGATCTGGTTCATTGCAGGCGTCCAGTAAAACCGGACGCAGCTGCCAGCACTGACAGATCGCTTCCAGCTTGTGCCATCAACGATAAACCCCAGGGGGCATCATTGTCACTGAGTACAGGCATTGTCAACTGCGGGAAACCGGATAGCCCCGCGAGTGCGGTCAGTCCCATCAACTGGCTGCGATAGTGATTGAAAAATCCTGCTGTTGCATCAAGACGCGGCGCAGCACCAGGCGTGGTCGGCAATACTGCTAGCGTATCCAGGCAAAACTGGCTTTTAAATTCTCTCATAGTCTCGTTTAACAAGGATTCAGCCCCGGCTTCGTCCTGCTCTGTCAGTTGGCTACACCAGTCTATACGTTGCTGGATATCATCGGCAAATACAGGCGAGCATGCGCTAATCCACTCGCCATGCATTCGCCAGATTTCCCTGCCCTGCAGCACCCGGAAAATTTCACTGGCGCGTTGTAAAAAAACATCATCAAGTTCGATATAGTCAATCGGCAGGCCGGTGACATGACGCAACACCCAGTCAGCGCAGGCATCAGACCATAATGACACACCGGCAATGACTGGCTTTATAATAAGGAGCTTCTTGAACGGACGTATCGCCTGCTGCAACAGGACCTGACCTACTTTCACGCTTGTTTCCAGATCACGACACATCCAGCCGACAGTATCAAAACGTGGCGCCAGTGGCACGCAGCCGGTAAGACTGAGAACACCATGTGTAGGCCGAAAGCCGTACAGTCCACAGTAACTGGCAGGCACTCGGATCGAACCACCAGTATCTGTACCCAGTCCAATATCGGCAGCCTGCCTGCACACCGATACCGCAGCGCCACTGCTGGAACCACCTGTTATTCGTAATGGGGCACCCGGGTTGGGCAGTGTTCCATAATGCACATTACTGCCATTTAAACTGTAGGCGAGTTCATCTGTAAGCGTCTTACCAACGAAGCCAGCTCCAGCAGCGAGCAGGTCATTAATGATCTCAGCGTTAGCATCAGGTATATCGTGTGTAGCAAGCCAGTCCGGGTTGCCTGCGCCTGTTGCCAGACCTTTTATATCAAACAGGTCCTTTACCGATAGTCGCAATCCCGTGAGTAAGCCAGTTGACTGCTTAGACTTGACATACGGAAATCTCGATATGAAACCATCAGCATCGACCTTCATTTATATACTCGTTTAAATACGTTATACGATACCTTAGCATCAGCATACCATTATCAATTCTGTGTATGCCTACGCTACAGTGTCAGGATGCTTAGCGCATCACTTCAAGGGTGGGCATTGGTTTATTATTTGAGCTAGTCTATTTTTCCGCTGGCAGTGTGTTCTCATAGATGCTCCAGTGATCAACGATTTCATTGACAACTGTTGAGCCAACCTGATAAGCGGACTCCAGTGCTGCATTTAGCCCGGAATAATTCCCATGATCAATATTCACGAAGTTATCAACCGCAGTCACACCTGTTGGCGGCATTGTATAATTACTCGCCGTGCGCAGGACCATAAAGCGGTTTTTATCAGCCTTACCGGATTTTGTCAGATACGACACTGACTGATAGGAGCCCGTATCTTCCATGGCAGAGGTTACGAATTCACCTTTCCCATCTGACCAGTACTTGACCCAGGCATTGGCCCATTCATTCAGCAGCTTTCCGTGCCAGAAAGTCATCGCTGAGAGCTGGTCTCCCATTAAAACAAAAGGTGGCTTCTGCGCATTTGGGAAGTCGGTATATCGTGAACGCCCCTTAACTAAAGCTTCCGAATCTTCTAATTGAATGTTCTTTGTCAGACCATAGGCCCAGTTTGCAAGTGACTGGTTTAGCGCAAAAAACTCGCCTGTCGATTTTGGCTTATCTGGATCATAAGGTTTTTTTGCACCATAGGGGAAGTAACCTGTGGGCCAGTCAGCCGGTATTTCACGCGTATCAATTTCATGATTGAGATCACCGTCAACCAGGTAGCGCGCCCAGGCGGCAGAACCGATTGAAGCATCTTCCGGATCAACACCTGCAATGCCGGCAACCAACCAGTATGCTTTGGACAGATCAAGCCGCGGATCAAGACCTACAGCCATTACCGCAGATGATGAATTATTAGTGCCAACACCCGTTACCATACCCAGTATGCCCTTGTCAGCGTTCAGGTAGAGGTCATGGTAGGCGTGCGGCAGTTCAAGTTTCTGGTCTAATTTCATGCGCTCTTTCCAGAGCTGAAATTCGCCAGCAGCGTCTCCGGAGTCAGCACCAATTTCAAACATGGTAACCACGACCACCTTTACTTTAATGGGCTGGACTGCTGCCGTATTGTCAGTCGATGGCTCTGAGCAGGCAACCAGTGTCAATGCCAGCAGTGAGAGCATCAGGGGGGTAATGAAGCGATTCAACATACAAGTCTCCCGACTATGATGATCTGGACAACCAGTTCTGGTTCTGCAGTTTCTGATCGGCATACTTCAACCATGCTGCCGCCTGTTTTTCCTGATGTTCAAAAGCTCCCGCTTTTTTCAGGGCAGATTTACCCTCGTCAAATTTATTATCCTGGATATACGCAATGCCGAGCAACAACCAGGCACGTGCTTCATCTTTCAGGCCTTTCTCAATGCCCTGTTTTAAAGACGTCTGCGCTTTTTTCCAGTCTTCTTTATCCACGTACAACCGGGCCAGTCTCACCAGCGGCTGACCATCAGGGCTTACAGCAGCGAGTCGGTTCAGGCTGTCAATGGCCTTATCCGTCTCTTTAGAAGCACCCCAAGCAACGCTTAATACTTCAAGGTTTTTAATATTGGCTTCTATTACCTTATCGCTGATTGACTGTTCGAGTATTCTGGCAGCACGCTCAGGAATGCCACGGTTGATAGCAAATTGCATCAGGGTTCTTATTGAAGATTCTTTTTCGACCACGCCCTGACGCCAGGCGATCTGGAGCACAGCCAGTGCTTCCGATTCATTATCAAGTAACATATTGATACTGGCCAGCTGTTCCCAGTACACTTTCTTTTCGGGCCAGTAGGCAAGCGCTTCTCGCAGTGCACTGGCTGTTTCAGGATATTGCTTGAGTTCAAAGTGGCAGGCAATCAATAACTGGTACCATGACTCACGCGGGGCATCAGATTCATCGATGCCTTTTCTAACCAGAACAATTGCTTCTTTAAAGTGCTTGAGCTGGGCCTGTAAGTTCCCGATAAAAACATGGTGTGCCGGTTGAGGCTTCTTAAGCCGAGCATACCAGATCTGTGCATAACTTAAGGCTTCATCAAATTTTCCTTGCGAGGCGAGCAACTGCGCCACTAAATAACGCATATTCAGCTCAGCAGATTCAGGTAACTTGGCCAAATTTATACTGGTTTTGAAGTACTTGATGGCCTGGTCGTACTGCGTTAGCCCCATTTCCGCGTAACCCAGGGTCTGCAATACCACTGCCTCGTCCATCGTGTCTTTCTCGACATCCAGCAATAACTTGTTGAGTTCCGTGACAGCCTGACTAAACTTTTCTTCGGTAATTATCTTTTGTATATCCTGTAATGACTTATATGTTGATTGTGTCATCGAATAGCCTTCTGCCAGGCCAACAGACGACCTGGCAAAGCAAATTAGCAGTATGACGATAACTTTGCGTAGCATCTTCATTGCGCTTCACTCAACTTAAATTCAATGACCTGTGTTGCTTTTTGTGTAACAGCCTTACCATCAACCATCTTGGGTCGAAACTTCCAGCGTAACATTGCGTCAACTGCTGCAGCAGCAAACAATCTGCCGGGTTTACTTTCAATCACAGTCGCGTTAGATACTGTGCCATCCGGCTTGATTACTACTGACAGTTTTACATAGCCTTCGATACCGGCCTGACGTGCTTGCCTTGGGTAATTCGGCGGAATCTGCATCACAGGTATTACATCCGAGTCCATGCCAGACATGCTGCTCATGCCGCCGCCCGGAGAACCGAGGAATGGGCCATCACCGCCATTTAACGGAATATTCAAGCTGGGCAATTGCATTGCGATTTGTGGTGACGTCTTTGATACGGAATCATTTTTCACCGTGGTATCGGGTGTTCGTGGCGGCTGCTCAGGTGGCGGTGGCTCATCTGGCAACTTACGCTGCTTGGTCTCAGTTGCGCGATCATTTGGATTAATGCGAACAAAGTTTAGATATGCATGCTTACTCTTCTTTTGAAATAAAGACAGATCAGGACGAATCATCATTTGCATCAGCATAAACAGCAATAAACCAACAGCTATTGCACTAGCACCTACTATCAGCTGTTGCTTCATATCAAATCACCATTCTTAGCTGCAACAGAAACACTCTGCGCACCAGCAAGCCTGGCCTGGTCCATAACTTTAATCAGTGTACTGGTATTTGATCCTTCATCAGCAACGATAACTACTGCTGCCCCAGGATTTTCTGCGAGTGCTTTTTCGACATTGGCCCTGACAGCGCGTGGATCCACCTGACGCTTGTCAATCCATATCTCGTTCCTGCTAGTAATACCAATCTGCACGCTGCCGGAATCTGTAGAAACAGCTGTATCAGCGCTTGGGCGGCTAACATCCACCCCCGTTTCTCGCACAAATGAGGAGGTAACAATAAAGAAAATAAGCATAATAAAAACAACGTCCAGCATGGGTGTCATATCAATTTGAGCTTCGTCTTCTGCCTGTGAATACTTATCTAACATATCTAGTCCGCCCTCTTTTCTGATGGCATATCATCAGCAATTTTGTGTAGTTCCTGTTGATACATTTTTTCGATTCGGCTGCTGATAGGCAAGGCAACCAGAGCAGCCACCATTCCAGCCATTGTTGGTATAGTGGCCGCACTGACGCCATCAGCCATTGACCGGGGGTTGCTAGATCCGGTAACAGCCAGGACTTCGAATACCTGAATCATGCCTGTCACCGTGCCTAACAGCCCTAACATGGGCAATAATGCAATCATGCTTTGAATCAGCTTGATATTTTTAGCCAGCGCGCAGTCGAGCTGAGAGATCAGCTGTCTACGCCGGCTCTCACCGAACCAGGATTCCTTATCTGCCAAATTATTCCAGACACTTAGCACTTCTGCCCGCTTCAGTGGGTAGTCGCGCTGGAAATACCAGAAGCGGTCTATCATAGCCCACCATAAACCTATGGTAAGAAACAGAATCGCATATAGAACATGACCGCCGGTAGCAAGGAAATCCTGAAATGCTGTGACAATATCAGACATCTGATTTGCTGCTCCGCGCCATCTCCATCTTTTCAGCCTGCTCAGCTACCATGCCAGCTGCCTGTTCACCCAATAGCTTGGTAAGCAATATTGCGCGACCACTTAACAAACTGTGACTCAGAAGCAAGGGAATAGAAACCACAAGCCCCAACACAGTTGTCACTAGCGCCTGTGAAATACCGCTTGCCATCAATTTCGGGTCGCCGGTACCAAATAGCGTGATTGCCTGGAATGTCCCGATCATACCTGTCACTGTCCCTAACAGACCCATCAGAGGTGCTATCGCTGCGAGTACCTTGATAGTCGATGTTCCTTTTCTGAATTCTGAAGCATCTTTGAAAATTACATCATCGAGTTTGCGCGAGATCACATCTGCACTGAGCGCCCTATTTTCATAAAAAGCATTCAGTACCCGGCCCAATGGATTCTCTGTACTGAAATGATCCATGTCGGCTGCCTGCTTCTTAATACGCACCGAGACACGTTGCATATGATAGAAACGGAAGACGACAATGAACAAACCGATCAGTCCTACAGTAATAATCGCATACCCAACCAGCTGACCTTGCTCAATACGCTCAATCAGATCTGGGGACTGCACCAGCAGACTTAGCAGGACACCACGAGATGGGTCGAGTGAAAAACCAACCACCTTTCCGGGCTCTGCATTCGCAAGGCGCTCAGCAGTAGATGTGATAGAACCACTCGGTTGGCGTGACAACTCGATGAGTTTTTCATCTTCTGGTGAGTAGCGCAGATATTTGTCATCGGCCACCACATTAAAGGTACCCACTCGAATTACGTCCGCGCTATACATTTCACCGCTTGGTTTTACGACATTGGACTTGAATTTACTAACTTCAGCTGAACCGGCAATCTCATCGAGCAGAATGGCCCATAACGACTCGATCTCAGCAATCGTTGGCACATCCTTACTGCTTGCAAGATCAGCGATTGTTTTGATTCGTTCTGGTTTTTCAATTGATACAAGTGAGTCGTATATCATCGACTGCGTATCACCCGCTGTTTGACGAAACACCCCGAACAGCTCACCCAGATCGCCAGTCCTTCTGTCAAGTTGCTCCTGCAAAACACCCAGTGCTTTTTCATTCGTGTCAAATACATCCTTGAGCTTATCTCTCTGTTTTTCTTTGACGGCTACCTCAGCCTGAGCCTGGCTTAGCATGCTCGTCTGCGATTTATATTCAGATAAGAAACGCTTTTCGCGTTCCTGATTATGCAATGACTCCGCTGATGATGTTGCAGTGACCTCTGAAATCAGGTCCTTCAGTGTTTTTGCAGGTTCAGCATGGACGACCTGGTCGAGTATCAGCAGCCCCAGAGCTATCGCCGAGATTTTAATTAAACGATTTATACAAGATCTCATGGCTTTATTCTCCTACCGAATCAACAGGTAATGTAAGCATTTCCGGGGGGGCCTGTTTACGAGCTATACGCAAGCCATCCAGTATTGGTCTCCTGAAATCAGAACGCAGGACCTCCCAACGTTTCGCTTTCGGATTCCAACGACCGCTCTGTTGACCATCTAATGTCTGGTAATACAGCCCTATCCTACCAATACGCAGAAAATCTACTGTTCGTACTGCACCGCCATCGGCCAGTTCGCCTTTGTATGCTTCGATGGTTCGACCGAAATCTGCCTCGACCATATAGGCTTCCATAATGCGTCTGAATTTCTCACCCGCACTAACATCGGCCCTGTCAATAAGCTGTTTCAGACTGGTGACCCGGGGCCTACGCTCGTCGAGCAGGAATGGCACATCAACTTCAACCATATGTTCCAGGGTTGAGGTCATTTTCACCATCAATGGCAGAACACCGGTCTCGATATTGTCGATTTCAGCTATCTGTTTTTTGATAGATTCTTTTTCCTTGACCTGTGATTCAATCAGTCGTTGAAGCTGCTGGTTATATACCTCAAGGCTTTCCGCCCTTTGTGTAGCTGCGCGATACTCCTGTAGCGCCGCGGCCGTTTTATCGCTCAGACCATCGATTTTTGTCTGGCTAGCAGCCCCCGTAGCATCCATAGCCTTCTGCGCGGCCAGTGGCTCATCAATATTCTCGGCATGCGTCATTGAGCTTACTAGCAGCAATGACAACACAAGAAGCTTCTGCATATGCATTTCAATACCCTTCTGTTACATCAAGTACCCACAGCATAAGCCGCGTGGGCGGTGACTATATTTATGTATCGGATCAGTTATCGTTCTCAGCTACCATCAAGCACTGCCAGTGCCTGGCATTGGTCGTGCCAGTTCAGGACTCCACCCAGACTTAACAGGCAAAATCTTACTTCTGTACTCCTATAAGCATGATTGATGCCAATATCCTGTCCAAGCAGTCAAGAGTTGCAATACGCGATATAACGAGGCAAAGACCTGTCAGGAAGCCTCGTGCAGCGGCATCTTTCATGAGCTTGTGTGCCGAGCGCATAGTGGCTGGCACGGTACTGGTGCGAGACAGTGAACAACGCACCAAAAACGACATCTGGTTTTAGCAAATATTGGCTGGCTCGGAAATTTGATCAAACACCTGAGACCTGATCACGCTCTGACTCGCTATTCATCCGATAGTGATTATCCAGACATATCTTCATGTCAAAAAAGCGATGGCGGGAACATTCACATGTCCCGCCATACGCCATACTTAGTTAACAATTGTTGGAGTGATGCTTAGAACTTATAAGCAGCCGTTACCAGATAATGCCTGGGCAGTTCAGGTAGAACAATTTGACTACCGAAGAGATCAGGAAAATTGGATCTGAAGTATCTTTCATCAGTCAGGTTCTTGATAGCCAGATTAAAGGTCCAGTCTTTTTCCTGGTAACTCAGACCAGCGTTGAATAAGTCATAGGCAGGTAGAGTAACGGCCTGTGAATGCGCTGATGGCGTTGAATCGGCATGGAAATAACTCAGAGTGCCCGCATAGCCATTCAGGAAGTCATACGAGGCAGTCAAACCATAGCTCACCTTTGGGATACCAGCCTTGTCAGCACCATTGTTAGCTGGATTCGGCACAATACCAACAAACTGGCCGCCATAGACCAGTGACGGATCGGAAACATTGGTCAGATCGCCAGCACCAAAAAAGCTGAAGCGACCACCGCTTGCCTCGGTATTAAGATTCAATACCTCGATCTGAGTATAAGTTGCGGTCAGGCTCAAGCTCTTGTTTACCAGATAGCGCAATTCAAACTCTGTACCAGTTGTCTTGGCAGTCTGGTTAGTTACAATCGCCTGAGCATTCGAATCCGTACGTTCCTGCTCATAAGCAGACAGGGCAAAGTACAGTCTATCATCCAGCAAGCTTCCTTTAATGCCTACTTCTTTCAATTTCGAAGTATCGAAATATTCTTTGCTTGCAATCGTCTTGGTGGCAACTTCAGCGCCCTGGCCGGCGATGATGGTGAACTGCCGAGACACCGTTGCATACGGAGTAATGCCATACGGTGTGGCGTACGAAGTACTGAGTGTCCACGATGTACCACTGGTACTATCTGAAGCTTTCAGCAGCGCATCAGAGCAACCAAGACCAAAGTAAGCAGCGCTCAGGCTTTCATAATTGCCACCGCTATCAATAATCGGACACAAAAGTTTATTGATAGGTGTACTACTCTCTATGCTGATGTGATCCTGGCGCACGCCTGCAAGAATACCTAGCCCATTATCGAAAGCAAAGTCACCAAGGAGAGCGAGACCTATATCTGTATAGTTACCAATATAATACTGTGTGTAGTTTGAGTCAGTAGTCGTAGCAAGTAGACGTTTATCCAGAGCAGTAGATGGGCCTGTCAAATCACGACGGTCAAATTGCTCATTCGAGAAATCACCGCCATGCTTAAAGTCTGTATAACGAATGGATGGGGACACCTGGTATGTCGCTTTGAGGCCATCAGTATTTGCGATGTATTTGCCAATCACCTGGTCCTCAATTACAAAGCTGTCATGAAACTGTGAAAAACCATAGGCGTTTTCATTCAGGTTTTCATAGCCTTCATAGTAGAGCTTGTTAGTCAGTGACATATTGCTATTGAAATCATGAATAAAATCCATGTACAAAACAGTATCCTTGTTCTGGAGAACGTCTTCAGGTGCAACCAGTACCTGACTACCACTCAGTTTTGCTGTACCTGGATTTTGCAGATTGTACACAGAAGGGATAGATGCATCAGTGACGGTAGCAGGGCCGGCTCCTACAAACGTATCCATACCACCGCCATTATTTGCTGCGCCGTATTCCTGGTGGGATATCAGGCCATCGCCGTTCGTATCGAGAGGTTGCGCCGTACCTGTTATGTATGTCCCGTTGTCGATCAAATCCTGAGTAAGCCGATTCCAGCCGGCAACCTGATTACCATCATAGTTGTGGTTCATACCGCCAAATGCGATTCGCGATTTGTCGCTGATATCAACGTTGAATGAAGCCTGCAAAATTGTTTGCTGGGTCGCGGTGTTCTCATAGTACGAGCCAGAGTCTTCAGACTCTGCATAAACATAAAAGCCAGCATCCTTGTCCATCATCTTCATCGGACCGCCAACTTCAGCGGTGAGGACATTTTTATCCCAAGTGCCTTTTGTCAGTGATAGTTTACCGGTGTTATCTTTCAGATACTGACCCGTGTCAGCGCGTGCGGATTTCGGTACAAAGTTTAAATAGCCACCGATCTTCGACGGGCCATATATGGGAGATGCTGGACCGCGGATGATATCAATTCGGTCTGATGCGCCTATCGGTGTTGGGTAGTTACCTGGATTATCGAGGCGCCTGATACCACGGAAATAGGTTTCGCCAGGAGTACCACGAACATCCAGAGAACCGGCAACACCGAAAAACGACTGTGTGAATGTGCCAGGAGCCATCACAACAAGATCATCAATATCATTCATGCCATAATGCTCAAGTGTATCAGCTGTAAATGAAGTTACTCCGCGTGGTGTTTCCAGAATTGTTTTATCAAAACCGAATACTGACTGTACTGGCTCAGTAGGCATTAAACCTAAGGTGTCTTCCACCTGCCCTTCTGTCGTGACTTTTTCCAGCTCGACGACGTCAGCATCCGCTGCTATAGCTGGTGTCACACACAGAAGTGTACTCAGTGGTCCAGAGTAGACTATTGCACGAATATATTGACCTTTAATCATAAGTACCTTCCCGATTCGTAGTATTTGAAGCGCTATCATTTTTTGAGCGTTTATATATCCCGCCTGCTAGATGTGATTTCCTGTCCTGGCACAGTGAGATTTGTCCAAATATGCTCAGAGCTATCCGATGAAGTCGACTTTGAAGCGACTACTGATCAGCAAACATCTGCTACCATGCCAAGCAGGTTTGGTGCCAACTTTCTGTCCTATTAGTCAGGTATTTGTCTGGCGCAGAAATAACGAGGGAAATACTGGAAAAAAGGCTAGAAACGTCGAATTTCTGAGTCCAGAGTTTTACAGTCCTGAACGATCAGTTAACAATTCTTACAGGGTTCTGAGTCCGACTCTGGTGCGCATCTGGATAAATCGCACCATAAACAATCATTGTAGATGGTCGTGCGGGGACTGATCTACACAATTAAAGGAAGCATATGTTTGCCAGAGCAAGTTTAAATCAGTAGTTCTTGACCCTGGCGTTGCTGTATATCGCGTCCTGCATGACAGCACTGGCATCGTTGACAAGCGCCTGTTCATCAAGCCCCGGGAATTCATTATTCCGCCAGACAATTTTGCCATTAATCACAGTAATATCCACTGGCACGCTCAAACCAACTTTGACTGGCAGGGATACAGGATCGTGCAGCGCACCGATCAGTTCCAGTTTTTGAGTATTAATTGCAAAAAAGTCGGCTGCAAATCCAGCTTCGAGTTTGCCGATGTCTGCACGATTCAACAGCCCTGCTCCGCCCTGAGTTGCCATGGACAAAAAAGTTCCGGGCGACGGCACAGAATCGTCGCATTCGGCTGCCACCAGACATTGCAGCTGGTAAGCCAGACGAATACATTCCATCAGGTTGCCATTATCGTTCGAAGCCTTGCCATCAACACCAAGACCAAGCCGCACACCACGTGCAAACATTGTTGAAACCCGTGTAACACCCTCACCAACAAGAAACACGGGCGCAGGACAGTGCGAAACGCCTGTTCCAGACCTTGCCAGTAAGTCGATTTCTTTTTCACTAAATTCCCAGCCATGCGCAAACCAGACATCCGGACCCAGGAAACCGAGTTTCTCGCACCAGTCAATACTGCGCATACCGTAGCGGGATTGCATTATGGCATTCTCACCTTCACACAGGTGGGTATGCAAGCATACCCCTTTGTCGCGCGCCAGCGCGATAGCCTGAGAAAACGTTTCCTCGTAGCTATTGCAGGGCTGGCACGGCACAATTACGATCTGACGCATACTGAAAGGCCGGCTGTCATGATAACGGGTAATTAATCGTTCGCAGTCATGAATGAACTCATCCGTGGTTTCCAGCATAGCATCGGGGATAGTACTGCCATGCGAACCAGGCAAAGTGTTTGTGCCGCGACCAGCATGAAAACGCATGCCCAGCTTCTCGGCCGCTTCAAACTAGCGGTCTATCAGGTATTTTCCGGCATGACGCAGGTAAAGATACTGGTGATCAAATGCAGTGGTGCAACCATGTTTAATCAGATCGGCCATGCTGACCAGACTGCTGTGATAAAAGCAGTCTTCCGTGTACTGGGAAAAAATTGGATAGATACGTTCCAGCCATTCGATCACACCCAGATCGGGCCAGCTTAACGCTGAATAATTTCGCAAAAACGCCTGAAAGAAATGATGGTGGGTATTCACCAGTCCGGGATAAATAAAATAGCCACGTGCATCAATGATTTCGTGCCATCTGGCACCGTTTCCACCAGTTGATAACCGATTCTTTTTATAGATGGGCCTTCAATCAGCATATCGATATTGCGCAACACGGGTTGCAGGAGGTCACCTGTCACCAGCGCATCTATGTTTTTAAATTACAGTGCGGAACTCATAAATAATCAGCAATTAAAAGTAAAAGACATACTGCTAGTGGCTATTGTTCAATACTGCCTGCAACGCCTTCAACTAGCCAGTTCATACTCATGATTTCTCTGTCGCTGGCGGCCTGGTTTTCCGGAATGATAAGCTGCCGCTTGTTGTTACGTAGCGGGCCCTGAAATATCTTTAATTGGTCAGCTTTAAATTCGGCTTCGATAGCCTGCAAGCGTTTTTTAGCTGCTGGTGAAATCTGATCGGAAACGCCTTCCAGACTGACAGCACCCTGTTTCACGCCATACCATAAATTGCCTGGTTTCCAGCTGTTATCGAGCAGACTCTGAATGATATCTCTGTATAGCGGCGTCCAGTTGTGAACAATGGAAGCAAGATGGTGTGTCGGTGCTGCAGCTGAACGATTTGACTGATAGCCAATGGCATAGATTCCTCTTTGTTCAGCTGCCACCAGTATCGAACTGGTTTCAGTGTGATGCGTGATCACATCAACCGATTCATCCATCAAAACATCTGCAGCAGCTCGCTCTTTTGTCGGGTCAGACCATGAGTTCACCCACAGCATCTTCACTACAATATCCGGCTTGACTGACCGGGCACCCAGCGTAAACGCGTTGACTCCCGCTATCACTTCGGGCACCGGGAACGATGCAACAAACCCCAGGACATTTGTTTTAGTGGTATACGCTGCCAGAACACCCGCCATGTAGCTTCCCTGATATGCTCTGGTTAAATAGGTGCCAATATTTTCTGCGGTATCGAGCCCAACACAGTGAAAAAAGTGGGTCTTCGGGAATTGCGGCGCGAGTTTCATCACCGTTCGCATATAACCAAACGATGTCGCAAAAATCGCATCATAGTTTTCTCTGGCGTACTTTGTCATCACCCGACTGATATCCGCACCCGGTTTCACGCCTTCGACAGACTGAGTCACAATTTTGTCGCCAAACAGCTTTTCTATCGCGAGTCGCGCCTGCTCGTGTGCCTGGCTCCAGCCGCCGGCATCGACAGGATTCTCATATATAAACGCGAGTTTCAACGGATGGTTCTCTTTGCTATCAGCCAGGGCAATAGAGCTGACTGTATATAGCATCATAAAAACCAGCAAAAAAAATAACCTGGAGACCATGCTCAAGTTCTGATGTTTAACCATGACGTACCAAAGACCCGATCAATGTTTAAGTTGTACTTAGAGAACCATTGCTGAAAGTATGCGACTTTCATTCTGGCATAAATTTTGCTTTGTGTATAATGGATTTCTTTTACGGTGTTGTTATGCGCGCGTCAATTATCACACTTACTCTGCTACTCTTTGCGGCTAGTCTACATGTAGTGGCTCAGTGATTTTGGCCACTTAATAAGGGGTGATAGTATCACCTCATAGATTAAGTAGGTATCACTATGAACACAAGAAAAAGACGATCATTTACAGCAGAATTTCGACTTGAAGCCGCGCAGCTGGTTGTCG
>JASBSR010000021.1 GCA_030148865.1 Gammaproteobacteria bacterium
TCGACAACCAGCTGCGCGGCTTCAAGTCGAAATTCTGCTGTAAATGATCGTCTTTTTCTTGTGTTCATAGTGATACCTACTTAATCTATGAGGTGATACTATCACCCCTTATTAAGTGGCCAAAATCACTGAGCCACTACAAACTTTGTATTGATGGCCAATAATAGAGAGTAGAGGGTGTTTAGATTATTCAAGTGTCTACACAAGAATTATTAGAAATGTTCAAATTAGATGAGTAGTGTCTAACTTGTTGAAAAATATGGTACCGAGGGCCGGAATCGAACCGGCACGGGTTTAACCCCACCGGATTTTGAATCCGGCGCGTCTACCAGTTCCGCCACCCCGGCACGTGCAGCGCGTATTGTAACGAAAATGCAGTGAATAGTGAAAAATGAATAGTGAATAAATTGGATAAAAACTGCGATTTATTGATATTGAGCTGAGCAATATACGAGGTTTACGGGCCGTGCCCGGTCTACCGAGAGATTTCTTGTCGCTCACTCTCGCTGTCGCAAGTGCGGGCTCTGTCGAAATGACAGCAGTAAGGTTTTCCTCAAGACAGCACTTTCTTGAAAGGCTTCACCACCACCGACTGATACACTCCGGCGTGCATATATGGGTCATCATTCGCCCAGGCTTCGGCGTCTGCCAGACTATTGAATTCTGCGACTACCAGGCTGCCGCTGAAGCCGGCTTCACCGGGGTCTTCGCTGTCGATCGCGGGATGCGGGCCGGCGAGGAGCAGGCGGCCCTGGTCGCGCAGCGCGTTGAGGCGCTCGAGGTGTTTGGGGCGGGTTTCCAGGCGCTTGGCTAGCGAGTTTTTGCTATCGCTGGCGATGATGGCATAAAACATGATTATTCCTTGGAGTTGGTTTGCTCGTCTTCATGAATGTGGCGGGCGAGGTAGAGCGCCTGCAGGATGACAAAGATGATGGTCATGCCCATGAGGCCGAAGACTTTGAAATTCACCCAGGTGTCCATGCGGCTTTGTTCGTCGGCACCGAGCTGGTAATAAAACGCGACATACAGATTGGCGGCACCGCTGAGCAAAAAGAATACTACCCAGCCGATATTGAGTCGTTTCCAGATTTCGTCGGGCAGTTCAATTTGCTTGCCCATGGCGCGCTCGACCAGGGTTTTTTCGCCGATAAAAAAGCTGGCGAAAAATACACCCGCAAACAGCCAGTTGAGGACGGTGGGTTTCCACTGCACGAAGGCGGGATTGCCCAGCATGATGGTGATGCCGCCGAGCACGCTGATCAGTGCCAGCGAGAATAGGTGCATTTTTTCCACGTGTCGGGTTTTTAGCCAGCTGTAGCCAACCTGGGCAAAACTGGCGACGATGGCGATCGCCGTGGCGATGATAGTGGCGTTGATGAATTCGGGTTTGTCGGGGTTGATCCAGTGCCCGATGACGGTGTTCTCGATCAGAAATCCGGCCTGATAATAGCCAAGAAAAAATAGAATAATCGGAAAAAAATCAAACAGTAATTTCATTAACTTAAAGTTCCAAATAGCTTTAAATGTTCCACGCGCCGGCAATTATAATGGTTTGTGCGTCTGATGTCCTGATGTAGAAGTGGGGAGCCTGAAGGCTTTCACCACCGGTCACAGGCAGAGCAGGCAAGCTGCTAGAATATAGGTCTTTCTGACCAGTGTTGTTATGAGCCAGTATTTCGAAATTCATCCCACGCACCCGCAGCCGCGCCTGATTAAGCAGGCGGCGCAAATTATTCATGGCGGTGGTGTGATTGCCTATCCGACCGATTCCAGCTATGCGCTGGGCTGCCATATCGGCGACAAGGATGCGCTGACGCGATTGCGCCGGATTCGCAAAATGGATGATAAACACAATCTGACTCTGGTTTGCCGCGACCTGTCCGAAATCTCGACTTACGCAAAAATTGAAAACAGCGATTATCGTTTGCTGAAATCCCTGACCCCGGGGCCGTATACTTTTTTACTCAGGGCCACGGCTGAAGTGCCACGCCGCTTGCTGCACCCGAAACGCCGCACCATTGGGATTCGCGTGGTCGATCATCCCATCGTGCGCGCGCTGTTAGATGAACTCGGCCAGCCGCTGATGAGCTGCACCCTGATTATGCCCGGCGATGAATTGCCGCTGACCGAGCCCGATGACATTCGCGAGCGGTTGCAGCATCAGCTTGATCTGGTGATCGATGGCGGTCATTGTGGTTTTGAGCCGACCACGGTGATTCGCATCACCGGCGACGCGCCGGTGGTGCAGCGCGAGGGCAAGGGGAAAGACCACGGTTTATGAAATGATAGCTGGCCGCTGCCAACTGCCAACTGTGATATTCGTGTAAACTCGCTTGAATGTTTTCACTCCTAACCCCATCAATAGAGTGTCTAGCCTTTTGCTGTCAGCCGTATCCACATGATCGAAACCATCATTATCTGGGCCATCCCCGTACTCTTCGCCATCACTTTGCACGAAGCTGCGCACGGCTGGGTGGCGAACAAGCTGGGCGACCCTACGGCGCGCAATCTTGGGCGTATTTCGATCAATCCGCTGAAACACATCGATCCGATGGGGACGATTGTGGTACCGCTGGCCTTGCTGATGCTCAGCGGATTTGTCATTGGCTGGGCCAAGCCGGTGCCGGTAGACCCCCGGCATTTCAGGCAGCCTTTGCTCGATATGGGGCTGGTCGCGCTCGCCGGGCCGGTGTCCAATTTCATCATGGCCTGTCTCTGGGCACTACTGATCGTGGTCTCGCCGCCGGGCAGTTTGCTCACCGCGATTGGCAATGCTGGGATAACGATTAATCTGGTGTTGATGGTATTGAATTTACTGCCGATTCCGCCGCTGGATGGTGGTCGGGTGCTGGCCGGGCTGTTGCCGCAGTCGCTGGCACTGGTCTTCATGCGTATCGAACCTTTCGGCATGGTGATTATTCTGGTGCTGCTGTTTAGTGGTATTTTGGGTAAAATCTTGTGGCCGCTGGTGGAGCATTTTCAGCACATCATCGCGCTCATTTTTGGGCTTTAAGCCGGCTTTTTGGAAAAATAATTTTGAGTAGTGTTCCCTCACAAAATCAGCGCGTGCTTTCCGGCATGCGCCCCACTGGCCTGCTGCACCTTGGCCATTATCACGGTGTACTAAAAAACTGGATCAATTTGCAGCACGAGTACGAGTGCTTCTTTTTCGCTGCCGACTGGCACGCGCTGACCACGAATTACGATGATCCGTCATTGATCGAGCAGAGTACCTGGGACATGGTAATCGACTGGCTGGCAGTGGGTATCAGCCCGGGGTCGGCAAAAATGTTCATTCAGTCGCAGGTGCCGGAACACGCTGAATTGCACACTTTATTATCCATGATCACCCCGCTGGGCTGGCTGGAGCGCGTACCGACTTACAAAGACCAGCAGGAGCAGCTCAAGGAAAAAGATCTCGCCACCTATGGTTTTCTCGGTTATCCACTGCTGCAGAGCGCCGATATTCTGGTCTACAAGGCGGGCATGGTGCCGGTGGGCGAAGATCAGGTCGCACACGTCGAGCTCACCCGCGAAGTTGCGCGCCGGTTCAACCATCTCTATGGTCGCGAGTCGGGTTTTGAGGACAAGGCAGAGCAGGCGATCACCAAAATGGGCAAGAAAAATGCGACTATGTTCCGCGAGCTGCGGCGTAAATATCAGGAGCAGGGCGATGAAGAGTCTTTAGAAATCGCCCAGGCACTGCTCGACAGCCAGCAGAACATTTCCATCGGCGATAAAGAACGGCTCTATGGTTATCTGGAAGGCTCGGGCAAGATTATATTGCCGGAACCACAGGCACTGCTGGCACCGGCCTCGAAAATGCCGGGTCTGGATGGTCAAAAGATGTCCAAATCCTACAATAATACAATCTCGTTGCGCGAAGCCCCGGATGACGTCGTTAAAAAACTGCGCACTATGCCCACGGATCCGGCGCGAGTGCGCCGCGACGACCCGGGTGATCCGGCGAAATGCCCGGTGTGGCAGTTCCATCAGGTGTATTCTGATCTGAAAACGCAGGATTGGGTGCAGGAAGGTTGTCGTCATGCCAGCATTGGCTGTGTAGAATGCAAGCAACCGGTGATCGACGCCGTGCTGGCCGAGCTGGAACCGATTCAACAACGTGCGAGTGAATACCGAGACGATATGACTGCTGTGCGGGGCATTATTGAAGAAGGTACCGAAGCGGCTCGTGAAGTCGCCAGTGATACCATGGACAGTGTACGCAAGGCGATGGGAATTGCTTACTTATAATGGCAACTGAACCACAGGCCGAGCAATCCACGATTCGCCAGCAGCAGGACGAAATGCCGTTCGCTTTGGTTCGCGGTGAGCCACTGACGGTGCTGCCGCAGGATTTGTATATTCCACCGGATGCGCTGGAAGTGATTCTCGAGGCCTTCGAAGGCCCGCTGGATTTGTTGCTGTATCTAATCAAGCGCCAGAACCTGGACATTCTCGATATCCCAATCACTGCGATCACCAAACAGTACATCACCTACATCGAGCTGATGCAGGAAATGAACATTGAGATTGCGGGCGAATATCTAGTAATGGCGGCCATGCTGGCAGAAATTAAATCGCGCATGTTACTGCCGCGCGCAAACGAAGTCGAAGATGAGGATGATCCGCGCGCTGAACTGATTCGTCGCCTGCAGGAATACGAACGCTTCAAGAAAGCCTCGCAGGATATTGAAGACCTGCCGCGTGTGGGTCGTGAAGTTCACCTCGCCTCGGCCGACCTGCCCGAGCTGAACGATGATCGACCGTTGCCGGAAATGGACTTGCGCGAATTGTTGATGGCATTCAAAGACGCGATGACCCGCGCCGAGATGTATACCCATCACCAGATTCAGCGCGAAGCTTTGTCAGTGCGCGAGCGCATGAGCCGCATTCTGGCAAAAATTAGTGCAGATGGTTTTACCGACTACACCAGTTTGTTTACCATTGAAGAAGGTCGTCGCGGTGTGGTAGTGACCTTGCTTGCGATACTTGAGCTGGTCAAAGAGCAGCTTATCGATTTAGTCCAGTCAGAACCGTTTGCACCTTTGCACATCAAGGCAGCAACCAGCGGTACTGATGCATAATAATATTTACAGCAACGAGGCTGGCGCATGATTCCGGAGAAACTCAAAAATATCATCGAAGCAGTATTATTATCTGCTGAACACCCGATGAGCGTGCAACAACTCGAGAGTTTGTTCATGGGTGATATTGATTGCCCGAGTCGTGATGATGTGCGCAAGGCACTGCACGATCTGGATGAAGATTGTGCTAACCGTGGCTTTGAAATCAAACAGGTTGCCAGCGGTTTTCGTCTGCAGGTAAAACAGGAGTTTGCGACCTGGGTGGGGCGACTCTGGGAAGAAAAACCCGCGCGTTATTCGCGCGCACTGCTCGAAACCATTGCCCTGGTCGCCTATCGCCAGCCGATTACCCGCGGTGAAATCGAAGACGTGCGCGGCGTTAGCGTGAGTTCGAATATTATTAAAACTCTGGTCGAACGCGAGTGGGTGAAAGTGCTGGGCCACAAAGACGTGCCGGGTAAACCCGCGCTCTATGGCACCACCCGCGAGTTTCTCGATTATTTCAATCTGAAATCACTGGACGAATTACCGACTCTGGCCGAAATTAAAGATCTGGATAAACTGCACCCCGAGCTGGCGCTGGATGACAATACTGATTCAGGCGATGCTACAGAAACCACGCCCGATGCAATCGATGTGGTCGAGCCGGTTGAGGCAAAGTCGAGTGAATCAGTGCCGACCGAAACGAATTCGGAGGAGACGGCTGAACTCGAAGCCAAACATGATGGCGCAGGTGATGATGAAGCCAATAGCGATTATGACGACGCTGCCGAAGCCACCGCTGAGTCCAGCGTTACCAGTCATTAAACATTCCTGCATCCGCGGCTTTCGTTTGCGGAGCATCCCCGGTGATATATACAGAATATTTTATGGCTGAAGAACGCGTTCAAAAAGTGCTGGCCCGCATGGGTTTTGGTTCCCGTCGTGAAATCGAAGCCTGGATCGAGCAGGGTCGTGTCAAAATTAATCGCGGCACGGCAAAACTCGGTGACAAAGTCGTCGATGGTGATCGTGTCGAGCTGAATAATCGGCGTGCGATTATTAGTCTGGAGCCTGCCGGTACCCGGGTGATTGCCTACAACAAACCCGAAGGCGAAGTCTGTTCGCGTAAGGATGAAAAGAACCGTGCTTCGGTGTATAAAAACCTGCCAAAAATTTCTAACGGTCGCTGGGTTGGTATTGGTCGGCTCGATATCAATACCAGCGGTTTGTTGCTGTTTACCAATGATGGTGAGCTCGCCAATCACATGATGCACCCCTCCAGTGGAATTGAGCGCGAGTATGCCACGCGAGTACACGGTGAAATTAGCGATCAACAGCTCGCGCTATTACAGGCCGGTGTAGAACTGGATGATGGCCCGGCGCACTTTGAAACAATTGAAGATGCTGGCGGCGAGGGTTCGAATCACTGGTACCACGTGGTGTTGAAAGAAGGTCGCAACCGTGAAGTGCGGCGCCTGTGGGAGTCGCAACAGGTGCAGGTTAGCCGCTTAATACGCGTACGCTACGGCCCGGTGCGCCTGCCGCGTAACCTGCGCCAGCGTAAAGCCATTGAGCTTTTGCCCGATGAAGTGACGAAACTGGCCAGTGCTGTAAACTATAAACTTAGTCGTGTCGGCATGGTCAGAAAACCAGCGCGTTCGGGCGCTTCACGATTTGGTGCCGTTGCTGGTGCACCGCGTGGTAGATCGCAATTTACTGATAACCGGCAGGCTGCGGCTAAAAAAGCTCAGCCGGGTAGACGAACAGGAAAAAAACACAAGAAGTGAGGTGAGTGATGAAACGAGTGCATATTACGACTGGCCTGATATGGAAATTTTACCTGGCCTTGTTACTGACCGCATCCACCGCGGCCTTTGCCAAACAGGAAGGCTCGCTCGATAGCGGGCTGGTGAATCCTGGTTATGAGGAAAAGCCTGACTGGTTCAAGGTTTCATTTCTCGATCTTTACGACGACATTGCCGAGGCTGCTACCAATAATCGCCGTGTCATGCTGTTTTTTTATCAGGACGGTTGTCCTTACTGCAAAAAACTTCTGGAAGATAATTTTGGCCAGCGTGCTATTGCAGAAAAAACCCAGAAATATTTTGATGTGATCGCTGTCAATATCTGGGGTGACCGTGAACTCACGCTGGGTGATAAAACCATGACCGAAAAACAGTTTGCAGAACTGCTGAAAGTACAGTACACACCAACGCTGACACTGTTCAACGAGAAAAACCAGATTGTATATCGTGCCAATGGCTATTATCCGCCGGATAAATTTGTCTCAATGATCGATTTCATCGGTCAGAAAAAAGAAACGCAGCAAACGTATCAGGAATATCTGGAACAGCATCCGATCAAGCAGAAATCCAGTGGTCAATTGCATACAGATATCAGCACTGTTAAATCTAGTAATTTACAGTCCGCCGTGACACCTGACAAACACCTGCTGGTAATGTTCGAACAGGCACGCTGTGCTGCCTGTGATGAATTACACAACGATATCCTTAAACGCAAGGAAAGCATTGAACAGCTTGAGCGTTTCGATGTGAAAGTGCTGGATATGTGGTCGAACGACGCGGTTACGGCACCAGACGGGATTGAGCGCACGATCCGTAACTGGGTGAAAGATCTCAACGTATCATACGCACCTACACTGGTGTTTTTTGACTCTGAAGGTAAGGAAATATTTCGTATTGACGCTTATCTGAAATCGTTTCATACCCAGTCGGTAATGGATTACGTGGCATCGGATGCTTACAAAACCGAAGCTAATTTTCAGCGTTATATCGATGGCCGTGCGGCGAAACTTCGTGCTCAGGGCATAGTAGTGGATTTGATGAAATGAAAAACATCTAAGCGAAACCACAGAGGCGCAGAGGATGTGAAGAAAAACGGACAACCGTTATTCCCGCATGTTTCTGGCGGGAATGATACTGTTTTTTTGTTTTGTATCATTGCTGCCATATCTTTCGTATTTAGGGGTTGTTTGTCCTAGGAGAATTCATCAATACCAAATATCTTTCCGCTCGTGTTTGTAATTTCATCACTGAGTAGATAGGCAAACGCAGGTGCCACGTCTGTGGGTAATTTCAAGTTTGATTTGTCTTCGGCGGGGAACGCACGAGTGCGCAGATTTGTGTGCACTGTACCAGGGTCGAGTGCGTTGACATTGATGTTTGCTGATTCCAGTTCATCACTCAAGATTTGCATCAGGCTGACTTGCCCGGCCTTGGCAACCCCATAGGCACCCCAGTAGGCAGAGCTTTTTTGATCGACATTAAAAACAATTGATGCGCTGCTGGATTTTTGTAAAGCAGGAATACAGGCCTGCGATAATAAAAAGACGGCGTTGAGATTGACCTGCATAATACGATACCAGAATGTGGCGTCGTAATGTTCGATGGGAGTTGAAACACCGTGCCAGCCAGCATTGTGCAGCAGGCCGTCAAGGCGGCCAAATTCTTTTTCCAGCGTTGCTGCCAGATCCTGATAGTCCTGAGGCTGCGCGCCCTCCATATCCAATGGGTAGATTGCTGGTTGCGGGGCATTCGCTGCGAGAATGTCGTCGTAAACGGTTTCGAGTTTTTTAATCGTTTTACCGAGTAGAATAACGGTCGCGCCGCGTTTTGCGCATTCTAATGCGGTCGCTTTTCCGATACCATCACCAGCACCGGTAATTAAAATAACTTTGTCATTCAATATGATAGTTTTTGTGTCCAGAGCCATGATCCGATTCTTGCGATTAGTGAAAATGCGCTATTCTACCGCATTCAGCCAGATGATTGGACGGCGCTGATGGAGTATACCGTTGTTGAGTGGCGCGATGGTCAGCCCTATAGCCCCGAGTTTGACGACAGATATTTTTCCGCAAATGATGGCCGTGGTGAGTCTGAATATGTGTTTCTCCAGAAAAATGAGCTCTCGATTCGATTTTCCAGCGCTGAAAAATTTGTTATTGCAGAAACCGGTTTTGGCAGTGGGCTTAATTTTGCGCTGACGCTAAAGCTCTGGAGCGAAACCGCACCACCTGATGCGCAGCTGGATTACATTGGTATCGAGTCTGCGCCCCTTTCGCCGGATGACATTAAGCGCGTAGTCGAGCTCTGGCCTGAATGTGAACACTTTTTTTTCAGCTGGCTGGCTCACTATCCTTTACCCGTGCCCGGCCACCATGTATGCCTGTTAGCCGATCAACGGGTACGGCTGCATCTTGTATTTATGGATGTGCAAGAGGCTCTGACGCAGGAAACACTTCAGGTCGATGCCTGGTATCTCGACGGTTTTAGTCCGGCACACAATCCTCAAATCTGGAATCAGCAGGTGTATCACCTGTTGGCGCAAAATTCAGCACCCGCCGCAACATTGTCGACATTTAGTGCTGCCGGTGGTGTGCGACGAGGTTTGCAGGCGGCAGGTTTCGTGGTCACAAAGTGCAAGGGCCATGGCGACAAGCGCGAGATGATCACGGCAAAGTACAGTGCCACCAGTCAACTGCAAAACCGTCAGCCACCCTGGTTTCGTTTGCCCGTATTTTTGCCGGCAACTAAACACGCTGTGGTGATTGGGGCTGGACTTGCCGGGTTGACAGTGGCGTGGGCCTTAATTCAACGCGGCTGGAAGGTGACCCTGGTGGACAAATATCCGACCGTCGCCGGAGCTGCCTCAGGCAGTCCGGCAGGCCTGGTAATGCCCAGGTTTTCGGTCGATGATAATCTGGATGCGAGAGTTTATCGCGCTGCATTTTTGTATGCGCTGTCGCAATTAAATGCCCTGCAGGCTGTGTACGCAGAGAGTCATCCTGGTAAATATCTGTGGCGAGATGAGGGTGTATTCGCAGAATTGTCGCAGTCGCGAGCGCAGCAGATGCTCGCTGGTGACCATACCTCTGCTGAATATGTGCGCGAATTAGTGGGGGAAGGCGTATCGGGGATGACTCAGAGAGAGGGTTCGAGTTTATTGTCTGTACCCTGTGCCGGCTGGGCGTCACCAGGTCTGGTTTGCCGCACATTACTGACCTTGTGCAAAAATAATCTGAATTTCATCCAGGCCGATATAACAGCTTTGCACCAGGCTGAATCGACATGGCAGGCGCTGGCCGCTGCTGGTGATGTTATTGTTACCGGTGATCTGATGGTGCTGGCAAATGGTGTAGGCGCAAACAGGTTTACACAGTCAGAATATCTGCCAGTGGGCTCGGTGCGTGGGCAGTTGACCGAGCTGGAGTTGAAACCCACGGCGCAGTTAACCGACTCTGGATATAGTGGAGAACATTATCTGGTTCCATCGCTGGATCATACGGCTACTTATTATTGTGGCGCCAGCTACCATCCTGATGATCCTTGTCCTGACCTCAGGCACTCAGATCAGCAGAACCACCTGGATTTTGTGATGAGTGATTTCCCTGGCTGTTTTGAGATTCCAGATTCACTCACGGGGTTTGTTGGGTTTCGTGCGGTGAGTGAAGATCGCTTGCCAGTTGTTGGGCCAATACCAGATGTTGACTGGTATACACGTGAATATACGGATATAAAACACGGCAAACCCGAGTCTAAGTATGTGTCCGCTGAATATTTGTCTGGCTTGTATATTTCTGCGGCGCATGGTTCGCGTGGGTTGACAACAAGCTTTCTCGCGGCGGAGCTAATTGCAGCACAGGTAGAAGCGACGCCACTTCCAGTAAGCTCTGAGATTTGTGCCGGCCTGAGTCCCGCGCGATTTTTAATCAGGCGTTTGAAGCGCGGCGTTTAATAAGCTCGTTGTGGCTAAAGAGTTCGTCAATATTAATTTCTTCAATAGGGGCAGGGCGTGCTATAGCATAACCCTGTGCAAAATCTACATTAAGTCGTTGCAGTTTTCGCATGATGCTGTCGCTTTCAACAAATTCTGCAATGGTTTTAATATCCATGATATGGCCGATTTGATTGATCGCGGCAACCATTGCGTGATCAATTTTATTATTGGCCATGTCACGCACAAAGCTGCCGTCAATTTTAAGATAATCAACAGGTAAATTTTTTAAATATTCAAACGAAGACAGGCCACTACCGAAATCATCCAGCGAGAAACGGCAACCGAGTTTTTTAATTTCATCGATAAGATGTCTGGCGTTTATCAAATTTGTGATTGCAGTAGTTTCGGTGATCTCAAAACACAGCCTGCCAGGGTCAATCTCGTGTGCGCTAATTTGATCGGTGATAAAACGGCTCAGGTTTCTGTCGCTTAGCGAATTACCAGATAGATTAATGGAGTAATAAAGTTCAGTGTCATCCTGATTCCTGATGTGCTCGAATGTCTTCGTAATAATATGTTGATCGATTGCAAGCATCTGATTATAGCGTTCTGCGGCAGGTATGAACGCATTCGGCGCAATTAGTTTTCCATTAGCATCCAGCATTCTTACCAATACTTCGAGATGGAGGCGATCATTTTTATTATTTTTTAATGGGCAGATAGGCTGTGCGTAGAGTTTGAATCGGTCGTTATTAAGTGCTTCAGAAATTCTGGATACCCAGCGAGACTCCTCTTCTCTGCGTAATAATTCGGTATCTTTGCGCTGGTATACATAAATCTGGTTTCGGCCATGATCTTTAGCAGTGTAACAAGCAACATCGGCCTGGCGGGTTGCTTCAGTTGCATTTGGTGTGCTGTCATCAATTGCCGTGAGGCCGATACTTATGCCAACAGAAAAACTCTCGCCTTCCCACTGAAGAGAGTGTTCACCAACTTTAGCTACGATTTTGTTGGCAATATGAGTTGCGCTTTTGATCGAGCAGTTTTGCAATATTAGTCCAAACTCATCTCCACCGACTCTGGCGAATATGTCACCGCTGCGAATGCAGCCATTAATGATACGGGTAATTTGTGTCAGTAGTTCATCGCCTGCACTGTGCCCGGCAGTGTCGTTGACTAATTTGAATCGATCAAGATCAAGATAGCAGTTAACGTGAATGCGTCCAGTGTCTCTGGAGTCGAATATATGATCGTTGAGCTGATGGATAAATTCGGCTCGATTCAACAACCCTGTGAGTGCGTCGTGCGATGCCTGATGTTTGATTAAGTATTCCATGCGACGGCGTTCAGTTTCGTCATGGAATACAATCACGATGCCGTCAGTTTCATTTACCGAAGGTTTTATCGGGGACATTGAGCATTCAATTTCGCGCTCGGTTGCATCTTCTGTAATCAGAGTCGTGGTGCTTTTTTTAATCGAAACACCATCGTATAGACATGAGTCGGAAAGCTTGTGCTGTGGCTCATGTGTTTGGGGATCTATAATTCGGAACACTTGTTGTACAGGTTGGTGGATAGCTTTTTCGAGGGCCCAGCCGCTGAGATGCTCAGCGACATGGTTCATGTAATCAATATTGCCGGACGCGTCAGTGGTAATAACCGCATCAGCGATGGAGTGCAGCGTGACTTCAGCACGTTCTTTTTGCGACTGTAAGCTGCCGAGCAGAGCCTGATTGTTGAGCGCGATTTCCATGCTTTGGCAGAACTGCGCCAGTAACTGCTGGTCGATCTCATCATAATGCAATTTGTTTCGGAAAGTTACTAAACACCCATAAACTTCAGTGTCAAGCATGATAGGCGCAACAATAGCGTGTTGAATATTGAGCTGATTGACGAGTTTACGTTTTGCGCGGATATCAGACGGCAAATCATTTATACATACGCTTTCATTATAATTTATTGTCCAGGCGCAAAGGCCGCCATCTTTTAGCAGATGCGATTTGCCGAGCAAGGCCTCGCCCATCTCGCCGCTGGTAGCACTGTATACATAACTTTCTCGATCTGGAGTGACTTCACATAATGCAGACAGACTGGCGCTGGAAATGTCTCGTGCAGCTTCACAGGTGGCGTCGATAAATGCCTTTCTGTTGTTGCTGTGCGTGATCAATTGTGCGACCCAGTAATCAATTTTTTTCAGGCCCTGCTGATAGCGAATGCTATTTTCAGCTGCCCGTTTGCGTGAGAGTTCGATAGTAATGCGGCTAGCCGCAATACTTAGTATATTTTCATAGAGGCTAATGTTGTCGATAGGTTTGTCATCGGCGATTGCGATCAGGCGTTCAGTGGTCGGGCTGGATTTGAGCGTGATGCCGATATAACTGATTGCATGTTTTAATAGGCTATTCCTGGTTTCGGGGAAATAATGTTGCAGTTCGTCGTTATAGGCCAGGCGTCCGCGCGCGAATGCATCTTCATCTGCAGTATCGATAATGCTTGCAGCTACGTTACTACGGAAGTGATGATTGTCGATAATATCTGCGCTGGCGCCGGTGTCTGATGTTGGGTCGAGCGTGATAATTTGTGCATAACGCACATCGAGTGATTTAGATAATGCGTTTAGTATACAGTGCGTCTGATCTTCGGCGTAGTCATGTGTCATGTGGGTGACAAATTTCATCAGTGCAGATTCAGTGCGCGTTCGCTCGCCAACTTCTTTGTTGAGTCGCAGGTTGGCTGAAGACAACGTGTCTTTACTTTTTTGCAGACTGAGGAATGTGAAAAACAGGTATGCCAGTAGCCCAAGAGTTACTGTATACATGAAGAGATTATACAGGATAGCTTTTCCTTCCTGTATCTGTTGCCTGTCAGTAATCATCTGGAAGATGTTTTGTAGCTGGCCTTCTACGTTCAGCTGGCCAAACCGTTCAATGATAGAGTCAATATCGGGCAGCTTTTCGATGATTAACAGGCTGTGATTAATCAGTGTTTTAATTTCTCTACTTGGATTGATGTTAAGTTTATCCAGTTCTGAATATAGTTTCAGAGCGGTCCTGTTATCAGCCTGTCTGGTGTAGTCGAGAATCAGGCGAGACAGATTGCCCAGGGTTTTTTCAGAAATTTTACTGCTGGATTTTCCTTCGCTATATAGTTTTGATGTTAGCTGGGAGTAATATGACATCGAATTTTGTAAAATCGAATGGTGCATTTTGAAATCTTCAACCAGTGTTTGCTGGGTTGCCAGTGATTTCATGAGCTCATTCAATGCGGTATTAAGTTCGTGATCAGAACGACTGGACTTTTCGTTCTCCAGTAGTCCGGCTTTATCGAGCAGGGCTTTATGTGTTTTATTCAACGTGTCGTACTGGTTAACGCTGCCGCTGCGATAGTTGAGCAGGTCACGATGCAGCTGAATTTGCAGACGTTGCATCTCTTCGACATTGTTTTTATAGCTATTTAGTTCGGGTTCTTCTACCGAACTTTTATAGAATGAAAAGCTAATCACAGCGACCAGTAGCACAGAACCAATCCAGAGCTTTATTCTGCCGAGTGACATCATTGCATCTCTGCCTTGACGATGTTGGTGGTGTCGCCGGTAAGGGTGTTCAGAAATTTAACGATGAGAGCGATTTCATTTTTGTTTATTTCCAGCCCAAGCTGGGTAAGACCCATGATGGCAACAACTTGTTCGAGAGTATCGATTTGACCGTCGTGTAAATACGGTGCAGTGAGTGCAACATTTCTTAATGATGGGACTTTGAATACGTGTGCGTCGGCACTGTTGCCAGTGATGTTCATGCGTCCGTAATCACCTTCTACAATATTGCCGCGGGCGCGAAAATAATCGTAAAATATTCCAAAGCGCTGGTACAAATTACCGCCAACATTGACACCCTGATGGCATGAGACACAGCCGTATTCCTTGAACAGGGCATAACCACGTAATTCATCGCTGCTTATAGCCTCGGCATCGCCGCGAAGATACTGGTCAAATCTGGCATTTGGCGTGTTCAATGCTTCGACGTAATACACCAGCGCATCGCTGAAGTTCTCGCGGTTGATGGTGCTGGTCTGATAGATTGCGGCAAACTGACGCACCAGTTTTTGATCTTTATTGAGTCTGCTCAGCAGTCCGTCCCAGGCAGCGGTCTTGCCGCCGAAACGGCGAATGGCCATATTCAGCTGCATCGGCAGTGAGGTAGCCGAACCATCCCAGTTCTGGCGAAAATTGTATTTAACATTGAATATGCTCGGCGTATTCACCGCCGGCGGAGTGTTAATGTACGCGCTAATCGCTATATTATCATCACCACCGGTATCGAGGTGATGGCAGCTGGCACAGGAGAGCTGCCCATCCCGGCTTAGCCGAGTGTCATTGAACAGCATGCTGCCGAGCTTGAGTTTGTCCTGATTGAGGTCGTGAGGTAGTGGAATCGGCAGAATCGGCTCGCTTTTTTCGGCTGGCGGGACAGCGCCAGTGTCTGCCAGCAATGGCTGGCATAACAGGCTGGCAACAAATGCAAATTTCAACGCATATTTCAGCGCAGTTGAGGCGTAGTTTGTTATCATCCTCGCGTGCAATCCTCGAACAGTTGATTTGAACAGTTGAAATGATGGCATGACCTTAGTCGCACTTATCTATGGAAAGTGCCCGAAACAGTCATTTCAAACAGCCGCAGGCAGGTATCGATGGCGAGCTGAAGCCCGTTTTGCAGAAGTTCGTTTTCAGTAACTTTAAGTCTAGTAAAGATCATGCAAATAGCACCCTAATCCCATGAGATTAAACGCAAATTTACCCATACTACTGGCTCTGTTGTCCAGCTTTTATCTGCCCTTGTGCATGGCTGCCTGTTCCGATCCTGCCGCCGCCGGGGTGAACTGGTCAGGCTGCGACAAGCAGGGCGCACAGCTGCAGAACGCCGACCTGAGTGGTGCCATTTTGTCCAGGGTCAGGCTGCAGGGAGCCGATTTGTCTGGCGCCCTGATGACCCGTGCCGAGATGAATTCCGCCGATCTCAGCGGCGCGCGCTTTGCCGGTGCTCGCATGCAGTCGGCAGGTCTGGTCGGGGTTCGGGCTGACCAGGCCAGTTTTGCCAGGGCCCAGCTCAGTGATGCCAGTTTCAGCCGCGCCAGCCTGATTGGAGCCGATTTCAGCGTGGCTCAGCTACACAATACCAGTTTTTACGAGGCTGATCTTGAAAATGCCGATTTTAGTGAAGCCGACCTCGAAGGGGCCAGTCTGGAACGGGTGCGGGCACCCGCAGCAAAATTTGTCCGTGCCCGGCTGGATCACGCGGTGATGACCTCGGCGAAGCTGGCGAAAGCTGATTTCGAGGCCGCAAGTTTGTTAAAAACTAAGTTAAATCAATCAGATATGAGTAATGCTAGCTTTCGGGATGCTGATCTGAGCAAGGCTTCGCTAACCCAGGCGGTAATTTACAGAACGATTTTTGATGGCGCAAAACTCGGCGATGTCAGCTGGATTGACTACAAACGCTGCCGTCGCGGCTCGGTGGGCGTATGCCGTTGAACCCATGTCGTCGTGCTCTGTCGCCAGTCGAGACTGATCGCGGTTATCGCGATAGTCTTGCGCGAATTGGCAGGTATGCACTTTTCATGCTGCTGCGCGGGTTAAATAATATCGTCAACTCAGGTTCGACGCCTGAAATATTAGATAAGAGATGCTGATGAAAGCGCAACAGTTTTTAGATGCCATGATGAGCACTGCGAATGCGTTTGATCTTGAGACGCAGATGAATTTAATCTCAAAAGAGGTTGGTGTCTTTGGTATACCGGACTTTGAGGCCATGGGTTATCAGGACTGGTGTAACCTGTGTGAACCCGAGTTTTCCAGCAAGAGACTTAAACGCGTTTCGTATCAGGGTATGAATATTATTTCTGAAACCCCCGACAAAATTATGTTCAAACCCATCGAAACTGTAGCGGGTACTGATGGCACGACCAATACCAGCGGTGTCGAGTTTATTGTTCAGCAAGAAGACGATGGCCAGTGGCGCGTCAGTCAGGAACGTCTCCTGCCTGAGAACGAGCTGGAAAACGATAAACGATGCGGTGCATTATAAAAGCTTGATTTCGTCATCAATGGCTGTATATATTCATAACCGTTACCACCAAAGGAGTTGCCTGTGAACGACGCACTGAGTTTTTTATTAAATTTCTGGGTTGGACTGGCGATACTCGTCATTGTTCTGGTCAAGCAATCCATCCGTTTTGTACCGCAAAACATGGCCTATGTCGTTGAGCGTTTCGGTAAATACAATAAGTCTATGGAAGCGGGTTTGAATATGTTGATTCCGTTTATCGACAAGGTTGCCTATCAGCGTTCCTTAAAAGAACAGGCGGTCGATGTGCCCAGTCAGTCGGCGATTACGCGTGACAATATTTCTCTGGTGGTGGATGGTGTTTTATATCTAAAAGTGATTGATCCGTACAAAGCTTCTTATGGTGTCGATAATTATGTCTATGCCGTCACTCAGCTGGCACAAACCACCATGCGTAGTGAAATCGGTAAAATCGAACTCGACAAAACCTTTGAAGAACGCGAAGTCCTGAACACCAACATCGTTGCTGCTATTAACGAAGCGGCCGGTCCCTGGGGTGTGCAGGTATTACGTTATGAAATTAAAGATATAGAACCGCCGCGCACCGTACTCGATGCTATGGAACGTCAGATGAAAGCCGAGCGCGAAAAGCGTGCTGCAATTCTGGAATCTGAAGGTGAGCGCCAGTCTGCGATCAATGTTGCCGAAGGTGATAAACAGTCAAAAGTGCTCGCAGCCGAAGCCGATCGAGCACAACAAATACTGCGCGCCGAGGGTGAAGCGCAGGCGATTATCGCGGTAGCAGATGCTAAAGCCAAAGCGCTCGAAGTGATCGGTAATATCGCGATCGAGGAGCGCGGCCAAAAAGCCATCCAGCTCGAACTTGCCAGTGATGCGATCAAAGCGAAACAGGCGATTGCTCGAGAATCGTCCGTGGTGTTGCTCAATGATGATAAAACCAGTGCCTCTAATGTGGTCGCTGAAGCCATGACGATTATCAATGCCCTGAACAAACAGAAAAACTCGGGTGATGCGCAATGATTGATTATATTCATGCGCACCAGTCGAGTTTCTGGATCGCGCTGGGATTTCTTCTGCTTGCCGCCGAAGTACTGTTGTTTGGCTTTAGTACAATTATTTTTCTGTTCGCTGGCGTCGGTGCAGTGGCGACCGGTTTGCTGATGATGGCTGGCGTGTTACCACAAACATGGATCGCCGGTGCGGCCAGTTTCGGTATCACTACCGGTGTGGTCAGCGTGTTGTTATGGATGCCGCTGCGCAAACTGCAGGACAGCAGCGCGCCATCAACAAAGCAGAGCAGCGATCTGATCGGCTATGGGTTTGTGCTGCAACAGGATATTTCCCTTACCCAGACAGGCAGGCACCGATATTCAGGTGTTGACTGGAAAGTTGAGCTGGATACATCCGAAACCGCAACAACATTGCCAGCAGGACGGCGTGTGAGTGTGGTGACGCTGGACGCCGGTGTCTTCAGAGTAAAGTCTGTATAGTCTGAATATTTTTCTCGGAGGTCTCTGTGATCTCTGTGGCTGGTTTTTAGTAGTGCGGGGGAGGTGTCTCATCTTTCTGGTCAGCCACCTGTGATTCATGCATCGATTTGAGTCTTTTTTCCAGAATTTCCAGTTTCAGTCTGAGCGCATCGATTTCATCGTGCTGGGAGATCAATGTACTACTTAAAATCTCGACAGTCTCGTCCTGATGGGTGAGACGAATTTCCAGTTCGGTGAGACGTCGTTCGATGTGTTCACTCATGATTGTAATTCTTTGATGTTAGTGGTTAAGCGCGTCGCACCGCAGACTGCAACCGGCATGGCAAGAAAATTAATAAACGGAATGCTGGTCATGACAAATACCACGCTGCCAAAACCGAGCGCGCGCATTCTGTGTTTGCGATTGTACTCGCGGACTTGTTTGAATAACTGACCGTGGTTGCCAAGACTGTAATCGGTGTATTCCAGTGCGAAAGACCAGGCGGCGAATATAAACCAGGCAAACGGGGCCGCTACGTTGACTACCGGAATAATCGTGAGTAACAATAAAGGAATAAGCCATTTGATGAAGTACAGAGTTTTCACCAGTTCGGCGCCAAGACTGCGCACCGCGATTTTCCAGAAAGCTTCCGGGCTGATGTCTTCGACACTCTGGCCACTGAGTCTGGCTTCGACTCGTGCTGCGAGCAGGCTATTGAACGGTGCGGCAATTAAATTAGCCAGCAACGTAAAGCTGTAAAATACGATTAAAAATATCGTAATCGCGAACAGCGGCCAGAGAATAAACTCCAGAAACGATAACCAGCTTGGTAATAACTGTTGTACCCAGATATCAATCTGCCGGCTGAAATAATAAATTGCGACACTGAACAATGTTATGTTGACCAGCAATGGCACGATAACAAAACGGCGCAATCCCGAGCTGAAAATCAGTTTGAAACCAGTGGCGCAGTCGAATGCGCCTTTGAAATATGAAAACACTTTGACCTCTGTATTTTTGAGTCAGGATTAAGATTTTTCGTCGCGCCTTAGTGACCTTGTGGCTAAAGCGCGCTGTCGAAATGACACAGTTTTACTTATTCTGCCAGCCCTGTTTTGCCAGCAGTGCCGCGCCAACACTGGCTTCACTATTAGCGGCAGTCAAAATCGGCAGCTTCAGTTTTTGTTCGCGTATGCTACGCCATACTGTATTGCGACTGCCACCACCGGTGCTGTAAATGCGCTTTAGCGACGACGCACCGAGTTGCTGCAATCTGGCATAGCCTTCGGCTTCAATATCGGCAATGCCTTCGAGCATGGCCTGAAAAAATTCTACATCGTTATCGGGGCGCGGTGTCAGTGTTGCGCGTTTCTCCGGGTCGCTGATCGGGAAGCGCTCGCCGGGTGTGAGCAGTGGATAATAATGTAAACCGGTGGTCCGCTCGGGTTTCAGCTGGGCGGTCATGGTATCGAGCTGCGCCTGGCTAAAATATTCGCGCAAAACACGACCACCGCTGTTGGAGGCACCGCCTACCAGCCAGTGCGCCCCCAGTTTGTGGCTGTAAATACCCTGCGGCACTGAAAACACTGGTCTGGCTGAAATCAACTTTAAGACTAGTGTGCTGCCCAGCACGGTGACGGCATCGCCGATCTTGCTGGCACCGCTGGCGATCAGAGCGGCGATGCTGTCGGTGGTGCCGCTGACGATCAGGCAGTCCTCACTGAGGCCGAATGCCTGGGCGTGCTCTGGCAACAGGGGGGCGATGATCGTGCCGGGTGCCATCACGCTGGGCAGTGACTCGATCACGACCTCGCAGTTACTGATCCACTCTGGCCAGCGCTGCGCGAGCGAGTCATAGCCCAGCTTGAGGCAGTTGTTTTCGTCGCTGATGCCGACCCGGCCGCTCAGCCAGCACTGCACATAATCGGCCTGATGACAGGCCAGTGCTCGCCCGGCCTTAGGGTAATTTTCTTTTAAATACAAATACTTGGCGAGAGAGCTGCTGACACCGTGAGCGCCGCTGTTCATGGGGGCGTGCTCGGCAATGCGCGCCGCCTGCTTGCGGGCGCGACTGTCGTTGTACATCAGCGCGGGGGTCAGTGCCTCGCCATGGCTATCGCAGAGCAGGATTGTGCTGGAAGTACCGTCTATCGCTATCGCGGCGATCTGATGGTTATCGATCTGCGCGCCAAGCGCTGCCACTAGCTCGACCAGCGCCTCACGCCAGCGCTGTGGCTGAGTTTCTTCGCTATGTCCCTGAGCTATCGGTGCGGGCGTGAGCGCGATGGCGTACTGGGCGAGTTCGTCACCCGCCGGATTGATAACGCTGGCGCGCACCCCGGAAGTGCCGAAATCGATACCGAGAAACAATGGCTCCTGATCGCCGGACGACATTATTCAGTGCGGGTAGGTTAGGTGCTCAGCTCAGGGCAGATCGACTGGCAGTGGTGGCTGCCAGGCCGGATTTCGATGCTCGGCGATCACGCTGGTATAAATGCCGCCGCGAACGTTGAATTCGGCGCTCAGGCGCATGAAGCGGGGCGCGCAGGCAGCGACCAGATCGCTCAGAATCTGATTGGTGACCGCTTCGTGAAAAGCACCTTCATCGCGGAACGACCAGACGTACATTTTCAATGCTTTTAGTTCGATACAGGCCTGATCGGGCACGTATTCCAGCGCCAGCGTGGCAAAATCGGGCTGACCGGTTTTCGGGCACAGGCAGGTGAATTCCGGTAGCGTGATGCGGATGGTGTAATCGCGCTCAGGCTGTGGGTTGGCGAAGGTTTCGAGGTCTTTCGAGGGCTGGCTGGGCATGGTCGGCTCACACAGAAAAACCGCAATTATACGCATCCCTCGAGCACAATTCCCGGTCGATTTTGCGTCCTGCTCATGTATACTGAGCCCACATTTTTATCACGGAACTGCTACACCAAAATGCGCCTGAGCAAGATCAAACTCGCCGGATTTAAGTCTTTTGTCGATCCTACCACCCTGAATTTACCCGGTAATCTCACCGGTGTCGTCGGCCCCAACGGCTGCGGCAAGTCAAATATTATCGATGCGGTGCGCTGGGTGATGGGCGAAAGTTCGGCCAAACATTTGCGCGGTGCTACTATGGACGACGTGATTTTCAGTGGTTCCACTGCGCGCAAGCCAGTGAGCATGGCCACGGTCGAGCTGGTTTTCGACAACAGTGATGGCACGGCCGGTGGTCAGTTTGCGCAATACGCCGAAATCTCGGCCAAGCGCATGGTCACCCGCGACGGCCAGTCAAAATATTATCTCAATGGTGCGCACTGTCGGCGCCGCGATATTGCCGATCTATTTCTCGGCACCGGTCTCGGTCCGCGCAGTTATGCCATCATCGAGCAAGGCATGATCTCGCGCCTGATCGAAGCCAAACCCGAAGAGCTGCGCGTGTTTCTTGAAGAAGCCGCAGGTATTTCCAAATATAAAGAGCGCCGCCGCGAAACCGAAAACCGGATTCGCCACACCCGCGATAATCTTGATCGACTTCAGGATCTGCGCGAAGAAATCGATAAGCAGCTGTCGCATCTGCAACGCCAGAGTCGCGCCGCAGAGCGCTACAAGGAGTTCAAAAACGAAGAACGTCAGCTCAAAGCTGAACAACTGGCACTGCGCTGGCGCGAGCTGAAGCGCAAGCTTGATGCGCGCGATCGCGAGATCGGCGAAACCCAGACCCGTCTCGAAAAAGTCATCGCCGAACAGCGCTCGGTGGAAGCTAAAATCGAACAGCAGCGCCAGTCGCACAACGAATCAAACGAGACTCTGAACAAGGCGCAGGCTCAGTATTACAGTCTGGGTGCAGAAATTTCTCGGGTCGAGCAAAGCATTAAGCACCAGCAGGATATCCAGCGGCGTCAGCAGACCGATTTACAACAAATTGAAAGCACTCTGGCAGAAGCTGATCAGGCGCTGCGCAATGACAGCGAAACCCTGAACGAAATTAGTGCGCAGTTACAAAGCGATATGCCACAACTGGAACAGCTCAAGCAGGAAGAAGCAGGCCTGAGTGAAACGTTTCAAATTGCCGAGCAGGCGATGCTGGACTGGCAGCAGGGCTGGGATGTGGTTAATCAGCAATATTCTGCAGCTTCGCAACAGGCACAGGTCGAGCGTTCGCGGATGGAGCAGCTTGAGCGTCAGGTCAATCAGCTCAATCAACGTATGCACCGCACCGAAGCTGAACTCGACGCAGTGCGTGGCGAAGACATGCTGCAACAGATTGCTGAATTAGAGAGCAATCTGGAAGAAATTGATGGAGAAAAGCAGGCGCAGGAACAACAGTTATCAGCCGTGCTTAATGCGATTCGCGACAGCCGCGAAAAAATTGTCGAAACCGAGCAAAGTTCCTCATCACAACGTCGTGGTATTCACGATGCGCAGGGACGCCTGTCTTCACTGGAAGCATTGCAACAGGCGGCGCTGGGTAAAACCGACAAACCAGTGCAGCAGTGGCTGGAACACCGCGGTCTGGCAGACAAACAACGTTTTGCCGAACAACTGAATGTGGCGGATGGCTGGGAAACCGCAGTTGAAACCGTGCTCGGCGATAATCTCGAAGCCGTGTGCGTAGATTCGCTGGATTCGGTTAAAGGCAGTTTGAGCGAACTGACAAAAAGTAACCTGGCGCTGATTGAAACTGCCTCGGCTGCTGGATCGCAAACCAGAGTGGGTGATGATCTGCTCAGCGAAAAAGTCACCTCATCGCTGGATATGTCCAGCTTCATGCGCGGCATATATACCGCAGAAAATCTCAACGCAGCATTTGATCGCCGTGGCTCGTTAAACTCCGATGAAAGTATTATCACCCGCGACGGTATCTGGCTGGGTCGTCACTGGTTGCGCATTGCCAAAGATCGTGATGAAAAGCAGGGCGTGCTGGCACGCGAATCTGAAATTCGCGATACCCAGCAAAAACTCAAAGCGCTGGAAGCTGAGGCTGAAGAGACTGCCAACGTACTGACAGGTTTGCGTGAAGATTTGCAGGCGCAGGAATTGAAGCGCGAAGAACTGCAGATTGAGCTCAATCAGACTCACGCGAAAATTAATGATGTCCAGGCGCAGATTCGTGCCCGCCAGACACGGCAGGAGCACAACAGCAATCGCGGCCAGAATCTGGAAGCGGAAAAAGCTGAAATTGAAAAACTGATTGAGCAGGATAACGACGCCATCATCGCCGCCACCAGTCATCGTAATGAGGCGCTGGCATTAATCGAAACCGTCGGTGCGCAGCGCGAACAACTGGAAGGTCAGCGTGAAAATTTACGTACTCAGTTGCAACAACAGCGCGATGCTTTGCAGCGACAACGCGATGGTGCGCACGAAGTGGCGATTCGCATTGAAGGCCTGAATACCCGAAAGCTGGCGCTGGAACAAAACATCGAACGTATGCGGCACACACTGGAACAGCAGCAGCAGCGCAAGCAGGAACTGCAAACAATCCTTTCAAGCGCAGCTGCACCAATAGAAACTCTGGAACAGGAGCTGGCGGATTTTCTCGAGCAACGTCTGCGATCTGAAACGTCGTTGAGCTCGGCGCGCCATCAGGTAGAAGAATTAGCGCAATCATTGCGTGCTCTGGAACAACAACGTGGCGATCACGAACAACGCAGTGAACAGGTGCGCAATCAGCTTAACCAGCTAAAACTCGATTCACAGGAAATTCGTGTGCGCAGCAAAACGGCCGAAGAACAACTGGCCGAAACTGGCCACAGTGCCGAGCCACTGCTGGAAGCACTGGAAGATACTGCCAACAGTACAGACTGGGAACAAAAGTTATCGGATATCGGTCAGCGTATTTCGCGCCTGGGGCCAATCAATCTGGCCGCGATCGATGAATATCAGGAAACGTTGAAGCGTAAGGAATATCTCGATGAACAGTTTAAAGATGTGACCTCTGCACTGGAAGCACTGGAAGATGCCATTGCAAAAATTGATAAGGAAACGCGTGGTCGCTTCAAAGATACCTATGAACATGTGAGCTCGCGTCTTAAAGATATGTTCCCGCGCCTGTTCGGTGGCGGCACGGCCTATCTGGAAATGACAGGTGATGATTTGCTGAGCACGGGCATCGCGGTGATGGTGAAACCGCCGGGCAAACGTATTTCCAATATCCACCTGATGTCGGGCGGCGAAAAAGCATTGACCGCAGTGGCACTGGTGTTTGCTATTTTTGAACTCAACCCGGCACCGTTCTGTATGTTGGACGAAGTGGACGCACCGCTCGACGAGGCTAATGTCGGCCGTTTCAGTCAGCTGGTAAAAGAAATGTCCAAAACCATCCAGTTCATTTATATCACGCATAACAAAACCACGATGGAAATTTCTGAACATCTCAGTGGTGTCACCATGCGTGAAGCCGGAGTTTCCAGGCTGGTTTCTGTCGATGTGGCAGAGGCGGCGACTATGGCAGCCGTCTGAGTTAGCGGGTATGGAATACTTGCGCTGGATTCTGCTGCTGGCAGGTGTTCTGTTTGTCGTTGTGGTGTACTTTATGGGTGCACAACGTCGCCGCAACTCAAACCTTAGTGATGACATTGAAATAGATTCTGAGCTGCCAGAGATTAGCGCACGCGCCCGGGATAATGTTGATGAAGAGGTTGGTGAAGTCCGCGTTGTTGCCACATACGATGATGATGGCTACGATTCGCATGATGTTACCGACACTACTGACTATATTGAACAGGCCTCGTCTTCAACGGTTGTCACTGATACTAAAAACCCGGCACTACGAACCGATGATCTAATTACTCTATACTTGCTGGCAAAGGACGAACAGCTTTCCGGTGATATGATCAATAGCGCTGCCTACGCCAATGGCCTGACATTCGGTGAGATGAATATTTTTCATCGCCTTGACGACCATCATCAACCCGTTTATAGCCTGGCCAATATGATGGAGCCGGGCAACTTTGATTCGGAAGCTATCCATACTCTTAAAACACGTGGTCTGGTCATGTTTATCCAGCTAGCGCAGCTGGAAAATTCAAGCGAAGGTTTGCACGATATGTTGCGTTGTGCTTATCGTATGGCAGAAATGATCGGCGCCCGGCTTTGCAATAATCAACGTCAAACCCTGACAGAAAAAGATACCATAGCCTATCGTGAACTGGCAGCAAGTTTCGATGCCGAGTCGTGATCACAAAGGCATCGCTAAAAAAATAGCACAACTGCGCGACCAGTTGCGTCAGCACGCACACAGCTATTACGTGCTTGATACACCTTCGGTTCCCGATGCAGAATACGACCGCCTGTTTCGCGAGCTGCAACAACTCGAAGCAGAATATCCGAAATACATCACAGCCGATTCTCCAACGCAACGCGTAGGTGCAGAGCCGCTGGCCGGGTTCAGCCAGGTTAAACATGGCCTGCCGATGTTGTCACTGGACAACGTATTTTCAGATGAAGACCTGATAGCCTTCGATAAACGTATTCATGATCGTTTGAAAACAGACGATGACATCGAATACGCGGCTGAACCCAAGCTTGATGGTCTGGCGGTGAGTATGATCTATCAGAATGGGCAGCTGCTACAGGCAGCAACACGCGGTGACGGCACCACCGGCGAGGATGTCACGCATAATGTTAAAACTATCCAGGCGGTGCCATTGTGTTTGAGCGGAAAAAACTATCCTGCGTTACTGGAAGTGCGTGGTGAAGTCTATATGCCGAAAAAAGGCTTTGCCGCGCTCAATGCCAAAGCTCGAAAACTGGGTGAGAAGACCTTTGTCAATCCACGTAATGCGGCCGCAGGTAGTCTGCGCCAGCTGGATCCTAGAATCGCTGCACAACGGCCATTAGCGATGTACTGCTATTCGGTCGGTGTCCACGAAGGTGGCGACCTACCCGAAACGCACACTGCGATGCTCAAGCAACTCGCATTGTGGGGGTTACCGGTATGCGCAGAATTAAAACTGGTGTCGGGAGTCGCTGCCTGTATCAAATACTATCAATCTATTCAGCAGAAACGTGACAAGCTTGCCTACGATATCGATGGTGTTGTGTACAAGGTCAATGCTTTTAATTTGCAGCAGCAACTGGGTTTTGTCGCGCGCGCACCTCGCTGGGCGGTGGCGCACAAATTCCCCGCGCAGGAAGAGCTCACGATTATACTCGATGTTGAATTTCAGGTTGGGCGCACGGGTGCGCTGACTCCGGTTGCGCGGCTGGAACCGGTATTTGTCGGTGGCGTTACGGTCAGCAATGCCACGCTGCATAATATGGACGAAGTTGAGCGCAAGGATATACGTGTTGGTGATCGTGTCATTGTGCGTCGCGCAGGTGATGTAATTCCCGAAGTGGTGTCGGCGGTGATCGCAGAACGCAGTGGCAGGGAAAAGAAGATACAGTTGCCGAAAAAATGTCCGGTCTGCCAGTCGACTGTCGAACGCATCGAAGGCGAGGCGGTGGCGCGCTGTAGCGGTGGTCTGTATTGCAAGGCGCAGCGCACCGAGGCGATTAAACATTTTGCCTCGCGCAAGGCGATGGACATCGATGGTCTGGGTGAAAAGCTGGTGGAACAGCTGGTCGAAGCGCAACTGGTTTCGACGGTGGCAGATATTTATCGCTTGCGGCTGGATGAGCTTGCCGGGCTTGAACGCATGGGTATAAAGTCAGCAGAGAATTTGCTGACGGCGATTGACAGGTCGCGACAACCTGCGTTGGCGCGCTATATTTATGCGCTTGGTATACGTGAAGTAGGAGAGGCGACGGCACTAAATCTGGCTGCTGAATACCCTGATGTAGCAGCATTGGCCAGAGCATCGCTGGATGAATTGCAGCGGATATCAGATATCGGTCCGATTGTGGCGCAGCATATTGTCAATTTTTTTGCGCAGGCACATAATCGCGAAGTTATTGCAGCACTAGCTGAGGTCGGTGTTGTGCCGCAGGCACCGACAATAACTTCTCGCCAGCAAAACCTGCCGTTATCCGGTAAGACTTTTGTAATCACTGGCACACTGAGTACGATGACTCGTGATGAAGCTAAACTTCGACTGCAGCAGGCGGGGGCAAAAGTCACCGGCAGTGTATCAGCGAAAACTGATTATTTGCTTGCGGGTGAAAATGCTGGTTCAAAACTGACAAAAGCTGAAAAACTTGGTGTCGAAATTATGACTGAGGACACACTGGAAAGAGTTTTCAGGCAGTAAATATTGAGGGTTTTATTCGGAATTTTGCGTTATGTTATTTTCGGGATGTAAATTGAAGTAAGCGTCCAGCCCGGGAAAATTACTGGTGCTATAGTTTTCTGTCGGTTTGCAGGGTAACAGAGTAGTGGTAAACTTTACCATAGAGTTTGTTCAAACGTGATTCTACTTCCATATTGTTGCCATCGACTTCGAGTAATGATACACGACGGAATGCGCCGTCATCATCGAGCATGGGATTATCAAAAAAACCACCACTGTAAGCGGTGTTCTGAAGAATAGCGGGATTCGTGGTGTAGCTGGCTGGCGTTGCGAATGGAATTTGTTTTTTCTTGTGATTGTCGATCTTCTGCACGGGGGGTGGTAATTTTCCAGTGAGACTTTCGACGTCATTTTTGAATACAACGCCCATAATTGTTTTACGATTTTCCAGAGATTCCGCGAATAGTTCGTTACGTTTGAGACGAGGTGTGATTTTGCCGTATTCGATACGGAATGCGGTGTCGTTGCTCAAGGATCCGGTCGCCATCGTGTCCAGCAGGCGTATTATTGATATATTGAAACCAACAAAGTTAGCTGTACAAAGCTGTTGAAACAGATATTGCCAGTTGATTTTATGTAAAATCTCGATCTCAACTTTAGAGGTATTAATGTCTCAAAAACATTTGTTACTGGGCGTGAACATAGATCACGTCGCGACCCTGCGCCAGGCACGTGGCACGGACTATCCTGATCCAGTGCAGGCAGCATTGCTTATCGAACAGGCAGGTGCAGATAGTATTACCCTGCATCTGCGCGAAGACCGTCGCCATATTCAGGAACGCGATGTATTTTTATTACGCGAACAAATGCAAACGCGGATGAATCTGGAAATGGCTGTCACCGAAGCTATGCTGAAAATTGCCGGTCAGGTGCAACCGCAGGATTGTTGTCTGGTACCGGAAAATCGTGAAGAGCTGACCACCGAAGGTGGGCTAGATGTGCTTGCGCAATCGAGCTGGATTCAGGAAGCCTGCCGGCGGCTGGCGGAAACTGGTGCGAAGGTTTCGCTGTTTATCGATGCTGATAAAGCACAGATCGAAGCGGCGTACGCCTGTGGTGCGCCTGCAATAGAGCTTCATACCGGACATTATGCAGATGCAAAAACTGCGCCGCAGCGCGAGCAGTTGCTACGGGGAATCTCTGATGCTGCGGTGTTCGCGGATCAGCTGGGTTTACAGGTGAATGCAGGCCACGGACTGAATCGTGGCAATATCAGGGCGATCGCTCAACTCAAACAGATACAGGAATTGAATATAGGTCATGCGATTATCGCCGATGCTGTGTTCATGGGCCTGGAATCCAGTATTCGAGAATACCGTCGCCTGATGGAGGCAGCGCGGGAGTTGCCACAAGTTGCAAATATTGATTTAGGGAAGCCTTGATGTGTCATTGATGAATTATCAGAGCGCGAAAAAAGATAAAATTCGGTTTTACTTGTCTTTATCTTAATGGCGGCATATCCATGTACTGCGGAAACTTTGAACTAATCAGAGTTTCCTTAGGCATATCGCATAGTTAAATCCGGTACTCAATCAAGCGTGTGATTTCATGATTGAGTCTGTCTGCGGCTGAACCGAGCTCGTCATACTGTGCAGTATCGATGATATGCTCGAAGTACTCTGCCGCTTCTCGCAGGGCGGGTGTGCCGCAACAGCGTGACGCACCGTGCAATTTGTGGACGTGAGCTTTAAGGTTAGCGAGATCATTTGTGTCTAGCGCAGTGGCGATATTCGTTTGATACTCGGGCAAATCAACTTTCAGCATATTGGCCAGCTCGATTGCGAGCGAAGCATTGCCTGCTGTGAATTTTTCAGCTTCTTCCATCGAAAAGACCATGTTGCTAATAGTTGACTGGGGTGCAGATATGACACCACGATCAACACTGTCTAACCAGCGAGAAATCACAGTTTGCATCATCTGCTCACTGACAGGTTTGATCATAATATCGTTCATGCCGGATTCAAATACACGCATTCGCTCTGCTGGCATAGCATTGGCTGTGAGTGCGATAATAATCGGGGTGGTTTGACCTGGCAGTTGGCGGATACGTTTAGTTGTTGCGTATCCATCAAGTCCAGGCATATGTAGATCCATAAAAATAATATCGAAGTCCTGTTCTTTAACCATTGTTATAGCAGTTTCGCCAGTGGAGGTTGTGATGATCTGTGCATCATGTTGACGCAATATAATCTCTGCCAGTCGCAGATTAATCGCATTATCATCTACCACCAGAACTCTAATATTTGACCAGTTGAGCTGCGCATCGTGGTGATCGCGATAGGTGTCTTCGTCCGGTGTATGTGTGCTGCTGCTCAAATTGCAAAGCGCGGTATATATTTGTTTTTGTGAGCTGGAAAAAAATACTACTTTGTCTGCGCCAGTCGTGTATATGAGTTGAGCGTCACTCTGCGCGTTCGAGCTGATTATAGCCAAGCGTGGTTTATCAGTAGTATGCCATGCCAGGGTGCTGTGGCCTGTTCTTATACTGACAAGCTCGGTAAGAGTGAGGCAACTGATAGCAATATCAAAACTCTCGTTTGATATCTTGTGGCTGGTTTGTGAGGTTGTGATCTCACAACCCCAATACTCAAGCATGGCGCTAATAGAAGTGCGGCATAAATCAGAGTTAGCGCTTAGTGCTACTCTGGTGCCCGCCAGACAGGTATCCTTTATGACAGGCTTTGCTGTAGATTGTATGGGTACTCGAAACCAGAATCGAGAGCCTTCATTTTCGACGCTGTCAAAATCGATATTGCCCTCCATAAGCAAGGTAAGCTTTCTGGATATTACCAGGCCGAGCCCGGTGCCGCCAAAGCGTCGTGTAATGGAAGTGTCAGCTTGAGTAAACGCGTGGAACAGGGTTTGTTTGCTGGACTGACTCATGCCAATGCCAGTGTCACTAACGGTGAAGCTAATACCATCGCGTTTCTTGTCTGGAGTAGACTGAATTTCGAGATACACATAACCATCGTCAGTAAACTTAATTGCGTTACCGATCAAATTTATTAGTACCTGGCGAATACGTACTGGGTCGGTTCTGACCTGGCGAGGGACATCTTTATGCAGGCAATAGATTAAATCAATGCCTTTATCATAGGCTGACGGACTTAGGAGATCGATGACTTCCTCGATGATGTCAAGTAAATTAAATTCGACAACTGATATCTCAAGTTTTCCTGATTCTATTTTTGACAGGTCGAGAATGTCATCAATAATATTGAGCAGGTTACTCGCAGACTTTCGTATTGTAGTAATGTAATCTTTTTGTTGTTCATTGAGATCTGTATTATCAATCAGCTCTGAGAAGCCCATGATTCCACACAAGGGGGTTCTGATCTCATGACTCATGTTTGCCAGAAATTCAGACTTCGCCCGGCTGGCAGCCAGTGCATTAGAGCGTGTTATATCAAGCTCAGCATTTCGTAACTCGAGCTCTTCCAGGGTTTGCTGGAGCTCATGAGTGAAGTCGTTGATTCTGGATTCCATGTCTTCCTGATAGGACTGTAATTCATTAGCCATAGAATTTACATATGATTCAAGAACTCCAAGCTCACCAGGCGCATCTTGTGTAACACGTGTTTTAAAATCACCTGATGCAATCTTGCGTACAGTATTTGTTAGCAATAGTACTGGGATAGCGATTTGTCGACTGACCCGAACAGCGAGAATAAATCCTGCCACGAGTATCACAGCAGTTAGCATAACCGCTTTGTTTAGACTGGCGATTTTTTGCTCATCACTATGATATGTTGTTACCGCTAACTCAACATAGCCAATAATGTCTTCGGGTAGAGAGTTATTATATGTATCCAGAACTGGACTATCACTAAAATCATCAATCGATACTTCCTGTGACGTGATTGGTACTTCAAACTTTATTTGTTTTGTTTTGATTATTTTACGCCAGATCGAATGTGAGACGGGGCGAGACGTGTTGTCGTGTAGAGAGATGAGAGTATTATTGAATCTGTCTCTAATTGTGATCGCAACAACGTCCTGGTCATCTAAAGAATTTTTTAAGGTTGGTTCGAGAAATTGAGTGTTCCCTGAGAAAACAGCGTACTCGGACGCGGGGGCAATTTGTGTGGCAATTGATTCACCGTGTTTGCGTAACGAGTTACTAATGTACTCGATTTGTGCGTACGTGAAGTAAACTGCGAGCCCGAGTCCTACGAATAGTGCTGGCAGAAGCGCGAGTACTACAATTTGTTTTCGTATGCTCCAGTTTTTCATAAACCCGTCTCCATGTCTTTGAGTGACTTATGCAAAGTCTCTTCTGAAGATATATTTAGATCCAGTGCATTTGCTACCTGCTTGTTAATGCTAACCGTGAAATCTTTTGGGTAAACGCTGGTACGAACAATTGGCTGAAAAGCGTTATCGATTTCCAGGATTGAGTCTGCAACTTGTTGTGCGATCTGTTCAGATGATGAATACACTGCTGCGAGTGCGCCAGCGTTAACGAAATTGTCTGAAAACCCAATGACAGGTATTCTCTGGCGGTACGCAGATAGAAGTATATTTTTAACAGAATGGCGGTTGTATACACGGCTGTCGGGAAGAGCAAGAATCACGTCGTTTGATATAACGAGCTTATCAAGTGCACCAGGAAGATCTTCATCATTGCTGATAAGCTCGTCTGAAACTTTGATACCAAGTTTTTTAGCGCAGGCGCGTAGTTCTACAAGACGTGAGTCGTCCGATTCACTTGTCATATAACCAATATGCTTCCATTGACTATTGATAGTGCGTATTAAATATAAGTGCCGGCATGCAGGCTGAGTAATTTCTATATTAATATAGCTTGTATTTCCTGAAGTTTTTTCGACTCTGTTGTTAGAATCATCAATATAGATAATATTATTATGTAATATCCTCAGTTGCTTATCGATAGTTTGTTGTGTGCCTATGCTGATGATTAGATCGTCGGGGCCAATTTGAGATGTGTCGTTATTGCTAAGGTATTTAACTCGGTCTGTGCGATTATATATGCTGATTTTCTCATATAGCGCACTCGCCAGTTGTTTCTGAAAATCATTATTTTCCGAGTAGTATACGACGATCTTATCTATATTCTCTGCATAGCTCATTGTGTTCGGGAGTGCTGTAAATAACATACACGCGAGTATGCCTGTGAGACGTCTGGTCTCAGTTACGGCGAGCGCTTTGAGGAGTCCAGAATGCATGTGTATTGTTATCTGTATTGAAGTCTGAGTTCAAGATAGGCCGTCAGGTTCTGTACGATTCTTGGACCGGCTTCTGGATATTTGTCGTAGTTGCTGTAATCCCCGGTTATATTCTTCAGTGTTAGTGATATTGAGCCTTTGTCGTTATTCATCCGCAGGTGCCTGCTCAGGCGGATATCCATGGTGCGATAATCATTTGAGGCATCGTTCCGTGCGTCGATCCAGGAAAACTGTCCAACATAGTAGTATCCCAGACTACCGCTGTATTTGCTATTGAACTGCTTGATAGCGAATATCGAGCCGGAATTATTCGGTGCCGACTCTGTGAAATTTCGGCTATTGCCGCTTGTTATGGGGTCGTTGGAATCAATTGTGAGATGACTGGCGCTCATAGTTATCCGTAACGAGGGGTCGATATAATAGTCAACCTCTGCTTCAATACCTTTAATGGTGGTGCTGTTATCGTTTATTAGTACGTGTGTTTCGCCATCCAGATCTGCGATGAGTCTTTTTTGTTCTCTAATTAGATGGCTGAGTGTGTCTCTGAAAATACGCGCATTAAAAAGCAGGTCGTCATTCAAATAACGCCCGTAATAGCCCACATCTCGGCTGAGTATCTCTTCATTATCAAGTTTTTCTGCGGGGCCTACCTGCTGGTCGAAAATAGTACCTATTGGTGTTCCATTATTGGTGAGTGTGTGGCTAAGTGAAAAGTCACCATATTCCTCAATAATAAACGGACTCCTCACTGCTTTTGAAATACTAAAGCGAAAACTGTGCTGTGGTGTAAACTTATGTATGTATGCCAGTCTTGGCGATTTATTGGCCGCTCCCATTGAGCTGGTTTTCTCCACGGCAATTCCGAAGTTAATGATGTCATTTTTTGTTGCGTGCCATTCAGTATTGCTGAAGATACGATACGTCTCACGCCGCATGACGTCATTCGTGCCAAGATAATAGGGCGCCTGCCCAATGTCCTGCTGTAAAGCTCCTCCCCAGATGAAACGTATCTCATCATTTAGCTGCATGTAATGTGTGGCTTCAAGGTTATGTCGTTGTGATTTCAAACTGAAATCCAGCGGGATAGTAAATGGGTCGGCGGGAATACCAAATACTACCGGATCTATTATTCTGGAATTGGACTTGTCATTTTTATCCAGAAGGTTGTAGTAATATTGCAGCACCAGGGTATTGTCGTTACTAAAATTATTTTCGTATTTTATGAACTGATAAAATGTTTCGTTGTTTGACTCCCGTATTGGTTTTATACCAAGTGATGTATAGTTTCGGTCTGTTTGAATATCTGCCATACCGTAGCCACCCTGATAAGTAAGCTGTTTGTGGCTGTCTATTTGATAGTCGATTCGATAATCCAGAGCCTTTGCTCCCAGGTCATCGTGATTTTCTATTCCATCAGCACGATCCTGGCCATTATCGTTTTGTGTTGAGAGGGTGAAGCGATAATCCAGGTCACCGAAACTCTTGCCGAAGCGATACGTTGCATCAATAATGTCGTGGTTACCGGCGACGATTTTTACCAGTTTTCCCTGGTCTTCGATGGCCTGGCGTGTGATGATATTGATCACAGCAAGAAAAGAATTTGAGCCGTAGCTGGCGGCGTTGGGACCACGTGAAACTTCGATGCGTTCTATGTCTTCCATATTGATGGGCAACATGTTCCAGGCGACGCCGCCGAGCATGGGCTCGTAAATCGAGCGTCCGTCGATCAATACCTGCATCTGTTTTGAAAATTGATCAGTGTGGCCATGGTAGGCGACCACAATTTTAGGCTCATCGCCAAACTCGTTGACACTATTGCCAACCACCATGCCGGGTACCAGTCGCAGCACTTCCGGGATGGTGCGCGCACCCGAGGCATCGATAATCTGGCGGTCGATAATACTGATTGCAACTGGGGTTTCTGAAGCGGGTTGTTCGAGCCGGCTGGCGGATAATACAACCGGCATTTCAAAAAAAGGGTCATCCTGATTCGCGGAAACGGATGCGGGTAGTAATACCAGGCTGGTTGAAAACAGAGTGTATCGACATGCGTTAGTCATGTGCATCCCTTGTTGTTATGGTGTTGGGCATAAATCAGCATTAGCTCAAACTGGGGTGATGATATACTGCCCCAACACTTCGGCAAGTGTAGCAGTTTGCGCCTGCCGATACACCCAAAATTTAATATAACCCGTTGATTATGAAGCATACATTGTATACAGTTTTGGCTGATTGCATCGGCAATACTCCACTGGTCAAGCTCCAGAAACTGGGTGCCGACAGCAGTAATATTATGCTGGTGAAACTCGAAGGAAATAATCCGGCGGGCTCGGTAAAAGATCGGCCCGCGCTCAATATGATCTTGCAGGCACAGCGTCGCGGTGATATTCAGCCCGGTGATACTCTAATTGAGGCCACCAGTGGAAATACCGGCATTGCGCTGGCGATGGCGGCAGCCGTTATGAATTATCGTATGGTGCTGATCATGCCTGAGAGCATGAGCGAAGAACGCCGCGCCGCGATGAAAGCATATGGTGCTGAGCTAATCCTGGTGACGGCTGAACAGAGCATGGAAGGCGCGCGTGATCTGGCCTTGCAGATGCAGGCCGACGGCAAGGGGCGGGTGCTCGACCAGTTCAATAATCCGGATAATCCTGCAGCACATTATATTGGTACCGGGCCTGAAATCTGGCGCCAGACTGATGGCGGCATCACGCATTTTATCAGTGCGATGGGAACCACCGGCACCATCATGGGGACATCTAAATATTTGAAAGAACAGAATGCCGAGGTCAAGATTGTTGGCGTACAACCGGAAGCGGGCTCGAAAATCCCTGGCATCCGGCGTTGGCCGCCAGAATATCTGCCCGGCATATTCGAAGCCGCGCGCGTTGATCTAACACTTGATGTCAGTCAGGCCGAAGCCGAACAGACCACGCGTGAACTGGCAACACAGGAAGGAATTTTTTGCGGAATATCATCCGGTGGTGCGGTGGCGGCCATGCTCAAGCTTGGTCAACAGGTCGAGAATGCAATCATGGTCAGTATTATCTGTGATCGTGGTGATCGTTATATGTCGTCGGGTGTGTTTCCGGCCTGATGTTTTAAGATATGGCGAAGCAACACAGGCGCAAGCGTAGAATACGATTGCCTGAAGAATCCGTGATCGCAGACGTCACCGGGCTTTCTGCCGAAGGTCGTGGTATTACGCATGTCGACGCCCGTACCGTGTTCGTTGCCCAGGCCTTGCCGGGCGAACGCGTCAGTTTTAAATACACCCGCATCACAGAAAAAGTCGCCGAAGCGCGCGTGGTGGAACTGTTGCAGCAGGCATCCAGTGATAGAGTACAAGCCAGATGTGCAGTTTTCGGTTTATGCGGCGGTTGCAGTTTGCAGCACATGTCATCTGCAGCCCAAATCGAGCTCAAACAAAAAACCCTGCTCGAACACTTACAGCACATCGGTAAGATTGCGCCCAGAAAAATATTGCCGCCGCTTATGGGTCCGGTATGGCAGTATCGGCACAAGGCGCGCCTCGGCGTGCGCTATGTGCACAAAAAACAAAAAGTGCTGGTCGGCTTTCGCGAGAGCAACTCATCCTTTATCACCGATACCGAGCGTTGCGATATTCTGCATCCCTCAGTAGGCGAGATACTGGAACTTCTGGCACAGTGCATTCATGATCTGGAAATACGCGAGCAGATTCCACAGATCGAAGTCGCGATCGGCGATCAATGTGCTGCGCTGGTGTTTCGACATTTACAGCCGATGCCTGCCTCGGATAGAAAAAAACTGGCTGATTTTTGTCAGCAGCATAATCTTCATGCATGGTTACAAGCGGGTAAACCGGATCAGTTAGAGCCATTGTGGCCGCAAACTCCTGAGCCACTGAGTTATGAGTTGCCAGAATTCAATGTGCGTATCGAGTTCGAGCCTTCAGATTTTACGCAGATTAATACCGATTTAAACCGCAGTATGGTACGCCGGGTTATCGAGCTACTAGAGCTGGAACCAGAACATCGCATACTGGATTTATTTTGTGGTCTGGGAAACTTTTCACTGCCCATGGCGAAACATTCTGCGCATGTAACCGGTGTCGAAGGTGCGGAAGAAATGGTGCAAAAAGCGCGTGCGAATGCCTTACGTAATCAGATTGACAATACAGAATTCATCCACGCAAATTTATATGATGAAGCTTTGTTCAGCGCACCATGGCTCAAGCAAAATTATGACCGTATTCTGCTGGACCCGCCACGCTCGGGTGCGGTGGAAATTCTACCGTATTTAAAAAAAATGCAGGCGCAGCGAATTGTCTATGTGTCCTGTCACCCGGCGACACTGGCACGTGACGCCGGTGTGCTGGTCAATGAGCTCGGCTATAAACTGGTGTTCGCCGGGGTGATGGATATGTTTCCACACACCGCGCATGTTGAATCAATCGCGGTTTTCGAAAAATAGTTACTATACTACTACTGACTAGCTGCGACTGATGTCGGTAGTTGATTCAGTAATGACTGATCATACCAGTCTGACATATCGTCGTACATTTCGCCTTTGAGAATATAGTAAGGGGATTTGTAATAAATTAGAACGTCATGGAAGGGGTCGGTCAGTATTTTGCTGAACCAGACAATGCCTGACTGTATATCCATTAAAAAGAACAGGTGGACAGTTCTGAATAACAAAGCACCAAGTCCAATCCATAACCAGACGATCGCAGTATTGTAGAGCAGGCCGTGTAAATCTGTCGGAATTTCCAGCAGGCCGAATAGCGATGGCTTGAAATACAGTAGCACAGGCGCGAGTATCCAGATTGACAACAGTACGACTTTTCGCTGTAAATTGTACCCAACTTTTATGCTTTCCTTATAAGTATGGGAGGCCTGGTTGATATCATCATAGGTTTTCGGTTCAAAGAAAAAATGTCCAATTTGTCTAAGTATCATCGCTAATAACCAGCCAACCATCACTGCAATAACAGGATCAATAAATATCAGGATATAACTGGCAAGGAAGCAGGATGCGCTGAGTAAGTGTAATAGTTGATTGACTCGGTTGTGGTGATAATAACGATGGTCGTCCCAGCGTTGTTGTCGAAGTTCTTTGATGAAATTCATAATGGTTACCTGTTGTTCCTGATTTAATGTGTATTTTAGTTGGTTGATAGTGCGTCAATCAGCAGTGGCTCGCCCATTCGTATGTTTTTTCCAGGTTCAATTTCTTCGCAGCATTCATAATTTTCGCTGGCAAATACAATAATGGTCGATCCATGCTGGAAATATCCCATTTCATCACCCTTGGTATAATGGGTGTTGCAAGCTAACTTGTTAGGACCAGCGTATTTCAGATCAAGATCAAAATTAAGACAATTAAACTTCATGCTGGCAACAAGTACAGCGGCAACAGGAACCAGCGTAATGCTATGATCGTGTGCCATCGGGTGCAATTCGATAACGGCGCGCTCGTTCTTACAGAATAGTTTATCAATACGTTTGAGGGCGACTGGATTTACATTCCAGACGTCACCTGATATGTATGTCACTTCACTTACAGCGCAATCAAGTGGTGCATGAAAACGGTGGTACATGCTGGATTTAAGCCGCAGTGTCACGTATGAGCCGTTGCGATACTTTTCCAGCATGAATTCATCAGGAATTAATTCATTGAGCTCATAGGGGTAGCCTTTGGCCTGGAGTACCGTTGTGCCTGATATTTTTCCGCAGGCACCGACAATGGCGTCACAGGGGCTGATCACGATATTGTTGCGAGTGTCCAGCGGTCTGGCACCAGGTTTTAGCTCACGTATAAAACACTGGTGTAAGCTTGAAAACTGGCTGTGCTTTGATTCTTCCAGATTGATGTCATCAGCGAAAAGTCGCCAGACAAACATCGAGACTCGGGTAATCAATGGGTTTTCAATACGACTGTACCAGCCCATAAAATGCGTTAATAAATGACGTGGTATGCGATTGGTGAGCAGAAAGTTGACCTGTTCCATCCGGCCGAAGGAGCGAGTTAGTCGTGTCATGTTATATATTGCTGGTAAAAGGCTTTATGGGTATATGTGCCATTCAGGCAACTCGGCGGCGTTGTTGCGCGGGAGTTTCCGGATCTATCAGGCCAAGATCCAGCATAAACTGCTGCATAATGGACTCAGCCTGATAGTCCTGGCTGCGTAATATGGCATTTTGTTTCAGCTGCTGATGCTTTAAGGGTGACTGGAAATGCTGAATAATCTGCTGACTGAATTCGCCACGGGTATTGACCAGATAGCCATTCACCTTATCTTTGATAATATCTTTTGGGCCTTTGCAGTTATAGGCAATGACGGGCATACCATATACAAAGGATTCCAGCACAACATTGCCGAAGGTATCAAAGCGCGATGGAAAAACGAACAGGTCGAGGCTTGCATACAGCTGAGCCATTAGTTTTTTATCTATCCAGCCTAAAAACAATGCTTCTGAAAGTTGTTGTTTAAGCTCATCTTCATCAGGGCCGCAGCCAGCTATAACAATGCGTATATCAGGTACCGACTGTTTTACCTGCGCAATAATTTCAGGAAGATCAAAAATCCCTTTCTCTTTGCTTAATCTGCTGGCAAACAATAAAACAGGGGTTTCATCAGTTGCATCAGAAAATAGTGTGCTCTTATGAACTAGATCAATATCCTCGTTGCTGATATTGGTGTGATGGGCAGTGAGAAAAACTTTGTTTTCATCTAGTTGCATCTGATGCCCGCTTAACCAGCTACGGTGTTCGGTGTTAAGTACAAAAACGCCAGAATACTGCTGGTAGAAAAAACGCATTATCCGGCGTATTCGATCACGCTCATGCTGGTTCATATCGGTTGTATTTTTGATGAACTCCAGCCAGTCGGTATGCATAAAAAAATAGGCTGGTACATTGAACATGTGTTTGATAAATATTGACACCAGCGCCATAGGGCCTTCGGTTGAGCAAATAATTCGGTCATAACCGCCTTCGTAAAATATCTTAGCGATCTCCATTAAATCAGGTATTCTCATCTCCTGTTCGCCAAAATGTGACACTGTCAGGCTGGTTAGTGGTTTGACGACATGTAAATGTGGCTCGCATTCAGCGTCAGCATGACAAATCAAAAAGTCTATCGGCAAGTCTGACCGCTGAATCTCCTTTAATTTCGCAGAGAGCGAATTGGATACGCCGTTCTTGTCTCTTAGGGTATCGGTTAAATAAAGCGCACGTCTGGGGTGATGGTTGCTGTCAATGTGCTCTGCAAAATCATTTAAGAACTTTCTATTCTGATATAATAATCGAGTGCTTGCTACTGTTGTGCCAAGAAGTATGATGCTAACAAGCATGGGGAATGAGAGATTGTCCAGAAGTTTTCCGACACTGATGCCGCTTATGCTATCTTTTTTTGTCTCTAAGCCAAACAACAGTGTTGTTAGCTGGCTTGGAATCTCAAACTTTCTGGTAATTTCCTCAGTGCAAAATTTCTCAAGTTTATGTTCGTTTTTGATGTAGCGAGATTTCTTTGATCTTTCTATAATTAACTGATTAAGCTCGGTATATAAGCTTGATATTGAGGTATTTACTGTTGTGATGAATTTTTCAGGTGTTATGTGTTTGCTGTTGGCGATATTCTCAAGATATTTAATACAGAACCTGTAATCTTTTTTTATGTTCCATTTCACAAGCTTGTTGAGTTTTTTTCCTTGTAGAGCATCATGGACAAAACCAAAAAACTTTTGTGTGTTTTTGTTTTTTTGCATTTCCAGAAGTAAATTACTGATAGTAAAGCAGGCCAGCTTGTCTGACATTTCGCCGCGATGGAAAAATATCCGCAGCAGGCCTGGATCCTGTATTTTTGTCGCTACTTGTGAAAAATAATCGAGCAACGCAATATTCAGTTTTTGATTTTCAGCAACGTGACCGAAAGGTGTGACGCGGCCTTCTCGAATCGCTTCCAGTGCCAGCTCTGATTTCCGGCTGGTTTTGAGTCGCTCGGAAAGATCCGGTACATGTAAGTAGGATCCACATTGGCCGGCAAACAGCCCCATGTGGTCGTCTGAGCCGCCAGTTAGTATTTTGGGTTGCTCTGGATTGACGGCGTAATCATCAGGCCTGAGGCCGTATTTTCTGGCATAGTCATGTATTTTCTCTGCGCTCAGAGTATTAATCCAGTTTAATGTCAGTACGCTCTGCCACTGATCTCTCTGGCCGTTCAGTATTTCATATCGCTGGAACATAACCGCGAGTTTTTCAAATAATGTTAAGTCGATTTTGTCACTACGGGTATAAAAATACAGAGGGTGGGGCAGAATGACTGGAATATTATGTTCAGCTGCATAGCGCAGAAACTGATAAATATTTTTGCGCTTGTAATTTAGTGTGGTCTCCTGATCCGGGGTAAAGCCATAGCTTAATACGTGTATGAACAGGCTGTACTCAGGGAAATGACAGGTAAACTCAGCAGCGACCAGCGTATCTTCTCCTTTGTCCAACAGATCCCAGCAGGATCGAGCATTATTGTGATTGGTGATAGTGATAACATCACAGTTATTGGCTTTCAGGGTTTTAACTAGATTTTTGGTTTTTAACCAGGTTTCAGGTAGACCTAGAATGCGCCCCCATAGTTCGTCAGGAACATCACTATTGAAATCGTGGCAGTGCAGATCAACTTTGAGGCTTTCGGCTGGTACGATTGTGCTGCTGGCACGATCAAGATACTGCTTTAACTGAGATTGCTGATCTCTGCGGAACTCACTAATGCTGCTGTCTGAAAGAAAATCTATCATGACCTCATGACTCCTTAAGTGATCTCTGGTCGGGTTGATTTCTAGTTCTTGATGCAGGTTTTCTGGATGCATTCCCGCCCGGCTTTGTGAAACGCGCCTGTAGCATTTCTTTAAGTACTTGTCGTTTTATAGATCTGTTGCTTAAGCCTGCATTCTGCCACCACCAACCATCTTTTTTCATATTTCTTGCTGCATTGACGAAGCAGGACATAACCTGTTCATAATCTTCATTAGTAAAGTTGTGACTCATGATGATTCTTCCAGTACCGATCCAGCTCAGGGTTACACCCTCTGCGCGCAAGTAATACTGATACATCCAGTTGTAACGGCTGGGTAATGTGTAGAGTACTGTCCAGATTGATGTGAGATTGGCGATTTGTACTGGTAACTGTGTTTCCGAGAGGCGTTTGTTCAATTCGTCTACGCGTCGATTCCACTGTGTCTCAAGTTGCAGATAGTTTTTTTGGTGGCCGGGGTCTTCAATACGAGTCAGAAATTCATGCATGCTTGCCATGACATAGGGATGAGAATTGAATGTGCCACGGGCAAATGAAATATTCACCGGTTGATCATCTTTGAAACGCTTCATGAGGTGATGTTTCCCACAGACTACGCCGACTGGCAGCCCACCACCCAGTGTTTTTCCGTAGGTGACCATGTCAGCCTGAATACCAAAATATTCCTGAGCTCCACGGTAGGCGAGACGGAATCCGGTGAAGACTTCATCGAATATTAGAATGATAGATCTGCGCGTACAAATATCGCGTATTTTTTTAAGCCATTGACTGTATACCTCACGATCAAAACGCGCACTTCGCTCACTGTTAATCAACGAACCATCATTTGCGGCATCGGCGTTGGGGTGCAGTGCCTGCAGCGGATTGATGAGTATGCAGGCAATATCATGCCGGGTTTCAAGTACCTTGAGTGTGTGTTCACTCAAATCACTCAAGGTATATACATCTCTGATGTCACGCTGGTTGCCAATCCCCGGTTGTACGCCATCCCACCAGCCGTGATAGGCGCCACAGAAACGAACTAGATGCGACTTTCCGGTGTGATATCGCGCTAGCCTTACAGCCTGCATAACCGCTTCAGTACCGGACATGTGAAACGAGACTTGATCGAGACCTGAAATGTGTTTTATTTTTTCAACATTTTTCTTTATCAGAGGATGATAGGTTCCGAGTACAGGGCCATAGTTTTTGATCTTTTCATAGCCTTTTTCCATACATTCCTTGTAGAATTCGTAGCCGAATACATTGACGCCGTATGAGCCAGTAAGATCAAGACTCCAGTTACCATCCAGGTCTTTAATTCTGACGCCTGAAGTCTCTATAGCAACAATCCCTGGCTTTAGTGCCTGACTGACGATTCTTCGATAAGGAAATGGAACACGATAAGCATTGGTGAAACGTATGTCAGAGATCGAGCTTTCCTGTGATTCGTTAAATACAATACTTTCTGGGTATGTTTCTCTGAATATTTTCCCCAAATTGTCAAAAGCTAGCTGACGAGTTTTACAAATCTCGACAGGAGCGCCGTCACTGGAAAAAAACTGATCATAGTTATATTCAAATAAGGGGATACAATGCGCAATTCGTCGGGACCAGCGAGAATGTCCTCTCAAAGAAGGGTGTTTCGCCTTCGAGAGCTGTAGCCTGATCCATATTTTGCAGCACAGATAAACGAATATAGCAGTGCTTAAAACTATTGTTCCATAGGCCTGATACATACTTTGTCATCTGTTCTAGTGATGTTGCTGCAAAGTAACAGGCTGATATGACGGAAATATGTTGGTTATTTTGAGTTTATATGACAGATTTTGACGAATAATTATCGATGCATACGAGCAGTTATATCGTGAATCACTCCAGCGTTAATAACGGGTCCTTTCGTCTCCGGCTACAACATGCGGCCACATAGTGTCGTTACCATGACCATTTTTTTGCCGTATGTGTTTGGCTGTTGATAATGTTTAAACAATGATGACGGTCGTGGATGAAGCATTAGCTGGTATGCCCGCATCCTATTGTTAGCAAATGTGGGCGGAGCTAATGTACAGGATGGTACCTGCTGGCGCATGGTGCGTATTGTTGCAGCGGCCCGCTGAACGCTAGCAGAAAGGCTAACTGCACTACTGATGCTGGGTATACTCTAATCCAGGTGGAACCCCATTTTTACACCGGCCACTTCGATGATGTCGGAGTCCACCAGCGCATGCGCATGTTTACCAATGGCGTTGCCGTTGACCACGGGCATGTCACCGGACGAGCCAGCGTCGACCACGATAAGAAAGTAGCCATTCGGTCGGCGTGTTATGGCAGCGATTTGAACATCTGGTTTGCCAAGCGTAGTAATAACTTTGGTGAGCTGAAGTTCTTTACCACTATTGGTGCCGCTGAGCAGTTGCAGGCGAGCGGCACCCGGGCCAGCGGAACGACTGCTACCCGCAGATGCGAGATCGGCGGCGATTTTACCGATGGATTGCTCCAGTTTATGATCATTTTCGGTCTGCTCCGGCATGCCAGCAGCATCGGGGCGGATGATCATGGTTTTTTCAAAGTCACCACCCGCAGCAGCGTCGTTCACATATTTGAGCTTGTGCTTGCCGAGCGTGATGACATCGCCCGGCTGGAGCGCGTGTTTGGTGATTTTAGTGTCGTTGACAAAGGTGCCGTTGGTGCTGTTCAGGTCTTCAATGAACGAATCATTGAGAATAGTGAGGACTTTGGCATGGTGACTGCTGACCGCCAGATTGTCGATATGAATATCATTATCTGGCTCACGCCCGATAGTAATCGTTTCTTTATCCAGCTCATAATCCTGGATGCCCGCACCGCTAAAACTGAGAACTAGCCTGGCCATTTTTTTTCCTGGAGACGTGTATATTCATGAGAATAAATCAAAAAATCGAGAAAACAAGCTATTTCCGGCAGGAAAAGATTTTATCGGCCGTGCCAGAATAGCGGATATGTTGTCTTTGCCGCCGTGCTCGTTGGCGACCCGGACCAACTCTGATGCGGCTTTAGCAAGATCGGTATCGCACTTTTTGATGGTTTGCGCAATCAGGTCATCATCCATTAGATCGGTGACACCGTCAGAGCAGAGCAGGTAAATATCATCGACCTGGGCAATGTCTTCCTGAATATCCACCTGGACATAGTCTTCAATACCGATGGCGCGCGTCACCAGATTTTTGTTGAGCGATTTCTGTGCCTGCTCGGGCGTATAGAAGCCACGGTCGATGAGTTCCTGCATCAGGCTGTGGTCACGGGTGATTTGCTCGAATTCATTGTCACGCAATCGATACAGGCGTGAGTCGCCGACGTGGGCCACGGTAAAGCGATTATCATAAAATAGCACCACCACCATGGTGGTGCCCATGCCACGGTACTGCGTGTTGTCAATCGATGCGCTGTAGACACTGGTGTTGGCCTCGATTATGGCTTCATGAATTGCCATACTTTCCAGGCTGTAGCCAGAGTCCTCATCGGTTTCGCCGGGGCTTATTTTTTTTAGTTTATGACCGAGCAGGTCGCTCACCGTGCTTACTGCCATGGCACTCGCGACTTCGCCACCCCGGTGACCGCCCATGCCATCGGCCAGTATTGCCAGCCCCAGGTTCGGGTCGCAGCTGATCGTATCCTCATTCTGTTCGCGCACGCAACCGACGTCCGTTAGACCAGCCATTTCGATCTTCCCTTTCAGACTCATGAGAGTAGCGCCTAGCTCAGACCTTCTGCCTGCAATATCTTAAGACACTTACTGATATCCTCTGCCATATCAGAGCCGAGTTGATATCGTTTATCGGTATCTTTCTCCATCGAACGATTGATGATCAGGCTGATACAGCGTGGCAGATCGTGTTTAATGCTGTCGGGAGCGGGGTGGGGTTCATTAGCTATTTTATACATCAGAGTCGCCATGGAATCACCCTTGAATGGTAATTCACCCGTAACCATCTGGAATAACATAACCCCGAGCGAGAACAGGTCAGACTGTCCGCCGACTTTTTTACCCGCCAGTTGCTCGGGTGACATATACGAAGGCGTGCCCAGTACCATGCCGGTTTTGGTTTTGCTGGAATCGGTGATGCGCGCGATACCAAAATCGGTAATCTTGAGCACATCAGTTTGAGCATCATACATAATATTGGCAGGCTTGATATCACGGTGTACGACATTGTTAGCATGCGCGTAATCCAGGCCTTCGGCTGCACGTTTGATCAGCATTAACACTTTGCTGACGGGTAGCAGGCTGTCTTTTTTAATATATTGGGTGAGATCATTGCCCTTGAGAAATTCCATCGCGATATAAGCGAGGTCGTGTTCATCGCCAGCATCATAAATAGTCACAATCGAAGGATGGGTGAGACGACCTGCGGTTTCGGCTTCACGGAAGAAACGTCGTTTCACTTCGTCGAGTTCATCGGCCTCAAATTCTTGCGACAGTGCCATGGTTTTGATTGCCACGACACGTGAAATTTTGGGATCTTTACCGAGATAGACCGCACCCATGGCACCTTTGCCGAGCTCGCGTTCAATCTCGTAACGTCCCAGCATCGGTTTTTCAACACCGCCGCCTTCGAGTATCAGCGTGCCGCCGGGGGATGATGAACCGCCGCCGAGCATGACGGTATCTTCCATCGCTTTGGCGCGTATCGCGCGTTCTTTAATATCGCGAAATTTGGCGTCATGATCGGCCATGTAGTTATACACTGATTTGGCCTTGTTGAACTGGCGTTTGCGTTCGTAGTCGAGCGCCAGATTGTACAATAGTTCCAGTGTACCTTTATCGTTGGGCAGCTTACGGAATTTCTCAAACGCCATGTCGAGCTGTCCCTGACCCTGCAAGGACAGACCCAGCATACGATTGCTTTCGGCAGACTCAATATCCAGTTGTGCCTTGCCACGCTCGGTGAGCATGTAACGTTTGGTGGTGAGTAACAGATGACCGACTACCAGCAGTGCTGCCGGTAGCATCAATTGTATCCACATGCCCTGAGCGGTCATCATTATATAGTGTGTCGCGAACAGGACGATGAACAGCTGCACCGATACTACAAAGCCGACACCGGCACTCATGCGTGGCAATACCAGCATCAGATAAAGTGCAATCAGCACCACGGCACTCATATATGTATATGGCGCCCATTCAGGCTTGATAAAAAAGTCTTCGTTGAGAATACTCGACACTGAGTGTGCCAGCGTAAGTACAGGTGCCATCGCCGGGTTAACAGGCGTTACGAAACTGGTGCCAACACCCGCTGCTGTAGCGCCAATCAGCACGATTTTGTCCTTGTATTTACTGGCGGGAATTTTGCCTGAGACCACATCATAAAAAGAATCCACCGGGAAAGCATCACCAGACTGGTTGCTGTAGAAAAAAGTATTCATGGTCGAATTGTGGTTGGTTCTGATATTGAGCTTGCCCAGTCGAACATGTGAGCCCAGATAAATTTTGATGTCATTCAGTGAAAGATTCAGGCTACGTGCAGCAAGGAGCAGAGCGACTGAAGGATAGAAGTCGTCAAAATAATTTACCACGAGCGGTTCGCTACGAATACCACCGTCGGAATCTAACAGGATTACCTGCGAGCCGATACCTGTTGCCTGTTCAGCTATTTTGGCAATCGGCGGGCTCGCTTGTATGACGCTTACCGGGTAGGCATTGGGCTCAATGTTGCTGGCAATGACATTAGCTTCTGGTAAACGATATTTCAAAATATAATCAGGCAATGTTTCATCCTGACGGCCAAGTGCTTCACCACCCGCAAACTCCATTGCCTGAATGATATTATTGTTGGCGTGCATGCTCTCTGCCAATATTGTATCAGTGTCGAGTGCGAGTTCTGCAGAGTTCAGAAATTCATTAAAGGCCTGTAATTCATCACCAAGCTGAGTTTTCAATGGTGATTTATCGAGATAGTCACTGACCTGTTTTAATGCGGCGCGGCCATTGGCATCGCGTTTATTTTTCACCAGTTTGCCCGCAGATTTAATCACCGAGTCGAGTTCGGTTATCATCGCTGGTGCTGCGGTCAGGCTGCTTTGTACGAATGAGGTTTTCAGATCGCGAATGAACTGTAATCCGGGATCGAGCTGGGGTTCGGAAAAGGTTACCGTCTGGCCGATGACTTTGACGCCGCCCTGGGTGAGTACGTCATACATTTTGGCGTGCACATCGCGCGGCCAGGGGAAGCGGCCGATATTGTTGATGCTCTCCTCATCGATGGCGATCACCGCAATCCTGTCGCTGGGGGTTCGGTTTGAAGCGCTGACAGCAATGTCGTAAGCACTGCGTTCCAGACCTTGAATTAGATTCGAATTAGCGAAGGTGACGAAAATTAGAGTGATTGCCAGGCCGACAAACCAGTCGCTCTTCCAGAACCCGTTCTTCATAGTGTTCCCCTGGGACATCTTGTTTTTAGTATTATCTATGGGTCAGCAAATGATGCACGCCGGAATATGGCTTGTTATATCAGGCTATGTAATTGATTGCACCTGCTTTTTTTTGAGCATAGCGCATTCCGCAGTCATTGTCCTGCGCGCGAATACGGTTTTCAGGGGTTCAGATCACTGTAATTGTAGAAAACCGATGTTTTTACTCAGCATTTGTGCCATCGAGCCGCCCATGCTGCCGGCGAGACGTTCGAGCAAATCTTCCGGTGGCGTGTAATCAACGATAGTTTCCGCGCCGACGATTTCACGGGCGACATAGCTGCTGCTGGCAAGGTCATCGACCAGACCGATGGTTCTGGCCTGTTCGCCGGTCCAGATCAGTCCCGAGAACAGTCCCGGCGTTTTCAGCGCCAGCCGGTCACCGCGACCGGTTTTGACGGCATTGATAAATTGCTGATGAATTTCAGTTAGCATGATTTGTAAATGCTGTTTGGCTTCTTTGTTGATCGGTGAAAATGGATCAAATAGCGCCTTGTTTTTGCCGGCAGTGAGGGTGCGGCGTTCAACACCAAGTTTTTTCATGGCATCGACAAAACCAAAGTTGTCCATGCGCACCCCAATCGAGCCGACGATACTGGCTTTGTCGGCAAAAATTTTATCTGCCGCTGCAGCCACATAATATCCGCCCGAGGCACAGACATCGGTGACCACGGCGTATAAAGGTTTATCAGGATATTTTTCGCGCAGACGTTTGATCTCGTCGTAAATGTACCCGGATTGTACTGGTGAGCCGCCCGGGCTATTGATACGCAATATCACAGCCGCCGAATTTTTATTTTCAAACGCATCGCGAAGCGCGCCGATAATATTATCGGCATTTGCCTGTTCGTTATCGGCAATCACGCCATTGAGTTCTACCAGAGCAGTGTGGCGAGTGCTGCTGGATTTGCTGACCTGTGGATTAACATAAATCAGTAATACTATTGTCAGATAGACAAAGGTTAGCAGTTTGAAAAAAATACCCCAGCGGCGCGCACGTTTCTGTTCTCGCAAACCCGACTCGGCAAGTTTACTGATGACATCTCTTTCCCAGTCGTTGTCTGAATCGCTCATAAAGATTTTGCTCCTGAATATCGTACCGGTGAAGTCATTAGTTCAACTTCACAGGATTATGGGTTAAAAAGTGGGATAAGTCTGTGATTTGATCCAGGCACGCCAGCAGTTGATATTTTTGTAATGTTTCAGCCGTGTGGACACCGTGCGTGACGGCAATCGCACCAACACCCGCGTTGCTCGCCATTTTCATGTCGTGTTCACTGTCACCGATCATAATTGCCTGATGAATACTCGCTCCTACATCCTTCAATACACCGAGCAACATTTCCGGGTGTGGCTTGGAGCGGTTTTCGCCAGCACAGCGTGTGCTGGCGAAATAGTGCGCCAGTTTGTGGGTATCTAATGAATGCTCGAGTCCGGTGCGGCTTTTGCCGGTGGCAATCGCCAGTGTATAACCCTGGCTACGCAAATCATCTAGCATGTCGGCGACGCCATCGAATAATTGTGCTTCAACATCGCTTTCATATAAATAATGTTGTTTATAGGCTTCGCAGATAGTGTGTATTGTGGTGTCGTCAAAGTCGGGGTGCAGTTGGCTGACGGCTTCGACCAGTCCCAGTCCGATGACATTGCGCGCAGCTGCTGCGGTGACACGAACACCGCAAATCTGTTCGCTGGCGATTTGTAAACTGGTGGCGATACGTTCGATAGAATCGATCAGCGTGCCGTCCCAGTCGAACACCAGCACTTGATAGGGATTGTTGGTCATACCTGTAATTTATCCAGCAGGTTTTGCAGCTCTGTCGGCAATGGGGCTTCGACAGCGATACGTTGTTGGTTGATTTTGAATGATAAGCGACAGGCGTGTAAAAATAAGCGCTTTAGACCCAGGGCTTTCATCTGTTTATTAAATGTGTCATCACCATATTTGCTATCACCGGCGAGCGGGTGGCCGCAGTGACTGGCGTGCACCCGTATTTGATGGGTGCGGCCGGTTTCCAGTTGTACTGTCATCAAACTGGCATCACGGTACAGGGTGCGTGCCTCAAAATGGCTACGCGCAGCTGCGCCGGTAGCGCTGACTTCGACCATGTGCTCGCCGCTGCGTTGCATTTTTTTCAGCCGGGCATCGACCGTGGTCGGATTCGGCCAGTGGCCAGCGACCAGCGCCAGATACTGTTTGTCGATGCCACGCGCATCGCGCATCATGGTGTGCATCGCGCTCAGGCAGGCGCGATTTTTTGCCAGTAACAGACAGCCGCTGGTATTGCGGTCGAGGCGGTGCACCAGCTCGATAAAAGTATCGGGGTGCGATTGTTTATAGGCTTCGGCGACCCCATATTGAATACCACTGCCGGCGTGCACCGGCAGGCCCGAGGGTTTGTTGATGACCATTAAATCGTCATTTTCGAACAAAACTGACTCGGCGAGCAGGCGGATCACCGCATCGGGCACCAGAATATCGTGGCTCTTGGCCAGCCGTACTGGCGGAATTCTGACCTCGTCGCCAGCCTTGAGGCGGTAAGGGGGCTTGATTCTGCCCTTGTTGACCCGCACCTGGCCACTGCGCAATAAACGGTAGATATGGCTACGGGGCACGCCCTTGAGCTGGCTCAGCAGGTAGTTATCAATACGCTGACCATGGTTATTCTGGTCGATCAGCGTTATTCTGACTTTGGCAGGGGGGTCGGTTTTATCGGCGCACATGCTTGAGCTTAGGGGCTGGGGGGCTATACTGTTATTGACCGCAAGCCTACATTTTGACAGACTTATGCACAGTTGCGCCAGCTCAGGCTGGATCGCAGCCCGAAAACGTCGCTTCCGTCAAAAATCGAGGACGGAAATCGCATCAGGATGATGTACGCAAGGACTGGTTCAGTTCTGAAAACGACAGCGGAACGCCTTGGGGAACACCCCGGGTACCACTGAATTCACTCATTCGCAGAGCGCGGGTGTTGATACAGACACAACAAATATCACATATAACAATGACTACCACGTTTCTGATAACCGACTATTCCTTCTCGATGCCCGTCGACGCCATGCTAGTCATGATGTTTGCGTTGACGCTGGCATTACAGATCGTGCGCCTGACAGAAAAGGCTGCAAACACCGGATCAGAGCCGTTGTACCCAACGAGCACACATTACAATGCAAAGAATTTTAATCAATGCCGCGCAAAAGGAAGAGATCCGCGTGGCGATGGTCGATGGCCAGCAACTCTACGACCTGGATGTCGAAGTCCCTTCACGCGAACAGAAAAAATCGAATGTCTACAAGGGTAAAATCACCCGGGTAGAACCCAGTCTGGAAGCTGCATTTGTCGATTATGGCGCCGAGCGTCATGGTTTTCTGCCGTTCAAGGAAATCGCCCGCAGTTATTACAGCGAAGAAGCCCGGACCTCGCAGGGGCGTACTGACATTCGTACCGCGATCAAAGAAGGCCAGGAAGTCGTAGTTCAGATCGAAAAAGAAGAACGCGGCAACAAGGGCGCTGCGCTCACCACCTTTATCAGCCTCGCCGGACGATTCCTGGTGTTAATGCCCAATAATCCTCGTGCCGGTGGCGTTTCGCGTCGTATCGAAGGCGAAGACCGTGATTTGATTCGCGATGCGTTGAGCCAGCTCGAGGTACCCAATGGCATGGGCCTGATCGTGCGCACCGCCGGTGTCGGTCGCAATGTCGAAGAACTGCAATGGGATCTGGATTATCTGCTGCAGCTCTGGGACGCCTTTGTCAAAGCCACCGAAGAGCGCCCGGCACCGTTTCTGGTGTATCAGGAAAGCGACGTGATTATTCGTGCCCTGCGCGATTATTTCCGTGATGACATCAGCGAAGTACTGATCGATTCACCCGAGGTCTACGAAACTGCGCGTCAGTTTATTGAGCAGGTGATGCCGAACCGGATTCGCAAGCTCAAGCTGTACGACGATACCGTGCCCTTGTTCAATCGTTTCCAGATTGAGAACCAGATCGAATCAGCCTATCGTCGTGAAGTCGCGCTGCCCTCGGGTGGTGCGATAGTGATTGATCACACCGAAGCATTAGTCTCCATCGACATTAACTCGGCTCGCGCGACCAAGGGCGGTGATATCGAAGAAACCGCCACCAATACCAATCTGGAAGCGGCTGACGAAATCGCGCGTCAATTGCGTTTGCGTGATATCGGTGGTCTGGTGGTAATTGACTTTATTGACATGATGGCGGCGCGCAATCAGCGCGAAGTCGAAAACCGTTTGCGCGATGCTGTCAAACTGGATCGTGCGCGCGTGCAGCACGGTCGCATTTCGCGCTTTGGTTTAATGGAAATGTCACGCCAGCGGCTGAAACCTTCGCTGGGTGAATCGACTCAGATTGTCTGCCCGCGTTGCAGTGGTCAGGGTACAGTACGTACGGTTGAATCACTGGCGCTGTCATTAGTGCGCATCGTCGAAGAAGAAGCATTGAAAGATAACACCGGTCGGGTTGATGTCCAGGTGCCGGTCGACGTTGCCACCTATTTGCTCAATGAAAAACGCAAAGCCATTGCCAGCGTTGAAAAACAGACCGGGGTGATGGTGATGGTAATCGCCAATCCAGCAATGGAAACGCCACAATATAAAGTGTCGCGTCTGCGTAAATCTGAACAGGCAGAAGAAGAGTCCATGGTCAGTTATCGCCGTGTGGATAGCGAAGAACAGGCGCAGGATCCACAGTTGTATCGTGAAACGCCGATACAACCTGAACAGCCTGCCGTGCGACGTGTGATTCCCGCCAAGCCGGTGCCGGCAAAACAGGCGCCGCAGTCAGCTGTGAAAAAACCTGGCTTGCTGACAGGCCTGTTCGCTTTGTTTGCTGGTAGTGATTCAGATAAGGAAGAAGAAAAACCCCGGGCGAAAAAAGCACCAGCGCCAGAGCGTTCACAAAACCGTAATGCTGGCCAGCGCGGTAGTCGTGGTGGTCGTGGTCGCGGTGGTCGCGGCAGAAATCGTAGTCGCAACGAGCAGGGTGAGAAATCTAACCAGTCGTCGGATAATCAGGTCGCTGCGCAGAAACCGAATCAGCAAAAGCAGAGTAATCAGCAGCGTCAGGTAAAGCCCGCACGCGCAGCCGCTGAACAGGAATCGCAGAACAAGAATGATAATTCGGATAGCAACCAGAGTGCAGGCGCTAATCAGCAAAGCGGGCAGGGCAGTAAGTCACGTCGCTCGCGTCGCGGTGGTAGTCGTCGCCGTCGCGATACTTCCGGTGCAAATGCAGCGAATGCGACTCAGAACTCGAACACTGATGCTCCACAGTCGTCGGCCAGCACGCCGCCGGCACAAACCACAGCTGCGAAATCGGAGTCTGGAAATCAGACGACACCCGCAGCGCAGCCAGCACCGCAGCAAAACGCTGCCGCTGCTAAGCCTGCCGAAACCCGGCAAGTCGAAACCAGAGTGGTCGCAACTAAACCAGCAGAGATGACGCAGGTCATGACCAAAACTGAAACAAAGGTGGCAGCCGCACCGGTGCCTAGAGCTGACGAGCCGAAGCCTGTTGAGACTAAAGCGGCTGAATCTAAAACCGCAGAATCAGTCGCGGTGGAATCCAGCCCGGCTGACAAAATGACTTCAAACGACTAGCCTGTCGATTTAAGTCACTGTACAACAGGCCTGTGATGCAGGCCTGTTGTATTTTTACTGTATCTGTTTGAGCAGGTCTTCAGCGGCGGTTTCGACCAGATCCAACACAGTTTCAAAACCATCGCCTCTGCCGTAATACGGATCGGGGACTTCACGAGTTGACGGGCTGTTGGTGTAGTCCAGAAATAGCTGCACCCGCTCCTGTAAATGCAGTGGACAGATCGAGCGTAAATCATCCAGGTTGGCCTGATCCATCGCCAGCACATAATCGAATTCTTCAAAGTCAGCTGCCGTAACTTTACGGGCACGCTGACGACTTAAATTAAAACCGCGTTTCAGAGCGGCGGTTTGTGAGCGTTGGTCAGGTGGGTTGCCGACGTGATAAGCATGGGTGCCGGCAGAATCGATAATGATCTGGTTGCTCAGGCCAGCGGCTTCGACCTTATGGCGAAAAACACCCTCGGCAGTAGGAGAGCGGCAAATATTGCCCATACAGACAAAAAGTACTTTAATCATAAATGCTGCTGCTGTTCTTAAAAAACACGCGAACATAATAACGCAGCGCGCAACGGCAGACCACTGTAATGACAGTCACTGCGAATATAAATTTAACGGACTGTTGGGGGACAGTCTTTTATGTCAGGCAGCGTTGCATAGGTGATTATCGACCGGCGGTACCAGTTAGTTGTGCAATTCAGTGGGCTGCTTTGTTGTCGTAGTCGTCTTTCCGATGACGATTCTGGGCCAGTGAAATCGATCGAAATTTTCAGGTGACTGAGTTTTCCCCAGTACCCGGTTTCCCGGTGTTAGCAGAGGTTCCAGTCTGGCGAGTTCAGCTTTATCGGGGGTATAAGTGGTAAATGTTTGTTCGAGGACTTTCTGATTCTGGTACCAGATTTCAAACACCCAGTCGCCCGCGACCGTTTCATAGCCTTCATTGAGTCCATAACCGGTATAGCCGATTAGCTGATTGACGCTAACTCGATTTTTAATCGTGAACTCAGAGCCGGTAACCACCTTGCCACTGGGTAAAGTCATTGGTGGGTGTTTTAGCACGCGTCGTATATTTGCATAGGCAGGCTGGTTTGGTACGGGCCAGATACGGTATTGAAAATACATTTGAGCACTTTTAATCAGAGGAATACGCTGAGTCGTTTTGATGAGTTCTACGACCGGTTTTGAGACTGACTTGCCGGTGCTGGTGCTGGGATCATCGATTAAACCGCCACTGCGTACCAGTCGGTAAATTCCAGCCTCGACCACTCGACTCTTGACTGCAGTGTTGCGTGATGTGGTTACGCTGTTTTGTGCGGTGGGAATCTTTTCCCCACGGCTGGATTCTGGAGTCTGATTATTACAACTGCATAAAATCAGCAGTAGTACTAAGACAGCAGAATATTTCATGATCTGGCATTCCTCTTTAAACACGTGGCTGAAACTCGCGTGGTCTATTAAGTTTGCGAAAAATATTTCGCCTACAGCATCATCGGTATGGTATTCATCGCGCACATAGCTGACGAGAGATATCGCCGGCTATGAGATTGCAACATAATAACAATCAGCCGCCAGAGGATTATCTGGCGGCTGGTGAAGCCACTTACTGGGTGAATGCTTCGTGAATGGTCATGACCATGCGCGGATCGATGGTTTCGATGGTGCCAGCGGGCAGGTTGCTGGTGATACCGTTAGAAACAAAATCAAATTGCGCGATGGGCATAGCACAAGCTTCGTTGCCTTCGCCCGAACCATAGCCGTCAGCCGGATCTCCGGTACAGCGACCATTGGCACCATCCATATGCGCTGCATCGATGCGATATTCGTAAATGGCACCGCCCGGCTTGAAGCAGGGATTGGCAGGATGCCCGGGGCCATTGACGCCATCGCCGTCAGGATCGCAACCGGCGTTGGCCGCCGAGGCACCGAAATACAGCGTTTCGACATCGCACTCATCACCGGTCAGGGTGCCACCTGCATTAAGCACTTCCTGCTGAACGAAGGTGCAGCCAGGGCCCGACATGCGATTAATCGTAGTGCCCGCAATCACGTTGACACCTGGATCCAGTGCCAGGGTACCGGTTCTGTGATTACTGCCGGGGGCTGAAGCAAAAATATGCTGACGGAAGACGCTCGGATTACAGCCGGCATCACCTTCAGCACAGCCTTTGGAACGCGAGCGTCGCGTGCCCCATAGAGTGCCGTCCTCTGACATGCGAATTGCGCGCAGATTGTCGCGGCGATTCGGTGAATTGAATGTGGGTGCATCCGGAATGCCAGTGCCATCATCCGAAAGATCAATCACACGCAGCACCACGGCTTCATTCTTTGGTCGGTTGAGGCTAAATTCGGACACGTAGTCATCAGCGTCATCGTTCTTGCCATTATCAGATGCGTTCGAGCCGACGCCTTCGCTCTTTTCATTGTCGATACCAGCTTTCCAGTCAACCACAAATACCGCGTCACCATGAAACATGCTGACGAACATGCCTTCGGAGGTAAACAGTACACCTGCCGGACAATTCCAGCGTGGATCATTGGCGTAAGGTCCTTTGCTGGGTCGGCTGTATTCATCGATGGTCTGCATGCTCACCTGATCGTACACCAGAACCCGGCCATTGGCGGCACGCTCAGGTGTGCTGTAAACCGGCGGAAAGAACAGATTAGAAGCATTACCACTGGAATGGGTGTTGCCCTTGGGGCTGATTGCATCAGAGTTTGATGCATTGAAAAAGTTGGCATCACACACGGTTTGCGCAACATTGCCGTTCGGCATGTAACCGCTACCCAATAAACGTGGAACCCAGCCATAGCCACTGCCGTTGGGTGATGGTGAAGTTGGCAGGGTGGGGCCAGTGCGGATCGGTGTGCCATCGCGATGGAATTCGGTGACCGCGTGCTGGGCAGCGCTGGTAATAAAGGCATGACCATTCTCACCACCGGAGAGTACGCCAGTGGGTTTCCACGGTCCGGGGCAGTCGACACCGCCGTTATCACAGATAGGTGTGCCCGCATTGGCCGGGCTGAAAGGTGCGTTCACCGTAATGCCGCGTTCACCTGTGGTGATGTTCATTTCGAGTACACGACCGGGGCCAGGAATATTCGAAAAGGGTGCATTCATGGCGTCGGCCACCATCAGATTGGACTCGGTACACACCGGTGTTCCCGCCAGACTGCCGGCATCGTGTGCGATAGCCTGTTCGGTCAGCAATGCAAGGCCAATACCATAGACAAGGCTTTTAATATGCATTTTAAGTTTCATTTAGTGTTTCCTCTAAATTAAGGTTATTCGAACATTGACTCATCCTGATATTCAATAATCTGAGCTACGGCCCTTAACCCAGCAGCCATTCAGTGTTATCTAATGTGCTTCCAGACAGGGCTTGCGTGTAGTGCTGCACACAAAAATTTCATTATTTTGTTTCAGCTACGGTGGATTTCTAATCCTGAGTCCGATGGTTTCGAGTCTTATTCACTACTTGTGTCGATTACTGATTAACGCGAGCTAAAAAGCTTCCTCGGTGTACCGGAGGATTTAGCCACGCGTTATATAGAGGAATGTGTCACTGATTTTATTCAGTTAATTTCAGTGATTATGCTGTTCAAGGAGCTAATTTTTTATTTTTCAACAGGTTAATATTGGTGTGTGATGCGGTTTCTTTGTTATTTTATTTAACTCGTTTATTTAATCCAGGCGTTTTCTGAATCTGAGCGAAGCGATAATCAGTCCGCCCAGGGTAAACAGAGCCAGCCAGTAAACGTCATGTGTCATATGGATGATTTCCACATCTCTCAATACCACGCCGCGTATCAGGCGCATGAAGTGAGTTGCCGGTAGAGCTTCAGCAATATACTGCGCCGCGCGTGGCATACCTTCATAAGGAAACATAAAGCCGGATAAAAGAATAGAGGGTAATAATATAAATATGGTCATTTGCATGGACTGTAACTGGTTTTTGGCAATGGTGGAAATCACCAGTCCGAGAGTGAGGCTAGCGGTAATAAATAAAAAAGTAGCACCAGTCAGTTGCAACAGACCGCCATTAATGGGGACATAAAATAAAATATGCCCCAGGCCCAGAATAATACTCACCTGGATGGCACCGATAAAAATATACGGAATGATTTTTCCCAGCATTAATTCAATCGAGCGCACAGGAGTGGTGATTAACATTTCCATATTGCCTCGTTCTCTTTCTCGCACGATGGCGGCCGAGGTAAACATAATCATCGTCATGGTTAAAATGATTGCCACCAGACCGGGTACGATATTCACTGCTGTACGTTGTTCGGGGTTGTACAGCAGGGTGACTTCGAAGGTGGCAGTGTTGCGGTTTGCCGGTTTATCCAGTAACTCAACCAGTGGCATATTTCTCAGACTTTTGATCGCCGCTGCAATGACTGTATCAGAACCATCGACCAGCCATTGCGCTACTGGTCGACTGGTTTCTTCATCGCTGGAGGGAGGCAAGCCCAGGCCCACGGATGGATTGCGTGCCAGTCGCTGGCTGACGTCGTTCGGTATGATCAACGCAGCTCTAATTTCGGCATTGGCGATTGCTGCCTGTGCCTGTTGTACATTTATATAGTGTTGGTTAAATGTTACGACCTGGGTGGCTTCGATAGTCTGGATCAAAACCCGACTGAGTCCACTATTGCTCTGATTCACCACGCCCACCGGAATGTGACGAATATTGGTGTTAATCGCGTAGCCAAACAGCACCAGTTGTATCAGCGGTATCATGACGATCATGCCAAATGTCATTTTATCACGTTTGAGCTGGATGAGTTCTTTGCCGACAATGGCGCGTATACGCAATAAAGACTTCATTGTCTGCTGGTTCCTGTACTGGTGACAAACACGTCTTCAAGGCTGGGTCGGGCGAGAGTTAAAACATCGTCAGCATTCATGCAGGCTTGCCGGGTGAGAAAGGCAACTGGATCGGGAATGCTATCTTTAACCAGAACCCGCAGGCGTGCGCCCAGTTGCGCGGCCGAGATCACCTCTGGCAAATTTAGTAACTTTTGTTTGAGCTGGCGCAGGTTCGATGAGGCAATTTCGACAACCTGTGCGCCAATGTTTCGCATAAGCTCGTCGGGCGCGCCATCGGCACGCTTGATCCCGGTTTCTAATATTGCCAGCTTATGACAGCGCTCGGCTTCATCCATATAGTGAGTGGAGACCAGAATACTGGTGCCCAGGTCGCTAAGATCGAACAGTTGCTCCCAGAATTCGCGACGATTTTCTGGATCAACAGCCGAGGTGGGTTCATCTAAAAATAATAATTCAGGTTTGTGCAGGGTTGCTGCCGATAAGCTGAGTCGCTGGCGTTGGCCACCACTCATGCTCCCTGCTAATTGCTGCTTTTTTTTCTGCAGGCCATAAACGCTTAACAGTTCCTCAATGCGCTGTTTTTGTGAGCGAGCTGGCAGGCTATAAATGTTGGCAATAAACTCAAGATTTTCCTGCACAGTCAAATCATCATAAAGAGAAAACTTTTGCGTCATGTAACCAATGTGCAGGCGCAGTTTTTCCGCATCTTCAGGCAGGGTGTAGCCAAGTACCTGCACTTTGCCGGAGCTGGGTTTTAACAGGCCGGTTAGTATCCGAATGGCGGTAGTCTTGCCACTGCCATTGGGGCCTAAAAACCCGTAGATCCGACTTTTTTCGACTTCCAGATCCAGCGCCTGTATGGCTTTTACATCACCGAAGTTTCGGCTTAATTTTTCAGCTCTGATGACATAATCGCTCACGGCAGCTCAACTTGTGCCGGCACGCCGTTGGGCAGTGCCTGCTCACTGTCGGGCAACTGCACTTCTGCCAGATACATCAGGCGTGAGCGTTCTTCCTGATTCATGGCATAGTACGGGGTAAAGGCGGGCTCGTTCGAGATCCAGCGCAATTGTCCCTGAACGGGTTTTTCAATGCCATCGACATGCACGACTAATGTATCGCCGATTTTGAGTTTTACCCGATAGGGTTCGGGAACATAGACCCGGGCAAAGGGGGCCTTGCCGGCGAGGACGATCGCCAGTGGACTGCCGATAGTGACGCGCTCACCCAGATTCCAGGGCAGGTTATCGAGAATGCCATCGCGCGTGGCAACGATGGATAAATCGCTCAGACGCCTGGTTTCGCTTTTCAGCACCGCGATGGTGGCGTTTAAAGTGGCTTCGGCGGCGCGTAAATCTTCCTCACGAGCACCGTTGGTAAGCACCAGCAGTGCTTCCTGTGCGCTTTGCAAACTGGCCTGATTGCTATCCCGCGTTGCCCGCGCCTTGTCAAAATCGGCCTGACTGGCCAGCTTATCTCGCTGCAAATCTCGAATACGTGCGTGGTGGGCCTGACTCTCCAGCAGTGCTGCACGCGCACCAGCGACCCGGGCTCTTGCTGCAGCGAGCTCTTCAGTTCTGGCGCCGTGCTGTAATTTTTCGAGATTAGCTCGGGCCTGCACCACCTCTGCGTTCGCCTTATCGACTCTGGCTTTTTGCAGTGTGTCGTCAAGTTGTACCAGTAAAGTGCCTTTGCTGACTGTAGTGCCTGCGGCAACAGGTAGTGCAACAATCACTTCATTAGTAGTGGCGGTCTGTGCAATGCGCTCGCGTTCCAGTGTACCCAGAGCGAGATGTTGTGACTGATCACCACAGGCGGCTAGTAGTAAGAAAATGAGGCTAAAGTAAAAACGCATAATCATAACCCGTTAACGAGGAGGCGAGTCCAACGGCTAAATAGTACCGTGCGGCCCGATTTGATACCAGTACGCTCTTCTATTCCCTGTATATTCGCGCAATTCCGGGATTTCCGTTAATATCGCGTACACGAAATAATTACAGAATAGTGCTATGTTGCAAATCCATAACAGCCTGACTCGCAAAAAAGAAGCCTTCACCCCGATCGAGCCCGGTAAGGTGCGGATGTACGTTTGTGGCATGACGGTGTACGACCTGTGTCATCTGGGCCATGCGCGGGTGCTAGTGGTGTTTGACACCGTGGTGCGTTACTTGCGCGCAGCGGGTTATGAGGTGAACTACATCCGTAATATTACCGACATCGATGACAAGATTATCATGCGTGCCAATGAAAACGGTGAAACTATCGGAGAACTGACCGAGCGTTTTATCACCGCGATGCACGAGGATGCTGCTGCCCTGGGAGTGTTGTCGCCGAGCGAGGAGCCGCGTGCGACCGCGTCGATGCAGGATATTATCGACATGGTGCAGACTCTGATCGACAAAGGTTTTGCTTACGCAGCAGATAACGGTGATGTGTATTATTCAGTGAGCAGCTTTGCTGCTTACGGAAAACTTTCCGGTAAAAAACTCAAAGACCTGCGCGCTGGTGAACGCGTCACGGTAGATGAACATAAAAAAGACCCACTCGATTTTGTGCTGTGGAAAGCCGCAAAACCGGATGAACCGAGCTGGGATTCCCCCTGGGGTAAAGGCCGACCCGGCTGGCACATCGAGTGTTCGGCAATGTCGACCTGCTGTCTGGGCAATCATTTCGATATTCATGGCGGTGGGCAGGATTTACAGTTTCCGCATCATGAAAATGAAATCGCACAATCGGAAGCCGCCACCGGCGAAAAATTCGTTAATCTCTGGATGCACAATGGTTTTGTCCGCGTCAATGATGAAAAAATGTCGAAGTCATTGCATAACTTTTTTACTGTGCGCGAGATTCTAAAACTGTATAAAGGTGAAGAAATTCGTTATTTTGTGCTCGCCAGTCATTACCGCAGCCCGCTGAATTATTCCGATCAACTGCTGGACTCTGCGCGGGTGGCATTAAATCGTTTGTACAATGCACTGCGTGGTATTGAAATATCGGGCAAAGTGATCGCGAGCGAATATACCCAGCGTTTCAACAAAGCCATGGATGATGATTTTAATACTCCCGAAGCCATGGCAGTATTGTTTGAACTGGCGAACCATGTCAACCGCGAACGCAACATGTCAGCCGACGTAGCAGCACAGCTGGCGGCGGAATTAAAACAGCTCGCCAATGTACTCGGTCTGCTGGAAGCGGATGTGGAAAGTTATTTGCAGAGCGCTGCGGGTGTGGATGACGATGCTGAAAAAATTGAAGCGCTGATCGCGCAACGTTTAAAAGCGCGCGCAGATAAAAACTGGGCAGATGCCGATCGTATCCGCGATGAGTTACAGGCGATGAATGTGGTGCTGGAAGACGAAGATGGTAAAACCATCTGGCGTCGTGGCTAGTATAAGTTTTAAAAACTCACCGCTGAACCACGCAGGCACAAAGAAAAATATATTCGTGTTTACAGCGATGTCATTCCGGCGAATGCCGGAATCCAGGGATGGTGAAAAGGGGCAATATGGAACGGCAGCCGTGTGTATATATTTTGGCAAATAGACGAAATGGAACTTTATATACAGGAGTTACTTCCTCTCTATTAAAGCGAGTTTGGGAGCACAAGAATAATGTCATAGAAGGTTTTACTAAGCGATATAGTGTGCATACTCTGGTTTGGTATGAGGTGCATGAAACGATGGAATCAGCTATTCATCGGGAAAAAAGATTAAGAACTGGAAACGTGTATGGAAGATAAAAACAATTGAGACAACAAATCCACAATGGCGAGATTTGTATCCTGAATTGTTGTTATGAAGTTTGGTTTGTAATGGATGTGGTGTGGTAAATCTGGGTGCAGGAGTAGTCTGGATTCCGGCATTCGCCGGAATGACGATGACCCGGCTGAGGTTTGAATGGAGTGATGGGTGATTAACGCAGAAGCGCAAAGAAAAAATATTTCTGAAGATTTATATAAGGTATGAAATCACATGTGCACTAGCCTTTCGCAATATGAAATAGATAAATTCATTAAAAACTCTGCGCCTTTGCGCCTCCGCGTTCTCTGCGTTTAATAACTGAAACATAAAAAGTGGAAGCACCCAATCATGGCAAGCGTAACTGCTGACGATAACATCGAACTCTTACCTTTAAAGGAATTTACGGAACGATCCTATCTGGATTATTCCATGTACGTGATTCTGGATCGCGCGCTGCCGCATATCGGTGACGGTCTTAAGCCGGTGCAGCGGCGTATTGTTTACGCCATGTCCGAACTGGGGTTGAAGGCGGGTTCCAAGTTCAAGAAGTCGGCGCGCACCGTGGGTGATGTGCTTGGCAAGTTTCATCCACACGGTGACTCAGCCTGTTATGAGGCTATGGTGCTGATGGCGCAGCCTTTTTCCTATCGCTATCCATTGTTGCAGGGGCAGGGCAACTGGGGCTCGCCGGATGATCCAAAATCCTTCGCTGCGATGCGCTACACCGAATCGCGTCTTTCCGCGTATGCCGATTTACTCCTGTCTGAACTGGGACAGGGCACGGTGGAATGGCAGCCTAATTTTGATGGCAGTCTGAAAGAACCGGTGCTGTTGCCTGCGCAGGTGCCGAATGTATTGCTTAATGGCGCCACGGGTATTGCCGTTGGCATGACTACGGATATTCCACCGCATAACCTGCGTGAAGTCGTGTCTGCCTGTATACATCTGTTGCAGAATCCAAAGGCCACGGTAAAAGAGTTAACTAAATTTATTCCCGGTCCGGATTATCCGACCGATGCGGAGATCATTACCCCCAAAGCCGATCTGCTGCAGATGTACGAGAAAGGCAATGGCAGCCTGCGCATGCGCGCGCGCTATGAACGGGAAAACGGCGACATCATCATTACTGCACTGCCGCATCAGGCTTCACCGGCAAAGATCCTGGAACAGATTGCCGCACAGATGAATGCGAAGAAACTACCGATGGTAGTGGATATTCGTGACGAGTCGGATCATGAAAACCCGACCCGGCTGGTGATCATTCCCCGCTCTAACCGGGTAGATGCCGATGAGTTAATGACTCACCTGTTTGCGACCACCGATCTGGAACGCAGTTACCGCATCAACATGAACATGATCGGCCTCAATGGGCGTCCGGCGGTCAGGAATCTTGTCCAGTTGTTGAATGAATGGCTGAGATTCCGAACTGAAACCGTGCGTCGGCGTCTGCAATATCGTCTGGACAGGATCACACGTCGGCTGCATATCCTCGATGGCCTGCTGGTTGCCTATCTTAATATTGACGAAGTCATTCGCATTATCCGCGAAAATGACAAGCCCAAACCGGTATTGATGAAACGCTTCAAACTCAGTGATGAGCAGGCCGAGGCGATTCTGGAATTGAAACTGCGCCATCTGGCCAAACTTGAGGAAATGGGCATTCGCGCCGAGCAGAAGGAACTCAGTGAGGAACGTGACAACCTGGAAAAAACCCTGTCATCGAAACAGCGGCTGAAAACCCTGATTCGTAAGGAACTGGAGGCGGTGATTGAAGAACACGGCGATGATCGTCGTTCACCGATTGTTGAGCGCGAGGCGGCTCAGGCCATGAGTGAAACGGATCTGATTAGCGCTGATCCAATCACCATTATTGTTTCAGAAAAAGGCTGGGTGCGTGCGGCCAAAGGTCATGAGGTCGATTCGCTGTCGCTGAATTACAAATCAGGCGATGCCTGGCTGGACAGCGCTCGTGGCAAGACCAATCAGCTGGCGGTGTTTATTGACTCGACCGGGCGCACGTATTCCCTGCCTGCGCATACTCTGCCATCGGCGCGTGGCCAGGGTGAACCGCTGACGGGTCGCCTGTCACCGATCAGTGGCGCCGCCTTCTGCGGTGTGATGAGTGGCGATCCATCGCAACTGTATCTGCTGGCGACGGACTTCGGTTATGGTTTTGTCGCCCGCCTGGAAGACATGATTACCAAAAACAAGAAGGGCAAGGCCATGTTAAAGGTTGCCCCCGGGGCAAAGGTCCTGCCGCCGGTGCCGGTTACCGACATGGAGACACACTGGGTTGCGGTGGTGACCAATGAAGGCCGCCTGCTGATCCATCATATTGAAGAGCTGCCTCAGTTACCGAAAGGCAAGGGTGTAAAAATTATTAACATTCCTTCCAGTAAAGCCAAACTGCGTGAAGAATATGTCACCGCAATTACGGTGATTGAACAGGATGATTATCTTGTAATTCATTCCGGCAAGCGGCACAAAGTGTTAAAAACGGCGGATATGGAAAACTATGAAGGTGAACGCGCCCAGCGTGGTCACAAGCTGCCGCAGGGCTTCCGCACTGTTGAACGAATGCATCCAGAAGGAAAAAATTAAATTTCTGATTAATTCCTTTCACCCTGAGTACTGAGCTTGACGAATGGGACAGTTTATAGTGTTGCAATTTTTGTATCTACCGCCCATGGCCCTCAGGGCAGGAGCATTATAAATTCCTGCAAATTACCGAAGAATAGAGTCTACAAAAAAATGAAGATATACAATATCCATACATGAACGCAAGAAACGCAAGTAACTAAAAGAATCCCGTCATTCCGGCATGGGGTTAGCCGGAATCCATGTCCGTAAAGCCACTGGATTGCAGCTAAAGGCATGCTGCGCCCGAACAAAGTGACAAGTGCACCCTATACGGGCATTTCACCCTTGGGGTGCAATGACAGGGTTTTAAAATTTGTTACGAAAAGTTCTTTTTTTTCAGTGAATTTGTTGTGATTTAAATGCGCTTGCCCTGCCATGGTCTGGAATGATTCTATATGATGACATAAAACTTTAATACTGGAGCAGTAAGTTTAAATACTAAATTATTTTTGTTTTTCAAAGCTGACTGAATCAGACGGATCGCCCCATCCGTGAGAAGGAACTCACATGCCGTACGCCCTCAATTACCCTGAAAATCCAGACGCCGGTCTTGCCTGCCTGCTGTTTCTGGCCCATTATTTTGGCGTCCCCGCCGATGCCGGCCAGCTCCAGCATGAGTTTGCCGAGCAGGGCAAGCCACTGGATGAAGGGACCTTGCTGCGCATGGCCCGGCACCTTGGGTTTAAGGTCAGTGCGGTAGACAGCGAGTGGCCGCGCCTGTCCGCGATTGCGCTTCCCGCCATGGCGCTGCAACACGATGGCCGCTATGTGGTGATTGCCCGGGCCGATGATGAAAAGGTACTGGTTCACGACCCGGCGGAACCCCGTCCCCTGACCCTGCCGCGTGATATTTTTGAGCCTGCCTGGTCGGGCCGCTTGCTACTTTTCACCCGCCGCGCCGGTTCCCGGCCGGAAGACAGAAAGTTTGATTTCGGCTGGTTTATTCCTGCCATCATCAAGCATCGCAAGCTGCTGGGCGAAGTCCTGCTGGCGTCTTTTTTCATCCAGTTGTTTGCGCTGTTGACGCCGCTGTTTTTTCAGGTGGTGATCGACAAGGTGCTGGTGCACAAGGGACTGACGACCCTGCATGTGCTGGCCATCGGCATGCTGGCGCTGACCCTGTTTGAGGTGCTGCTGGGCGGGTTGCGCACCTATATCTTTTCCCACACCTCCAGCCGCATTGATGTGGTGTTGGGAGCACAACTGTTCCGCCATCTGCTGCGCCTGCCGATTGCCTATTTCGAAGCGCGCCGGGTAGGAGATACGGTGGCGCGTGTGCGTGAGCTCGAATCCATTCGTGAATTTCTGACCTCCTCATCGGTCACGCTGATCATCGATCTATTTTTTACCATCGTGTTTCTGGCGGTGATGTATTTTTACAGCCCCCTGCTCACGCTGGTGGTGGTGCTGACCATACCTTTATATATAGTCCTCTCGGTTTTCATTACCCCTGTCATCCGCGCCCGCCTGCATGAGAAATTCAACCGTGGGGCCGAGAACCAGGCTTTTCTGGTTGAGTCGGTCACCGGGATTGAAACCATCAAGGCCATGGCGGTGGAACCGTCCATGCAACGGCGCTGGGACGAACAGCTTGCAGCGTATGTGAAAGCCGGGTTCAAGGCGAAAAACCTGGGTAATGTCGCCGGACAGGTTGCCAGTTTCGTCAACAAGATCACGACCATTCTTATTCTATGGGTGGGTGCAACCCTGGTAATGCAGGGGGACCTGTCCATTGGCCAGTTGATAGCGTTTAATATGCTGGCCGGGCGCGTCAGCGGGCCGTTATTACGACTGGTGCAACTCTGGCAGGAATTTCAGCAGGCCGGGATTTCCGTGCAGCGCCTGGGCGATGTCCTCAATGCGCCGCCTGAACCCAGTTACAACCCCAACCGCACCACGTTGCCAAAGTTAAACGGCAATGTCACGTTTGATGATGTCACGTTTCGTTATCGCATCGATGGCCCTGAAATCCTGCGCAAGATGAGTTTTGAGGTGGCGGCGGGAAGGACTATCGGTATTGTCGGCCGTTCCGGTTCGGGGAAAAGCACGATCGCCAAACTGGTGCAACGGCTTTATGTGCCGGAATCCGGCCGCATCCTGATCGACGACATCGATCTGGCGCAGGTCGATCCGGCCTGGCTGCGGCGGCAGATCGGCGTCGTCCTGCAGGAAAACTTCATGTTCAATCGCAGCATACGCGACAACATCGCCTTAAGTGATCCGGGCATTCCCATGGCTAGCGTGGTTGATGCCGCAAAGCTGGCGGGCGCGCACGAGTTTATTCTCGAACTGCAGGAAGGCTATGGCACCCTGGTGGGCGAGCAGGGTTCCAATCTCTCCGGTGGCCAGCGGCAACGCCTGGCGATTGCCCGCGCTTTAATCGGCAACCCGCGCATTCTTGTGTTTGATGAAGCTACCAGTGCGCTGGACTATGAATCTGAACATATCATCCAGAAAAACATGGCTCGCATCAGTCAGGGACGCACGGTCTTTATTATCGCCCACCGTCTTTCAACCGTACGCAACGCCCACCGCATACTGATCATCGACAAGGGGCAGATCATTGAGCAGGGAAATCATCATGAACTGCTGCAACGCAATGGCTACTACACCCGGCTGCACCAGCATCAGCAAGGTGGCATTCAACTCGGGTAGATTGGTGCTGAGCAAAGCGAAGCCCAACAGATATAAAGTGAAAGATATTTTACCGTTTGCACTGAGTTTGTCGAAGGGCTAATAAAATTTCAAGTGATCTGACCCTATGAATGCCCTGAAAAAAGAAAACAAAATGGAAACCACCAAGAAATACTGGCAAAGACTACGCCGCCATCTTCATATCTGGCGCATCGCCTGGCAGGTGCGTGAGGCATCGGCGGATAAAAAAACCGCCAAAGGCAAGGAGCTTGAATTTCTACCCGCCGTACTGGAAATTCAGGAAACCCCGGCATCACCGCTGGGCCGCACCATGGCGCTGGTTATCATGCTCCTGTTTGTGCTGGTGCTCATCTGGGCGGCATGGGGTGAGATCGACATCATTGCCGTTGCTCAGGGAAAGATTATCCCCAGCAGTCACAGTAAAACCATTCAGCCGCTGGAGACCGGCGTCATCAGCAGGATACATGTGCATGAGGGTCAGTATGTCAACAAAGGCGATCCCCTGATCGACATGGACAGCACCTCAAGCCGGGCAGACACAGGACGCCTGGACAACGAACTAAGAACTGCACAGGTTGAAGCAACTAGACTACGGGCGTTACTCGCAGGCAAATATGAATTCAGCATGCCAGAGGGGGCGGAAAAACAGACTTTCCTGTTGCAAAGCCGGTTGCTAAAGGATCAACAACGGGAATACAGGTCGCGTATTGCCAGTGCAGAACTACAGGTTGATCAACGTCAGGCCGCACTAGAACTGGCGCAGGTCAATATTAAATATTTGCAGGAAACCGTAGCATTACTCGATGAGCGCAGTAAGGCTATGAGAGAAATGCTGACAGATAAGTATGTCTCTCGAATAAAGTATCTGGAATTGGAAGAACAGCGACTGGAAAAGGTGCAATTGCTGGCGGCGGAAAAGAAACAATGGATACAGAACAAAGCGGCGCTGGATGAGGCGGGAAAGCAACTGGAAACCATCCGCTCCGAGTTTGACAAAACCAATCGTGAGCAATTATCCGAGGCGCAGAATCGTATCCACTCATTAACTCAGGAACTGGTAAAAGCCAGAAATCGCACTGACTGGCAGCATCTTGTCTCCCCCATCGAAGGCATTGTACAACAGCTAGCAGTGCATACCATAGGCGGAGTGGTTACCCCCGCGCAACAGTTGATGATAGTCGTACCTCGTGAAGACAAACTTGAAATTGAAGCCTGGGTGCAAAACAAGGACATCGGCTTTGTCGATCCTGAGCAGAAAGTCGAAATAAAAGTCGAAGCCTTCCCCTTCACCCGCTACGGACTGATAGACGGAAAGGTAATTAGCCTGTCAAAAGATGCTGTGCCACTTGAGAATGTTGGTTATGTCTACGCCGCTCGCGTTAGCATGGCGCGCACCAGCATGAATACAGGCAACAAGGTGGTTGAACTTACGCCCGGCATGAATGTTTCCGTCGAAGTTAAAACAGGCAAACGCCGAGTGATTGAATTTATATTGAGTCCCTTGTTAAGAGGGGTGCAGGAAACAGCACGCGAACGATAATTATAGCGTAATTTAAGGATGCGCCGACTAATTTAATTTGCCCTGAGCCTGTGTCGAAGGGATTACTATGAGCGGCGAAATTAATTAGTGTTTCCTTAAACATGTTGTATAAATGGTAACTGTTTTGTCATTGTTTGGGGATAGTGTTTAATATTAAAATCTCATCACTACTGTCCGGTTAAACTTAAAATCAAGGTAACTATTCAGCGTATTTTATGTAAAAAAATAAAAAATCACTTGACAGGATTTTATGTCATTTTTTCAAAGTTTCAATGCATACGCAAGAGGCTATTATTTCACACGTAGAACAATCTGAGTGATCCTCTGAGATCTTTA
>JASBSR010000038.1 GCA_030148865.1 Gammaproteobacteria bacterium
AGCACGGCGCTGGCAACCTGGCGGAAAACATGATTATCAAACTGGCGTTTGGCAAGCGATAGAATACGAATACGCCGGTTGCTTTCGTTGTCTTTTTCACCGGCATTTTCGAGAATGGTTTTGATTTTCTGGCGTAGTGGCGCCAGTTGTTCGCTGTACAGCCCCGGGTCTACACGCTCCAATAGTACCTGCGCGGTGAGCAATGCATGTAATTCAGAGGTATTAAACCAGAGACCCGGCAATTCAAACGGATGACCACCATCAGAATCGTAATAATAACCATTGCGTTCACGATCGTAACTGATGGGCGCAGCGAGATAAAGGCGCATGTGTTCGATGATGCGTTTGGCGGTCGCTTTGGCACACCCCAGTTCGGCCATGATTTTTGTCATGGGAACCGGTTGACGGTGACTGCTTAAAATATTATGCAGTGCGTAGATGCGGTCAAACTTGTCCATAACTGCGTGACCATCTGACTGGGCTGAGCTGACAGGTTAATCCAGATCAGGCTGAGTGACAAGCTGGAATGTTTTATGCTTTTATGAACTGGAATTCAAGTGATATTGTTGTGTAGACAAACAGGGTTGCCGCCAGAAGCGTGCGGGAATGACACTGGGGAGGTACGCGGGAATGTGACGCAAGATGCTATGCGGAAATGGCGCAGCGTGCGTGGAAATGATGCAGTGTGCTATGCGACAATAACACTTCTCTGTCAAGCTGTAGCCATCCCATCGGGTCAGGTAAATACTGAAACACACAACACCATCAGGCTCGTAGGATACAGACCGAGCGCGAGAATCAGCAGTGCATTGCCGCTAAGCACAAACTGCATATCGGTGCTGCATTGCAATGGTGTGTTGTCCTGCTGCTTATCAAAATACATCAGCTTGATGATACGCAGGTAATAGAAAACACCGATGATGGAAAAGAACACTGCTACGCCGGCCAGCCAGACCATGTCGATGTGAATAATCGATTTCAATACCGCCAGTTTGGCCCAGAAACCCAGTGTCGGTGGCACACCCGCCATCGAAAACATCAGGATCAGCATCATGAATGCAAACCAGGGGCTGCGCTGATTCAGGCCTTTGAAATCATCCAGCTGGTCAGCCTCGAAACCGGAACGCGCCAGCAGCATGATAATACCGAAACCGCCGAGTGACATCAGCGCGTACGCAATCGTGTAAAACATGGCAGAGGCGTAACCCTCGGCACTGGCCGCGAGAATACCGAGAATGATAAAGCCTACGTGCGATATCGTGGAATATGCCAGCATGCGCTTGATATTGGCCTGGGCAATTGCGACAATATTGCCAATCGCCATCGACAATACAGCGAGAATCACCAGCATCTGTTGCCAGTCTGTGTGCAAGCCACCCAGGGCCTCGACCAGTAACCGCATAATAATAGCGAAGCCTGCAAGTTTTGGTGCAGTGCTCAGAAATACCGTAACGGCTGTGGGCGAACCCTGATACACGTCCGGCACCCACATGTGAAACGGCACCGCACCCAGCTTGAACATTAGCGCCACCAGCACAAAGACCAGAGCGAACACCATGCCGATATCAGTGCTACCCGTTTGTGTCACCGCATGCGCGATATCGACCAGCATTAGACTACCCGAGAGGCCATACAGTATCGACATACCATAGAGCAGCATACCCGATGCAATAGCGCCGAGAACAAAATATTTCATCGCCGCTTCAGAAGCATTGCCGTTATCACGATGCAGCGCAACCATTGCGTACAGACACAATGAAAGCAATTCCAAACCGAGATACAGCATCAGCAAACTGGCAGACGATATCATCAACATCATGCCAAGAGTGGCAAACAATCCGAGTAAATAGTATTCGCCTTTAAAAATACTGCGGCCTTTTAAATAATCACGTGAATAAACAAACACCACAGCGACTATTGCAACCACAAACAGTTTAAGCAGATCTGCCATGCCATCCTGCACAAACATATCATTAAAAGCATAGATACGAGCATCCGTCATGCCACTCAACAATAGCAAAAATGTACCCAACAAACTCAGCTGTGCCAGCACGTAACTCGCGTTGCGTTGTGCATCGCGCAAAGAGACATCTACAACCAGCACCACGCAGGTCATGCTGAGCAGGAAAATTTCCGGCAACGCTACGATGTAATTGAGTGCGTCGAGTGTCATTACTGATTTACCACCAGAATTGTTAACTTGGACTGCGAAACATGTTGCAGCAGATTTTCTATAGTCGCATGCATCACATCAACCACCGGAGCCGGCCAGAGGCCGAGGGCCAGGATTGCGACAACAAGTATGCTCATGATAATAAATTCACGACTATTCAGGTCTTTCAATGCGCGCACATTGTCATTGGCAACTTCGCCAAAATACACGCGCTTCACCATCCATAGTGTATACGCAGCACCAAGAACCAGCGTCGTTGCTGCGAGGAATGCGTACCAGAAATTCGCATGATAGCTGGCGATGATAACCATAAATTCACCGACAAAACCCGAGGTACCTGGCAAACCTGCATTTGACATCGCAAAAAACACAGCAAAACCGGCAAATACCGGCATCACGTGCACGACACCACCATAGGCATCAATTTCACGCGTATGCATACGATCATAAAGCACACCAATCATCAGGAACATCGCACCCGAAATAAAGCCGTGCGAAATCATTTGCACTATGGCGCCTTCTAGCGCGAGCACAGCACCACTGCCAGTAGCGTTCGCCGGGTTGGCCATAATCTGGAATACAACAAATATACCCAGAGTAACAAAACCCATATGCGCGATCGATGAATACGCGACCAGCTTTTTCATATCTTTTTGCACCAGCGCAACAAAACTAATGTAGATCACGGCGATAAGCGACATCGATATCAGCAACCAGTCCAGAGCCTGACTGGCATCAGGTGTAATCGGCAAACTGAATCGCAAAAACCCATAGCCGCCAATCTTCAGCATAATTGCCGCAAGTATCACTGAACCGCCAGTGGGTGCTTCGACATGCGCATCCGGCAACCAGGTGTGTACCGGCCACATCGGCACTTTCACGGCAAACGCCGTCAGAAAGGCGATAAAAATCAGCACCTGTTCATCCATGTTCAATTTCAGCTTGTGCATGTCAAGAATAGAAAAGCTGTCACCCTGATAATACATATAAATCAGCGCAACCAGCATGAACACTGAACCAATAAAAGTATAAATAAAGAACTTGATGGTGGCATAGACCCTACGTTCACCACCCCAGACACCGATGAGAATAAACATCGGTATTAGCATGCCTTCCCAGAACACATAGAACAACATAGCATCGAGCGCGGCAAAGACACCCACCATCAAACCTTCCATGAATAAAAACGCCGCCATGTATTGCGCAGGTTTTTTTTGAATCACGTCCCATCCAGCCAGAATCACCAGTACGGTGGTGAACGTGGTGAGAATAATCAGCGGCATCGATATCCCGTCAACGCCTAAATAATAATAAATATCAAACCCGGGTATCCATGCAGTGCGTTCAACAAACTGCATGTCTGCAGTACTGCTGTCAAACCCAGTATAAAGGCCCAGGCTAAGCAGAAAAGTCACAATCGATATCAGCAATGCCAGACGACGCATACCAGCAGCATCACCCTTGTCACCGATCAACAGCACAGCGACACCCCCCAGAATGGGCAGCCAGATAGTTAAACTTAATAATGGCCAGTCGCTAAACATTATCTATCCTAAAAAAGCACAAAAGCAGTGAGTAGACCAAGCACACCAATAATCATCGCAAACGCATAATGATAGAGCATGCCGGTTTGAAGCTGGCGCACAATGGATGAAATCCAGGCGACCAATTTTGCGGAGCCGTTTACCAGCAGACCATCAATCATCGTAACGTCACCGTACTTCCATAAGCCATTACCCAGATTGCGACTACCTGCACCAAACACGATTTCGTTGGCTTTATCGGCGTAATATTTTTCCTGTAGCAGTTTATACGGCAGAATAAAAACATTTTTCATATACGCCGCACTGGCAGGATTGCTGAGATACATATACCAGGCCGCGATTACACCGGCAGCCGCAAGATAGAACGCCCAGCCAGCAAAGCCATGCTCAACAAAACCAATCGCACTATGGAAACTCTGGCCAACAATCTCCAGACCACGGTGCTGTTCGGCAACATAAATGGCATTACCGAAATAATCACCGAACACCATCGAGCCAATAGTAAAGCCACCGATGAAAAATGACGGGATCGCCAGCGCTATCAACGGCCCCGTCACCACCCAGGGCGACTCGCGCAAATGTTCTTTGGTATGTTTATCCATACGTTCTTCGCCATGAAATACCAGAAAGAACATACGGAATGAATAGAATGCCGTAATGAACACTCCTGCAAGCACTGCCATGTAGGCAATTTCATGACCTGGTGTAGATGAATGGTGCACTGCTTCAATAATGGTATCTTTGGAGAAGAAACCCGACAGCCCCGGAAAACCGATCAGTGCCAGTGAACCCACCAAAGACGTCCAGTACGTGATCGGCATATATTTTTTCAGGCCACCCATTTTGCGCATGTCCTGCTCGTGGTGCATGGCAATGATCACCGAACCAGCGGCGAGAAACAGCAGCGCCTTGAAAAAAGCGTGTGTCATTAAGTGAAATATCGCTGCGGAATACGCCGAGGCACCCAGCGCGACGGTCATATATCCCAGCTGTGACAAAGTCGAATACGCTACCACGCGCTTAATATCATTTTGCACAATACCGACCAGACCCATGAACAAAGCAGTGACAGCACCAATAATCATGACAAAGCTGAGTGCAACATCAGAGAGCTCAAACAATGGCGACATCCGCGACACCATAAAGATACCCGCCGTGACCATAGTCGCAGCGTGAATCAGGGCTGAGATCGGTGTCGGGCCTTCCATCGAATCCGGCAGCCAGACATGCAATGGCACCTGTGCAGATTTACCCATAGCACCAATGAACAGCAAAATACAAATCACCGTTATCAGATTCCACTGCGTACCGCCTAAAATTGTTACGCTGATGTCTGCCAGCTGATCTGCTTTGGCAAACACATCATAATAATCCAGGCTGCCGCTGTACATGACTACCGCGGCAATACCCAGAATAAAACCGAAGTCGCCGACACGATTAACCAGAAAGGCTTTCATATTTGCGTATACTGCCGTCGGGCGCACTGTCCAGAAACCAATTAGCAAATATGACACCAGACCCACGGCTTCCCAGCCAAAAAATAACTGCAAAAAGTTATTCGACATCACCAGCATCAACATCGAGAACGTGAACAGCGATATATAACTGAAAAATCTCTGGTAGGCGTTTTTACCCGCGAGTGAATCCTTTGGCCAGTTGTCATCCTCATCAGCCATATAGCCAATGGTGTAGACATGCACAGCCAGGGAAACCCCGGTCACAACCGCCATCATCATCACAGTGAGCCGGTCGATTAAAAACCCGATTTCAAAGCGAATGCCATCCGATAACATCCAGGTATATACCGTACCGTTGAATGTCTCAGCACCAGCAAACACCTGCTGATAGAGCACATACAGGGATAGCACAAACGCAATACCAACACCGAGGATAGTAACGCTATGCGCACCGACACGACCGATGCGCGCGCCAAACAAACCAGCTACAACAGCACCGATTAACGCCGAGAGAGGAATCGCCAGATAAATCGCTTCCATGACTACCCCTTCATCTCGTTGAGTTGTTCGACATCAATAGTGCGTCGATTGCGGAACAACACCACCAGAATTGCCAGACCGATGGCAGCTTCAGCCGCCGCCACCGTCAGGATAAAGAATACAAACACCTGGCCGGCAAGATCATTCAGATAGTGCGAGAACGCAACAAAGTTGATGTTAGCCGCGAGCAACATCAATTCGATGCACATCAGCAACACCACCACGTTTTTACGATTGAGAAATATACCTGCAATGCTAATCGCAAATAAAATTGCACCGAGTATCAAATAACTGCTCAGGCTGATCATCATTATTCAGACTCCTCTACAGTCGCTTCCATCTTGACGATCCGCAGACGATCGTTACGCTTCACCATAACCTGCTTACTCGGTGTCTGGTATTTGGTCATTTCACGACGCCGCATGGTTAAGATAATCGCCGCAATAATCGCCACCAGCAATATCACTGCCGCAATTTCAAACGGCAGCACATAATCGGTATAAATAACACGTCCCAGTGCTTTAGTATTACTGTAGTCCGCACCATGTTGCACTGCTTGCTGCAAGGTCGGGACTTCGAAAACTCCAGCGCTGAAGTCACCCACCACCCAGATCATGATACCGACCAGACAAAGCGCAAAAAATACACCTACCGGCAAATAGCGCACAAAACCTTCGCGCATTTGCACTAAATTAATATCCAGCATCATGACAATAAACAAAAACAGCACCATCACCGCACCAACATAAACCAGCACCAGCGCGATAGCGAGAAATTCCGCTTCCAGCAACAACCATAAAGCTGAGCAACTAAAAAAGCTCAGTACCAGAAACAGCGCTGAGTGCACCGGATTGCGCGCCGTAATCACGCCCATGGCGGATGCCAGTAGCAATGCGGAGAAGGCGAAGAATATGAAATCTGTAAATGTCATGTTTTGCTCTTCTGTTGCTCGTGCCGTTCAGGGACCATATTCAGGTCGTGGCTTCCCGCCAAAAGCACGCGGGAATGACGGTTTGATGTGGCCCATGCCGCAAATAAAATTCTCGCCAGCAGTAGCCGGGAATGATGATATGTTGTGGCCATATTCAACATCACCGGTAACGGGCATCTGCCTGTCGATTAGCGGCAATTTCAGCCTCGTGTTGATCACCGATTTCGAGCAACATCTGTTTGGTCATGATCTGTGTACCGCGCTCTTCGAAGTGGTATTCAAAAATATGGGTCTCGACGATAGAATCCACCGGACAGGCTTCTTCACAAAAACCACAATAGATGCATTTAAATAAATCGATATCATAACGCGTGGTGCGACGAGTACCGTCTTCACGCTCCTCTGAATCAATGGTGATCGCCAGCGCCGGGCAGACTGCTTCACAAAGTTTGCAGGCGATGCAACGCTCTTCACCGTTGGCATAACGCCGAAGTGCGTGCAGGCCACGAAAACGTGGTGACTGTGGCGTTTTTTCTTCTGGATACTGCACGGTAATCTTGCGCGAAAAGAAATAGCGCCCGGTCACACTCAGCCCTTTTAACAATTCCCAGAGAGTAAAGCTTTTTATGAAATGTTTGAGTGCCTTCATGTTGCCTACCCTGCCCACGGACCGACTTTGAGTACGACCATTACGCCTTCGACAAATATCCAGACAATGGTGACGGGGATAAATACTTTCCAGCCCAGGCGCATGATCTGGTCATAGCGATAACGCGGGAATGTCGCGCGGAACCAGAGAAAACAGAAAATAAAGAACGAGGTTTTGCCGAGGAACCAGAAAATGCTGGCCTCTGCCAACCAATGCCCTTGCAACGAGCTCCAGCCTTCGAAAGGTGACAGCCAGCCACCGAGAAACATCAGCGATGTTAACGCGGAGATTAAAATAATATTGGCGTATTCTGCGAGAAAAAACACCGCGAACGCCATGCCTGAGTATTCGACGTGAAAGCCCGCGACGATCTCCGATTCGCCTTCCGCAACATCAAACGGCGCGCGGTTAGTCTCGGCCACGCCAGAAATAAAGTACACCAGAAACAAAGGCAACATCCAGACAATAAACCAGCTGGAAAAACCACCGGCCTGGGCTTCGACAATTGCACCCAGATTCAGGCTACCGCTGGCCATCAGCACACCCACCAAAGCAAAACCCATGGCGATTTCATAGGCCACAATTTGCGCGCCGGCACGTAATGCGCTCAAGATCGCGTATTTCGAGTTCGATGCCCAGCCCGCGATTATAACGCCGTAAACGCCGATCGAAGTTAACGCCAGCACATAGAGCAGACCGGCATCAACATTGGCCAGTGTCATTTCGCGATTAAATGGGATCACCGCCCAGGCAGCGAGTGCCGGCCCAATCGATAACACTGGCGCGATCAAAAATAAATATTTATTGGCCTGCGATGGAATAATAATTTCTTTGAACAGCAATTTCACCGCATCAGCGATTGGCTGCCCCAGACCCCAGAGACTAAAACCAAAGAAACCAACGCGATTCGGCCCGATCCGCACCTGCATATAACCGATGACCTTACGCTCAAAATACGTCACATAAGCAACTGCGAGCAACAGTGGCACAAGAATTAAAATAATTTTGCCAAGAATAATCAACAGCGTTTGCAGATCGACCGGAAACCAGTTCCAGAAATCAATTGTCCATTGTGGAATATATTCGATCATCTGTTTTAAACCTTACTCAGGCTAACATTGCCGAATGGAGCTCCCAGCGCTTCGCTACCGCCAACCGCCAGCGGAATCCAGCAACAGGCATCGGGAATCGAATCATCAATCACCAGTGGCAGACTTGCACTCAATTCATTTTGCTTGAGTATCACTGATGTTTCTTCTGCGACACCGAGTTGATTGGCCTGTTTACTATTTATCCGCACGCAAAGCGTCTGCGCATCAACCGTCTTTTGCAATGATGGCGCACGTCGCAGAATTGCATCCCCGGAATACATCGGCACATCGCCGGCACGCATCAAGGTATCACTGGTGGCCGTTAATTCAAGGCTCACCGTATCCGGCACTGAATTATCCAGCTCAATAGCTGAACACAGCTCGCGTAACTCATCGCGTACCTGCTCGGACGACATATAATCAAACCCGGACAGCCCCAGCACATTACCCAGTACGCGTAGCACTTTCCATGCGGGTCGGGCCTCACCCGCGGGTGCTATGCAGCCGGCAAAACTTTGCCAGAAACCTTCAGCATTGACATAAGTACCGGAGGTTTCTGCAAACGTTGCAATCGGCAGAAGCAGATCGGCAGTTGCCAGTAACGCCGGTGAAGTAAAAGCCGTCATCGCGACAATCAGTTTGTCATCAGCGATTGCGGACAACAAGGCATGGGCGTTAGCCACATCAAGCTCCGGTTCCACATTCAACAGAAAGCACGCGACGGGATTGATGAGGCCCAGATGACCCAGATGTTCGCCACGCACGGCATCGGTTTTGCCCGCCGCCCCACGATGTGGCACAGCGCCCGCCAACCAGGCTCCGGCAGCATTCGCACCTGCGCTTAAATAGCCCAGGCGACTGCCCGTTTGCTCAGCGATAACCGCAGCCAGCGAACGCAACACAGAGAAATCAGGATGCATCGCCGCCTGCTCTCCAAGAAACACTGTGCTGTTCTCTGCTTTTGTCAGTTGCGCAACGATTTCCCGGTATGATGTTTCGCTGGCAGCCGCTGCAATAATCTTCTTCAGATAATTTGGTACATCATGTTTGCTCACAGCCAGTGCTGTTTTCGCTATTGCTGCCAGATGACTGACCAGATGTTGCTGTGCCACTGCAGTGTTGCTCGCCAGCGGGAAATGATGCGGATACTCACGCGTATTTAGTAAATGAATCTGCGCATCACGTTTGATCGCAGCCTGGCGCAAACGATGCGCAACAATTGGCTGTTCTTTACGCACATTCGCACCAACCAACAGCGCCGCATCCAGATTCGACAGATCTTCGATGTTCTGCCCCAGCCATGGCATCACCGGCGCCTCATCCTGATCGCTAAAATCCGACTGACGCAAACGATGGTCTATATTGCCGCAACCCAGGGCACGCATTAGTTTTTGCGCCAGATACAATTCTTCAGTGGTCGAATTTGGTGATAGCAGGGCAAGAATTTTATCACCGCCATGCTCCTCAACTACCGACTTGAGTGCCTTCGCAGAAAATTCAAGCGCAGTATCCCAGTCGACTTCGAGCCATTCGCCGTTTTGTTTCAGCATCGGTGTTCGCAGGCGCTGCTCGCTCTGCAAGGCTTCATAGCTGAAACGATCACGATCCGATATCCAGGCTTCGTTAATCGCTTCATTATCGCGCGGCACCACACGGATGACTTTGTTACGCAGGGTGTGAACAAAAATATTTGAACCCACGCAATCGTGTGCAGCAATGGAGGGATGCTGTGTCATTTCCCATGCCCGGGCAGCAAAGCGCGAAGGCTTTGCAGTCAGCGCACCCACCGGGCAGATATCAATCACATTGCCCGACATCTCAGATGTCACCGCTTCCTGTATATAAGTCGCGATACGCGCGTGCTCACCGCGCGAGGTCATGCCGAGTTCACGAACACCGGCAATCTCTTCACCAAAACGCACACAGCGAGTGCAATGGATGCAACGCGTGAGCTCGGTCGAAATCAGCGGGCCGATACTTTTATCCAGCACCACACGCTTGCCTTCGACATATTGCGATACATCATTGCCATACCCCATGGCAACATCCTGCAATTCACATTCACCGCCCTGATCACAAATCGGGCAATCCAGCGGATGATTGATTAGTAGAAATTCCATAACAGAATGTTGTGCTGCGCGCGCATAGTCTGAGCGCGTGTGCACCACCATGCCATCCATCACAGGTGTTGCGCAGGCGGGCAACGGCTTGGGCGCTTTCTCAACTTCGACCAGACACATACGGCAATTGGCCGCGACCGAAAGTTTTTTGTGATAACAAAAACGCGGAACGTGAATATTCTCCCTGTCCGTCACCTCGATCAGCATCGCGCCCTTGCGCGCCTGCATTTCCTGACCATCGACAGTGATAGTGACCCAGTCTGTGTTAATGGCTTCTGACATATCAATTATTATCCACAGATGAACGCAGATGAACACGGATGCGCATAACATTGTTTAACTTAGTCTGGACTCGACCAGTGCAGGCGCTCTGCTTCGTGGCATTTACGGCGCTGCAATATAAACCATATCTGTGTTCATCTGCGTTCATCGGTGGGCTCATAAGTTTCACGCCGTTTTTACCATGCTGCATTTGAATTCAACGTAGTATTCAAACTCAGATCGAAAATGTTTCAGAAAACTGCGCACCGGCATCGCCGCAGCGTCACCGAGTGCACAGATGGTACGGCCTTCGATTTTGCTGGCAACATCGTCGAGTTTATCCAGATCTTCGTAGGTGCCCTTGCCTTCGACTATTCGCGTTAGCATACGGTATAGCCAGCCGGTACCTTCACGACATGGCGTGCACTGACCGCATGACTCAGAGAAATAAAATCGCGAAATACGGCGTAACGCCCGCACCATATCGGTGGTTTCATCCATAACAATCACTGCTCCCGAACCCAGCATAGATCCTGCCGCAACCACAGAATCATAATCCATGTTCGCCTGCATCATGATTTTAGCTGGCACCACGGGTACGGATGAACCACCAGGGATCACCGCCTTAAGTTTTTTACCGCCACGGACACCACCCGCCATTTCCAGCAGGTCTGCAAATGATGTGCCCATAGGAATTTCAAAATTCCCCGGCTTATTGACGTGACCCGACACTGAAAACAGCTTTACGCCGCCACTATTAGGTACACCCATGTCATTAAACCATTTTGCACCCTTGTGCAGAATCGCCGGGATCGACGCCAGGGTTTCCGTATTATTAATCGTTGTCGGCTTGCCGTAGAGACCAAAATTGGCCGGGAACGGCGGCTTGAAGCGCGGCAAACCACGCTCGCCTTCCAGCGAATTGAGTAGCGCAGTTTCTTCGCCACATATATAAGCGCCTGCGCCCAGCGAAGGATATAAATCAATCGAGACGTCACTGCCAAGAATATTTTGACCGAGATAGCCCTGCGTGTAAGCTTCTTTTAAAGCCTGTGCAAAATGCTGCGCCGGTTCGTCCATAAACTCACCGCGCATGTAGTTATAACCCACCGTCGCGCCCATGGCATAACAGCCAATCGCCATGCCTTCAACCAGCGCGTGTGGATTAAACCGTAAAATATCGCGGTCTTTACAGGTGCCAGGTTCAGACTCGTCAGAGTTACACACCAGATATTTTTGCACCGGTGCAGTCCTCGGCATAAAGCTCCATTTCAGACCAGTCGGAAAACCTGCACCACCACGGCCACGCAAACCAGAGGCCTTAACCTGTTCGATAACATCTTCGGGCGGAGTTTTTTCTTTAATAATTTTACGCCAGGCCTGATAACCACCGATCTTGAGATAGTTCTCGTAAGACCATGGCTGATCATCAAACTGCAATGTCGCGAAACAAACTTCGTTAGCCATTAGCCTGCAACCTCCATGCATCGAACATGCAAGCACTATAAGTCGCCAGAAAAAACGTATCCGCAAATGAACGCAAATGAACGCAAATATGTCTGTTCGCATGGACGACCCATGAGCGCTCACCGATATATTTAAAAACGCAAACACAACCACCAGGATATGTTTTACATTCGCGTTTATTTGCGTGGGGGCGCGAAGCGCTAAGCGGACTCATAATCACTCCAGCGCATCGAGAATCTCATCCACCTTTTCCGGGGTGAGATTTACATAGTATTTATGGTTGACCTGCATCATCGGGCCACCGGTGCAGGCGGCCAGACATTCTTCTTCTTTTTTCAGATAAATCCGACCATCCGGTGTGCTCTCACCAATTTTGATGCCGCATTTTTTCTCAATATGCTCGACAATGCTTTCAGCGCCCATCAACATGCAGGAGATATTGGTGCAAATTGCAACATTATTGCGCGCCACTGGCTTTAATTCGTACATCGAATAAAAACTGGCGACTTCATAGACTTCAATTTTTGCCAGCTTAAGAATCGCTGCCACTTCGTCCATCAGGCCAGTGGTGAGATAACCGCCGTTTTCGTGCTGTGCAATATTGAGCGCACCGAGTAATGCGGATTTTTGTTTTTCCGCCGGATAGCGAGCCACCAGGGCACCGATTTCTTCGCGCGCGTGTTTAGATAGCTCCACCACTCCGGTAGAATTTGTAACTGACATTATCGATCGACCTCACCAAAAACAATATCCTGAGTACCGATAATTGCAACCACATCGGCCAGCATGTGACCTTTCGACATTTCATTGAGTGCCGATAAATGCGCAAACCCGGGTGCGCGAATTTTTAAACGATAGGGTTTATTTGCGCCATCCGACACTATATATGCTCCGAATTCACCCTTGGGGTGCTCGACTGCGGCGTAGGCTTCACCTTCCGGCAAACAGAAGCCTTCGGTAAATAATTTAAAGTGGTGAATCAACGATTCCATATCGGCCTTCATGGTTTCGCGATCTGGCGGTGAAATTTTGTGATCTTCGAGCAACACCTCGCCTTCGTTTTCGCGCAACCAGTCAATGCATTGTTTGATAATGCGGTTCGACTGCCGCATTTCTTCCATACGGCACAAATAACGATCATAACAATCACCATTAGTCCCAACTGGAATATCAAAATCCATATGATCGTACACTTCATAGGGCTGTTTTTTGCGTAAGTCCCACTCCACTCCCGAACCGCGTAGCATCGGCCCGGTAAAACCCAGTTGCAGCGCGCGCTCAGGCGTGACAATGCCAATGTCCACCGTGCGCTGTTTCCAGATACGGTTATCAGTGAGCAGGGTTTCGTACTCATCAACATAGGTCGGAAAGCGTCTGGTGAAATCTTCGAGAAAATCCAGCAGGGAGCCTTGGCGATTTTCATTTAATTTGCGTACTTCGCGCTCGCTATGCCACTTCGACGCCTTATATTGCGGCATGGTCTCGGGTAAATCACGCGCGACACCGCCGGGGCGATAATAAGTTGCGTGCAGCCGTGCCCCTGACACGGCTTCATAGCAGTCCATCAGGTCTTCGCGTTCGCGGAAGGCGTACAGAAACATGGTCATGGCACCCACATCGAGCGCGTGGGCACCGATCCATAAAAGATGATTCAGGATGCGGGTAACTTCATCGAACATGACACGAATATATTGCGCACGTTCAGGACACTCAACGCCAAGCAGTTTTTCGATCGCAAGCACATAACCATGTTCGTTACACATCATCGAGACGTAATCAAGTCGATCCATATAACCAATGCTCTGATTATAGGGTTTGCTTTCGGCCAGTTTTTCAGTAGCACGGTGCAATAAACCAACATGCGGATCAGCGCGCTGAATCACTTCGCCGTCCATCTCCAGCACCAGACGCAGCACCCCATGCGCAGCAGGATGTTGCGGGCCGAAGTTGAGTGTGTAATTACGAATCTCAGGCATTGTCGGCTCCTGGTGTATCTGTGTCCGCTTCACCAGCCGCTGCAGGCGCATCGTGAATATAACGATTATCTTCGCGTATGACACGCGGTACCAGTACCCGCGGTTCGATCGAAACCGGTTGATAGATCACACGCTTCTGTTCCGGGTCGTAGCGCATTTCAACATGACCTATTAATGGAAAGTCTTTGCGGAATGGATGCCCGACAAAACCATAGTCGGTGAGAATACGGCGCAAATCAGGATGCCCTTCAAAAAGAATACCGTAAAGATCGAAGGCTTCGCGTTCGTACCAGTTCACTGACGCCCAGATATCAATCACCGAGGGCACGACCGGCATAGCGTCGTCATCGCAGTAACAGCGCAGACGTAAGCGCTGGTTATTGCGCACGGATAATAAATGGTACACCGCGGCAAAACGAGGGCGATCCGTATTGCGATATGCAGGTGCGTCACCAAAGCGCAGACGCGCATTCGCACCGGGCGTAACACCACGACTGAAGCCGGTGTTAGTCGATACTTCTGTGTCCCACTCGGTGCATTTGTATTCAGAATAATCGATGCCGCATACATCGAGCATTTGTTCAAAAGCAAACGTTTCGTCATCGTGCAATTGCTGGCAGACGGCGAGAAGATCAGCAGCAGCAACTTCAATCGTGACTTCGCCAGCGGCAACTACACAGGATTTAAGACGATCGCCGAATGTGCGCTGGAGGGCTTCAGAAAGTTGCTGATTTCTGCTCGACATAATGTATCCAGATTAGCGAGCGATGGTATTGGTGCGGCGAATTTTATTCTGCAACTGCAGTATGCCGTAGAGCAATGCTTCAGCCGTCGGCGGGCAGCCTGGCACATAGATATCGACTGGCACGATGCGATCACAGCCGCGTACGACTGAATACGAATAATGATAATAACCGCCACCATTGGCGCAGGAACCCATCGAAATCACCCAGCGTGGCTCAGCCATCTGGTCGTACACTTTGCGCAAGGCTGGTGCCATTTTGTTGCACAGCGTGCCCGCCACAATCATCACATCTGACTGCCGTGGCGAAGGCCGAAAAACAATACCGAAACGGTCGAGATCATAACGTGACGCACCCGCCTGCATCATTTCGACTGCACAACAGGCAAGACCAAAAGTCATCGGCCACATTGAACCGGTGCGCGCCCAGTTGATGAGCTTGTCGGCAGATGTGGTGACAAAGCCTTTTTCGAGCACACCTTCTATTCCCATTCCAGCGCTCCTTTTTTCCACTCATAGATAAAGCCGATCACCAATATACCGAGAAAGATGGCCATAGCAAGAATACCAAATAGACCAATGTCATCGAGCACGATGGCCCAGGGGAATAAAAATGCAATTTCGAGATCAAAAACAATGAAGAGAATAGCGACCAGATAATAGCGCACGTCAAATTTCATGCGCGAATCTTCGAACGCTTCGAAGCCGCATTCGAAAGGTGAATTTTTTGCAGCATCGGGGCGATGCGGCGCCAGCATGACGCCGCCCATAAACATGGCCATCACACCGACACCCAGGCCAATGGCGATAAACACCAGTACTGGCAAATAGTTTTCGAGCATTGCAACTCCTTTCCGATTCGGTATTTTACCAAACCTGATATTTTAGTCACTTCTCTCTGGAAGCCGTCGCTTCTCTTATGGAAGCTCACTCCTCTATGGGAGCGTATCCTGATGGACTCTTCGGTTTTTAACTGTTATTTGGTGCCGACGGCCGGACTCGAACCGGCACAGCTCTCGCCACTACCCCCTCAAGATAGCGTGTCTACCAATTTCACCACGTCGGCTATAAATCTTTTAACAACAACTATTTTGCGGCCGGCGGCGGTGTATCACTGCCGGCATCTGCAGGGAGCTCAGCCGGCTGCGGAACATTTTCATCTACGGCATTAAACAATGGCGCCTCGGGTGCAGGAGCCTCATTGTTCTTTTTTTGTTGTAACTGTTCAATACTATCGATCACACTAATTGGTGCATCTCGATTAGCAGCAAGATATGCCAGCGCCAGACTGTTGATAAAAAACAGGGTGGCAAGAATTGCGGTGGATTTGCTCAAAAAATTCGATGAACCACTGGCACCAAACACCGATGTTGCACCACCACCGAAAGAAGCGCCTTCGCTCGCACCCTTGCCCTTCTGTAACAGCACCAGGGTAATAATAGCCAGCGCCAGAATGACATGGACTACCAGCAGAATAATACTCACGTTGTTAACCGCCCGCTTTACATATTGTTAAAAAATCGTCTGCCTTGAGTGACGCACCGCCAATCAGACCACCGTCGATATCCGGCTGCGCGATCAATTCGGCGGCATTGCCAGGATTCATACTGCCACCGTAAAGGATGCGCAGACCTACTGCAATACCCACATCAAGTCCAGCGATTTTGTTACGGATAAAGGCGTGTATTTCCTGTGCCTGCGCCGGTGTCGCTGTCTTGCCAGTACCAATCGCCCAGACCGGCTCGTAAGCCAGCACCGCATTGGCCAGCGAGGCGACACCTTCAGCCTCGAGTATCGCATCGAGCTGACGTGCAATTACGCTCTCAGTAATACCCGACTCACGCTCTTCCAGCGTTTCACCGATACAAAATATAGGCTTCAGACCGTGCCTGAGCGCCGCAGTGTATTTGACAGCAGTCACGCCATCAGTTTCACCGTACAGGCTACGACGTTCAGAATGACCGACAATGACATAGTTGACGCCGAAATCTTTCAGCATCGCACCAGAAACTTCACCGGTGAATGCACCCGCATCCTGATCGCACATATTCTGTGCGCCCAGTTGAATACCTGAGCCAGCGATGGCATCAGCAACGCCAGGGATGAATACATAGCTCGGGCATACCACAACTTCGGCTTTGACACCTGAAACACCCGTCTTGATACCATCGATGAGCTGTCTCACGCTGTCTCTGGAACCGTTCATCTTCCAGTTACCCGCTACCATCACCTGCCGCATTGCCCACTCCACTGACTCAAAGGTGGGCAAGGATACCTGTGGACACCGAATAAATCAATGATATTGGCGCATTATCAGCGGCGCTCGGCGTAGCCGTGTAATTTAAAGCGTACCTAGTTAAACAAAGACTTAGGGTGGTATTAGCTGAGTTAATCAGAGCGCTGAGCGCACCGAACTGGCAATCGACTGACTGAGTTCATTGACCAGACTCTCGCTGTTACCTTCCACCATGACACGCACCAATGGTTCGGTACCGGACGGCCTGAGGAGCACGCGACCCTGGCCGTTCAAAATTTTTTCTGCTTCGGCCACCGCCGCTTTCACCTGTTCGGCCTGCAACGGATTGCCGTCACCAGAAAGTTTTACATTAATCATGCACTGCGGCATTTTTTGCATACCGGCGCAGGCCTGGTGCAGACCTTGCCCGGTGTCAGCAAGGTGTTCCAGCACCTGCAGCGCCGAGACAATGCCATCACCCGTGGTGGTGCGATCCAGACATATGATGTGGCCGGAAGATTCCCCGCCCAGCACCCAGTTACGCTGTTTCTGGCATTCCAGCACGTAACGATCGCCCACGGCGGCACGTTCGAACTCCAGCCCCAGAGCGCGAATCGCCAGCTCCATGCCCATATTGCTCATCTGGGTGCCCACCACACCACCCAGTGGTACACCGCTGCGCTGGCGGGAGCAGGCGATGATATAGAGCAACTCATCACCATCAACCAGATGACCACTGGCATCGACCATGACAACACGATCACCATCGCCGTCGAAGGCGATACCGAGATCGGCTTTTTCTGCCAGCACTTTCTGGCGCAAGGCCTCAGGTGCGGTCGAGCCGATCTCGGCGTTAATATTGAGGCCATCGGGCGCATCGCCGATAGTAATGACTTTGGCACCCAGTTCGAGAAATACGCTGGGGGCGATGTGATAAGTCGCGCCGTGGGCGCAGTCGAGCACGATTTTCATGCCACTAAATCGTGTCCCCACCGGAATAGTCGCCTTGCAGGCCTCGATGTAGCGACCGTAAGCATCCTTGACGCGTTCTGCCTTGCCCAGCTCGGCTGAATCCACCGTTTCCATGGTGGCCTCGAACATGGTCTCGATGCGCTGCTCGACTTCATCCGGCAGTTTGGTGCCCTGGGCCGAGAAAAATTTGAGACCGTTATCGTAATACGGGTTATGCGAGGCGCTAATCACAATCCCTGCTGAGGCGCGCAGAGTGCGGGTGAGATAGGCGATGCCCGGCGTCGGCATCGGCCCGAGCAGGCGCACATTCACCCCGGCGGCAGATAAGCCTGCTTCGAGCGCGGATTCGAACATATAGCCAGAAATACGGGTGTCCTTGCCGATTACTACCAGCCGTTCGCCCTGGGAGGCAAGCACGCGACCCACCGCCCAACCGAGCTTGAGCACCTGATCGGCGGTCATCATGCCTTCGCCGACACGACCGCGAATGCCATCGGTACCAAAATATTTACGTGCCATGAGTATCTTGTTCTATAGTTAAATTTTGCCTGCTTTATCGACCGCTGTGCACAGCTTCAGCGCATCGGACGTTTCCGCCACATCGTGCACCCGAAAAAATCGTGCCCCCTGTTGATAGGCCAGCACTACCGCGGCAACACTGCCAATCAGCCGCTCTTCAACCGGCCGCCCCAGAATCTCGGCGAACATACGTTTGCGCGAAATCCCGACTAATACCGGGAAGTCCAGGTCACAAAAAGCACCCATATGCGCCAGCATCTGCAGATTATGCGCCGCGGTCTTGCCAAAGCCAAACCCCGGGTCAAGCATAATATGCTGTTTCGCGATGCCCTGCGCAATGCAAAGCTCGGCGCGCTGACGTAAGAACTCACTGACCTCGGTTACCACATTCTGGTATTGCGGATTATGCTGCATACTGCGCGGCTCGCCCTGCATGTGCATCAGACACACCGGCACCGACAACTCAGCACAAGCCGCTATCGCACCGGGCGCACGCAGAGCAAAAACGTCATTCACCAGCGTGACACCGGCAGCCACCGCCGCGCGCATCACTTCCGGCTTGCTGGTATCAATCGACATGGCAACATCACTATGCTCTCGAATCGCTGCGATCACCGGAATCACGCGCTCGAGTTCGTCCGCCAGTGACACCGGCTCGGCATCGGGTCGGGTAGATTCACCGCCGATGTCAATCATGTCGGCGCCCTGCGCCTGCATCGCCAGTGCGTGTTCGACCGCCTGATCACGCGCTACGAAGCGACCGCCGTCGGAAAATGAATCCGGCGTGACATTCAAAATACCCATAATCACAGGCTGAGCTGAATGCATTAGCTCGATGGTGTGTGCAGCGGTAGACATCGGTGGGTCAATATCAGGTGAAGAAAAAAGGGAGCAAAGCTAAATGGCGCTTACTTAAGCGTAATAAGGCCTGGAAGTCGTCATTCCGGTATGTTCTTAAGTGCCATTTAGCTTTGCTCCCTTCTTAAATTTTTCATACCCGACAAAAACATTCGGGTACAAACTTTTCATTTTGTCAGTGCTGATTCGCGGGACCACCAATAGGGCCTTTACCAGTACCGGTCTTGCCATCACCCTTTACCCCGGTATCAGCACCTGCGCCACCACTCGGCCCTGCCGGGGGTTCCAGCGTATCGGTCCAGTCTGCTGGCGCTGGTGGTTCGCGGCGCGCCATCAGGGCATCGATCTGGGCCACATCGATGGTTTCGTACTTGATCAGAGTCTCGGCCATTTTGTGCAGAATATCGATATTCTCGTTCAGCATCTTGTGCGCTCGCGCGTAGTTACGATCGATCACGCTGCGCACTTCTTCGTCGATGATGCGCGCGGTGTCGTCACCCATATTTTTGTGTTTGGTCACCGAGCGACCGAGAAAAACCTCACCCTCGTCTTCGGTATAGACCAGCGGTCCGAGTTTTTCTGACAGCCCCCATTTGGTAACCATGTTGCGCGCGATATCGGTGGCGCGCTCAATATCGTTGGACGCGCCGGTGGTGACGCTGTCAGCACCAAAAATCAGCTCTTCGGCGATGCGGCCACCGAACAGGCTGGAGATCATGCTTTCCAGATGTTTTTTGGTGTGGCTGTAGCGATCACCTTCGGGCAAAAACATGGTGATGCCCAGGGCGCGGCCACGCGGAATAATGCTGACCTTATATACCGGGTCGTGCTCCGGTACCAGACGACCAATAATGGCATGGCCGGCTTCGTGGTAAGCGGTGAGTTTTTTCTCATCTTCCGACATCACCATGGAACGACGCTCCGCGCCCATCATGATTTTGTCTTTGGCACGCTCGAAATGCGACATATCGACCTGTTTGCTATTTTCACGCGCGGCAAACAAAGCCGCCTCATTCACCAGATTGGCGAGGTCGGCGCCGGAAAAACCGGGGGTACCACGGGCAATGATCGCCAGATTCACATCTTTGGATTCAGGCACCTTACGCACATGGACTTTCAAAATTTGTTCGCGACCGCGGATATCGGGCAACGGCACCACCACCTGACGGTCGAAACGACCGGGGCGCAGTAAGGCCGGGTCGAGCACATCGGGGCGGTTAGTAGCGGCAATCACGATCACGCCTTCGCTGCCCTCAAAGCCATCCATTTCCACCAGCAGCTGGTTCAGCGTCTGCTCGCGTTCATCGTGGCCACCGCCGAGGCCGGCACCGCGGTGACGCCCGACAGCGTCAATTTCGTCGATAAAAATAATACAGGGCGCGTGTTTTTTCGCGGTTTCGAACATGTCGCGGACACGCGAGGCACCAACCCCGACGAACATTTCGACGAAGTCAGAACCGGAAATAGTGAAAAACGGCACCTTGGCCTCACCCGCAATCGCCCGCGCGAGCAGAGTTTTACCAGTACCAGGTGAGCCCACCATGAGCACACCTTTGGGAATCATGCCACCAAGTTTCTGGAACTTGCCGGGATCTTTCAAAAACTCGACGAGTTCTGCGACTTCTTCCTTGGCTTCGTCAGCACCCGCAACATCGTTAAAGGTGACCTTGATCTGGTCTTCGCCCAGCATCCGCGCCTTGCTCTTACCAAAGGACATCGCGCCACGACCGCCAGCACCGCCCTGCATCTGGCGCATGAAGAAAATCCAGATACCAATCAGCAACAGGAAGGGGAACCAGGAAATGAAGATGGTCATCAACAGAGACTGGCCTTCTGGCGGCATCGCCTTGATTTCGACGCCATTGGCCAGCAGATCACCAACCATCGCATTATTGCTGGTTTCCGGGCTGTAGGTGGTGAATGACGTGCCATTGCTGAGCTTACCCTTGATATCACGGCCATCGATGACAACCTCACTCACCTGCGACTGTTTCACCATATCGATGAACGCAGAATAGGCAATCGTCTGATTAACAGCACTCTGTTTGTTAAAATTGCTGAAAACAGACAGCAGGATGACTGCTATAACTGCCCACAGGATGAGATTCTTGGCGAGATCGTTCAAGTTAGCGCTCCGCTTGTGTTCGCATAAAACTGAATATTAGATGACATTAACATTACTATAGTTCATCAGGGCTGACCAGCATAGCCAGTCGCCAGGGCGTAGATCTCCCGACTGCGCGTCCGCGAAGCCTTCGGCTTGCGCATGACCACGCGTGAGAAATGTTGTTTCAGTGATTTATTGTAGGCGTCAAAACCTTCACCCTGAAACAGCTTGACCAGCAATCCACCACCCGGTTTCAACACCTGCTGGGCCAGATCCAGAGCTAGCTCGGTGAGATAGTAGGCGCGCGGCATATCAACCACACCCATGCCGCTTATATTGGGTGCCATATCAGAAATAACAAGGTCTGCACGATCATCTCCTATCAGGCTCATTAATTGCGCAAATACCTCGTCCTCACGAAAATCACCCTCGATGATCTCGACCCCGGCCATCGGTTCCATCGGCAGAATATCCAGCGCGATAATCCGGCCCTTGCCACCGAGCTGGGTCACCGCGTACTCCGACCAGCCACCGGGGGCAGCACCGAGATCGATCACGGTCATGCCTGGTTTGAGAATTCGATCCTTTTGCTGAATTTCGATCAGCTTGTAAATCGCACGCGAACGATAGCCATCCTGTTTGGAACGCAATACGTACTCATCCTCGAAATGTTCCCTGAGCCATTGCTTGCTCGATTTACTCCGCCCCGATTTACTCATGATAAGATTCGCTGTTGTTCAGTCTTTCGCCCACAGGTATGCACATGTCACTTAGCAAAAATCAGATTAAACATTTACGCGGTTTGTGTCACACCCTAAATCCTGTGGTAATGCTCGGCCAGAAAGGCCTGACTCAGGAAGTGCTGGATGAACTCGAAATTGCCCTCAACCATCACGAACTGGTGAAAATCAAACTCGGCATCGATGACCGTGAACTGCGCCAGCAGATTGCCGACAGCATTTGTGAAACCAGTAACGCCGAATGCGTACAGGCAATCGGAAAAACCGTCTCAATCTTTCGCCGCAACCCGAAAAAACCTGTGGTGGAAATGCCTGGCAAATAAATACTTTTGCCACAAAGGTCACAGAGAAAAGCACCTCCATGTTTCTTATTCTGTCACACCGGCGCATGCCGGTATCCAGAGACCCCGATGAACACTAGATTCCGGCATGCGCCGGTATGACAACATAATATTGGTATTGTTCTCTCGGTGTTCTCTGTGATCTCTGCGGCAAAGTTTTCAGATATATTTTACTTCGACGATTTCCAGCGAACGCAGGCCGCCAGGAGTTTGGACTTCGACGACATCGCCTTCCATTTTACCAATCAGCGCGCGCGCGATTGGTGAGCTGATCGAAATCTTATTGGCTTTGATATCGGCTTCGTCTTCGCCAACAAGTTGATAGGTTAATTCATCGCCAGTTTCTTCATCAGCAACATCGACTGTGCAACCAAACACCACCTTGCCATCAGCCTGCAATGTGGTGACATCAATAACAGTCGCATTACCAAGCTTGCCTTCGATGTCTTTGATGCGGCCTTCGATAAACCCCTGCTGTTCGCGTGCAGCGTGATATTCGGCGTTTTCTTTCAGGTCACCATGGGCGCGCGCATCAGCAATCGCTTCGATCACTTTTGGGCGATCAACTGTTTTTAGCTGCTGCAGTTCCTGCTGAAGTTTTTCTGCGCCCTGCGTAGTAATAGGAACCTTGTTCATGCCACAACCTCTTTGCATATTGCCGCGTGCAGATCCTGCAAACGGGTCACCTCATTCTGCTGGAGATAATCCAGCGCCATACAGGTCGCGTGTGCGCCTGCCATGGTTGTAGTGTAGCTTACCTTATGCTGCAGCGCGGATGCACGTATGGTGTACGAATCCGCAATCGCCTTCTTGCCTTCGGTGGTATTAATAATCAGTTTGATTTCGCCATTCTTGATCATGTCCACAATATGCGGCCGACCTTCGTAGACTTTATTCACCAGCGCGCATGCGATACCGGCATCATTTAATGCCTGACTGGTACCGCGGGTTGCGATCAGCTTAAAGCCGTGCGCCACCAGCATATGACCGAGTTCGACCGCATGACTGCGGTCACGTTCGCGGACGCTGATAAAAACATTACCTGAGGTCGGCAAAACCACACCCGCACCCAGCTGAGCCTTGGCAAAGGCCATGCCGAAACTGCTGCCGGCACCCATGACTTCGCCGGTGGATTTCATTTCCGGCCCCAGCAAGGGATCGACACCGGGGAATTTCACGAACGGGAACACCGATTCTTTCACCGCATACGTCGTGGGAATGACTTCGCCGGTAATCCCCTGCTCGGCCAGTGATCGCCCCGCCATGCAGCGCGCGGCAATTTTTGCCAGCGGCAGGCCAGTGGCTTTTGATACGAACGGCACGGTACGCGATGCCCGTGGATTGACTTCGAGCAAATAAATAGCCTCACCCTGGATCGCGAACTGAATATTCATCAGACCCACGACACCAAGCTTGAGCGCGAGCTGGCGGGTCTGTTCGCGCAGCCGATCCTGAGTGCCGACGGACAGGGAGTACGGCGGCAAGGAACAGGCAGAGTCACCGGAATGCACACCGGCCTGTTCGATGTGTTCCATGATGCTACCGATTAATACATCTTTACCATCGCAGATGGCGTCGACATCGACTTCAACCGCATCATCAAGAAAACGGTCGAGCAGCACTGGCGCGTCATTCGAAACACTGACTGCGGTGCGCATATAATGTTTAAGATCGGTTTCGTCGTAAACAATCTCCATGGCGCGGCCACCGAGTACATAGGACGGGCGCACCACCAGTGGGTAACCGATTTCGGCAGCGCGGCTGACCGCTTCTTCAGCCGAACGCGCGAGACGATTCGGTGGCTGCTTTAAACCCAGCTCTTCGACCAGTTGCTGGAAACGTTCGCGGTCTTCGGCGAGGTCGATGCAATCGGGCGTGGTACCGATGATCGGAGCGCCGGCGGCTTCCAGGGCGCGCGCCAGTTTTAATGGTGTCTGGCCACCGTATTGCACAATCACGCCTTTGGGTTTTTCTTTTTCCAGCACTTCGAGCACATCTTCCAGTGTCAGTGGTTCGAAATAGAGGCGATCCGAAGTATCGTAATCGGTGGACACAGTTTCCGGGTTACAGTTGATCATGATGGTTTCATAACCGTCTTCGCGCATTGCCATGGCGGCGTGCACGCAACAATAATCGAACTCAATGCCCTGTCCAATACGGTTCGGGCCACCACCGAGCACCACAATTTTGTCGCGCGTGTCCGGCATGGCTTCGCATTCTTCTTCGTAGGTCGAGTACATATAGGCGGTCGAGGTAGAAAATTCTGCGGCGCAGGTATCGACGCGTTTGTATACCGGGATCACACCCAGCTGATGCCGGTGTTGATAGACATCGTTTGCTTTTGTTTCGAGCACCGCAGCGAGACGCGAATCCGAGAAACCTTTGCGTTTCAGCATGCGGAGCTCATCGGCATCGATCTGTTTTAGTTTTTTACCGGCCAGTCCCTGTTCGAGCAAAATTAATTCTTCGATCTGGATTAAAAACCAGGGATCGATCTTGCTAAGCTCGAACATATGCTCGCATGTATATCCACGACGAAAGGCGTCGCCGACATACCGCAGACGATCGGCACCGGCAAGACTGATTTCCTGGTTGAGTCTGGCCTCGGCTTCGTCAGCTGACAATGATTCGTCGAGTACTGGTGTTAAACCGTCAATATCGACTTCCAGTCCACGTAGGGCTTTTTGTAATGACTCCTGAAACGTTCTGCCGATGGCCATCACTTCGCCGACCGATTTCATCTGCGTGGTGAGTCGATTTTCTGCCTGCGGAAATTTTTCGAAGGTGAAACGTGGAATCTTGGTAACGACGTAATCAATCGTCGGCTCGAACGAGGCCGGCGTTGCACCGCCAGTGATTTCGTTCTGCAATTCATCCAGGGTATACCCCACGGCCAGCTTGGCCGCGACTTTAGCGATCGGAAAACCGGTGGCTTTCGAAGCCAGCGCCGAGGAACGCGAGACCCGTGGGTTCATTTCGATGATAGTCATGCGACCATCATCGGGGCAGACTGAAAACTGCACGTTGGAACCGCCAGTGTCGACACCGATTTTGCGCAGCACCGCGACCGATGCATCGCGCATGCGCTGATATTCTTTGTCGGTGAGCGTCTGCGCCGGTGCCACGGTGATCGAATCACCGGTATGAATCCCCATGGGATCAAGATTTTCGATCGAACAAATGATGATGCAGTTGTCTTTATTATCGCGCACCACTTCCATTTCATATTCTTTCCAGCCGAGCACCGATTCTTCGACCAGCAATTCGCTGACCGGTGACAGGTCGAGTCCACGACGGCAGATGTCTTCGAACTCGTCGCGGTTGTAGGCGATACCACCGCCGCTGCCACCCATGGTGAACGAGGGTCGAATGATGGTCGGGAAACCCACCTGCGCCTGCACCTGATAGGCTTCTTCCATGCTGTGCGCGATGGCCGCGCGCGGCATATCGAGACCGATCTCTTCCATCGCGACTTTAAATTTTTCGCGGTCTTCAGCCATATCGATGGCGTCTTTGCTGGCACCAATCATCTCGACACCGAATTTTTCCAGCACGCCTTCGCGATCCAGATCGAGTGCGCAGTTGAGCGCGGTCTGGCCACCCATGGTGGGCAGCAGCGCATCGGGTTTTTCGATTTCAATGATCTTTGCCACCGTCTGCCAGGTGATGGGTTCGATGTAGGTGGCGTCGGCCATTTCCGGGTCGGTCATGATGGTCGCCGGATTCGAGTTCACCAAAATCACGCGGAAACCTTCTTCGCGCAACGCCTTGCAGGCCTGGGCGCCAGAATAATCGAACTCACAGGCCTGACCGATCACGATAGGGCCGGCGCCGATGATGAGAATGCTTTGGATGTCAGTTCTTTTTGGCATGAAAATCAACTAGTCCGCAAATGAACGCGAATAAACGCAAATGTTGTCAAAACTAAATTCTCTCTGTGTCTTCATAGTGTTTTACAATTCTGCGAATACTCGCTTTCGGTGTTCCAAAATTTATCAGTAAACCGACATTGATCCCCGTTGCCTTCAAATAATTCATCACCTGAGCTTCATGCTGCCTGGTGAGACCAGAAAGTGCTTTTAATTCTAACAACAACCTGTTTTCAACAATGATGTCTGCGACATAATCACCCACAATCTCGCGCTTATAAGTCACTACTATCGGTTTCTGTCGCTGATATGCGATTTCATTCCTTTTCATCTCGATACACAATGCATGTTCGTACACCGATTCGAGAAACCCGGCACCGAGCTCATTACTCACTTCAAACACGCAGCTTATAACCCGTTCGGATATCTTCCTGTCCATTTTTCACTCCCTGAAAAATTATCTCTAATTAGCGTTTATTCGCGTTCATTTGCGGACTATTGTTTTTCCATCATACCAATGAAGCGGTCAAAAATTGGGGCGATGTCGTGCGGTCCCGGGCTGGCTTCGGGGTGGCCCTGAAAGCTGAACGCCGGGAGGTCGTTGCGCTCGATGCCCTGGAGCGACTGATCGAACAAAGAACGGTGGGTGGCGACCAGATTGTCCGGCAGCGTGCTCTCATCGACCGCAAAACCGTGGTTCTGACTGGTGATCATCACCTGACCTGTTTTCAGATCCTGCACCGGGTGGTTGGCACCGTGATGGCCGAATTTCATTTTCAGGGTTTTCGCGCCACAGGCCAGCGCCAGCAGCTGATGGCCGAGACAAATGCCGAACACCGGGGTACGCGTGGCGAGAATCTGCTCGATCGCGGTGATGGCGTAATCACAGGGCTCCGGGTCACCGGGGCCGTTCGACAGAAACACACCATCAGGCTGCAACGCCATGACTTCAGCAGCGGGGGTTTTCGCCGGCACCACGGTGACCCGGCAGCCGCGGGAAGCCAGCATGCGCAGAATATTGCGCTTCACACCATAATCATAGGCAACGACATGAAACTTCTGTTTTTTTGCATCTGGCAGATGGGCAGCATTGGTGTCGAGATTCCATTCGCCTTCGCTCCACTCATAGGATGCGCTGACTGTCACCACCTGTGCCAGGTCCAGGTCCTTGAGACCGGAAAAAGCCTGGGCTTTTTTCAGCGCCGTCGCCTCGTCGATATCACCGGCCATGATACAGCCGTTCATCGCACCTTTGTCGCGCAGCAGACAGGTGAGACGGCGAGTGTCGATTTCGGCGATCGCGACAATGTTCTGCGCGACCAGGTAGTCCTGCAGGCTGATCTCGGCGCGCCAGTTGCTCATCAGCATGGCGGCGTCGCGCACCACCAGACCGGCAGCATGCACCCGACTGGACTCGCTATCACCGCCGTTGCAGCCGACATTGCCGATATGCGGGTACGTCAGCGTGACAATCTGATGGGAATACGAGGGATCGGTGAGGATTTCCTGATAGCCGGTCATCGCGGTATTGAACACCACCTCGCCGACAGTACTACCGGCGACACCGATGGATATGCCTTTGAAGACGCTACCGTCTTCGAGTACCAGCATGGCAGCCTGCGCTGTCTTCACCATATCTCAACCCGGGCTGAATGATGACCAAAAAAAACGGGAGCAACGATGGTGGGTGTACCATCAGAGCTCCCGTATATGCATAATGAACACGTGTTCATATAGGCGTCGTTTTAACCTCATTACCGTATTACAGCATACGGCTGCGGACATGAAAAAGGCTGGAACAGTCGAAAAGCTCCAGCCTTAAGTATATGGCGTCCCCAAGGGGAGTCGAACCCCTGTTGCCGGGATGAAAACCCGGTGTCCTAGGCCTCTAGACGATGGGGACGCGGCGTGCGCCAGAACCCCTTTGGCCCTGTCACATCGGGCGGGAAGTCTACGTGGCCAGAGGATTAGCGTCAATACTCAGGCGGCAATAAAATAAAGATAGTTGGCAGTTTTCAGTCGGTTTTTACTGGTCTTTTGCTGCCGACTGAAAACTGCCAACTATCTTCTAATATGCATTCTTGTGAATCAGGCCACGAAACACGGTCATGATAATAATCTTGATATCCAGCCACAATGACCAGTTTTCGATGTAATACAGATCGTGCTCAATACGCGTGTGCAAACTGGTATTGCCGCGCCAGCCATGCACCTGCGCCCAGCCCGTCAACCCCGCTTTCACCAGATGCTTCTTCATATAGTGTGGGATTTCGTCCTTGTACTTTTCCACAAACACCGGGCGCTCGGGTCGCGGCCCTATCAGCGACATTTCACCCATTAATACATTAAACAGCTGAGGTAATTCATCGAGACTGGTTTTGCGCAGGAAGGAGCCGAATCGAGTTGCGCGCTGTTCTTCCTTGCTCGCCCAGACCGGGCCAGTGTGCTTCTCAATATCCACCGGCATGGTGCGAAACTTGAACATGGTGAACTCTTTACCATTCCAGCCCACGCGTCGCTGCCGATAAAGTATCGGCCCCGGCGAACTCAGCTTGACACCTGTCGCAATCAGTAACATCAGCGGACTGGCAAACACCAGCAACACTGATGAAAGCACGTAATCCTCAATCGCTTTCAAAATTTGATTCGTACCTTCGATAGCTGAGTACGAAATATTCACCACCGGGATACCCGCCATCTCGGTCAAAGAATGGTGCATTAACTGATATTCAAAAATATCTGGTACGTATCGAATTTCAACCGAGATGTCCTCAAGTGCTTCAATTACGTTGCGAATGGTTTGTTCTTCGCTGTGCGGCAGTGAAATCCAGACCTGGTCGACATCGTGTTGGGCGACGTATTCACGTAATTTATTTAAATCTGTAATGATGGTTTTCCTGCTGAGCCAGTCAGGCAGGTGGTTATCACCCGATTGAAACAGGGCTGAAATTTCAAGGCCAAACCAGGTGGATTTGCGTAACCTGTCCGCGACCACCACGGCCTGCTCAGCGGTACCGACGATAACAATATGTCGGTGATTAAAACCACTGCTGCGCAACCAACGTAAAACCAGGCGCAGTATGACTCTTGAGCCAATCAGCACCACCCAGCCACTGACAAACCAGATCAGCATCCAGGATCGAGAATAATCAGACCCTGTCCTGGTAACAAAGGCGATAAAGGTTAATATCAGGGCAACCATGACCCAGGCCATAGTTATGTATTTAATTTCGGTTAAAGTAGATGCGCCGCGCCAGACGCGGTAGATCGAAAACAGCGGGAATATCAGTGCTGACAGCAGAACCGAGAGCAGGATGACATAATAATAAGCTTCTGGCAGACCAACAACACCCAGGGACGTATAAAGCTCATAGGCATTTGAAAAATAGTATGAAAACGGGGCGCAGGCCGCAATAAAGCTTAAATCACACAGCCTGATAAAGCTGTTGATGATGTTCCCGTGCCCCTTCAGAATCCCTTTCTTATACATAATTCAATCGCAATGAACAACATGAAATACAATTATAGACAACTCTCAGGAATTTTTAAAATATCCCTTGTTCATACATAACTTTATTTTTATCGAAACCGGAATGGACTTCTCAAATAGCCCAAGGCGAAAACCAAGATATCTTAGCACAGTACGTAGCAAGCCTTCCGGTATGCGCCAGAAAGCATTTCTGGCCAGATATTTAAATTCAGAGATCACAAATTTTAATCCTTCTCTCTCAGCAGTACCAAACTCCTTGCGCAACCAGGGCTCACGTGCATGGAATACGCCCATATCGAAATAACGCTGCATTTCCTGAATTAGCGAGTAGTTGTGGGAGTGGTAAACGCAGGCGTCCGACGCATAGGCGATCTTACCACCTGCCATGAGCAACTTAGCTGCGGCATACATATCCTCACCAAAAATTGCATCCTCAGGGAATATATCAACATCAACCAATGCGCTCACTCGATAAGCAGCAAAAGAGTTAGATAAAAAAACCGTCTTCATACCATATTTCTTCCTGTCAGCATAAGCGCTAACAAAAGATGCTGCCGGATAATTAAATATTCTTGCATGGGCTTCGATCACACCCGCATCCTGATCAGGTAACTGCCTCCCGCAAACAGCTGACACTGACTGATCTTCGAATGGAATCAATATATTCTGGAGTGCGTCTTTATCTGTTAGCACTGCATCCTGGGTAAGAAAAACGACAAAGTCATAGGTTAGACTTTGAAGCACGACCTGCTTCCTGGTATTTCCATGGTTAAATGTACCAGGGCGTAGAACTTGCACATTGAAACCGGCTTCACGTGATAGCTTAACGGTATCATCAACTGAACCAGAATCAATAATCAGAATATTCTCTGGCTTCTGACACTGGTCATTGACTGCAGCAACCCACACTGACCATAAGTCACCTGCATTGAGCGTAGGCACTATAACTGAAAATGACATATTCTAAATACGTAAAAACATGGC
>JASBSR010000029.1 GCA_030148865.1 Gammaproteobacteria bacterium
ATTTATTCATGTCCAGACCCCTAACACCCTAACACCGGGATTTGCAGATGCTTTGTACCATGTGACTTCACGAGGTGATCGACGTGAAGAATCTATATGCGCCAGCTTAATGGACTCTATACACAGCGTTACAATCAAGCACATCGATGCGTTGGGCATGTGTTTCAGGGGCGCTATAAAAAAGCGATCCTGATTGAAAAAGACAGTTATTTACCGGAATTAGCGCGCTATATCGTACTCAATCCTGTGCGAGCCGGCATGGTACGTTCGGCAAAAGACTGGCCATGGAGTAGCTATCGAGCGACGGCGGAACAGCTTAGAACAGGAAAAGGCCTGACATCGATTGGTTACTCGCCGCCTTTGCCAAACGTAAAGCCACGGCAATTGAGCGTTACAAAAAGTTTGTCGCGGAAGGCAAGGGCCAGCGATGGCCCGTCGAGAAACCACTAAACGAGTATGAGGCAACCAGCCAAGGTCACAATGCGACCATTTTCAAAGCTTATCGAAGTGGCGGTTACACATTGGAAAGCAATCGGGGATTACTTTGGGTTACACTATACCACAGTGAACAGGTTGATCATAAGTCAAAGACCTGTCTTACCTTCAGTCGACATAATAGGAGTAATTGTAATTGTTGTTATTTTTTCGAGTACGATTTGTTCACACAAACATTATTGTGGCGTTATTTTCAACTTTACCCGCATTTGCCAATACTAGTCACGGAGATATAAGTTCATACAATCAAAAAAATTATGGCATCGAAAACATAAAAGTCGGCGCCAATATGGATTTGTTTACGGCATCAAGAAACTTTGGCCCAGAAAATAGCCAGGCTGAGCTAACAATCCGTGAAGTAGAATTATCACTTGAAGCACAAATAAATCCGTGGCTTTACGGAATGATTTTTTTGACAAAGCCATCCGATGGCCCTTTTGATGTCGAAGAAGCCACTGTCCTGGCCGATCCGGGTTATGGGATTCGGATAAAAGCTGGTAAATATCGTAATGAATTTGGCTTACTTAACACAATTCACGAACCTGAAAGACCACAAATTTCACTCCCACTGCCGGTTAACGAGTATTTAGGAGAAGAGCAGCTTAGAGAACCCGGTATAACGATAGGCAAGAAAATAGAGTTTGGTAATAACCGCAGAGGCGGGGTAAGTTTTGCGCTTCTTAACGGCGAAAATGCAGTTGCATTCAATGAAGCCCAGTCAAAAGATAAAGGTTATTCCGGTAAGCTGTATTACGGTTATGAATCGTCTGAAGTGGCGTATCAATTTGGATATAGTGCATTAACCGGAAAAAATGATGCTGCTGGCAACTTTAGCACGGACTTACAGGCGCTTGACTTTCGCTATATGTTTAACCCTGATTACGCAGAAAAATACGACTATTCGGCACGATTTATGTTGCTTGGAGAGGTGCTCCACAACCAACGTGAAATATCCACGAGCAATACTATTACATCACAGGGGTATTGGGTAGTTGCCGATTACCAGTTCATACGCGCACATCATGTTGGTGTTGGACTGGAGTCTACTGAGGGAATAATCGATAGCTCCATAAGAAAAGATGCATATTCCATGCACTATAGTTGGTATTATAGTTCACATGGCCGTTTACAATTAGAAGCTCGGCGTCTAAATACAAATAATATAGATAATGGCCTTGAAATACTGCTTCAATGGAATATAGTTCTTGGTTCGCATAGCGAGAAGCCGCTTTTACAAATATTAAGTGTGGATTAACGCAGATAAAATTCTCATCAGAATCAGACCTACGCCGCTCATTGAACAAAAACGCAAACCACAGATAAGAACAAACCACCATACAAGCCTTAAACGCACTTTTTCGAGGCTATAATTGTGACTTGAAAAGAATGCAGCACGGGAGTAACAGGATTCCTGAAATTCTTGTGCCGCTACTGACGGAATTTTAAACTCGAATATTGGTTTCCACGATGACTCTACCAATGGACAACACATCCTTTCTTGTCTGGGGCACCATCTTCAGCGGTATAGGGGTGGGGTTTTTTCTGTACGGAAAAAAACAAAAAGCCATTGTCCCCTTATGCGCTGGTATAGCTTTGTTTCTGATTCCCTATTTCATTTCTGACATATACGCATTAGTCACCACGGGTACGGCACTTGTGGTGTTACCTTATTTCGTCAGGCTTTAATGAAGTTCGCCAATGTTGATAATGGACGGAGTAGTAATCACGACACCGTAGAGCAATCCACTACTGTCCCATATAAAACTTGTGAAATTGTATTTAAAGCTATTATTCCTACTGGTAACACAGTAATGTGAAATCCTTGGACATGAAATTAAAAAACAGGAGTGGCATCATACTGGCGCATGCCGGCATCCAGTAACTGACTGATTAAACTCCACATTAAAACTTCCGGATACCGGCATTCGCCAGAATGACGAGTTTGTGGGACAGTAGTGAGGGTGATCACGATTATGAACAAAACAGATTATCACGGCGGCTGCCTTTGCGGCAAAGTTCGATTTACTATATCTGGCGATATCCACGATATTGTGTATTGCCACTGCTCGCAGTGCAGAAAGGCGCAAGGCAGCGCTTTTGCTACCAACGGCAATGTTGCCAGCGACAATTTTACCATTACTTCAGGCAAGGACGAGCTCACGGCGTATCAGTCCAGTCCCGGGCATACCAGGTTTTTTTGCAGGGTTTGTGGCTCGCCAATTATGAGTAGCAGCAGCGCGCGACTAGACCACGTGCGTGTTCGCCTCGGCACTATAGAAGCTGATATTCGCGAGCGCCCGATTGCGCACATATTTGTCACCTCAAAAGCAAACTGGGATGAAATAAGCGGTAACATACCTCAGTACGAATATTATGAGCCTGGAAGACGGTCATAAACTCGCACGACTTTTTATTAATTAACCAGCAGGAAAAGTTTCACTAATGTCCGATAAACATGATCCCCGCGTTCTTTTCGCCGCAGAACGTACCCTGCTCGCCTGGAACCGTACCAGTATTTCGCTGATGGCATTTGGTTTTGTTGTCGAACGCTTTGGCTTATTTCTGGAAATTGTTGGCCGGGATGAAATGCGTGTGTTTCAACGCCATATTTCATTCTTTGTCGGCATTTCTTTCGTGCTGTTATCTGCCTTTATCTCGTTTTACTCGATCTGGCAACACAGTCGCTCACTAAAAATGTTACGGCCTGGCGATATCCCAAAAGGGTATAATCTTATCGCTGGTATGCTGGTAAATGGTGTTATTGGTTTACTGGGTATCGCGGTCAGTGTGTATCTGGCGCATGGCTTTGTTTAATATCTTCCGGCTTTCGCAACGACTGTATTTACCAACGACTGGACTAGCGCCTTTCAACTGCGGTGAGTCTTGATTCTGACCATAAACACTGATAAAAACACAGCGGTAGATTATGAAAATCTGGGTCGATGCCGACGCCTGCCCGGTCGTCATTAAAGATATTTTATTCCGCGCTGGCGAACGTACCCGAGTTTCGATAACTCTGGTCGCTCACCAGCCGGTCAGCATACCTCGATCACGATTTATCCAGTTTATACAGGTAGGCGCAGGTTTTGATGTCGCTGATAATGAAATCGTTAAACGTCTCAACGCCGGTGATCTGGTCATTACCAGTGACATTCCTCTGGCGGCAGATGTGATTGCAGGTGGTGGCCATGCGCTCAACCCGCGTGGTGAACTCTACACCACGGACAACATCAAAGCGCGTCTAAATATGCGAGACTTTATGGAAACCTTGCGCTCAAGCGGAATTAACACCGGTGGCCCGCCACCCCTGAGCCAGAGTGACAGAATGCAGTTCGCCAACCAGCTCGACAGGTTTCTGGCTCAACACGCTAGCACCCAGTGACTATACCTAAAAGCTGACCGTGAAACTCATTATCAAAAACATGGTGTGTGATCGCTGCGTGCTGGTGATCAAAAACACTCTCAAAAAACTGGGGTATGCCTCGGCCACAGTGACAATGGGTGAAGTCAGTTTCAAGGCGCAACAGCTGTCGGAACTAAAGATCGATCAAATCCGACAGGCCATCGAGCCTCTGGGATTTGAACTGGTCAGCAGTAAGAAACGCGCGCTGATCGAGCGTATCAAAACTTCATTAATAGCGCTCACCCACGGCGATAAATATCTGGATAACATCCGGCTGTCGGACTATATCGCAAAACAACTAAAGCAGGACTACTCGTCACTGAGCCATTTATTTTCGTCTATCGAGGGTGTGACCATTGAAAAATATTATATTCAACTTAAAGTAGAACGCATCAAAGAGCTTCTGGTATACGATGAGTTCAGTCAGACCGAAATTGCCTGGCAACTGGGCTATAGTAGTCCGGCGCATTTAAGCACGCAGTTCAAACAGGTCACCGGTATGACGCCGAGCGCTTTTAAAAAGCTCAATAGCCATCAACAGCGACGCCCGCTGGACAAGGTCAAAATACCCCGCTAATCGTTACCTGGCGGTGATTTGGCATGAATTCTATAAACAATTTCCAGAATTTTGTAACACATTCAGCAGGCCTCATGCCTATTATTGGCCACTGTTCATCTATTATGAGAATTAATACTATGTCACAGCACAATATTCATTTATCAATTACCGGCATGAAATGTTCAGGGTGCGCCGGACATGTCAAGAGTGCACTCGATAATGTCATCGGCGTCGATTCTGTAACAGTCAATCTGGCAGAGAATGGCGCCATCATTACTGGTAATGCCAGTGTCGATGAGCTGATGCAAGCTGTTCAGAATGCTGGTTACAGTGCAACCGAACTCAAACCCACCGCAGAATAAACCCTATGTCTGCGCAGAGTGTTCGTTTATCAATTTCGGGCATGAGCTGCGCAGGTTGTGTTTCGAGTGTTGAAAAAGCCCTGAGCCGAGTTCCCGGTGTCGCGACCTCGGCAGTTAATTTTGCCGAGCACACTGCGAATGTGACTGGCGATATCACGCCGGATGCGCTGGTAAAAGCTATCAGATCCGCTGGCTATGATGCAGCAGAACTCACCTCCAGCGAAGCCGATCAGATTGCAGAAAAAGAGCAACTGGATCTGATTCACTACAAGCAGTCCATGCGCCAGTCACTGGCAGCTGCGCTGGTGGGTTTCCCGCTCCTGTTGGTCGATTTTACGAGTGCACTGCCTGGCCTGACCACCATCAGCGAACGTGGCATCTGGTTTTTAATCGGCCTGATCACACTGGCAGTGATGATGTATTCCGGTCGTCACTATTACATCGGGGCGTGGAAAGCACTGACAATTCACAACGCCAATATGGACACACTGATCGCGCTCGGCACTGGCGCTGCCTGGCTGTTCTCGATGCTGGTGGTGGTGTTCACGCAATGGTTGCCAACTTCTGTACAGCACGTTTACTTTGAAGCCGCTGCCGTGATCCTGTCTTTGATTAATCTGGGTTCAGCACTTGAAAGCAGGGCGCGCGGAAATACTTCAGAGGCCATTAAACGTTTGATCGGCCTGCAACCTAAAACAGCTCGTGTGATGCGTGATGGCCAGGAGCTTGATGTGCCGATTGCGGATGTCGGTTTGCAGGAAACACTGCGAGTACGTCCGGGTGAAAAAATTCCAGTGGATGGCACACTGATTGATGGCGCTTCCAGCGTTGACGAATCGATGCTGACAGGCGAGCCCATGCCGGTAGCAAAAAACGTGGGGGATTCTGTTGTGGCAGGCACAATCAATAAAACCGGTTCATTTCTGTTTATCTCGACCCGTATTGGTAAAGATACTGCGCTAGCACAAATTATTGATATGGTGCGCAAGGCACAGGCGAGCAAACCCGCAATTGGCCGCATGGTCGATAAAGTTGCTGCCGTGTTTGTTCCGACTGTACTGATTCTGGCTGTAATCACGTTTCTAATCTGGCTTAACTACGGACCGTCACCCAGCTTTAGTTATGCCCTGGTCGCCACCATGACGGTATTAATCATTGCCTGTCCCTGTGCATTAGGACTGGCAACACCAATATCGATTATGGCAGGTGTTGGCAAGGCTGCCGAATCCGGCATCCTGATCCGCAACGGTGATGCCCTGCAACAGGCAGGCAAACTCACCACCATTGTGCTGGACAAAACCGGCACCGTGACCGAAGGCCGGCCTGCGGTAACTGACATTATGTCTTTGCTGCATATTTCTGATGACGAATGTCTGGCTTTGGCTGCCAGTGTCGAAGTGGGCTCTGAACACCCCCTCGCTACCGCTGTCATCGACACGGCAAAACACCGCAATCTAACTTTGCACGCAATCGAAGATTTCAACTCTGTCTCTGGCCAGGGTGTTTCGGCTATGGTGAACGGCAAGGCTGTTTTGCTCGGTAACATAAAGCTTATGCAGGCAAATAATATTAATGTTCATGCCCTGCAAGGCGAAGCCGACAGCCGTGCTGCCGAAGCCAAATCCCCTGTGTATCTGGCCGTCGATGCCAGAGCGGCTGCTATTATCACGATCGCCGACCCTGTCAGACAGGATTCAGCAGCCGCCATCGCTCGCATTAAAAAAGCAGGTCTTAGTGTAGTACTGTTGACGGGTGACAATAAACTGACTGCAAAAGCCGTCGCGCAGTCTGTTGGTATTGATGCCGTAATAGCAGAAGTATTACCAAATGAAAAAGCCGATCAGATTACTCGATTGCAACAACAGGGTGAAATTGTTGGCATGGTGGGTGACGGCATCAATGATGCGCCCGCACTGGCCACATCCGATGTCGGCTTTGCCATCGGCACCGGCACCGACGTGGCCATCGAAAGTGCAGATATTACTTTAATGCGCGGTTCATTAAACAGTGTGGTCGATGCAATACAGATCTCACGCGCCACTGTACGCAACATCAAACAAAACCTGTTCGGTGCATTTATTTATAACACGCTGGGCATTCCTCTGGCTGCTGGTGTACTCTACCCAATCATGGGGCTGCTACTGAATCCGATGATTGCCGGTGCTGCTATGGCGATGTCATCGGTCACCGTGGTGATGAATGCTAACCGCCTGCGCTTTTTGAAAACCACTCACTCGACAGGAAGTGAATCATTATGATAATCGCAAACATACTCGGTATTATTTTAATTGGTGCTATTATCTGGTGGTTCTGGCTATCGTCATCTAACTAGAGCGGTCAGGCACCCGCACAATCAAAATTCACCTCACGGCAGCAAACCGGTATGATGGATGCCCCAACAATCATACCGGTGCTACATGATTTTTAAAGCTTTGTCGGATTTTCTACGTCTCGAAGCCTCCGGCGGAATACTGCTGTTTCTCGCAGCGGCCTTGGCTATGATCGCAGAAAACTCTGCCGCCCACGGACTGTATGGTTCCTTACTGCATATTCCGGTCGAAATACGCTTCGGTGCTTTCCAGATCGCCAAACCTTTATTGCTGTGGATCAACGACGGACTCATGGCAGTTTTCTTTTTTCTGATCGGGCTTGAAGTTAAGCGCGAAATCCTTGATGGCGAGCTCTCAGAACCCTCGCGAGTCGTTTTACCTGTGATTGCCGCCATTGGTGGCATGTCAGTGCCGGCGCTGATCTATGCCTGGCTGAACTGGGATAACACCACGGCAATGATGGGCTGGGCGATTCCATCGGCGACCGACATCGCATTTTCACTCGCAGTGCTGGCGCTGCTCGGCAGCCGAATTCCGAATGCGCTCAAACTATTTCTGATGACTCTGGCCATTGTCGATGATCTGGGCGCAATTATTATTATTGCAATTTTCTACACTTCGGATCTGTCGCCATACTCTCTGGTCATTGCTTCTATCGCGATTGCTGTGCTTTTCACGCTCAACCGCAAAGGCGTGCTTGCTCACACGCCTTATATACTCGTGGGCATTATCTTGTGGGCAGCGGTGCTCAAATCAGGCGTCCACGCGACTCTCGCTGGTGTCATCACAGCCATGTTCATCCCTTTCACCAAACAGGACAATGAAAAACTAACGCAGCTTGAAATACTGGAAAACGATATTCATCCTGCAGTGATATACGGCATACTGCCTTTGTTTGCTTTTGCCAATACCGGGGTATCGCTGGATGGCCTGAGTCTTGATTCTCTTCTGCATCCTGTTCCTTTGGGGATCGCTGCCGGCCTGTTCTTCGGTAATCAGCTTGGCGTATTCGGTTTGTCGTGGTTAGCGATCAAACTCGGTATTTCAAAGCTACCCCAGGATGTGAGCTGGTTGCAGCTATACGGCGTAGCATCGCTCTGCGGTATTGGCTTTACCATGAGCCTGTTTATTAGCTCGCTGGCGTTCGAATCCGTCGGCGGCAGTCTTGCTGTCGATGACCGCCTCGGCATTCTCGCGGGCTCGCTGCTGTCAGCAGTCGTCGGCTATCTGGTGCTACGCTTTGCGCGTAGCAGTCATAGTGCGTAAGCAACCCTGGCTGGTTACTTGATACAATTCAGTGATCATGTCACCAACCGAACAAAACCTGAAACTAACTGCTAGTCAGTCTGTCTGTTGCACTCTATTCAATCGTGTCATTGCACAATGACACTAAAATTCTCGAGGAATTATCATGATTAAAGCCTACGCCGTCCATGAGCCCAAAGGTAAACTCAGCGCCTTTGAATATGACCCCGGTTCACTCAATGCCCACGAAGTCGAAATTGACGTGCAGTATTGCGGTATATGTCACAGCGATCTTAGTATGATCGATAATGACTGGGGCTTCAGCCAATACCCGCTGGTCGCGGGTCACGAAGTGGTCGGCACGATTGCCGAGGTCGGCTCTGCGGTGAAACATTTCAAACCCGGACAGAGCGTGGGGCTAGGCTGGCACGCAGGTTATTGCCATGAATGCGCACCCTGCCACTCGGGTGATCACAATTTGTGCAGCAACGCACAGGCCACCATAGTCGGCCACCACGGCGGCTTTGCCGACAAGGTTCGCGCGGCTGCGGATAGCGTAGTCACCATTCCTGACGGCGTTGATCTTGAATCTGCCGGGCCTTTGTTTTGCGGCGGTATTACCGTGTTCAACCCACTGGTGCAATTTGACATCAAACCCACCGATAAAGTCGCCGTGATCGGTATCGGCGGCCTCGGCCATATGGCACTGCAGTTTCTCAATGCCTGGGGGTGCGAAGTCACTGCATTCACTTCCAGCGAAAGCAAACAGCAGGCAGCACTGGAAATGGGCGCGCATCATACCCTCAATTCGCGCGATACCGACGCGATTGCCGCGGCCGCCGGTAGTTTTGATTTAGTTATTTCTACCGTGAACGTCAAACTCGACTGGAATCTGTATCTAGGCACACTCAAACCGGGGGGCCGCCTGCATTTTGTCGGTGCCACACTGGAACCACTTGATATCAATGTGTTCGGTCTCATCGGCGGGCAGCGTTCCATTTCTGGCTCGCCCGTGGGCAGCCCCGGCACTATTGCTGAGATGCTGCAATTTTCACGTCTGCACAATATTAAACCCGTCATCGAATTATTTAAATTCGATGATATTAATGCTGCGATTGAACGCCTGCGTAGCGGTAAAGCACACTATCGAATCGTATTAGAGCGATAATTACTTTTTTAGCCGTAGGCTGAGGTCGCCATGGCCTGGATTATCACTAAATATTTTTTAACGGCCGCAGTGGTCGTGCTGGCCTCTGAGCTGGCTAAACGCAGCGACAAACTCGGCGGCTTCTTTGCAGCCCTGCCGCTGGTGACATTTTTAGCCCTGATCTGGCTGTATCTGGAAAATCAGCCACACGAAAAAATAGCCCATCACGCCTGGTACACATTCTGGTATGTGATCCCGACACTGCCAATGTTTATCGCGTTCCCCTGGTTGTTTTCACGCCTTGGTTTCTGGCCAGCTCTGCTCGGCAGTGTCGCAATCACGGTGATCTGCTTTGCCCTGTTTGCGATTGTGATGCGGCGCTTTGGGGTTGAGCTATTGTAATAGGGCTCACTGCCGTCCCACAGAACAACTACGCAGGAGTCATTAAAGCTATTATTACCGCGATTTCTGAGTGTCAGGCCATGCATGGACATAAAACTCCAAAACCAGAAAAATGTCATACCGGCATGTGTCAGTATGAGGAGCATGTGGAACTGTGGTGGGCAGGACTTATAAACCAATCCAGCGGCTCACCGCCTGTTTTGCGACAAGATTGACCGGGCGTGCGACCAGCCCGCTGCGACCAATGCTGATTTGATAGCGCGCCTTATCCGTCATGGGTAGATACACTGCACTGCCGTAGGAAGCATCCAGCAACCACTCGATCAGATTGCGATTCTGGTTCGCCAGTGACCAGAGATCCACATCCGCAGTATCACTCAGAGCGTAGACGCTGCGCACTTTTTCCTGCTCATCGGCAATTTTTGTGTAACGACCACTGAGCCGGTGCAGTCGATATTGTGCATCCAGTCCGACCACAGTGGCAAAGCCATGCCATAACAGCATCTGCGCGTCGAGCTGCCATTCATCACCCTGGATCACATACTGTTGCTGGGTATCGCCACGCAGCAGTGTCGCGCTATATTGTTGCGGCGCCAGCTGATTGAATTCAATTTCCGCGACTGGCGCTTCGTATACCAACCGCTGATACATGTAGAGATTGGACGCCAGTACAAAACTCAACGCGGCCAGCAGCAATACCAGCAGACCACCGAGTTCTAATTTGATTGCAGAAAATGGCTGCCGCCGGAACAGGCGCCTGACGCCAAGAAGACACATCAATATGCCAACGAGCGCGAGAACAATACTCGTTAGCGTCAAAACAGACATAATTTATAGCGCGTTGTGACTACCGTCACACAGAGGTGGTTTTCGAGTACGCTTGCAGCCGCAAAAATAAAGTTTTTTGCTTTCTGTCGCGACGTATTTTTCTGGTGACAGGTCAGTCTGCTTATGTGAGCCATCACAAAAGGGCTGGGTTTGGCTCAGCCCGCAGCGACACCAGTAATAGGTTTTGCCCGCTTCGACGACAATCAGGTATGGGCCTTTTTGTGCAATCACAGTTTCGGTCATAATCCCGCTACCCTATTCTGCTTTGATACGTGCGCGACACTCTGCTGCTGCTTTCGCATCACCATTTTGTTCGTGAATTTTTGCCATTTCTTCCAGTGCACGCGGGTGATCTGCATCTTCCGCCAGCGCCTGTTGACAATGTTGCAGAGCCTGCGGGAAATTGCCACGCTTGACTTTGACACGCGCCAGGCCAAGCAGCGCATAAATATCGTGACCATTATTCAGACTGGCTTCGTAGTGTGATACGGCGTCATCGAGTCTTTCCAGGTTCACCAGCGCATCACCAACACGCGTCCACAAGGCCTGATTGTCAGGCTCCTGTTCAAGAATTTTGTCCCACCAGTACACAGCCTTATCAAGATCGAGTTTACCGCGACAGCAGTCACCCATGCCAAACAATGCAAAATTGTTCTGCGGATCCAGATTCAGCGCGTTTTGATATTGCTCCATAGCACGATCAAACTCTTTGCGACGGCGGTAAATATTGCCCACCATGGTCATCACCACTACGTTATGGGTTTCGTTAAAGTTCATTAATTCTTCGAAACAGCGCAGGGCGTTCATATCGTCATGCTGGGCATAATAGACATTGCCCAGCCCCAGCAGACCAAAGGCATCGTGCGGCCGAATGGCCAGGGCCTGCTTATAAAAATCGATCGCGTCATCTATCTGCTGCAATTTGTGATAGGCATCAGCAATGCGCACCATGACGTGACTATCTTTCGGGTTGATCTCCAGATAGCGCAACCAGAGGGGGATTGCCTGCAATGGCTTTAACTGACCACGGCGGGCATCGCCAGCACCGCGGAGCGCAAACACATTTTTCGGATCCAGTTGTAGTACCGTGTCATAGCATTGTGCCGACTTTTCAAAATCACACAGCTTGCGATAAACATCGCCCAGACCCGAGAGCACGTAGAGATTTTCGCCATCTATTTCCAGTGCTTCGAGATAGGTTTTGCGCGCTGCTTCGTAGGCCCCACTGCGAAACAGTCGACTGCCTTTCTTGGATAGCTCAATTACAGTTTTCTTAGTCATTTCGGGCATTTAGGTTCCACAATCAATTTTTGGCAGCTGCCTGTAGCGTGATATTACATGATTCCAGCCTCGCAAATGAAGCCTGTCTAACTGATTGTGGCTGGAATTTAGCCTGACACAAGCGTTAGCCAGTGTTTTTTGCATATATCAGTATTGCTGTCTTTAATAAATTTACATTCAAACCAGCTCCAGTAGAATGTGGCTAATGTCCACGCCAGCCCCTGCTCAAAATAAAAAACGCGCCTATCTGGTCGATACCAGCATCTATATCTTTCGTGGCTGGCACGCCTATTCTGATGAAATGACCGATGCCAAGGGCCAGCCCGCTAATGCCATCTATGGCTTCACCGAATTTCTGCACCAGCTGATCGAGCTGGAAAAACCTGAATATATCGCCTGCGCCTTTGATGCCAGACAAACCAACTCTTACCGCCGCGAGCTTTTTCCAGCTTACAAGGCTCATCGACCACCGGTGCCGATCGCGCTAAAAAGCCAGTTCAAACACTGTCGGGATTTCTGTCGCGCCGCCGGCATTGCTGATTTTTCCAGTAATCGCTTCGAGGCTGATGACATCATCGGCACGCTGGCAACCCGCTTACGCGCCCAGGGCTTTGCCATCACCATACTCAGCGCCGACAAAGATCTGGCACAGCTGATCAAACCCGGCGATATCTGGTGGGATTATGCTCGCGACAAAATCATGCACTATCGCGATGTCGAAAAAACCTTTGGCGTGGCGCCTGAGCTGATCGCTGATCTGCTCGCGCTCTCCGGTGATGCCGTCGACAACATTCCCGGGATTCCTGGCATCGGTTACAAGATGGCATCGAACCTGCTAAAAAAATATCCCGGCATCGAACTTATCATCGACAATATCAGCAAGATTTCTGAAATGAAATTCCGTGGCTCGACGCGGATCCAGCAACTGGTGGAAGAACACCATGCGATCTTGCCGCTCAATAAACTGCTCACCACTATAATCACGGATGCCGACTTCAAAGGTCCGCGCGACGATCTTAAATGGCTGGGAATTCACCCCGATGCCCTGCACGCCATGTTTGACCGTCTCAATGCCGGTCCCGGTCGCCGCGAACGCTGGCTGAGCTTGCAAACTGCATAATGCTCACGCATGAGTAAAGTCATCCTGTTCAATAAACCTTATGGCGTACTGTGCCAGTTCAGCGATCACGAATCACGGCCAACGCTGGCCGATTACATCAAGCAGAAAAATGTTTATGCCGCCGGTCGACTCGATCGTGATAGCGAAGGACTGCTGGTTTTGACTGACGATGGACGCCTGCAAAACAAAATTACAGCGCCCGGACACAAGATGAAAAAAACCTACTGGGTGCAACTGGAAAATGAAATCACCGACACCGCGCTGCAACAATTGGGCAAAGGGGTGCAGCTCAAAGATGGCATGACCTTGCCTGCCACTGCGGCACGTATCACCGAACCCGAATCCCTCTGGCCGCGTGAGCCGCCGATACGTGAACGCAAACACATTCCCACCTGCTGGATAGAATTAGTGTTAGCAGAAGGTCGCAACCGTCAGGTGCGCCGTATGACCGCTGCGATCGGCTTTCCAACCCTGCGTCTGATCCGTGCCGCAATTGGTCCCTGGCAACTGGGCTCACTGGCCAGTGGTGAGCACTCAACCATAGAACCATGACGCAGGAATATAGCTGATATGCCAGCTACCGCACCGACCCATATTTCGTCTATTGTGCGCCTTACGCGCCAGCACAAGGCAGGCTGTTGTTGCCTGCATAGATGAGAATCTGGGACATCAGCCCCGGCTATTTAAACCGCGGCAGCCTGCTCGGTGAACATCGCGAACTGCACGGCATGGTCGCGATTTTCAAACACGGTCACAAAGGCTATTCACGGCACCCCGAAACGCTGCGCTGGCTCGGTTATGGCTGGGCGCTAAAGCAACGTCACAAATTACTGGTCGCAGAAATGCAGCTGCGTGGTTACCAGGACAAATCCCCTGTTGATCTCCGTGCAAAAATAGACCAGTGGCCCAAGTTCTATATCGATCTGCCGCATGCGCAGTTTGGCGTACTCCGACAAAAATATATCGCTAAAGAACCGGGGCGAATCGCACTACCCAAAAATGCTCAGCAGCTCTGGAGCCAGCATAAATATTCCATCCTCGCGCGCGACAATGACCGTTACCAGAGCATTGGCAGACGCGTTGCCGCCATGTCACCGAGAGCTGGTTATGCCGAACTCGCGAACGAACTCACTGAGCTATTGCGCCAGCGCCCAACCCCGGGGGGAATCCAGAATGCATTGCTTCATATGTGGGGGTATGTTTCTGATGATTACCGTGACGAAAAACACGGCATCGAACACTGGCCTTTAACAAAACTCTGCAGCAGCGTTCAAACGCTGGCGATCACAAATCAGGTTTCGTATCTGCAATCCTCGACCGCACTCTCGGAATTAGCCGCCTGGCTATGAGCCCGTCAGCTAACGCGCAACAGCTGCAGGCCACGCGCAATATCTGCCGCGAGATCAGTCTGAGCACTCGCTTCGCTAATAGTAAGCTCACCGCATAGTTCCAGCCAGCCCGCACCCTGCATGCCCTCAGGCACCACGATCGTGTTCTGCGTCTGCCGGGGTATGACATAAACCCCATCGCGGCTATAGAGCAGGTTATACGCCTGCTGCGCAGTGTGCAGTTCTGCAATTGCCTGCCAGCTATCTTGTACCGATGGATATAACCTCAGTGGCAGAGGATAGTCGAGATCACCGCCACGGTGTGACCAGTGCAGCGCTTCGACAGGACACTGCGTTTCGCGTATCACCGCATGAAAGTGCAAATGATTCACCGAGGCATAAGCACCGAGACTGTTATAACCAAAATACAAACCCGGCAGGCTGGACTGCGCCTGTGAGACCAGATCGGCAATCATGCTGTGATAGTGCCGGGTTAAAAATTGCGGCAGACCCTGCTCGGGATCAGGTACCAGCAACAGATGATACGGTGCCAGCGGAAATTTATTGTACAGCACACGCAATGCTGTGGTTTTGTTCGCGTATCTGCTCTCACCCTGCCATAAAATTTCTGCTGAAAATTAAGGTGTGAGTCTGCGACCAACATTGGATAAATACATAATAGTCGAGTATGTGTAGCTGTGACGACTATAGCAGCGGGATGGTGGCGAGTAACAACGATACATCAACAGAAAATACAAAAAAATTTCTTAAGCATGTGCCATGCCATGCAGACCCGGCAATAAACATGAAAGGCTCTCCAGGTAAAGCTCAGGGCTGGCTGCGCTTGCTCTTCAGCCATTTCACCAGTGGCTCCCAGTCTTCGATATCCTGCCAGACCTGCGACGGTGCCATTTCATAGATACCGAGGCCACGTTCTTCGGCACGGATATAGTTTTGCGTGTCGCGCAGGGTGGCGATATAAGGCACTTTGAGTTTTTTGATGAAATCGTATAGCTCGGAGAAAATAATCGTGTTCTCGCGCACGCGATTGGCGATGACCCCGACTTTGACTTCCTTGCGTTCGACCCGCCCGGCAGACAGCAACTCTTCCATATAACTTGCCGCAGCGCGCATGTCGATCGGCGACGGCAATACCGGGAACAGGACAGTTTCGGCGCGACGCAGCAGCTGGGTGAGCTCGGGGCCGTGGACCCGGGCCGGAGCGTCCATGATCAGCACATCGGTATCGCGAGCGTGCTTGAGCGGGTCTTTCCAGGCGGCAATGCCCTCAATTAATGGCCATTCTTCGCCGCGCGCTTCTAGCCAGGCCATGCTCGAGCCTTGGGGATCGAAATCGGCGAGCACGACTTTTTGCTCCAGCTGCCAGGCATAATAACTGGCGAGATTGGTCGAAATGGTGCTTTTGCCGCAACCACCTTTGGCGTTCAGAACCAGAATGCTCCGCATCGTCTTCCTCCCGGATTAGGCTTAAGCGTCTGATTCTAAGCGAAGTCTCGCCGCGCGTCAGGTCATTTGCGCACATCAGGCTGTGCTGATGTTACACAATCAGTCGCTTGCAGCGCCCAGCTTATAACTGCTTGATACCGGCGATCAAGCCCGCGACGGCTTTCTGGCCATCGCCATAGAGCATGCGGGTGTTATCGGCGTAGAACAAATGGTTCTCAATACCGGAGAAACCCGAGCCCTGACCGCGTTTGATAACAATGGTATTCATCGCCTTGTCGGCGTTGAGAATCGGCATGCCATAAATCGGGCTGTCCGGATTACTGCGCGCCACCGGGTTGACCACGTCGTTAGCACCGATCACCAGCGCAACATCGGCGGTGGCAAAATCAGCATTGATTTCGTCGAGGTCAAAAATCTGGTCATAATCGACTCCGGCTTCGGCCAGCAGCACATTCATGTGACCCGGCATGCGCCCCGCCACCGGGTGAATCGCATATTTCACGGTAACGCCGCGCTCTTCCAGCAGTTCCGCCATTTCTTTTAATTTATGCTGTGCCTGCGCCACCGCCATGCCATAGCCCGGCACGATGATCACTTTCGAGGCGTAGGCCATCATGATGGCAGCATCATTGGCCTGAATTTCTTTCATACTGCCTTCGATGGCCTCTTCTGCCGCAGCGCCGCCGTCGCTACCAAAGCTGCTGAACAGCACATTCGAAATCGGCCGGTTCATGGCTTTTGCCATCAGCTGGGTGAGCAGGGTGCCGGAAGAACCGACCACAGTACCGGCGATAATCATCGCCGCGTTATCCAGCACAAAACCTTCGAAGGCCACGGCGAGACCGGTGAGCGCATTGAACAGCGAAATCACCACCGGCATGTCGGCACCACCAATGGGCAAAGTGACCATCACACCCAGCACCACGGCGAGCACGAAAAACCAGAGCAGGTGTTCGGCACTGACGGGTGATCCGGTCGCGACCCAGTACCCGGTGACGCAGACAGCGATGAACAAAGCGATGTTGATCAGCTGATGCGCGGGCAGGCGCAGGGTCTTTTTCATCAGGCCCTGCAGTTTGGCAAAAGCCACCGCCGAACCGGAAAATGATACCGAACCGATGACAGCCCCCAGCACCGCCAGCACCTGCACCACCAGACCATGATCCAGATTGGCCGTTTCCGGGCTGGATAACTTCACCAGTTCCACCGCCGCGATCGCAGCGGCGGCACCGCCGCCCATGCCGTTGTACATGGCGATCATCTGCGGCATGTCGGTCATGGCGACTTTTTTTGCTGAAATCCAGGCCACTGCCGAACCAGTGGCAATCGCGACCACAATCAACCACAAATTAATATTGCTGCCGAGCTCGATGTCGGGCGCGCCAAAAGTGGCCAGAGTGGCCACCAGCATGCCGATGCCGGCCCAGACCACGCCACGGTGCGCGGTCACCGGCGACGACATTTGCTTGAGGCCGATGATAAACACCGCTGCGGTCAAAAAGTAAACTATATCGATGACCAGAATCATGCCGTGGCTCCCTTGCTGCGGTCTTTGCGAATCTGGAACATTTCCAGCATACGCACGGTGGCGACATAACCGCCGACCGCATTACCTGCTGCCAGCGCCACCGCGAAAAACCCGATCGCCAGTTCCAGCGTGCCTTCGGCGTGGCCTAGCGCGATCATGGCACCGACCAGCACAATACCGTGAACAAAGTTGGAACCCGACATCAGCGGCGTGTGCAAGATCACCGGCACCCGGCTAATCACTTCATAACCGGTGAATGCCGAGAGCATGAATATATAGAGTGCAGTAAAACCTTCTATCATTTGGTGATCTCCTCGCGGCGATAACGCTCGCTTTTCACGACACCCTCACAGGTAAGCACGGTTTTGGCCAGCACTTCATCGTTCCAGTCGAGCTCAAGCTCGCCATCTTTAATAAACGGTGACATCAGGTTGAACAGATTACGCGCGTACATTTCGCTGGCATGCACCGGTGTCTGGCTGGCAACATTCAGCGGGCCGTGTATGGTCACGCGACTTTCAAATTCGATGGTTTCGCCAGGCACCGTAAGCTCGCAATTACCGCCGCCTTCAGAAGCCAGATCGACAATCACCGCACCGATTTTCATCTCGACGACCATCTCGCGGCTGATGATTTTGGGAGATGGCCGGCCCGGGATGGCCGCTGTGCTGATCACCACGTCGCATTGCGCAATATGTTTTGCCAGCACATCGCGCTGCTGCTGTTTTTCTTGTTCTGACAGCTCGCGCGCATAACCGCCTTCACCTTCAGCACTGACGCCGGTATCAATGAATTTGGCACCCAGCGATTCGCACTGTTCACGAGTGGCTGAACGCACATCGTAAGCTTCGACCACAGCACCAAGACGACGCGCGGTAGCGATCGCCTGCAGACCGGCCACCCCGGCACCGATGACCATGACCCGCGCCGGGCGTATCGTACCGGCAGCAGTGGTCAGCATCGGAAAAAATACGCTGGCGAGATCGGCACCCATGAGCACGCCTTTATAACCGGCGATCGCCGCCTGTGAAGACAGCGCATCCATTGACTGCGCACGTGAAATTCGTGGCACCAGCTCCATCGCCAGCGCCGTTATATTTTTCTCGCACATCTTGTGTAGCATGGCTTCATTTTTGTGCGGCTGCATAAAACCCACAATTACCGCGCCAGGATCGATCATATCGAGTTCTTCCAGTGTCGGCGGCTGCACCTTGAAAATCAGCCCGGCACCTTTATATAGTTCTGCCGGGGTATTGATCAGGCTCACGCCTTCAAAGGCAGCATCGGCAAAATGCGCAGATAGAGCCGCACCTTTTTCCATGCAGACATCAAGGCCTAGATCACGCAAACGTCTGGCGACGTTCGGTTCCAGCGCGATGCGGCGTTCACCGGGAAAAATTTCGTTTGGGACTGCCAGTCGCATCGGCATAAGAACTCCAGCTAGTACAGATCGATCTAAAGTGGCGCTATGTTACAGCAATCACCACGCTGATTAAATCTTTCTGCTGCGCACCTGGCCGCGTCCATGGCTTGTGTCGCGTGAGCGAATCTGTCACTCTTGGCCACGACTCAACATTCCCCATTTTTTCGTGAAAGCAGAACATTACCAGCACGGCGCTAAAGAAAAACTCGGTATTTTACTGGTCAATCTCGGCTCGCCAGAAAAACCCACCGCTTCAGCCCTGCGCCGCTATCTGGGCGAATTCCTCTGGGATCCGCGTGTGGTGGAAGCACCGCGCTGGCTCTGGTGGCTGGCGCTGCACGGGCTTATTCTGCGACTGCGACCACGGCGCTCGGCCAGAGCCTACGCCAAAGTCTGGACCGATCAGGGCTCGCCGCTGATCGCGACTTCGGTATTACAGGCACGTGCCGTAGAAAAACGTCTGCACCAGCGTTTTCGCGGCAACCTGCTGGTCGATCTCGCCATGCGTTACGGCAAGCCTTCGGTTCGCAGCTCGCTGGAAAGCCTGCGCAGAGCGGGAGCACGGCGTGTGCTGGTGCTGCCGATGTACCCACAGTACTCCGCTACCACCACCGCCTCAGTGTTCGATGAAGTCACCGATGTGCTTTCAAGCTGGCGCTGGCTACCTGATCTGCGTTTCATTAATCATTATCACGATCACCCAAAATACATCGCAGCGCTGGCCAGTAGCATTCGCAGCCACTGGCAAAAACATTCGCGCGGTCAGTTGCTGATATTTTCTTTTCACGGTATCCCGCAACGTTATTTTGATAACGGCGACCCCTATTTTTGCCATTGCCAGAAAACCGCGCGGCTGGTGGCGGAAAAACTCGAACTGGCGGGTCACGAATGGAAACTGGTGTTCCAGTCGCGCTTCGGCCGTGAACCCTGGCTGCAACCGTATTGCGACAAAACCCTGGCTGCACTGCCGGCGCAGGGGGTGAAGTCAGTCGATATTATTTGTCCGGGGTTTTCGGCCGATTGCCTGGAGACACTGGAAGAAGTTGATATCGATAACCGCAAGGTTTTCATCGATGCCGGCGGTGAACACTATCAATATATTCCTGCGCTCAACGCCAGCGAGGTACATATCGAGGCGCTGTGTGAAGTGCTCAGCGCGCACATGTTCGGCTGGCCCGAAACCATGCCGGACTGGGATGCCGGCAAATGTGCTATAGCAGAAAAACTCTCGCGCGAGCGCGCCTTAAAGATGGGCGCTAAAAAATAAGGCTCCGCGGCAGTGAAAACATCTCCCGCCACAAAAGCCAGCACAGCACGTCTTGGCGTCAGCCAGTGCCTGCTCGGCGATCGTGTACGCTATGACGCGGCCAGCAAGGCGCATGCAGTGGTGCTGGGTGAACTGGCCGAGCGCTTCGAACTGATCGCCATTTGTCCCGAAGTCGAAGCCGGCCTCGGCATACCACGACCCGCCGTGCAACTCAGTGGCGATATCGAACAGCCACGACTCACCGGGCGTGACCAGCCCGAACTCGACATCAGCGAGCGCATGGCAAGCTACACGACAGAAAAACTTCCAACACTCGCCGGCCTTGACGGTTATGTGTTTAAGAGCCGTTCGCCGAGCTGCGGCCTGAATTCCAGCCCGGTGTTCATTGCCGGCCGCTGCGTCACCGAAACCAGCCGTGGTGTGTTCGCACGCGCGGTCTGCCAGCAGTATCCAGCATTACCTGTGATCGAAGACAGCGAGCTGGACTCACCCACCCGACTCGCATCATTTATCGACGCGGTACACGCGCACCATCGAAGCTAGTCCTGGTTGCTAAACCACTCACGATGCAACAACCTGGCTGACAACATGCTCACTGGGCTATGGTTTTAAGTGATGCTCTCAGGCGCTATCAATGTCTTCCAGCCCATAACGCTTTATCTTGCGCCATAGTGTTGATTTGTCGATACCGAGTATGCTCGCAGCCAGAGCACGATCACCCTGACATTCACGCAGAGTCTTGCGGATAAAGTAGGCTTCGATTTCTTCGAGGCTTTGTGGCGCGATATAGTCCAGCGCCTTGAGCAGCGTTACCTTTTCTCCCAGCAGATTCTGCGGTAAAACGTCCATACCAATTTTGTCGCCTTCGGTCATAATGATCATGCGCTGCACCAGGTTTTCCAGTTCTCGCACATTGCCCGGCCAGTCATGTCGCAATAAGGCACCTAGTACCTCTGTCGTGATGCCACTGATGGCTTTATCCAGTCGCAAACAGTGTTTATTCAGGAAATAATAGGCCAGTAAAGGGATATCATCGCGTCGTTCTCGCAATGCCGGCAGACTAATTTCCATTACCATTAAACGATAATACAGATCTTCGCGAAACTCGCCTTTCTGAATCAGGTCTGAAATGTTTCTGTTGCTGGCAGCCAGAACTCTGACATCCACCGCCACTGGTGTGGTTTCCCCCATGGGATAAAAAGTACCATCCTGTAATACTCTGAGCAATTTTGCCTGCAATGCTAATGGTGCATTGTTAATCTCGTCGAGAAACAGCATGCCCTTGTCAGCTTCTTCAAACAGACCCGTCTTGTTGCGATCCGCACCGGTGAACGCGCCCTTGCGATAACCGAACAATTCACTTTCAATGAGATTTTCAGGAATGGCTGCGCAGTTAATCACGACAAATGGCTGGTCTTTTCTGGCACTTTGTAGCTGAATTTGCCGCGCCACCAGTTCTTTGCCACAACCACTCTCGCCGGTAATCAACACACTGCAATCGTGCGCCGCCGCTGCATCGATCAGGCGACGCACTTTTTCCATCGCCTGAGATACGCCAATCATTGCTCCTGTTTCTGACAGCAGTCGCTGGCGCTCTCTGAGCTGCTGGTTTTCGTTACTCAAATGATAATGCTGCAGCGCACGTTCTACTGTGCATAGCAATTCAACATTGTCGAACGGTTTACGGATATAGTCGAACGAACCCTGTTTTAGCGCCGACACCGCAGATTCTACCGTGGCGTGTCCGGTCACCACCACGACCTGTATGGTTGGATCCTGTGCCAGCGCAAAGCCGAGCAGGTCGAGGCCACTGGCCCCGGGCATTTTGAGGTCGCTCACCACCACAGCCACTGGCGTGGTTTCCATGTAATCCATCGCCAGATGCGCATTTTCGACACAGACGGTTTCAAATACCATGGTTGACCCCGACAGCACATTGGCGATCAAATCACGCATATTGCGATCATCTTCAGCAACCAGCACCACCGGCTTATTGTGTTCTACACGAGCCTGCCAAACTTTGGCAGAGGCGGGTTTATTCATGCCACATTTCTCCGTACATCGACAACCGGAAGATCAATGACGAAACGCGCGCCCTGAACATATTCCGCATCATACTTAATAAATGCGCCACGCTTAGCCAGCAGCGCCTGTGAAATCGAAAGTCCGAGACCGCTACCAGCACCGACTTCTTTGGTGGTAAAAAATGGGTTAAAAATATTACGCCGCATGTCTATTGGTATGCCCGGTCCATTATCCTCGACACAAACACACACATAATTGTTGCCATCCTGCCAGCTGCGCAAGGTGATGCGGGGCGCAGCAACACCATCGACAGCCTGAATAGAATTTATAATAAGATTGGTAAATACAATTTCAAGCTGACCACAATCACCTTCCACCGGCGGCAGTTCCGGGTGTAGTTCCATCCTGATATCAATACCATATCGCCGCGTCCGGCAACTCAAAAAAGTATCAGTAATATTCGCCAGTAACTGATTAATATCACAGGTTTCACCGCTGCATTTTTCCCGGTTAGCAAAATTCAGCATATCATGAATGATTTTTGAACAGCGGCGAGTTTCATTTTCTACAATCGCAGCGAACTCAAGTGGCTTGCTCTGTGCCGGCAATTCATCTTTGATTAGCTGGATATACCCCAGAATATTCCCCAGCGGCGTATTCAGTTCATGGGCAACACCAGCGGCGAGCTGACCCATAGCGACCAGTTTTTCCCGACTCGCCAGGGTTTCCTGTAAATTACGGTTTTCACTAATGTCAAGCAGGGTAAAGATCGCTTCCATCTCGGCCTCATGCTCACTAAAAAATACCAGGTTGAGCGAGAACCAGCGTGCCATTGATTTTATATGCAGAGAAACTTCCAGATTACGGATTGGTTGTTTATATAAAAAACTGTCACGCAGGATATCGCGATCCGCTTCGCTGAACTGAATCAGATCAAACAGGTTAACACCGATCAGGGTTTCATCTGCGCTGGCAAATGTTTCTTCTGCCAGTCGATTCGTCATATTAATGGTTAATTCGTTCGATACCGTTAACAATACCCCGGGCAGACTTTGTAGAATGGCATTAATCTTGTTACGCTCATCAAGCACTCGGCCCTGACATTCTTCTACAGTTTTAAATATCGAACCCAGCGTTACTATGGTTGTGTTGTAGTCTTTCAACAAACCACCAACGTACGGGGGTGACACTGGCGGCAGATCCACCGCCAGCAACAGGCCTTCACGAGCATCAAGAATGCGTTTACGCAAGCCCGCCAAAGCCCATCGGTAAAACAGGCCAACAGCCAGCAGTAATAGCACAACAGCAAGCAGGTAGAATAATTGCGGAGTATTAAGCATAGTCGCCGAGATACCTCGAGTCGTTTTACACTGCGAGCAACAGACCTCGCACAGACTCACATGCTGTTACCCACACTGATAACGGGCGAGCTGATGCAAGCAATACAATTATATCACTCATAAACTAAAACGCAGCGCCGTCGTAAACGGTGCTGCGCCGCCTTACTATCACCAGCAAAAATGAGTATCGTGTGCTGAACTATCCAGCCCTGCGATTAGAATATCAACTGCAGGCCAATAGTAGCCTGACCATAATCCTGGCGACTGGCATCTGCGGGATCCTGCACATCAAAATTGATCTGTGCAAATTCCGCCGTGATTTTCAGTCTTTGCCCATCGATGTAATAGTTCGCACCAACACCTGTCCAGGTCTGGTCAAGATTAGCCACTTTATACTTGTAATCAGATGTTTCAAAACGGGCAAACAGTTGCAGGCGACCGATGCCGATTTTCTCAGGCAACAGATACGCACCTTTGATATAACTGGCTTCCAGCTGAGTTGTCACCGGCAAAGCCAAATCATGATTGACGTTATTGATCGCATTCTCGGTGTCATAATCGAAATAGGCCGCCGAGAATGTATAAGTACCACTGGTGGCTGGCTGCTCCCAGAAAACATCCGCAGTGAACGCTGAGTAATCCACCATATTGCTGCGTGCGGCATAATTCGCATAAGCCACATTCGGCTGGTAATCGAAAGCCATGCCAATGGTGAATGTTTTTTTGGTGCCCAGATACGTGCTGCGATAACCGTAGTCATATTCAGGATCGAGCGGGCTCCAATGCACGCGCGCGGTAAAACGCGGTGAGTCTTTAGCCACCTCTGGACCTTCACGACCATCTGCAATCATGAAGCGATACTGAAACGCTGCATCCGCAAGATTGCCCCACATCGCTATACCGGTATCACGGCTGCCACCAAATGGCGTGTAAGCAATCACTTCGGCACGATCAAGCGTTAGTGACTCAAGGCAGGCTTCCAGATTTTCACGCGAGAAGGTGTTTTTGAATCGACCTACAATGAAACGCGCGCTGTCCGTGTAATCCAGGGTGATATAGGCATCGCGGTAATAAATACTGCGATTGTCGTTACCAGCCTTACTATCGTTGCCGGCTTCGAGCTGAGCATAGTAGCCGACTGCGTCGTCATACTGCCCCGAAAATGTTATGCGGTTGCGGCGCAGAAAGGTATCGAAGCTGCTGCCCGAATCCGTCGCCGAACGATAGCCGCGAGACTGCGCCCACACCTGCACGGCATAATTAATGTTCATCGAACCTTGTTCGCCAATTTGCAGCGAAGCACCGGCTGATGCAAAACCTGGTGTCAACGCTACCAGCATAGCGCCAAACAGTCGGTGTGTGCGGTATATCTTTATACGATCTGATTGCTGACTCATGATTTATTTTCCCCCGGCAAAGACGTGTAAGGCTTGCTCAACGCATCCAGGTCATCACCTGAGTGACATGTTGCACAGGCCTGTTGAAGATCGCTACGTGGGTCGCTCAGCATTCTGCTATGCGCCATTTTTTCTTTCATCAAACGTGGATTACCCCGATGACAACCCGCGCATGAATTATTCACTTTGGTGTGATTACTGTGCCAGGGCGCCTTGCTCGCATCCATACTGGCGGCCACTGCACGCTTGCCGTTGTGACACCTGAAGCAGCTGGATGCACCAAGACCACAGGCGTTCGCCAGTGAGATCGGCGAGATACCAGACATACCGCTATACACCTGTGACAACGCCACATGGCCCCAGCCTTGCTGGCTAGCGTCCTGCGCCAATAGGGCCTGATCACTATCGTGACTGCTGATAACCAGTACGATAGTGGTCGTGACTACCAGCGTCATCAGCAACAGAGCACGGGCGAAATTTCGCACCAGACTCCGGGTAAATTCGATAAATCTAGTCATACCTTCTCCTGTTTCATAATTATTTTTGTATCGTCTGACGGGTAATGGTCTGGCAGCTGTATGGTATTTTTTTTTGTCGTTGCCACGACAATTTTTTCTACCCTGATCAATCGCCCGACATCTTACTGCGCATTACGTTTTTTCATTCCTGCCTGAATTTCCGCTTCGCTCATGCCACCATTACACATGCACACTGGGCCATTACGATATTTGATGCGAGGCTTCAGGGGTTCCTGATTTTTCTCCGACACTCTGGCGGCAGCTGCCGCCGGCTTTGCTGTTACAGCCACCGGTTCAGCCTGACTGGCCACACCCGGCACAGCCAGTAATAAAGCCAGCAACGGTAAATGCCTGATGCTATTTAGTGGTGCCATACGGTGTCCTGGTGCGTCGCTTGTGAACATATAAGCAGGATGTGTGCCATGTCATAATAGCTATTAAAAACAGATGCTTGCGAGTGGTGCGCTGATTTTTAATGATTGCATACTAACGCTCTGCCAGCCACAGATGTCAATTTGCAATGACTCTCGCTGGCACCGGTTCTCGCAGTTCCAGCAGGCGGTAATGACTGGCCTCGGCTTCCGCCAGAGCACGCCGTAATACCGCCACAGTGGCTGCGGGAAGTCGGTCTGCCTGGGTCAGACTCTGGCGAAAAGTGCGCTCGTAATGCTCACGCGGTGCCACCTCAATAACCAGCTCTATATCCCACCGGGCACCGACCACTGGCAGGGTTAGCGGCAACTGCAACTGCCGGCTTTCACCTGCAGGAATACGCGTATCAAATTGTTGTTCGCTAAGATCGGTATTCACCTGCCAGCCAATAATGTCACGATAAAACTCTCGAACCTGACCCGAATCACGCTGCCGCAAACTGAACACCAGCGTGACTTTGGGCACCATGTAGCTGGGAAAATAGTGGCCCGCGCCGCGGTTATGTACGGTTGTCTTAACACTCACCGAATTCGCGGCTGTGCGACTGACTACCATCTCTACATCTATCGCGGTACGTGTTATTTTTGCATCGTGAATGCCACGCCAGAGATGCTGCCGCTCGGGCATGTGACAATCCTGACATTGCACCCCCTGTCGCGCCTGGGGAGATTGTTGCCACTGATTAAAGGTGTCCACCAGTAGCTTGCCCTGTATTGTCGGCGGCTGATCTTTTGCCTGATGCTGGTGGCATGCAGCACAGAAACGGCTATCCTGAAATGCTGCGCTAATGACAAAACCACCGTGGGGCAAGTCTCCCGACAGTTCCTGCCGTGGTGGCGGCCCAAAGCGCTGATGCCGGCGCAGATGACAGCCGGCGCAGACCAGCCCGGCATCAGCCAGCTCAGCCGGCAACCATGGCGGTGGCGGTTCAGCGGGTGCATTAGGCCAGTGCTGTTGCAGGGCGACCAGTGCTTTTTGCTCCGCCAGGGGAGCGTGGCAGCGTAGACATTTATTGCCCTGCTGCTGTGACATCAGCTGTAGTTGCCACTGAATACCGGCACCCATGGTATGGGCATGCAAACTGGTTTGCCATTGTGCAAACTGCGCGGCATGGCATTCACCACAGGACCGGGGTGCAAGCGATGCTTCTAGTGATGTATAGGTAGCAGGTGGCTGGCCCTGGGCCGGTAGCACCGCTGGCCAGTGGCGCTCGAGAAAGTTACCGACATCTGTTTGATCTGCATCAGTATTGCCATAGTCGCAGGCTGCAACCGCCAGCAGAAAACAGCTCACCAGGATACCGACAATCAGGCGTTTCAAAAGCGGGTGAACTCCTGCACAAAATAAGGGGCCCATGGTCTCCCATGGGCCCAGCTCTCAGGCGGCTAAAGTAATCTGGATATATCAGCCACCACAGGGATTAACGGGCAATAAACCGCTGCTGCCCGGATCACTACCGGCACCACCAGTGCTAAATTTATAGGCCCTGTCTGCAGCGACAATGGCATTCGCGCTGGCAGCATAAGCATCATTGATCGTGCGCATAGCCACTTTGGTAATATCGTTGGCTGGGCGGAAGAACGATACAACATCAGTCCGCCAGGGCGAATCTATCGGCAAAATATAATTGCCCGTGGCATCCTGCAGGTAAGATAAAGAATTCCACTCTATCATTGCACCATCGTAGAAACGAGTCGGCTTACCCAGCACTACGACACTGACCATCCCGGTAATCATGGCACGGAAAGTGGTTTCGCAATACGTATAAATCGTATCGCCTGTCTGATATGCGTTACCTGCGCCGAGATTCTGATAGGTGCCGTCAATAAAACCATCACCGCTGACATTACCATCAAGATACGCCTGAAGATCGACTTTGTCTTTGTAACGATACCCTTCGGCAGCGACCAGCATATTGGTAAAGTTCAGCTGGACAGCACCGCGTGGATGGCCCTGACGTGAACCCGCATTCTGGAAGGTAGTCATATAATCCGCCACCGGCACACCGGTGCCGTCATCCTCACCTGCCGAGTACTGGTTAACACTGCGCGCATCCCAGATAAACACGCCATCGTTTAACACATTGGTGTCAGTGCTCGGCAGTATTGCCAGCATATCCTCAACCGTTGCCTGCAGCTCAGTATTGTCAGCCGGTAAATCACGCACCGATACTATGCCGCTGTTTGGTGCTGTGCTGGCGGTCGCCTGGAAGTCACCGGCCACCATGCTGCTGCCATTGAGCCACTGGCTGCCGCCATTGAGTAGCGCAAGGTGCTCCGCCTCAACACCCCAGTAACGCAGGGCATACCAGCATCGTCCCTGCCCCATCGCATTGCCATAACTGCCGGTGCCCATGGCACAAACCACCATGTCTTTGCGGGGATCGATATTGTATTTTTTCAACAGACCGTCAACCGTTGGGCCGTCTATCACCATACTGACGGTGGTGATGACACCATTCGAACGTGTCTGTATCCATTCCGACGTAGGTGCCAGATAGGTAAACACATTGAAGTTGTTTGGCTTGATGTATTCTGCACCGGCTGGGCCTTCTGTTAATTGCAGAATGACCAGTTTACCGGTTATCCCTGCGGGACGATTGGTGAGCCAGTCATCTTTCCAGCGCTTCAATGTCGCGCCACTAATCATGCCGTTGACATTGTTATCGTAATTATCAGCCGATATTTGCGCGATATCCGCTGGCTTCGAAATGGTGACGGTGGACATATTGTTTTCTGTCCCGCAGCCGGTCACCACCAGTGCGAGGCCAGCCAGTGTCAGCAGCGCAATAGCGTGCCGTTTCTGTAACAGCGTTTGTTTAAATCTGAACATTTAGCCTTCCTCCACAATGCCTGGTTTTCTACCGGCAACCCGCCATCAGGCGAGTACCGATAGCTGAATATCAATAGTCAATCTTAAAGTTTGCAACTTGTGTGCCATGTTAAAACACAGCTTTTAATCAATTATTTATCAAATAGTTAAGTGTTTATCGTGGTTTTTTCCAGAGCGTTTTCCGGTTGCATTAATCGTAACCAGGCGGCCGCCTAGTCATTTTGCAATGACTGCCATCAGCCCAGCACCACCGGAATAACCGCCCGTTCGAGCCAGTCAAGCGTTTTGGCATAGTTATCCGCTATTACCAGCTCTGCGACTGGAACACCCTGATCCCGCAAAGCCTGTATCAGAGCCTGGCCTGATGCCTGATACCCTGCGACCGGGTACAGCAATAACACGGTGTTTTTTGTTGTCATACCAGATACACCACGTCGGCCCGCGCAATCGCTGCTGCCATGGCAGCAGCTGCCTCTGCCAGATTTTCCAGCCGCGACACCGGCACATCCGAGAATTCCAGTGCTTCCAGCTGTTCATCGGCAGCAGCAGATGCTTCGAGCACACCGCATATCAATACACTCACCGCATCATCGAGCAGGGTCAGTCCAGATGCCATACGCAGCGCCTCAACTTTTTTGTCGCGGGCTATCATTAATATATTCTTTGTCGTCATCTACTCACCTAAAACACCAGTACCCGATCTGAATTTTTTACCAGCGCCGCGTCCTGATACTGACCACCGATAATGATGCTCGGTATTGTCGCCAGAACATCGGCGTCTTTAATGTGATAGCGCTCGAGGCTCAGTTCACATAACGCCAGCCAGTGGCCGTCGCTGGCAAAACGCACGAAGCGCGGCTGCTGGACCAGCCGGACCCCACTGTCACTCAAAAAACAGCGTAACTGCCAGCCCCGAGCCGCCGCCGCTTCAAGCAAACCCAGCACGACTTCACCATGATGTTCGCTGGTACACACAACCCCTAAATTCATCACGAACCCTTGCGTATTTTCCAGATGAAAGAACCATCCTTGTCTTCGCGCTCAAATAATTCATTGTCTTCGTTTTCGCACATTGCCATGATCGATTCCCCTGAAGACGGGTTATCGAATATCAGTGTCAGGACTTCCCCGTTGCTCATTTTTTGTAATGCTTTTTTGGTATACAACTGCGGATGCGGACAACTGTAACCACGCACATCCAGTTGATAGTGTCCGGCACTTGTCTGATCGAACTTTACAGCCATTGCTTGTATCTCCTTTGTTAATCTGAAGTCATATAAAGCGCAGTATCACAGCGGGCAATCATCGAATTGCGAGGCCCGCCATGACAACCACAAATTGAAGAGCTTGACACCGACATAACCGCCAGCCACCATACCCAGCAGGAACAGCCAGCCACTCGGATCCCCATTGGACACCGTGGCAAAATAAGCACCGATGTTGCACCCCAAAGCAATGCGCGCACCAATGCCCATTAAGCATCCGCCGACCAGGGCAAAGATGGCGGTTTCCATACTGGGCCGTTTCCATTTAAATTCGCGACGCAGCAGTGCCAGTATCGCGGCACCCAGAATAATACCGATGGACATGAAACCCGGCGCATTGATCAGCGGACTGGGGACACCATTTTCCAGGCCAAAAAAAATGTTATCGCGCATCCCGACACCTGCTTTCTCCATCACCCAGGCACCCCACTGCGCTTCCTGCGTGGTGATATACCAGTAGCCAGGATCAAACACCGTATCCTGAATCGACAGGCCTGTTTTGTGACCCATATCCGCCAGCAGCTCACCAAAATTAAATATGCCGTAATGCTCGCGCAGCAAACCCGTCACCCAGACATGCAGGCCGGCAAAAACGCCCAGTCCAATGCCAGCAATGGCCGTGTTTTTCGAAGAGGTAATCATTGCCCAGATGCCACTGAGGTGATCACGCATACGCATAACAGACCGCTGAAGTTTTTGCCGGCGCATATAGCCTTTGCGAAAGTAATAAACGTAGAGCACAACCACAATCAGACTGGCGGGCAAGATCGTCACCAGGAAGGAATCGGCGAGAAAACTTGCCACCAGGGGATTGCTCACATCCAGCATATCAGCGGCTGTAGCTCCTTTTAGATCCCAGATATAGCCTGCGGTAAATATGTCGAACCAGCCCTGAGTCACGCTCAATTCCTCTGGCATCGCCTTGGCGGTCGCCGATGCGACCCATGATGCGGGCACGAGTTTATCGAACCAGCCGCTCATAGCCACAAAAATAGCCTGGGAAAATGAAATCGACAAAATCACCAGAGCTGAGCCCATATTGCCTTCGCCCGTCTTGTACAGCGAGCCGCTGGCACAGCCACCGGTAAAGATAATGCCAAAACCAAAAATGAATGCACCGATAATGATGTGCCAGCCCAAAGGATGCGGATTCACCGTATGAAAACCACCGACCTTGACTGCGGCTGCGATCAGCGAATACAGGCTGATACCAATCATGATGCCCACCGCCATCCGCGGCACACCGACCGCAAATAAATCGCGAACCGCAGACGCCATGCAAAAGCGACCATATTGCAGGAACATGCCATAGGCCAGGCCAAACCAGACGTAGACCAGCAAATAGATCCAGCGGCTATCGATCAATAGCGCCCAGACAGAGCCGATCACTACCAGCATAAGTATGGTGGCCGCATAACGATTGGCACTTTGTGCCCACCAGCTGCTGGATTTGTTTTCTGTGGTCAAATCCACGTACACGCCGGATTCGTTATTCATCGTACCTCTCTCTAAATATCAAATTAATCAGGGTGACCCCATCACCTGCTTTACTCTTCCTTACGTAAATAGATACGCCAGCCGCTGTCAGTGTGCAGCGTTGCCAGATGCCGGCTGCTCAGCACCATGGCCAACGCGGGTATGGTTTCAACCGTCGTGGGATTATCAGAAACCAGCTCCAGGACATCGCCTTTTTGCATGTCTTCCAGCATGCGCATCGTAATCAGCTGCGGTCGCGGGCAGGCTGCCCCCATACAGTCAGCCGTATGGGAAACCTGTACGACCTCACCCCAGGGCAATTCCACCGGGCGTCGCTTACGGTCTACAATCACTTCATGCCTTCGCTGTAACCATTTGCGCCACAATGCCACCAGTTGCTTCATAGCCACGCCTCAGCCATTTCAAGCAACAGCTCTTGAGCGCTTGTGTTATACCAAAGCATTATCTGTGCCATATTATTTTTCATAAAATAAACATAGAGTTATAAAATTCACCTGGATTTCCGGCGAGTATAATTTGCAATCGCGCAGCCGCATCGGCTATCACAATTAAATTTTGCAATCGCTGCCACCGTGCCGCACAGGCTCTCCAGCAGTGCCGGTCTGATCTGGTGTCGAATCCGATCACCCGCATTGGGATTATTATGATGTTATAAGCAACCCCGCCTCAGCAGGTGGCTGTGCGTCCGGCTATTTCAGATAACAGCCAGCCTGGCGCAAAGACACCACACCAGACTGCGGCAAAGCATACTCAGCACTGACACGACGCTAACACGCCCGCACTGTCAGTCGACTCCGTATTTTTCCCAGACCCGGCCAGGTTCTGTATCTTTTTTGCGCACACAATCGTAATCGCGGACAGAGATACCCGCCCAGAAAAAACCCGGCATCAGGGCGCCGCCCTAATATCAACAGGCGATTGCATATTGCGTGAACTTTCAACTTAACCGGCATAGCTGATGGTACCTCAACCAATTGCGTCTACCTGTCGCTTTTTCATTTTCCACTCGCCTTCAAAAAATTCATATACATTTAAAAAAAATGCCAGTCGGCCACAGGGTCGACTGGCAAAGGCAGGGGAGTGCACGATGAAATGGTTGACTCTCTAAATTTAATCCAGACGTTTTATTCTATATATTCAGGCCGTATGTCTTTACGAGGCTGACTGGGTTAAGCACGCTGTTTTGTACCAGATAATCGTTACCCATTTTCTGGCGGGCCAGAAGCTGGTCATCAGGCGCATTTATTTTGTCGCTATACTCGGTATTGTTAGCAAGTAACATCGCCGCCTGCACCACCATACCGATTACGGCCACAGGTGAAACCCAAATCTGCTCTTCCGGGTTAACACTCACCAGCGCCTCGAGTTCGCTTAGCGCTTAAGCAAATGCATTATCTATGCCATATTACTTTTCTCTTGATAAACATCAGGTTAGATTTTTCTGAGGTCGTTAATGAAACCACAAATTGCAATCACACCGACCTCTCGGCGAACTCGGATAAATTTTGCAATCATCTGAATCTGGCATTTACTTCGGACGAACCGCAGCAAGTACCCGCTCAATCTTCGTTTCTCGCCAGGCGCTCAAAGCTCAGCCAGCACTTGCCTGATCATGCTCACCGCCTGTGCCTGATAGCCGCCACCAAACAGATTGAGATGGTTAATGATGTGATAAATATTGTAAAACGTTTTACGCACGGCATAGCCGTCATCCAATGGCCAGGTCGCGTGGTAGGCAGCATAAAAATCCGCGCCAAAACCGCCGAATAAAGTGGTCATCGCGAGATCCGTTTCACGATCACCATAATACAACGCAGGATCAAAAATCACCGGTGTGCCATCATTCAAACCCGCATAGTTGCCGCTCCACAAATCACCGTGCAACATCGAAGGCTGCGGGTTATAACTGGCAAACAGCGCAGGAAAATCTGCGAGCAAACGCTCACCGAGCCACTGCAGCTCACCACCATAACCATTGTCAGCCGCCAGCGCTAACTGAGAGCCGAGTCTGTGTTCGCGCCAGAACAGCAGCCAGTCATGGTGCTGTTGATTCGCCTGCGGCGTCAAGCCAATCGTGTTGTCGATCTGCCAGCCGAACTGTGTCGCAGTGCAGGCATGCAGCGCCGCCAGCTGGGTGGCGAAGCATTTCATATCTACCCCAGTACCCAGCGCCAGATACTCCAGCACCAGATAGCTTTGATTCTGGTATACCCCGGTGCACACTGGCTGCGGCACGCGTACGCTCTGACTGTTACTGATTTCCAGCAGAGCCGCAGTCTCTGCCTCGAACATCGATAACAGGCCAGCACTGTTGAGCTTGATAAAAAATTCACGCTCACCGGAGTCGTCTATAAACTGAAAACTCTGATTGATGCAGCCACCCGCAATGGACAGCCGCTGCCCTGGCACAAAAGTGCGCCCCGTGTGCTGACTGATTTCAGATGCGATATGTTGCCAGAGCTGCATGGCAGCCCAGCTTAACAAAGCCGGCTGCCCGGCTATAGCCAGAACAGCGAACAATTTTCTGCCCGCAGAAAAAACCGGACTCCAAGGCTAACTCATTGTAATCTCAGGAGGAGACGGGGCAGTTGTGCACAAGCAATTTATAAGACACTAATATACTGAATATGCGCCTGAAACTCTTTGCCCAGATCCGAAAAACCCGCTCCTGACAGCACTTAAGATATTGATATATATAGTTTTTGATTTAATGGTTATTTTTTAACCAAATCAGCAAATAAGTCATTTTTTCATGCATTAGATTACGAAAATAAGAAACGATCCACAGAGTTATCCACAGAAAATGTGTGTAACTCGGGTTTCCTCCTGAAAATTTAGTAGCTTAACTAGCAATAGTTAAAAAAAATATTAAGAATGGATCTTAACTAAGAACGGCACAAAATCTTGAGAATCAAGTTATACACATGCATTTGTCAAGCGCAGAAATGCCGTTCGGGTTTTTATTTTTAAACTGAAATAGTAATAGCATGTTTTATATATATATGAAAAATAATAGTTTTATTATTATTAAAAAAAATTTCAACACGGCGGTGTAAAATCTAAGATATTGATTTTGTTTCCTGACAGATGTGATTTCCACAGACTTATCCACAGGAAAAATGGTCAATATTGAAACATTTGCACAATTCTTGAGCACTGAGTCCAGCTTGAACACACTCAGCACCAAAATTTTGATCAGGTCGAGCTCTGGCGGGTAGAATCGTCGCACTTCGTTTGACCACAGCCAGCCACCCTTAGCCATGATCCGTGCCACATGATCACCGACCTCGCCATCAACCGGGACCCGGATTCTGCCACCGAGGCCGGAGCAACCATCATCAGAGTCGCGGTGCCGACCCCTCTTTATCGCAACTTCGATTATCAAATCCCCGATGGCATCGCGCTGGCACAGCTGCGCCCGGGTTGCCGTGTACGCGTCCCCTTTGGTCGTCAACAGCTCACCGGTGTGGCGCTCGAACTGCGCGCGCAGAGTGACTGTCCGGCGCACAAACTCAAGCCTGTGCTCGCCGCGCTCGACGCCGAGCCAGTGCTCGATGCCGACCTGCTCGAACTACTGCAATGGGCGGCCCGCTATTATCACCATCCGCTGGGCGAGGTGATCCACATCGCACTGCCTGCCCCCTTGCGCGAAGGCCGCGCGAATGCGGCGCTCACGATTAGCCGCTGGCAAACCAGCACGGGTGGTGATGCTATCGAAGCGGTGACGCAACTTAAACGCGCGCCCAAACAACTGCAGTTGCTGCAACTACTGCAACAATACCCCGGCGGGCTGGACGCCGACCAGCTCAACGCTCTCACCGACAACTGGCGCCATGCCATGCGCGCACTGCTGGAAAAAAATCTGGTGGTCGAACGTCAGCAGTCCGCACTCAGCCCGATAAACAGCAACCATGATAGCGCGCCCAGACTCAGGCACGAACAACAAGCCAGCGTCAACGCCATCATGGCCAGCCTCGGTGAACACCAGGTTCATCTGCTGCACGGTGTTACCGGCAGCGGCAAAACCGAAGTTTATCTGGCTCTGACCGAGGCCGTGCTCGCCGCCGGCCAGCAGGTGCTGGTGCTGGTACCGGAAATCAGCCTCACCCCGCAGCTCGGCGAGTGTTTTCAAACCCGATTTAATGTACCGGTGGCGATGCTGCACTCCGGACTCAGTGACAACCAGCGTTTCATTGCCTGGCGCGCCTGTGCAACGGGAGAGGCGCGTCTGTTAATCGGTACGCGTTCGGCGATTTTCACGCCACTACCCGAACTCGGCCTGATCGTGCTCGACGAAGAACACGACGGCTCGTACAAACAACAGGAAGGCTTTCGTTATAATGCGCGCGATCTGGCACTGGTGCGCGCGCAAAAAATCGGCGTGCCTGTGGTACTGGGCTCGGCGACGCCTTCGCTGGAAAGTTTGCACAATGCTGTGCGCCAGCGCTATCAACTGCACACACTGACACAACGTGCTGGCAACAACCACAAAGTGCGCATCGAGCTAATGGATTTGCGCAAACAAAAACTCGAAGAAGGTCTCTCTGCGCTGCTGATTGATCGCATCAAACAACATCTACAGAACCAGGGCCAGGTGCTGCTGTTTCTTAATCGTCGCGGTTTTGCCCCGCTGTTGCTCTGTCACGCCTGTGGCTGGAGCACGCTGTGCGCGCGCTGCGATGCACACATGACATATCACCAGCACAAACAGCAACTGCACTGTCACCACTGCGGCGCCGAAAGTCGCGCGCCACAGGTCTGCGCCGACTGCGGCGACAGTGAACTGGTCGCCATCGGTGCCGGCACCGAGCGCATCGAAAATCATTTGCGCAACCTGTTTGCCGAAACCACGATCAGCCGTATCGACCGCGACACTACGCGACGCAAAGGCAGCCTGCAGGCCAAACTGGCAGAAGCACACAGCGGTGAAAGCGGCATCCTGATCGGTACCCAGATGCTCGCCAAAGGCCATGATTTTCCCAATCTCACCCTGGTCGCGGTGCTCGATGCTGATCAATCACTGCACAGCACCGATTTTCGCGCTGCCGAACATCTCGCGCAACTGATTATTCAGGTCTCGGGGCGCGCGGGGCGCGCAGAAAAACCCGGCGAAGTGGTGATTCAGACCCACCATCCCGACCACCCACTGCTGCAAACTTTATTGCACCACGGCTATAACGGCTTCGCCGAGGCCGCGCTGGCCGAACGCCAACTGGCTGTGCTCGCGCCTTACAGCCATCTGGTGATACTGCGCTGCGAAGCGGTAAAACAGGGCGCGGGCGAAGAGTTCATGCGTGCCGCCCACGATTTGCTGCAGCGCTTTAATCCGACTGGTGTTTCGATTTTCGGCCCGGTAAAAGCCCCCATGGAACGCCGCGCCGGGCGTTTTCGCAGCCAGGTCATGTTGCAGGCCAGCGATCGCCGACCGTTGCACCGCGTATTACAGTTCTGGTTGCCGCAGTTACAGGCACTCAAGCAGGCACGCGCGGTGCGCTGGTCGCTGGATGTCGACCCCTATGACACCTATTGAAAAGCAATGAATAATGTAAAAACTCCTGAACATTCGCTCCAGTCTTTCATTTTTCGCTGTTAAACTCACGCACCTGATAGACGTTCGCCCGGATCCGCTTTGAAAGACATCATTGAAAACCTGTTAACGCAGGCCATTGCCCAGTTGCAGCGCGATAGTGTGCTCGCTGCCGAGGCATCGCCCGCTATCGTGGTCACACGCAGCCGCGATCTCAGCCACGGTGATTTCGCCTGCAACATCGCCATGACGCTGGCAAAAAGCGCCGGTATGCCGCCGCGCGCGCTGGCAGAGAAAATTGTCGCCGCCCTGCCGGCCGACCCGGCGCTGGCGAAAACCGAAATCGCCGGCCCTGGCTTTATCAATTTTTATCTCAGCAGTGATACCGCACTGAATGTGATTCGTGAGATTCTCAAGCAAGGCGAAAACTTTGGCTGTTCGCGCATCGGCGCGGGTGAAAAAATTCAGCTCGAATTTGTTTCTGCCAATCCCACCGGCCCCCTGCACGTGGGTCACGGTCGCGGCGCCGCCTACGGCGCCACCGTCGCCTCGCTGATGCGCGCTGTCGGCTTTGATGTCGATTGCGAATATTATGTCAACGATGCCGGACGCCAGATGAATATTCTTGCGGTCAGCGTCTGGTTTCGCTATCTGCAGGAAAATGGTATCGAGATCCCGTTCCCGAGCAATGGTTACAAAAGCGAACACTATATTTACAACATCGCGCGCGCATTAAAAAAACAGCACAAAGACGCTTTCGTACATAAGGCAACAGAAGTGCTGACCAATATACCGGTTGATGAGCCTGACGGTGGCGACAAGGACGAACACATTGATGCGCTGATCGAACGTGCCCGCCTGTTGCTCAGTGGTGATTATAAAATCGTATTCACCGCAGCACTGAACTCGATTCTCGACGATATCCGCAACGATCTCGCCGAGTTTGGTGTCCACTACCAGACCTGGTATTCCGAACAGTCGCTTGCCGATCGTGGCCTGATCGACAAAGCCATCATACAATTACAGGCCAGTGGTCATGTTTACGAAGACAAGGGTGCGCTCTGGTTTCGCTCCACTGCTTTTGGTGATGAAAAAGATCGCGTTGTTGTGCGCGACAATGGTCAAACCACCTATTTTGCTTCCGACATCGCTTACCATCTCGACAAGTTCGAGCGTGGTTATGATCGCCTGATTAATATCTGGGGTGCAGACCATCACGGCTATGTCGCGCGCGTCAAAGCGGCGATCAAAGCCCTGGGTAAAGATGATAACAAGATTGATATTTTGCTGGTGCAGTTTGCGATTTTGTATCGCGGGGCTGAGCGCGTGCAAATGTCAACGCGCTCAGGTTCGTTTGTAACTTTGCGCGAACTGCGTGACGAAGTCGGCAAAGATGCGGCACGTTTTTTTTATGTCCTGCGTAAATGCGAGCAACATATGGATTTTGATCTTGATCTGGCCAAATCTCAGAGCAATGATAATCCAGTGTATTATATTCAGTATGCGCACGCGCGCGTATGCAGCGTGCTGCGTCAACTGACAGAAAAAAATCTGGCGCATGATCTCGCGAACGGCAATGCAAGCCTCGAACTGTTGACTGAACCACACGAAAGCGAACTCATCACCAAACTCGCCGCCTACCCCGACACATTAGAAAAAGCCGCAATCAATGCCGAACCGCACACACTGGCGCATTATTTGCGAGAACTCGCCAACATGTTTCACAGTTACTACAATGCGCACGCCTTTATCGTTGACGATGACCACTTACGCAATGCGCGACTGAATTTAATCATCGCGACGCAACAGGTACTGCACAACGGTCTCAAGCTGCTAGGCGTGAGCGCACCAGAGAGTATGTAATGGCTACCGATTACAAAGGCCGCGGCAATGGTCGTGACAAAAAATCCATGCCGGGCTTTGTCTGGTTTCTTGCTGGCCTGGTACTGGGACTGTTTGCCACACTGATTGTTTATCTTGACAAACAACCCGACAGCAATACCAGCTTCGGCGCTGCGGTGCAGCAGGAGCTGGACAAACTGCGCAGCAAGCCGGAGAGCAATACTGACAGCAAACCGGGTGCCAAAAAATCTGATACTACAAAAACCAAAGAGCCTCGGTTCAATTTCTACACGATCTTACCCGAGCTCGAAGTGCTGATTCCGGACGCAGAAACGTCTTCGTCAAACAAGGCGAGTAAACCGTCTGAGACAAATACTTCGAGCACGAATAAACAATATATTTTACAGGCCGGTTCATTTCGCAACCGCAGCGATGCTGACAAACTCAAAGCCCGGCTGGCGCTGCTGGGGATGGAAGCCAGCATCCAGAGCGTTAGCGTCAACGGCGAGGACTGGCACCGAGTGCGGATCGGGCCGTATCGCAATACAGCTGAGATGTATCGCAACCTGAATCAGCTGCATCAGCACGAGATCGATGCCATGGCGATGGAACTGAAATAAACGGGTCTCCGCCCTGATGCTGAAATTTTTTGCGGCCAGCGCAAAGTACGATAAAGTTAGCCACATTCACCCAGCTGACACACCCATGTGTTTTATGGAGCCTCGTAGCATGCGTCTTATTACCACGTCACTCCTGCTGCTTTTGCTCAGCGCCTGCTCATTTGACCAGATATTAGTACGTGCCTCGACACCAATGATTGAGGGCGGCATCAACGCGCTCAATCGCGAGACCGACCTCGAACTCGCGGAAGACTCCATCCCGACCAATATCCAGCTGCTCGAAGGCATGATCAGTATGGATCCTGATAATGCCAAGCTGCATACCTACGCAGCACAAGCATATTACGGTCTTGCCTTTGGCTTTAATGAAGATTTGCGCCAGGAGCGGGCATCTTCATTTTATATCCGTGGCCTCAGCCACGGGATCACTGCACTCGAACTCATGGGCGCTCACAATATTAAGGTTGGCACGTTCGCAGATTTTGAACAACAGATAAATACCTTGACTGCAGATAATATTGCCGCCATGTTCTGGACCGCCAGTAACTGGGCAAAATGGATCGACCTGCATCGTGATAGCGCCGAAAGTCTGGCGCAACTGCCACGCCCGACAGCAATGATGCAACGTGTGCTTGAGTTAGAAGAAGATTATTACTACGGTGGCGCGCACATGTTTTTCGGGGTTTACTACGGTAGCCGTGCTCCCGCGCTTGGTGGAAATTTTAAAAAATCGCGCGAACACTTTGATCGCGCGCGCGAAATTACCCACAACAAATTACTCATGCCTGATTTATTGCAGGCACAATATCTGGCACGCCAGCAACTCGATCATGATGATTTCGACAAACGCCTGAATAAGGTGCTCAATGCACCCGACGATCTTTACCCCGAGCTAGCTCTGCTTAACCAGATTGCGAAACGCAAGGCTGCGCGTTTATTGCAAACTCGACAAAGTAGCGAATGGTTCTAAAACACCTCGGCCTGATCTGTTTACTGCTGATTCTGCAGAATGCACACGCGGAAACCTACGCGCTAAAATTCGCTACCCTGATGCCCACCGGCACGGCCTGGTCAAAAATTCTCGACCAATGGGTCGAACAAGTCGAAACCCGCAGCCAGGGCCGTATCAAAATTAAAATGTATTCCGGCGGGATCATGGGCGACGAACCCGATGTGTTACGCAAGATTCGCAAAGGCCAGTTGCACGGTGGTCTGTTTACAGGATATGGCATGGGCCGAATATTTTCTTCCGCGCGTGTACTCGAAGTGCCTTTTCTGTTTAAAAACACTGACGAGTCGGATTATGTACGCGAGCACTTGATGCCGGATATTAAGCAGGGCTTTCACGATAACGGCTTCGAATTACTGGGCTGGCCCGAAGTCGGTTTTATCCATATTTTTTCCAAACACAAAATCGAATCTATCGCTGACATCCGTCATAGTCGTATCTGGTTGTGGCAGGGCGACCCACTGGGTGAGGCGTTTTTTGCAGCCTCTGATATTTCCCCAGTGCCATTGTCGATTATTGATGTCTACGCGCAACTCTCCGCCAGCCACAGCAGTATCGATACAGTATATGTCTCCACCTTCGGCGCAATTGCGTTGCAGTGGTACAGCAAACTCAGCTATGCCACCAAAATCCCGTTTACCAATGCGATTGGCGGCCTGATTGTCAGCAATGATTTTTTTGATAAATTACCTGCCGACCTGCAACAAATACTGCACGCCACCGGTGAGCGCGCCAGCACCCGAATTCGCCAGGACGCCCGCATCCAGAACCAGAAAAGTTTTGCCTTGCTGGAACAGAACGGCATTCAGTTTCTCTGGGACTGGAGCGATGCTGACCTCAATGAGCTATATGCCATTCGTGACCGTGCTGCCGCCTATCTCGAACGCACTGGTTACATCAGTGCTGATTTTTTTAGTCGTGCACGACAGCTGGTGAATGAGTATCGTGCGCAACACCCGAAGCCTCAGAATTAACTGATGCCATGGGCTGGCTACACAGATTAGAACGCAGCTTCATCAAAGCAGAAGGCGCGCTCGCTGCCGTCAGTCTGTTATCGCTGCTGGCACTGATACTACTACAGTTATTTTTACGCAATGTATTCAGCTTCGGCTTTCCTGAAATCGAAGTCATCACCCGTCATTTGTTAATTATCTGCGGCGGTTTCGGTGCCGTACTGGCCACACCACAAATGCGTCATATTAAAATCGACGCCCTCACCCCTTTGCTCAATACGCAGCAGCAAACTTTTTTACGCATTCCGCTGGCACTGTTCTCTGTGCTGGCCTGCGTCGCCATGAGTTATTACGCAGTGCAGTTCAGTATGGATGAATGGCAGTACGCTCCCAGCAACGAACGCTGGGCGCTACCGTTCACTCTGATGTACCCACTGGGCTTTGGTCTGCTGAGTTTTCATTTCTGGATGCTATGTTTCGGGGCTGACGATACATGATCCTGTTCGCAGTATCTCTGCTGATTGTGATTGCATTGCTCGGTGCACCCTTGTTCACGGTGCTCGCCGCCGGTGGCTTGCTGGCAAGTTTTAGCAGCAACATCAGCCCCGACATTTTAATTATCGAAATGAATCGTCTCGCGAGCTCACCGAGTATGCTGGCGATTCCATTATTTACCTTTGCCGGAGTCATGATGGCCGGGGGTGGCGCACCACAACGACTGGTAAATTTTTATCGTGCCGCCTTTGGCTGGATGCCCGGCGGCATTGCCATTGCCGCACTCGCCGCCTGCGCATTTTTTACCGCCTTTTCCGGTGCTTCCGGCGTCACCATTCTGGCCCTCGGCGGCCTGCTGTACCCGATTTTAACCAGCGAAGGCTATGGTGAACGCTTTAGTCTCGGCCTGCTCACCACTTCGGGTTCGCTGGGATTATTATTCCCGCCGAGTCTGGCGATCCTGGTATATAGCATTGTTGCCGGCGTCGGTATCGATCAGATGTTTCTCGCCGGTTTACTGCCGGGTTTAATTTTGATGCTAATGCTCGCGCTCTACAGCGTGGCGCGAGGGGCAGGGTTGAATATCGTATATCATCCCTTCGAAATCGATAACTTCATCAGTGCCACGCGGGCGGCGACATGGGATTTGTTTTTGCCAATAGGCCTTGTCTGGGGAATCTTGGGTGGTTACGTGTCCATCATCGAAGCCGCTGCTGTCACTGCAGCGTATGTCATGCTGGTCGAGGTGGTGGTGTTTGATAAAATCAGCCTGCGCAACCAGCTCTACCCTCTGTGCGTAGAAACCAGTATTCTGGTCGGTAGCCTGCTGGCCATTTTGCTGGTGGCACTGGGGCTGACCAATTTATTGATCGATGCCCAGCTACCGATGAAATTACTCACCCTGATCGAAACCCACATCTTCAGCCAGCTACAGTTTTTGCTGTTACTCAATATCTTTCTGTTGATCGTGGGTGCAATGATGGATATTTTTTCTGCGATTATCGTGGTCGTGCCATTAATCTTGCCGTTGGCAACACGCTATGGTGTCGACCCAGTACATCTTGGTGTGATTTTTCTCGCCAACCTCGAAATCGGCTATTCGACACCGCCTGTGGGCATTAACCTGTTTATCGCCAGTCAACGTTTCGGCAAATCGGTGGTGACGCTGTTTAAATCTACACTGCCGTTTTTACTGCTGATGCTAATCTGGTTATTGCTGGTGACCTATTTGCCCGGGCTATCACTCTGGTGGCAACTGCCCTCCTGAACAGGGCAAAGTCCAGCGCAATCTTTTTATGCCTTCATAATGTAAGCCTTATATACGCCCAGTAGTGATGCAATTGTCCGCCACTGGCGTTAATCTTGGTGCATGCTTTAATCAAGGAGAATCGCGATGACCACCCGACCCTGGCTCAAGAGTTACCCTGCGGGCATGCCCGAACAGATTGATGTGAACGAGTTTACCTCTGTCGCCGATATCTTCGACACCCATGTGAAGAAATACGCCAGTCTGCCAGCGTACTCAAATTTTGGCACCACTATAACCTATGCCGAGACCGACGCTTACACCACCCTGCTAGGAGCCTATTTAAAAAACGAGCTCAAACTGAAAAAAGGTGATCGCGTTGCCGTCATGATGCCCAACCTGCTGCAAAATCCGATCGCGATTTTTGCCATTCTCCGCGCCGGCCTGGTGGTGGTAAACACGAATCCGTTATATACCGCGCGCGAACTCAAACACCAGCTCAATGATTCCGGCGCAAAAGCGATTATCATTGTCGACAATTTCTGCCACGTGCTGCAGTCGGTGATCGCCGAAACCGAAATCAAACACGTCATCACCACCGAGATGGGCGACCTGCTGAAATTTCCTAAAAGTCTGGTGCTCAACCTGGTAGTGAAATACGTCAAAAAAATTGTGCCGGCGTATTCCCTGCCCGGTGCGGTGAATTTTAAACAAGCGCTCAAGCTCGGCGCGCAGCACAAATTTGAAACCGTGCCGACCAGCCACAGCGATATCGCATTTTTACAATACACCGGTGGTACTACCGGGGTTTCCAAAGGCGCCATTCTCACTAACCGAAATATGGTGGCGAATATGCAGCAGGCATATACCTGGATTCATGACGCCATCGGCGAGAGCCACGAAACCATCATCACCGCACTACCGCTGTATCATATTTTTTCTCTCACCGCGAACTGCCTCACCTTCATGAAATACGGCTGGCTGAATCACCTGATTACCAACCCGCGCGATATTAATGGCTTCGTCAAAGAGCTCAGCAGAACCAGATTTTCCGCAATGACCGGGGTAAACACTTTATTCAATCACATACTCAACCATCCTGATCTGAACAAAATTGATTTTTCAAATTTTCGTGTTGCCCTCGGTGGTGGCATGGCGGTACAGCCTGTGGTGGCGCAACGCTGGAAACAGGCAACCGGCACCACCCTGGTCGAAGCCTATGGCTTAACCGAAACTTCACCCGCAGCCTGCATCAACCCGATGGATTTAAAAGAATACAACGGCAAAATCGGTCTGCCGATTCCCTCCACCGAGGTTTCGATTCAGGATGATGACTGGAACCAGATCGCGCTGGGCGAGATCGGCGAAATCTGTGTCCGCGGCCCGCAAGTCATGCAGGGCTACTGGCAACGTCCGAAAGAAACTTCTAATGTGCTCAGCAATGACGGCTGGCTGCACACAGGTGACATCGGTTTTATGGATGACGCTGGCTATGTGCAAATCGTCGACCGCAAAAAAGACATGATCCTGGTTTCCGGGTTTAACGTGTACCCCAACGAAGTCGAAGCTTTTATCGCAGAACATCCTTCAGTCGTCGAAGTCGGTGTCATCGGTGCGCCCGATGAAAATAGCGGTGAAGTGGTGATGGCCATTGTGGTTAAAAACGACCCGGCGCTCAGCGAAGACGAGTTAAGACAGTATTGCCGTAAAGGCCTGACCAACTACAAAGTACCAAAACGTATTATTTTTGCCGACGAACTACCGAAAACCAATGTAGGAAAAATATTGCGGCGGGAGTTACGGGATAAATACGCAGGTCCATAGTGTAATGACAGCATGTTAAGAGCAAAGCCACAGAAGACACGAAGCATAAACCTGGATCGGACGTGATTACAATAAGCTGCAATAACCTGGACTTGATCTGACAATGAACCTGGCTAGTTCCGATATACCCTGACATGTTAAAAAGCAAGCGTTCGCCAGCAACATCCATCAAGATCGGCTGATCTGAAAAGCTCACATCGGCGTATACTAATCAGCAGACCATCACCCCGGAGACATAGTATGACTCAAGACAATAAGCTCCAGCTCTCGCTATTTTTTCTGCGTATTAGTATTTTTTTGGTGATGTTTATCTGGACTATCGATAAATTTATGAATCCGAAACACGCCGGCGCAGTGTACGAAAAGTTTTACTATATTAGCGGCCTGCAATCCACAGCGGTGTATATTATCGGCGCGATCGAAATCATTCTTCTGCTGATGTTTCTCGCTGGCTTTATGAAAACATATACCTATGGTGTAGTCCTGTTATTGCACACGATTTCAACCCTGTCTTCTTTTAAGCAATATCTGGCACCATTCGATGGCTACAACTTGATGTTTTTTGCGGCCTGGCCAATGCTGGCTGCCAGTTTTGCACTGTTCATGCTACGTGACCAGGATACTCGCTACACCCTGACCTGAATAGCTTTATGAAAACCTGCGGTGCCCGGGCTGTCTACTCATGCACCGCTTATTTTAATCTTTGTCGATCTGCACATCGCAGTCATTGCCTGTTGAAGATAGCATTCAGGTTCTGTGTGCTGATAATCCAGCGACGATTCATCCGCCAACCATGCCGGCCAGCCGCGGTGTGACGTTTCCCGGGGCTGCTTTATCATGAACTATTTTTCGCCACATCTGTCTTTTGCTAACGATTGCCAACTGGCTTAGCAAATCATTTCCAAAGCTTCTGTTAAAATCACATAAAAGCCCCGCAACTGCACGGGTCGTCAAATATTCATCGGAGCGTTTGAACCTGGAACATGAGAGAAATCATGTACGCTATAAATAGCGTATTAATCGCCAGCGTGCGTAATGAGGTGCGAAAATTATTAAATGAATATATTGATCTGCACATTCAAACCGGCGCGGTAACCACGGTGCGTGAAGAGGAACGTCACGAATTGCTGGAAAAATCAGAACTACTGCACGCCGCGCTCTGGCGACTGACAGTGCTGGCTGCAGATGATGACGCGCGCCCGATGACCACCGGCCTGTTTATTCAGGCACTGAATGACATGATCGATTCATATGGTCGCCGTGATGCAGCACTAAATCGTCACGTACCGGAGGTGGGACTGTTCCTGCTATATTCCACATTTCTAATGACCGGGATTATTGTCGGTTATGCCTCGGGCGTAACCGGACACCGTGCTTCATTTGTCACCTATATTATGGTTGCGCTGATTGTATTACTCGCTTTCATTATTATCGATCTTGACCGTCCACGACGCGGTCTGATCGAAGTCAACCAGCAAAGCCTGATCAATCTGCAGGCGACATTTCATAAAAACCAGCCGGTGATCGCGCACGTGTCAGCGCTCGACAACCATAACCGCACGCCCGGTTTCGGCAACCACGAAATCCTGCCCGCTGAGCCTGTTAACTAGCCTGATGACCGCTATCACGGCTAGTTCGTCAGCCACCGCCTGCCTGCAAATATTTCATCATTAGCTTGCGCACCGCAGTTTTCTCTACCATGCTTTAACAGCAGGCTTGCAAACGCGCCCATACTCTATAATCACTATTTACGAGACTTTCCTTAGTATGTCGACTGGCACTACCACCATAACGTCCAGACCGGAGTCCCCTTTATTGCTCTCGGAAGTTATCGGCGCTCTGAGTTATGCGCTGGATATGACCGAAGGCCAGCCTCCGGGCCACAGTATTCGCTGTTGCTGGATCGGCATGCACATTGGTGAACGCCTGGGCCTGGAACAGCAACAGCAGTGGGATCTGTATTACACCCTGCTGCTCAAGGATGCCGGCTGTAGTAGCAACGCCGCTCGACTCTATCAGGTATATGGAGGTGATGAGCGCCGAATCAAACAGGCGTACAAACATGTCGACTCCGATCACTCCAGTGAACTATTGCAATTTGTGCTAAAGAATACTGGTGTCGGTGAGAGTTTGATGACCAAAGTTAAACGTTTGCGGAACCTGAGTCAGCATAGCGCAGAGATTGCTCACGAGCTCATCGAAACTCGTTGTGAACGCGGCGCAGACATCGCCCGTCGCCTGGGATTTAATCAGCAAATCGCCGATGGCATTCGCTATCTTGATGAGCACTGGAACGGGAATGGCCAGCCATTTCGAATTTCTGGCGATACCATTCCACTCATCTCACAAATTGCTCTGCTTTCACAGGTCGCCGACGTGTTTTATATCGACTGTGACAAGGATGTGTGTATAGACGAAGTTTGCTCGCGTAGTGGTAGCTGGTTCAAGCCTGAGCTGGTGAAAGTTTTTCAAAGCCTGTCTGCTGACCACGAATTCTGGCAGCAGCTGGGACGCAATGATATCCAGGACACCATCAAAACGCTGGAACCCGCCTCGTATATCATGGCAGTGACTGAGAAGCATCTGGACGATATCACCGCCGCATTCGGCATGGTGGTCGACTCCAAAAGCCCTTACACCCAGGATCATAGTTCACGGGTCGCGTGTTACAGTGATGCCATTGCCCAGCATTTCGAATTCTCAGATGAGCAGCGTCGCTATTTGCGCCGCGGCGCCTTGTTACACGATATTGGAAAACTCGGCATCAGCAACGCCATTCTCGATAAACCTGGCAAACTGGATGATATCGAGTGGGCGCAGGTAAAAAAGCATTCGCGCTATACTGAAGAAATTCTCGCGCATCTCACGCCTTTTGCCGAGTTGGCAAAAATGGCCGGCGCGCACCACGAGCGTCTCGACGGCAAAGGCTACCCCTACGGCCTGACCGCAGATAACATCAGTCTGGATACGCGTATTATTACTGTTGCCGACATATTCGATGCCATTACCGCCGCCCGGCCATACCGCGGGCCAATCCCGGTCGATACAACACTGGAAATCATGCAGGCTGAAATTAATACGGCTATCGACTCTCAGGTATTCGACGCGCTGGTGGCAAAGCTACCGGAACTAAATATCACAGAATGACTCCACATATCGCTCACCACCCGGCCACCAAACAGATGATTAACCTTGATGATTAAGCCTGTCTGGCACCGGACTGTGGCCGAAATAAAGCTCAATATCACAGCGCTATTTCTGGCGTCCAGGGACGGTCGCTTACCCCTGCGTGCAAACATTGCTGCCGCTCTCGTCCTTGCCTACGCGCTCAGCCCGATTGATCTGATACCTGACTTTATCCCTGTACTGGGCTATCTCGACGACATCATATTACTGCCGCTGGGCGTCATGTTAGTAATACACATGATTCCAGCGGATCTATGGCAGGGGTATCGGGCACGCGCCGCCAGCCAGAATGCTGAGCTACCGCGAAATTATTTCATGGCCGGGGTGATTATCAGTCTCTGGTTGTCAATACTGGTTACAGTAATCTGGCTACTGGCACAGCTGCAAAGTTAAGGCAGAGACCATGAACAGGCCAGCACAGCAGCGCAGAGTTCAGTATACTTCGAATATCCAACAGCAGGCTCGTTGCAGCAAGCTACTTTTATTAAACCCGACCCCCAAAGTTCGTTGCCAATGAAATCTGTTACCTGTTCGAAACTGATCCTCAGCGTCGCCCTTCTGTTACTTTTATTTTACAATTTTACGTTTTTTCGCCACCTCACCGAAGTGTATCCAGTAAACGCGAAAAACGTCGGCTTCCTGATCTCGTTAGCCGTATTTTTTGGCAGCATCACCGTTCTGCTGTTCGCACTGGCATGCCACAAATACACCATAAAACCTGTATTAATCATTATCTTTATGACATCCGCCGGTGCCGCATACTTCATGGATACTTATAACGTCGTCATTGATGACTCAATGATCGACAACATTATCAAAACTGACATGGCAGAAGCGCAGGACTTATTGAGTTTTAAATTTGCTGTCTACCTGTTGCTACTTGGCGTATTACCATCTGTGGTTATTTACAAACTGAACATCCTGCATCTAAGTCCGACAAAGGCAATTATCTCGCGATTCAAACTGATTGCTGCCTCAATAATCACACTGGTAGCCATGGTGCTTATTTTTAGCAATTTCTATGCATCCTTCTTTCGTGAGCATAAACCCCTGAGGTTTTATACCAACCCTGGCTATTACCTGTATTCCTCAGGGAAATATGCCTCCAGCTTTTTTGCAGAAGCGCATGGCGAGCTGACGCCTATCGCACTCGACGCCAAAATACCACCCTCGGATCAGGATCGAGAATTAGTCATTCTGGTCATTGGCGAAACCGCGAGAGCTGATCGGTTTTCACTAAACGGTTACAAACGAGAAACCAATCCATATCTACAAAAACAAAACGTCATCAGCTTTACCAATTTCTGGTCATGCGGGACATCAACCGCGTACTCCCTGCCCTGCATTTTTTCTGGTTTTGATCACACTCAATTTGACAAGGCCAGCGCCAGGTACACGGAAAACGTACTCGACATACTACAACGAACTGGCGTAAATGTTCTCTGGCTAGACAATAATTCTGACTCCAAGGGCGTCGCAACACGCGTGCCACACTTCGATTACAAGACCCCGGTCAACAACCCAGTCTGCGACATCGAATGTCGTGACATTGGTATGCTGTCCCACCTGAAGTCTTACATAGATAAACACCCGGTCGGTGATATTTTTATTGTGATGCACCAGATGGGCAATCACGGGCCCGCGTATTACAAGCGCTATCCGAAAGAATTTGAAAAGTTCACTCCAGTCTGTAAAACCAATCAACTGGAAGAATGCAGCCAGGAAGAAATCAATAACACTTACGACAATGCTATTTTATACACCGATTACTTCCTGTCTAAAACCATAGATTTTTTACAGAGTATCAAAAAAGGATTCGAGTCTTCTATGATCTACGTCAGCGATCACGGTGAATCACTCGGAGAGAATGGTATCTATCTTCATGGCCTGCCCAATATGATCGCGCCCGATGTCCAGCGACACGTGCCCGCAATCTTCTGGTTTGGCAACAGCTACGACCAGAGCGAAATCAACCTTAAATTACTCAAATCCAGAGTAAACGAGAATTTTACCCACGACAACATTTTTCACACCCTCCTGGGTATGATGGAAGTCAAGACTCTTAGCTACGACAAAAACATGGATATGATCGAACATTTTGATGACTAGACAAATTATCATTACCAGCCTGGCTCTTGTCATGACTATCATATTATTCAACCGGTTCGATATTGATCTTTGGTTACAGGACTATTTTTACAATACTGAACTCAAACAATGGTTGCTGAGCCATGAACAAAGACTCATCAAACTGATTCTGTACGATGGTATCAAGCGGGTATACGTCATCACCGTATTGAGCCTCGCAGTTATTACCTGGCTGAACAGAAAGCACCCCTTATTGAAGCGCTATCAGCCTGGTCTGAACATTGTGCTGCTATCATGCCTGCTGATACCGCTTATTGTTGGCGGCCTGAAAGCCATCACCAATGTACCCTGTCCGCGCGACATCACTCATTACAACGGCGATCAACCGTATGTGACAATTCTGGGATCTTATCCTGATAATTTTGTACAGACAGAACGCCAGCGTTGCTTTCCTGCAGCGCACGCTAGCGGTGGCTTCGCCCTGATGTCTTTATTTTTTTTATTCAAGCGCAAAAAAAATAAAATAATCGCACTTTCTGGCGCCTTAAGTCTTGGCTGGATCACCGGCGCTTATAAAATGCTGATTGGCGATCACTTTCTCAGTCACACTGTGGTATCGATGTTACTCGCCTGGCTGATAATACTGGTCATAGCGAAAACGTTTCAGACTCAATCGAAACCTTTATAAGAAGCCATCCTCAGCGGTGCCGAGAGACGCCAGCTCTTCGGGGGCACACCCTGACCAGAGCCCTATTCAGCCTGGAGAAACGACCGAGGTATTCAATGGCATATTGATAGTGCTGTGCATATTCCAGCAAGGATTCAAATATGTTTCGTTAATCTAACATAATTTTTGCCGGCTTTATTGATCCAGGTATTTGTATCTAAGACCAGAGTCTGGTATTTATACGCACCGCTCAAAGATAATTTATTACTATTTACAGGGAATCCCGCATGGCCAAACAAAACCGTCTCCACCGTAGCGAGCTCGCTGTCCCCGGCAGTAATCTAAAAATGATCGAAAAGGCTCAGAGCTGTGGCGCGGATGCAGTGTTTATCGATCTCGAAGACGCGGTCGCTCCCGACGACAAAGATCAGGCACGCCACAATGCGATTGCGGCGCTGAATGATCTCGACTGGTCAAAATCGACCATTTCGGTACGCATCAATGGCCTCGACACGCCCTGGTGTTACCGTGACATTATTGACGTGATGGAACAAGCGGGCGATAAAATCGACACCATTCTGGTACCCAAGGTGGGCAAGCCTGCCGAGCTGGAATTTGTCGCCACCCTGATGAGCCAGATCGAAATGGCGCGTGGCTTCCAGCCGGTCAGTCTGACCGCGCTAATCGAAACCGCCCTCGGTATGGCCAATGTCGAGGCTATCGCCCAGGCCTGTCCGGATCGGCTCGAAGCTCTGCACTTCGGGGTCGCCGACTACGCGGCTTCTACCCAGGCGCGTACCACCAATATGGGAGGCGCCAACCCGGCCTACACTCTATTAACGCATCCTAATGAACTTGGGGTGCGCGAGGCACACTGGGGCGATCAGTGGCATTTTGCGATGTCGCGCCTGGTCGTCGCCTGCCGCGCCTATGGCCTGCGCCCGATCGATGGTCCTTTCGGGGACATTGCTGATCAGGACGGTTATCTCTCGGTCGCGCGTTCGGATTCTGCGCTGGGCTTTGAGGGTAAATGGGCGATTCACCCCTCCCAGATCGCGCTCGCCAATGAAGTGTTTTCGCCAGCATCAGAAGAAGTCGACACCGCGCGCGCGATTCTCGCTGCCATGAAACAGGCCGCCGCCGAAGGCAAAGGCGCGGTCTCGCTCAATGGCAAAATGATCGATGCTGCCTCGATCCGCCAGGCCGAAGTACTGGTGAAAAAAGCCGACCAGATCGCGACCGGCCACTAACTCCAGGCTCAGCTGCCGCTAATAAAAACCTTGCCCAGGACACGCGATGGATATCCACGAACACCAGACCAAAGAACTGTTGCGCAGTTACCAGGTGCCAGTACCCGAAGGCCGGGTTGCTGACGCCGAAGCCAGCGCCGGCATCATCGCCGAACAGATCGGCGGCGAACGCTGGGTGGTAAAAGCCCAGATCCACGCCGGCGGTCGCGGCAAGGGCGGCGGCGTGAAAGTTGCTAACTCGATTGACGAAGTGCGTCAGCACGCCGACCATATCATTGGCAGCCATCTGGTGACGCCGCAAACCGGGGCCGAAGGCAAACTGGTGCAACGCGTTCTGGTTGAAGCCGCGCAGGACATCAAACAGGAATTTTATCTCGGCCTGGTAATCGACCGCACCCGCCAGCGCATCACCGTCATCGCCTCGGCCAGCGGTGGCATGGACATCGAAACCGTGGCCAGCACTGATCCCGATCAGGTCATCCGCGAAGCCATTGACCCGGCAATTGGTCTGCCCGAGTTTCTTTGTCGCAAAATTGCTGCGCGCATCGGTCTCACCGGCGCCTTAATGCCGCAGGCAGTCAAAATTATGCGCGCGCTGTACCGCTGCTTTCGTGACAAAAAAGCCTTAATGGCCGAAATCAACCCACTCGCCATCGTCGGCGACGGCAGGCTGATGGCACTGGATGCCAAAATGTCGTTCGATGGCAATGCCGTGCACAATTATCCCGAAATCACCGCTTACCGAGATTTTGACGAAGAAGACCCGAAAGAAGTTGAAGCTTCGGGTCATGGTTTAAATTATATCGCACTCGACGGCAGCGTTGGTTGTATTGTCAACGGTGCCGGCCTCGCCATGGCGACTATGGATGCCATTAGTTTTCACCAGGGTCGACCAGCGAATTTTCTCGATGTCGGCGGCGGCGCTTCCCCGGAAAAAATTGCCAATGCCTTTCGCATTGTTTTGAAAGACCCGAACGTAAAAGTGATTTTATTAAATATTTTTGCTGGCATTAATCGCTGTGACTGGGTCGCCACCGGCGTGGTGCAGGCGATGAAACAACAGGACATTGTCGAACCTGTGATCGTACGTCTTTCGGGCACCAATTTTGCAGCCGGACAGAAAATTCTTGCCGAATCAGGCTTACCCTTTATTACCGCAGTCGATCTCGACGATGCCGCGCGTAAGGCTGTGGAGGCACTGGCATGAGTATTTTCATTAATAAACACTCGCGGGTGATTTATCAGGGCTTCACCGGCCAGCATGCCACTTTTCACGCAGAAGAAGCGATCCAAACCGGCACGCATATTGTCGGCGGCGTCACTCCCGGCAAGGGTGGGCAAAAACATCTTGATCTGCCCGTGTTCGAAACGGTGTCATCTGCGGTGCGCGAAACCGGCGCTGACGTCTCCGGAATTTTTGTGCCACCTCAATTCGCCGCCGACGCCATACTCGAAGCCATTGAAGCGGGCATTAAAATCATCGTGGTCATCGCCGACGGCATTCCAGTGCAGGATATGGTCCGGGTAAAACGTTATTTGATTGGTCACGACTCAATAATTTTTGGTCCCAACACCGCCGGCGTAATCACTCCCGGCGAATGCAAGGTCGGCATCATGCCGGCGAGCATTTACACCCCGGGCCGCATCGGCGTGGTCTCGCGTTCCGGCACACTCAACTATGAAGCGGTCGCACAAATGACCGCGCTGGGTTACGGCCAGTCGACCAGTGTCGGCATCGGCGGCGACCCCATTAATGGTGCCAATTTTGTCGACGTGCTAAGTGCATTCAACGACGACCCCGATACCGACGCCGTGGTGCTGATCGGCGAAATCGGCGGTCAGCAAGAAGTCGATGCGGCGCGCTGGGCAACACAGCACATGAGCAAACCGGTGATCGGCTTCATCGCCGGGGTATCAGCACCGCCGGGGCGCCGCATGGGGCATGCCGGTGCGATTATTTCCGGTAAGTCAGACACCGCAGTCGCCAAAATGGACGCCATGGAAGCGCTCGGCGTGCACGTGGTGCGCAACCCGGCAGACATCGGTACCACCGTAAAACGCGCGCTGAATAGCTAGGAGTCATCATGGCGCGCATTGTTATCCTCGTGGCACTACTCGCCATCGGTCTCATTCTCTGGCACAAGATTTCGAATGCCAAAGGCGAACAACGTAAAAAACTGGTGATGTGGACCGTGGTCGGTGGCGTGCTGGCCGGCCTGGTGATACTCGCCGCGACAGGGCGGCTGAACTGGGTCACTGCGGCGATTGGTGGTGTGGTCGCCATGATCCCGCGCCTGATGGGTCTGCTGAAATATTTACCGCTGATCGACCGTTTTACCAAACAGGGTAAAGCCAAGCAGCAATCACAGACCCAGTCAGCCCGTCGCAACAACAAAATAAGCACGAAAGAAGCACTGGATATTTTAGGTCTGGAACCCGGCGCAACCCGCGAACAGATTTTGCAGGCGCACAAACGCATGATGCAAAAAATCCATCCTGACCGCGGCGGCTCGGATCATCTTGCCGCGCAGATCAATCAGGCGAAGGAAACTTTGCTGGGCTAGTCCGGGATTGTCCGCTAGTCTTTGCATATAGCCGCTATCGAAGCCGCCATGCCGGTGAATGACCGCATTCAACTGGTGGAAGATATCTCGGACTCAATCGTCGAGCTGCCTGACTGGCACAAACAGGAACTCGACGCTCGTATTCAAGCATATCACAGTAACTCCGACTCCAGCTCACCCTGGGCCGAGGCGAAGCAGCGCCTTCTCGGCTAATCACATGCTACTATTCAGCAAGGATACCGAGACAGATATTCAAAATGCGTACCGCTGGTATGCCAACACAAACCCTTTTACTCGGTGCTGCTTTCGTTGACGAAGTCGAAATCAGGCTGGCAAAAGCGCTAAATTTTCATTACTTCCATCAGGTTTTTCCACCCACTATGGCGGATCGCAAGCCATATCAGAATCAGCTAAAATACCCGGCCCGAAATCGAATCACGAGTCCCATGCCTGAAAAATTTGTCAAACTCGCCAGTCTCAGCCACCTTGCTATCGGCCGCCTGCTCCGGGTCGAGCACCAGGGCCGGGAACTGTGCTTGGCCTATGTCGATGGCGAGGTCTACGCCGTGGATGACACCTGCAGCCACGAAGCTGCTTCGCTGGCGAAAGGCTCGCTGCACGGTGATTGCGTGAAATGCCCACTGCACGGCAGTCGCTTCGATTTAAAAACCGGTGCCGCGCTCGACGAGCCCGCCGAAGACCCAATCAATACTTATGCCGTTAAAATTGACGACGATGACATCCTCGTTGCGATACGAGAGGAACCCGAACATGACTGAAGTAGAACCACTGTTGCAAAAAGATTCGAAGACCATCATGCGCTCGATTATCCAGCGCATTGCTACCGGCCCTGACATGAGCAAGAACGTTACCGAAGCAGAAACTCGCGCCGGCATGGCGGCGATACTGCGCGGTGAAATCGACCCGGTACAGACTGCAGTCTTTTTAATCGCACTGCGCATGAAGCGCGAAACCGACGACGAGAACAAAGGCATCCTCGCCGGCATCCACGACGTCACCCAGCATGTCACTGCCGATGTCGACGAAGTGCTCGACATGTCCGACCCCTATAACGGTTACAACCGCAGCCTGCCGGTGTCACCATTTTTACCGGCGGTGATGGCGGCGCTGGGCGTAGCCACAGTGTCGCACGGCGCCGAAACCATGAGTCCGAAATTTGGCATCACCCATCATCGCGTGCTAAAGGCTGCGGGTATTCCCGTCGATCTCAGCAGCGAAGCTGCCGCCGCACAAATTTCAAATCGCGATACTGGCTGGGCTTATGTTGATCAAAAATCGTATTGCCCGGCGCTGCACGATCTCACCACGCTGCGTACCAATATTGTCAAACGCCAGGCCATTACCACCGTGGAAACCTTGAGCAAACCCATCATGGGCAAGCTTAAAACTCACTGCATGGCCGGCTACGTGCATAAACCCTACTCTCATGTGTATTCTATGCTGGCACGGTGCGCGGGTTTTGATTCCTGTTTATTAGTCCGCGGTGTCGAAGGTGGTGTGATTCCTTCCTTACGCCAGCCCGGCAAGGTGTTTTATTATCACGACATGGGCGAAGAACAGGGGCAGGAATTCGATCCGGCCAGCATCGGTATCCAGCAGGAATTACGCACCATTGCGCTGCCCGATGATTTGCCCGCGCGCCCCGCAGGTGATGATGTTGGTGCCGCCTTTGACCCTGAATTCGCCGCAAAACTGTCTGCGGATGCAGGCCTGGCCGCACTCAAGGGTGAACCGGGTATGGCCTACGATGCTCTGGTCTACGCCGGTGCGATTGCGCTCTGGCATCTAAAGAAACACGACAAGCTGCCGGCGGCGGCTGACAGTATTCGCAACGTGCTCAATAATGGCAGGGCGCTGCAACATTTTAACGCCGCCAAATAACACGCGAGACTCACTGAGATTCAAGGAGACACCATGCCCCTTAGCGACGCAAAGAAAACTGAAACCCGAGAACGCCTCGAACGTGATCCAGATTTTCGCGACGCGTTTCACACCGAGGCGCGCAACATGTATATGCAGGCGCTGAAATTTAATCCTGAACTCGAAGAGGCCATCAACAAATTTGAGCTTATCTTGGGTGCCGAACCCGGCAGTGTTGAATTTGAAGACGGTGAAGACGATGCGCTGGATATTTTTGAAAAAATTCTTGACGCGCGTGATAATCAGGATCTGATCGACGAGAAGAACGCGAGCACGATCAACTAGAGCGCGCAGCGCCCGCCGCCCACTACCCGCCCGGAGCCGTTATGAAACACTTACTCATTGTCACCGGTTATTTACTCGTCAGCGGCTGCATGCAGGCAGAAGATCCGAAAAATGTTGCTCAACAGTACTGGCAGGCAATGCAGGCAGGTGATTACGCCAAAGCACGGAGCCTGGTGTCGACTAACAGCCAGAGTAGCTTTGATGATTTTGCGAACCCGCCCGGCAGTCACAAGCCTGAATTAAATGCGGTCGCACTCACCGCCAGCCGCACCACCGTAACCACCATCATCAACAACGGCAACACCTCAGCACAGTTCGACACCGTACTGGTGATGCAAAACGGGCAATGGGTGGTGGACGTCGGGGCGACACAGATTCCACCACCACGCAGTGCACTGGAACAACGCATGAAAGACATGGTAGAACAGCTCTCCAACGCAGTTGATGACAACATGCAAACCATGGAAGAAACTCTGGGGGAAAGCGTCAACCTGCTCAATGATTTGTTACAAAGCGGCGCACAGGAACTCAGTGAGTCGGTCACTCAGGGCATGAATGAGCTAAACAATTCGATTCACGATGCCATGCGCAAGCTGGAAAAGCGTCGCCAGCAGCAAGACGCATCACTATCAGATGAAAGTGCGATTTAGTTTAGAAACTTAGTATTTGCCACAGAAACATGGGGAGCGCAGAGTATGTACCACATATGTGCCTTCGAACACAGCACTAACGCCTTCTCTGCTAATAATACTGGATTGTAAATGTATTCTTGCTACTCTCTTTTTTTGCAAGGCAAGGATAAAGCGTTCGACCTGTGCCATTGACCGAAACGAACATTGTGCAACAATACTCGTGATAACCGGCTTAATGAACCTGGTATTGCTTTCCTGTATGACAATTTGCCCGTTTAATCCCCGCTCCTGCAATAACAAGTAGATCAGCCCCCAACCAGCCAGGACAGAGACAGAATAAATACTCCCACCAAACGCTGTGTGTTTGTGGTTTAGATTGTTTTCGAGTGGCGCACAGAGCGTTAGCCCTGCCTCACTGTATTCACGAACCTCAATCCCAATTGTTTAGCAAGTGATATTTCAGAATACAGGACGGTCTGAAGTTTTTGCAGGTCGGCAGTGATCACAACTCAAGCTCTCTGCCCTGACTCGTTCATCAAAAATTCGCCTCCAGCAATTCCACCCAGTGAATCACTGGTGTTTCTGCTCCGGTCGCAAGATGCAGCTGACAACCAATATTGGCGGTGGCAATAATGTCAGGCTGCTCGGCGCTGAGTGCCTGCACTTTATTTTTCAGCAGCTGTTTCGACAGGTCCGCCTGCAGGATGGAATAGGTGCCAGCCGAACCGCAACACAGATGCGCGTCGGCGACATGACAAAGCTCAAAGCCGGCTTTCTGCAATATGCTCTCGACCACACCGGCCAGTTTCTGGCCGTGCTGCAGGGTGCAGGGACTGTGAAAAGCCACTTTCGTTTTCGCTGTGGTTTTCGGCAAGACCTCATGCAACAAAATCTCACTGATGTCTTTGGCGAGCCCACTCACTTTTGCTGCTTTTTCCGCGTAGATCGGGTCATGCCGCAACAATACACCATACTCTTTGACCACGGTGCCGCAGCCACTGGCGGTGATAACAATAGCTTCTACACCCTGTTCGATATACGGCCACCAGGCATCGATATTACGCCGCATAAAATCTAGCGCTTCTGCACTGGCAGACAGATGATGACTGACTGCACCACAGCAACCAGCACCACTGACCGCAATCAGTTCGATGCCAAGCCTGTTTAATATGTTTGCGCTCGCGGCGTTGGTGTTAGGTGTCGCAACACTTTGCACGCAGCCCTGTAGCACCAGCATATTGCGCGCGCGGGTTTGCCTATCCCACACCCGAAGTTTTTGCCTGGCCGGTATTTTTTTGCTCAGCCCTGCCGGTAACACCGGCCTGAGCAGCTGACCCAGTTTTAACAAAACGCCAAAGCGCGCCGGATACGGAAACAGCTGGCGCAATAAATACCGTATCAGACGATCCAGCTTGCCGCGCGGCACTTTGTGCTCGACAATTTCGCGGCCTATATCCACCAGACGGCCATAACGCACGCCGGACGGACAGGTGGTCTCGCAGGCGCGACAGGTCAGACAGCGATCGAGGTGGCTGCGGGTTTTAGCCGTCACCTGGTTGCCTTCCAGCATTTGCTTGATTAAATAAATTCTACCGCGCGGGCCATCGAGTTCATCGCCCAGCAATTGATACGTGGGACAGGTGGCGGTACAAAAACCACAATGCACACAGGTGCGCAAAATGCTGTCAGCTTCCTGACCGGCGTCGGTACTGGCGAATTCCGCTGCGATACGTGTTTGCATGTTATAGCTCTGGGTACATCTTGCCCGGGTTTAAAATACCGGCCGGGTCAAATGCAGTTTTCAAATTCTTATGAATCCGCTGTAACCCCAGGCTCAAAGGATGAAATTTTTCGCCATTCGCAGTGCCCTCCATATCTCGAAACAATATGGCATGACCATGAGCAGCGCGCGCCTGTTTACGAATCTCGGTGGCACTTTCATCGCTTTCTAGCCAGCGCAATGCACCTCCCCATTCGTATAGACACTTGCCATCGATGTGCATAGGTGGTGCATTCGAAGCGACCGATAAACGCCACAAAGGCTTATCACTGTTAAAAAACGCGTGCTGCTGTTCGCGGATTTTTTTCCAGTAATCTTTCGCCGCTGCGACTTTTTCGCCGCCCATCTGTTTGCGTGCAGCATCAACCGCATTCTCGCTGGCACTCAGGCGCATAAATAAACGATCACCATCATAACAACTTGCACTAATCGGCAATGGCAGACGCGACCAGCGATGCATATCGTCCAGTGCTTTGCGCGCGCTGCACTCAAATGCCAGTGTGATTTCAATTTCAGGCACAGGCAATACTTTAATCGAGACTTCGGTGATTACGCCCAGCGTGCCCATTGCACCCGCCATTAAACGTGAGACATCATACCCGGCAACATTTTTCATGACTTCACCACCAAAACTCAGCAGCTCACCCTTGCCGTTGATGATGTTACAACCGAGAACAAAATCGCGCGCGGCACCAGCATAGGCGCGACGCGGGCCCGAAAAATTACAGGCTACGGTACCACCGATAGTTGCGCTATCAGAAAACTGAGGCGGTTCGAAGGCGAGCATTTGCCTGTGTTCTGCGAGTGCGGCTTTGATCTCCTGTAGTGGCGTGCCACTGCGCGCAGTAATCACCAGCTCGGTGGCCGCGTAATTGATAATACCGCGATGCCCGCTAATATTGATCGCCTCACCGACAACAGTATTACCGTAAAATGTTTTGCTATTACCGCCGGCGATACGTAATGCACGTTTTTCCTCGCAGGCACTAACGATCTGTTGCTGCAAATTTTTGCTGATATCGCTCATCACAAAACTCAAAAACGTTCCAGCTCGGGGAACGGCAGCTCACCTTTGTGCACGTGCATGGCACCGAACTCGGCACAGCGATGCAGGGTCGGCACTGCTTTGCCGGGATTGAGCAAAGCTTTCTCATCGAAGGCGTGCTTGATCGCGTGGAACTGGCTCAGCTCCAGCGCCTTGAACTGCACGCACATCTGGTTAATTTTTTCCATACCGACACCGTGTTCGCCGGTGATGCTGCCGCCGACCTCGACACAAAGCTCAAGTATCTTGCCGCCGAATTCTTCAGTGCGCTCCAGTTCGCCGGGCTTATTGGCATCGTACAGAATCAGTGGATGCAGATTGCCGTCACCCGCGTGAAATACATTTGCCACTGGTAAATCATATTCTTTCGACAGACTGGCAATAGTCTTAAGCACGTGCGGTAACTGCTTGCGCGGGATGGTGCCATCCATACAATAATAATCCGGTGAGATCCGTCCCACTGCGGGAAACGCTGCCTTACGCCCGGCCCAGAACAAGGCGCGTTCAGCAGCGTCCCTGGCCGTGCGCACTTCGGTGGCACCGCTGATTTTTAAAATTTCGCGTACTTCAGCAACGTGGCTGGAGACTTCTTCGTTAGTGCCATCGAGCTCGCACAGCAGGATAGCTTCGGCATTGGCGGGATAACCGGCGTGGACAAAATCTTCTGCCGCCTGTATCGCGAGCCGGTCCATCATTTCCAGCCCGGCGGGAATAATCCCCGCAGAAATAATATCGCCTACTGCAGCACCGGCTTTGGCTACATCATCGAAGGCGGCAAGAATCACCTGGGCGCGTTCCGGTATCGGCAACAGCTTGACTGTGACTTCGACAATGACGCCGAGCATACCTTCCGAACCGGTCAGCAACGCGAGCAGGTCATAGCCAGCGCAGTCCAGGCCGCCGCCACCGATGCTCAGTAGCTCACCTTCGATGGTAAGCAGGGTGAGCTGCTGTATATTGTGCACCGTGAGGCCATATTTCAGGCAGTGCACGCCACCGGAGTTTTCCGCGACATTGCCGCCGATGCTACAGGCAATTTGCGAAGACGGATCGGGCGCATAGTACAAACCGAATTTTTCTGCCACCTGCGAGATTGCCAGATTGCGCACCCCTGGCTGCACCCGGGCGATGCGGCGCTCGGCGTCGATGTCAATAATCTGACTAAAGCGCGCCAGACTTAGCAAGACGCCGTCAGCGTGCGGCAGCGCACCACCGGAAAGACCGGTGCCGGCACCGCGCGCGACCACCGGAATCTCGTGCTGATAACAATATTTCAGCACGGCCTGCACCTGTTCGAGAGTTTCGGGCAACACGGTGACCAGTGGCAGTTCACGATAGGCGGACAGACCATCGCATTCGTAGGGCCGCAGATCTTCTCTCTGATGCAGAACCGCCCGTGCCGGCATGATATGCTGCAACTGTTTTATCAGTTTCTGCTTATCGACCGCATGTGTGTTTAAGGTGCTCATGTCCAGCCCTGCTTTGGCTTTGGCCTGTGCCAGTACGAGTTCAAGGACGGTACGTTAACAGCATCACGGTATAATGCAAACACGCCCCACAGTAAATTCATGTGCGTAGCATAGTGAAATACCCCTTAATTCGTACGGCTGTGAAGATTCGCCTGACAACAATTTGCGTGTATCATTGCCAACTATTAATCGCACCGAGTCATACCTATGCTCGCACAACAACTGGTAGATATCTGTCATTTTTTCGGCCAGCGCCAGTGGTGTCCAGCAACCGGTGGAAATTTTTCAGCGCGCCTGGATAACCAGCATTGTCTGATCACGCGCTCGGGCTGTGATAAATCCCGACTTAGCATACCAGATCTGATTCGTTGCAACTTCAACGGTGAAGCACCTGACTCCGACCATCATCCATCAGCAGAAACAGCATTGCACACAAAACTGTACCAGCTCGACGCTAACATTAACTCGGTATTACACACACACTCGGTTAACTCGACTGTACTTTCACGCATGGCTGGCGATGTTGTGCAAATCAGTGGCTATGAAATGCAGAAATCCATACGCGGTAGTCACAGCCATGATGCCACTATCAGTATTCCGGTATTTGATAATACTCAGGATATCGAAGAGCTCGCCAAACACGTAGCAAAACAGCACACCGCCGGTAATTTACGACAACCCGGCCTGCTGGTGCGTGGCCACGGTCTGTACGCATGGGGCACAGATATAAACGAAGCGCGCCGTCATATCGAAGGATTTGAGTTTTTGTTTGCCTGCTTGATACAGGAAAAAATGCTTCAGGACGCATGAACATCAAAACTATTATCACCGATATCGAAGGCACGACCAGCTCAATTGCTTTTGTGCATGAAGTATTATTCCCATATGCCAGCAAAATGCTGCCCATGTTTGTACGCCGGCATGCGCGGGATACAAATGTTGCGGACTTACTCAACGCCATACGACATGATGTCGGCGAACCTGATGCCGATCTCGAACGTGTAATTGTGATTTTGCTAAAATGGATGCACGACGACAAAAAAGCCACGCCACTGAAAGCATTGCAGGGATTAATCTGGCAGCACGGCTATGCACATGCAGACTTTACCGGGCACGTCTATGAGGATGCCACACGAAATCTAAGGAACTGGCACAAGACTGGAATCAGCTTATATGTATACTCCAGCGGTTCGGTGCAGGCTCAACAGTTGTTGTTTGCTCACAGTGATGCTGGCGACCTGACACCTGTATTCAAAGGATATTTTGATACCCGTATCGGTCACAAGCGCGAAGCCAATGCTTATCGCGCGATCATTAGTCGCATCAATGTCGCCCCAGATAAAATACTTTTTTTATCTGATGTAGTCGAAGAACTCGATGCCGCGCGCGAAACTGGCATGCACACAGTTCAGCTCGTCCGCAACGACAAAATGCTCACCGGCTCACATCCCCAGGTAAGCAGTTTTGATGACATCCATATTTACCCACCCTGTAACGAGGTGAAGCCATGAGTGCACTCACAATTTATTCTGACGCTGCGGCCACGCAGATTTTACTGCAAAGCGATGATTTTGAGACCATTAAATATAAACTCGGTACAGCTGGAATTTGCTTCACCCGCTGGTATAGCGATACCAGTATTGCGGCAGATGCCGATAACGACAGCATACTCACAGCGTACAAAACTGAAATCGACAAACTGGTCGCGGAACAGGGCTATCAAAGCTATGATGTCGTCAGCATGAGCCCTGACCATCCACAAAAAGCCGAATTTAGAAACAAGTTTCTTGCTGAGCACTGTCATAGCGAAGATGAAGTGCGTTTTTTTGTGCGTGGTCAGGGTCTGTTTGCACTGCACATTGAAGATAAAGTTTATGCCCTGCTGTGCGAAAAAGATGACCTGATTTCCGTACCAGCGAACACCCGTCACTGGTTTGACATGGGTTCAAACCCGGTATTTACCGCAATTCGATTGTTCAACAATCCCGATGGCTGGGTCGCGCATTTTACTGGTAATGATATTGCCAGTCGTTTTCCGGGACTGGACAACTAATCCATGCAAAATCTGGTTGCTACTGCACTGCGTTACGAAGACAGCAAGTTATACGTGCTCGATCAACGCCGCCTGCCCGCAGAAGAATTCTGGCACGACTGTCAGGATGAAAACCAGCTGATCGCGCTGATTCAGAGCCTGGCCATACGCGGCGCACCCTTACTTGGGATTGCTGCCACTTTGTGGGTGGGGCATTGTGCCAGGCGTGGCGATAATGCAACCCGCCTCACGAAAACCATTGCAGCACTGCGTGCCTCACGCCCGACCGCCGTTAATCTGATGAATTATCTTGATCGCCTGCAGGCATTACTCGACAACGGTGCTGACAATACTGCGCTGGTCGCAGATGCGGTGGCAATTTTTAATGAAGACGTCACCTTGTGCGATGCCATGTCACGACACGGCGCTGCGCTGGTCAAACCGGGTGCAAAAATTCTCACCCACTGCAATACCGGCGGCCTCGCCACTGCCGGTATTGGCACGGCTATTGGTGTGATTATCACTGCGCACCGAGACCATAAAAATATCAAAGTCTGGGTCGATGAAACCCGTCCGTTGTTTCAGGGCGGGCGACTCACTGCCTGGGAAATGCAAAACGCGGGCGTACCTTATCAAATTATTTGCGACAGCATGGCCGCCAGTCTAATGCAGCAGGGCAACGTTGATATGGTTGTGGTCGGCGCGGATCGGATCGCACGCAATGGTGACTTTGCCAACAAGATCGGCACTTATTCACTCGCCGTGCTCGCACACTACCACCGTGTACCCTTTTACGTGGTCGCGCCGCGGACCACGATTGATGTCAACTGCGCTGGCGGCATCACGATTCCAATCGAACAGCGCGACGCGAATGAAGTGCGTGGCGTTAGCGGCAGCTTTGGCAGTTTTCAGTGGGCGCCCGAGCAAGCACCCGTATTCAATCCCGCCTTTGATGTGACTCCCGCTGCGCTAGTCACTGGCTGGGTTCTGGATACCGGCGTGGTATCGCCAGACGAGGTCGCCGCCGGCGCGCTGGCATACCCGACCGACTGAGTCGTCCGATATTTTCTGGCAACCTCCCTTGCAAGCTATTTGCATTATCTGGCACGCTTGTTATCATCCTGCACACTCATGCTTGTCACACCCCTCAGGGGATCTACAGCTGCCCCATTCTCGGCCTGCAACTTGATGAAAACCTTAGCCGCCATAATTGGTCTCGAATTTAACAAGATCAGCCATACTGAACGTTTGATCTCAGGACTAGGTGGCTTCCTCGGTATTTACTTCATTATTCTGGTCAGCAATCATTTTCTCAGTGGTAGCGATGCCGTGTTCCTGGTCGCTTCGATGGGTGCATCTTCAGTACTGGTATTCGGCGTGCCGCACAGCCCGCTGGCGCAACCCTGGTCGCTGGTCGGCAGCCATCTGGTGTCAGCGCTCGTCGGTATCACCTGCGCACGCTACATAGACAACCCTTACCTTGCCGCCGCAGCCGCCGTGGGTCTTGCCATATCTGCGATGCACTATTTACGCTGCATTCACCCACCGGGTGGTGCCACAGCACTCACCGCAGTGACCGGGGGCACATCGGTCCACGAACTGGGTTATCAGTACGTATTAACTCCTGTGATGATTAACACGCTCACCATTCTTGCCGTTGCCATCATTTTCAATGCGCCATTTTCGTGGCGACGCTACCCGGCTTTCTACAGACGCAAAGCACAATCTGTCACCCGTACCAGTGAAACAAGAAGTGCAGACATCACGCACGAAGACTTTGTCTTTGCGCTGAGTCAAATTGATTCACTGATTGATGTATCAGAAGATGATTTATTAACCATTTACACGCTGGCGACTAACAACAGTGAGCAACGCAGCTTTCCACACAGCGCGATCAAACTCGGGCACTATTACAGTAACGGTAAATATGGGGACGAATGGTCAGTACGCTATATTGTCGACTGGCAGGATGGCGCAGATGAACTTAGCACCAGCTTGATTTACAAAACTGTCGCCGGTGATGGCAGGCGGACTAGCGGCGTACTCAGTGTCGACAAGTTTGCACGCTGGGCCAAACACGAAGTCTACCGCGACGAAGAAAACTGGCGCCGCGTGGATACCAGCGAAACAGACTCAAAACTGGTCTGAGTTCCACCAGATTTCACCGTCGCTATCATCACCCGTGACATCTGACTGACGGCGCGGAATTCCACTACGACAATCATAGCCACTGTGTAGCACGCGCTCCGGGTTTCTGCGATCTGAAACTGTGCGACGATCACGCCAGTGTTTGCGGCGTTCGGCATGGGTTTTTTGACTGGATTCACGCATACTCAACATCTCGATTTGCATACGACGCGCATCGCCGATGCAGACTCTTAATACACTCCCTTGTAGCAGTGTTGTCAAGCAAATGCCCATTGAAGTTTTTTATTCCCCCGGCATGAAGCCAGAGAACAGGTATGAGCTCTCAATAAAAATTTATCCAGTGCCCGCTGGTGCAATATTAGTGCTGAACTTCCTGACGCGGCTCTTCCATTCCTTCTAAACAATCATTCAGCAAAATATACTGGCCTCCGGTTCTGAATTTGATGAGCGCCACACCATGATCGCTGATTTGCTTGATCTCGACCACCTGACCGGTTTGTTTGATGCGCGCATTCGCGCCCTGAGAAAGATATTTTTTATCCATTTTTAGCCTTTATAATTTATGTACAATTTTAGTATTCACACTCACCGCAGCCAAAGAAATGACACTTGGAGCCTGATAACAGCCTGCGATCTTCCCGGATCTTTCCCGCCTCACTGAAAATCCTCGTTATACGCAAGGTATAATTGTTAGTTATAGAATATATCTACAAAGTTGCATCTGTATATAACTTAATTACATGCTTTATATCACTAAATCTTTCTCAGACTCTGCCTCCAATCACCCGTCAGGAGCCCTGAGGCCAGTCTGTGCTGACGTCCTGCCTCGTTCTCGTACCGCTGCGAGCTGCGGCTTTTGCTCATAGCCCCACCAGACACCATTGGCAACCAGCGCACCCAGCCCGGTAATTGGCTAGAATCGGGATTTACTCAACACATATCAAATATGGGACGTTATCGACCGCCACAGCCCGCAGCCTCAAAATATATAACACCTGAGGGCAAAGCACGCCTCCAGAATGAGCTGGATTTTCTTTGGCTTAAGCGCCGCCCCGAGGTAACACGCGCGCTGTCAGCGGCAGCCGCCGAAGGTGATCGCTCAGAAAATGCCGAATATATCTATCGCAAGAAAGAACTACGCGAAATCGACAGTCGAGTGCGGCATTTGCGCAAGCGCCTGGAGGGCATGGCGGTGGTCGAACGCGTTCCCGATGACACCAGCAGGATTTATTTCGGTGCCTGGGTACGGCTACTGGATGCGGCAGACAAGGAGTGCCACTACCGTATCGTCGGCCCGGATGAATTTGATCATGCACCCGGTTATATCAGCATGGACTCACCACTGGGAAAAATGCTGCTGGGCAAATCACTGGACGATGAATTCGAGCTGGTTCTGCCTGCTTATGTCGATAAAAAACCGCGAAAAAACCGTTACATTATCATTGAGATCAGTTACTCAGCGTGACTGCAAATTTTGCTCGATAAGATCGCGGATAACACTCGGCGGTTGTGCACCGCTAAAGCGGCCGCGTTCTTCACCCTGATCAAACAGAATCACAGTGGGAAAGCCCTTCACCCGGTACTGCCCGGCCAGCTTCATATTCTCACCGGCGTCGACCTCGACCTTGACGAGCAGAACCCGGCCGGCGTACTCCTCCACCACCTGGATGAGCACGGGGGCAATGATCAGACAGGGCGAACACCATTGTGCCCAGAGGTCGACCAGCACCGGGGTCTGGTGCGAGGCCTGGATCACGCGCTGCTCGAAGTCAGGCAAATCTACCGAGGATGCCCATTCGCTCACCTGTTTCATATTACCAATCGTCATATTCCGGCACCATGTCGCCCGCGCATTGCTGTACGCTCGTAAAATCAGCCCGGCATTATACTGAATTGGCCCGCCGCAGGCGGGTCGAAACATGCACATTATCGATCAGGCTGCTAACATCGCATTCTGATTTTTTTCGAGGCTCAGGAATGGACCATATCATCATTGAACACCGACTCTCCCCCGCCAAACTCGACGTTCTCTACGTCGAAGACTGGCCCACCTGGAGCAAGGAAGTCTCCGAATTCGACTGGGTATATGACAAAACCGAGACTTGCTACATCGTCGAAGGCAGGGCCATCGTCACCCCCGAAAATGGCGAGCCGGTGCCCATAGAAAGCGGTGATATGGTGACCTTCCCTAAAGGCATGAAATGCCGCTGGGAAATTATTGAAGACCTGGAAAAACACTACAACATCGAATAAGCACCGGCATAGCAGGTGGCAGGGTATATCAATGGCAATGTGGGAAAAAATTCTGTACGCAATCGTTCTACTGGCGATGATTGTGATGTTTTATCCGCGGATGCGCGCCGCTATGGAACGCAGCAAACAGGCGCAGGAAAAGCACTGGGGAACGGTACTTCTGCTCGCTGCCGCACTGGTCGGCTTTGTAATAGTGCTGATCAGTCTGGTACGCTAAATCAGATTATTGCAATCGCCTAAAAAGACAGGTTGGCGGAGGCTATAGCTCACCGCATAGCAACGATTACTGGTAGACCTTGGACCGGTTTCTATATAACAAAATAACAAATTTCGCATTGCGAGCTTTGGTGTTTCGACTCGGGAAACGGACTCGCTATTCCTGTTTAACCACCTGCCAGTGATTCCAGTCTGCGCGATTCTCTGCGACATGAAATAGCGCCGCCAGCACCTGACGATCATATCGGGTTTCTGCCTGCGCCAGCAAAATGTCCAGCACCTCTCTCACCGACTTACCCTGTCGATACGCGCGCGCACTCGACATCGCGACAAAAGCATTGGCCACCGAGAGTATTCTCGATTCAGCGAGGATAGCATCACCACGAATACCTTCCGGATAACCACTGCCATCGAGGTATTCATTTTTCTGGCTGATGATATCGATCACCGGGCCATCAAATTCAAGTCCTTTGAGTATATCGATGGTATCGAGCACGCTGCGGTGCATTTGCATCTGTTCGTCATCATTTAGCGGCTGCATTTTTGTCAGCAATTCGCGTGGCAAATTTAATTTACCCAGGTTCGCCAACTGTGCCGCCATACCCAGTGTATGACAGCGTTCCGCATCCAGCCCCATCGCCTTCGCCACTGCGACCGCAACCTCGCGGGTACGTTCGGAGTGATTTGCACAATGCGGGTCATGCATGTCCACCGCGTGCACCAGCGTTGAAATAATGCCTTCCAGTAAGCGATTGTGTTTTTCCTGTGCGCGTTTGATGGTAGTGATATCGTGCAAAACATATAACACTGAACCACTGTATTCACCGCCCTGCAGGGACGCTACGGAGACATGATAAATATACGAGGTTTCACCGATATCAATTGCCATCACCCGGCTATTCTTTCCTGATGTTTCAGCCAGACCACGCAGCTCGATTAATTGTGTCGCCGCTTTTGCACTAAACAAATTATATAGTGTACGCCCTATCATTCCGTCTACTGTCATACTCACTGCCCGCGACAGGGACAGATTACCAAGAAGAATATTATTCTCTTTGTCGAGCAGAAAAATATGATCGTTAATGTTGTTGCCTACAGTATTCAATAACGCAGTTCTGGCAGTGAGTCGCTCTGTGGTTTTCTGCAGGCGCACACTGGTTGCGTGTCGCCAGATCGCGACGAATGAAATTCCGATAATAAACACTGCCAGCATGAATACTGTAAGCAAAAACTCCTGATGCGCGTATGCTTCGCGCAACGCTTCTTCTGCATCAATTTTTTGCAGCAACACCCAGTCAGTACCATCTATGGCGCGCGCAGTCACTAACACTTGCTGGTTACGGTAGTCTGTCTTTTGTGCAAAGCCGCCTATTTTGTCGCGTGCGAAATTTACTGCCTGTGCCGCATTGTTTCTGGAAACCGTGTGGAAAATTTTGAATTTGCCTGACAACGGACTCAGGTATCGAGTACTAAATTCATCACCCGCAATCAACAGTGACTCATCTGTTTCAGTCGTTAGCCAGTGTTGATCCAGCAGTTTATACAGACTGTTCGCCGGATTAATGATAGCAACAACTGCGCCCGGGTAATTATTCGCCTCAGGTGTCGCCTGCACCGCACTGACAGGCACCACCAGCATTAATCTCGGCTGCTGTTGCTGGTTACGGTAAATGCCATATACAAAGGCACGGCCTTTTGATCTGGCCTGGAGCACAGCCTTGCGAATATGTTCGTCGTCTGCCGGGAATTGCTGTGTCGCCAACAGGAGAGCACCGTCACCATCAGTAATACCGACTCCCTCATTAAAACGAGTTTTCTGATTGGCATTGATTTGCAACGGGTCGGCAAACACACCGGAGCGTTTCGCGGTTGCTACGATTAAATTCTTTAAGTGGCCGAGCTGGCCACGCTCAGCCTCACTGGTTTGGCTGATTGATTCCTGTCGGATGCTGAGCAAAATCTGCAATAGCGGATTTTCTGCCAGCGCCTGCAAATTTGTTTGCTGCGCATTTAACCAGCCTTCAACTGCCCGTTTCTGAGATTCGGCTATCACTGCCAGCCGACCTTCCCAGTTTTGCATGTCACGCTGCTGCTCGCGCGCGACGTATTCGTTGCTGAGCCAGATACCTGCAACGAGAAATATCAACAACAGGATGAACGCTATGATAACTGGTCGGTTTTCTTTCATGCTGCCTCGCTATTCATTTTAATTTGGCAAATGCATCCACCAGTGTTTTTCGTTAACCGAATACACAGGAACGTAATGAAAAATATCCTTATGTGAGATCACCTGTTTAATTTGATTATCCAGAATCAAAATATCATTATTTTGATTTAGCGCCATTACTGCGTGTGGAATCCTTAAGTTGGTATCCTGCACCACCACCACGCGCATATCGTCGACGGAGAATCCCAGTTGTTTCAACGATAGCATTTTGAAAATGGCGTAATCCTCACAGTCTCCGTTGTGCTGTAAAAATTCCAGTGGTGTCGCCCAGTAATCTAGCACCCCATAATTTTCGATATCCAGCACGTACGGCCTTTCATTGGCGTAGATGTTAACGCGGCGGACTTGCTCGGCACGCGGCAGGGGTTTGATTTCGGCCAAAAATGTCCGCCATTGCTGTAAATGGCATTGATTGAACTGCACCGACGCACAGCTTCCCTGCGGGGTGGTTTCTTTAATATGCCGCTCCAGCACTGACAACCATTGCGGGAACAGCTTTAAATTATTTTTATAAATTTCCTGGTAGCCAAATAAACCGCCTTTGGCACCGCTGGCCGCTCCCACACTACCGGACATCAGCACGAGGCCAAACCCCGCGATTAACCACATAATTTTTCGCATTGGCGGGTATAATACGCAACTTGATTAACAGATGCAGCTAGTAAAATACCGTGAATACTAAAGCCCTCACTTATATTCTCTGCCTGCTTGGCAGCCCTGTACCCGACCAGTTACTGGCTGCGCAGAGCACTGAAGACTTACAGACACTATTTGATCAGGCCATGCAAACCCGGGAGTCCGGCAAAACTTTCGAAGCGATCAGCCTGTTTGAAGCTATTCTGGATAATCAGCCAACCTTGAATCGGGTTCGCCTCGAACTGGCAGTGGCTTATCACCAGGCCACGCGCTACCAGGATGCCCTGCGCGAATTCAAACATGTGCTCGATGATCCAGCGACACCGGAGAATGTGCGCTTATCTATTCTGGCCTATCTGGCCCAGCTCACCAGCGACCAGCTCGAACCCGAATCTCGGCACAGCTTTTCGTATTACGCCAAATTGGGCCTGCTGCACAATTCCAATATTAATGCCACCCCCGGTGCCGGCTTGAGCACGCTCACCGGGATTTCTAATGCCGCAGAAATCTCATCTGCCGGCACTGATATTAACCTCAGCGCCTCACACCGCTACCGCCAGAAGGCCCCACTGGATGTTATGGGTACCGCCACCTTTTTTGAATGGCAGAGTCAGGCCGGAGTGAGCGGCAATCTTTACACTAAGACCGGCGACTACGATTACACGGTCGCCAGCATCAACACCGGCCCGGCCTTGATCGCACCTGGACGCTGGCGCAGCAACATGGCATTCAAGATCGATCAGATCACACTCGGCGGCAGTTCGCTGGCGGTATTCAGCTCGATCAACCCGGCGATCACCTTCGATCTGGGCAACTATCGCAATATCACCCTCGAGGCCAGCTACACCCGCCACAATTATGACAAAGTGGCAGACGCGGGTCGCGATGGCAACGAAACCCTGCTTGGTGCAGGTTACAGCATGCTGATCAACGACCGTCAGACCGGCCTCGAAGCTGGCTTCCGGCTGCGGCAGAATAATGCTGATAATGCAGGCTACGGCTACGATAATAGCGAGTTCTATTTCAACGGTTTCACTGCGCTTTCGGCGCAGGCCGTGGTCTACCTGCGACTAAATCGCTACCGCTATGACTATAACGCAGCCGACCCCACGGTGGGTATTGTCCGCGACGAAAGCGAGAACCTGTACGCTATCGGTTATAACCGAGACCTGCGCAGCGGCCCCCTGAAAAACTGGACATTTAATCTGGAGTTTTCGGCTAACTCGAACACATCGAATGTACCGAATTTTGAATACGACCGGAATCTGTTTAGCACCAGCCTGTCGCGTTACTTTCAGTAGTGTCACAAATAAGCCAAGTTTCCCGACAACAAATTTGGCTTATTTATAACCAAATTTATCTATTTGACTAAAAATACTACATTAAAGACTACAAGCTGTATTATTTTTCGACATACGTCGATATTTCTTACAGTCTAAGCCGATCATGCTAATGACCACAATAAACACTCGCACAAAACGCCTCAGGCGCACCGAGCAGCATTCCGATATCTACATAAGAATTTGATTACTTAAGACATTTTTGATCCTTGCCAGAATATTACCCAGGCCTGTGGCCACCAAGTATCAGGCGCCGATACAAGCCGAACCGGTCAGCTCTCGCTGCTGAATTCAGGGCTTTTTGTAAGAAAATTCTTACACCTGCTACCCAATACAGGCGATTTTTGCCAGATGCGCGTATAATTAAACAGCAGGCTATAGCTAAGCAGTTGAATGTCAATGGATTAAAACTATTGGCACAAATACTGTATGTACTGAAGTTATATACTTGCAAATAAATGCAACTAAATCCTGACACTAAATGTATCAAAACTATGCAACCGACAAATACTAGAACATCAGGCTATTTGCGAACTCTGGCTTTCGGACTCCTGCTGGCAACTTCGGCATCAGCACAGGCAGAAAATCAGGACACGCAGACAGCTGGCACCTACGTGGATTCCGTGTATCACTGGGGTTCGTGGGAACTGGGCCTGGAACCTGCAGCGGGCGGCCCGATTACGCCACCGCGCATCGCTCTGAGCAATCGTCCGGCGAATCTACGTTTCAGGCCGAATGATAACAGTGTGTTTGGCATCCGCAACCGCGGGCTGGCCAATCCGGTGGTGAACACTACACCGGCGCCAACACATGTACCACCGACCGCGGGCCCAGGTACGGCGCCTCCCGGTGGACCCGGCGACCGTTTTCGGTAACGATATAACAAAATTTTTAAACTGAGACTGAAGCGATGAAAAAACTCAATATTACCCTCGGCCTGCTGACGACGTTGCTGGCATCGACTGTGAATGCAACCGTTATCGCTGGCGTGGATATGGTTGCATTTGCTGACAGCGCAGTGGGCAGCCGAGACGCTCTGGGCAATCTTCACACCTTCTACAATTATTCTTCGAACAGCCCCATCTCAGCTGCGCAGCTGACACTGGATTTGACCGACCCCAATAGTGCGCAACCCGATGCCACCACTGCAGTCGCTACTTATGTACTGTCGACAGACCCTGACGCTTACGTTGATATGGGCTTCACCGGCAGCAATGCTATTTATAATGGTGCTGGCGCTGATCTGGCCTTGTTTTTCGCGGGTGACTTTACCCAGCCTGATGTATTCGACATCCAGATCAATGGCTTCACGCGCAAGTATACGCCGGTGGGCACCCCCATTCCCTGGATCACAACCGACGCATTCTCCAGCTATAATCTGACCTACGCCTTGATCGAACTGGATGATTTCGGTCTCGCAAACAGTGTTGACCCATTAAGCCCTTTCCGGGTATTTCTCGGTGACCCGACTCTCCCCGCGCTGTCTCTGGTCGGCGGTTTCCACACCTCAGCGCCAATCGCTGCCGTGCCCCTGCCTGTGCCCGCGCTGCTGTTTGTTTCAGGCCTTGGCCTGCTCGGCGTCTTCGGTCGCAAACACGCGCGCAGCTAAACCGCTTCCAGCTCGACCAGCTCATGTCTGATATCGAGCTGGCTGAGAACTGCGTACAACGCCGCCTGTAACGCTTCTTCGATCACCGGGTGATAGAATGGCATTTTCAGCATATCGAACACCGTGAGTCCCTGCTGAATCGACCAGGCGATTAAATGCGCCAGATTCTCACCTTTCACACACACCATCGCCGCCCCCAGCAACAGGCCATCACTGCGATTCACGTAGAGCCTGAGCACACCCCGGTTGTGGCCGATGATCAGTGCGCGACCGACCGGGCCAAACTGAATCTCGCCAATCGCAATGCGGGTTTCATCAAGTTCGTTTAACTGGGCGCCCACGGTAGCAATATTGGGTTCGCAGAAAGTAATGCCCAGTGGCGTTTTGCGCTTGAACGCAACCACCGGTTCGTGCACCGCGTTGTAACCCGCGACCCGGCCTTCGTGACCGGCCTCGTGCAATACCGCGCGCTCGGCGTTGACGTCACCGGCGATAAAAATCGGTAAATCCGCCAGTTGCATGGTCAGCGGGTCGTACTCGGGGACGGCCTGCGCATTCAGCTTCACGCCCAGTGATTCCAGACCCAATGACTCAAGATTGGGTGTTCGACCAAGACTGGCCAGCACCTTTTCGACTACCACGGTTTGCTCACCGCAACGCACTTCAATACCGGACTCGACTTTCTGTAACTCTGCCGCCGCTCCCAGCCAGATAGGAAACTCTCGGCCCAGCACATCAATCGCCTGACGATTGACCACCTCATCCTGTAAATTCGCGATCCGCGTCAGCTGATCGACCGCCGTGACCTTCACCCCGAAACGTTGCAATGCCTGGCCCAGCTCCAGACCGATGGCACCAAGACCAATCACCGCGAGCGATGCCGGTAAGGATTCGAGCTCAAAAATGCTATCGGTGGTGAGTATATGTTCGCCGAAATCACGCCAGGCCGCAGGCACAATCGGCGTCGAGCCAGTGGCGATAATGAATCTCTGCGCCTGAATCTGCTCGCCGTTCACTGCCAGCGTATTGCGATCGACAAATTTGGCGTAACCGTCGATAAAATGCGCCGGATCCATTTCATCAGTGACCTGCAGAGTCTGGTCGACAAAGGTATCGCGTAAATCCTGCACGTGTTCCAGCGCGGCCTCAGCGTCCAGGGTCAGCGCATCGCCACCATTGATGCCTTCGCGCTCAAAAATTTTGCGACGCTGAAAATCTTCGGCCACCTGAATCATGACTTTCGACGGCATGCAGCCGACGCGCGCGCAGGTGGTACCCAGCTCACCACCATTGATTAAAATGAAATCATCGGTTTTTTTGCGCACCTGCGACAGGGCAAACAGGCCGGCACTGCCGACGCCGATAATTGCCACCTCAAATTTTCGTATCATCACTGTCTCCTGCTAGAATTCATGCACTAGCGCCAGCGCACTAGAACCGACGCAGATTAACCGCTTTATTCATGCAGGAAAACCCTGTTCTCGCGAACCTCGATAACGGCGGCAGGTCAGACAGCGATGAAACGACACGGCAGCAGACCAAAACCATGCGGCAAGGCGGTCAGCGCCGAAACTTATACTTGACACAATGAAAACCATCGGATTAGACTACGTCTAAACGAGCCTGGGGTAGACTCTACGTCCATCAGGTTTGATGATACAACCACTGGAGAGACACTATGAACTTAAAAGGCAGCAAAACCGAACAAAGCCTGAAAGACGCCTTCGCCGGCGAATCACAGGCCAACCGTCGTTACCTTTACTTCGCAGCCAAGGCTGACGTAGAAGGTTACAACGACGTATCAGCAGTATTCCGCTCCACCGCCGAAGGTGAAACCGGCCACGCCCACGGCCATCTGGAATACCTCGAACAGTCTGGCGATCCGGCCACCGGCCTGCCCATTGGCCCGACTGCTGACAACCTGAAATCTGCCATCGCTGGCGAAACCCACGAGTATACTGATATGTACCCAGGTATGGCGAAAGCGGCGCGCGACGAAGGCTTCGATGAAATCGCTGACTGGTTCGAAACTCTGGCCAAAGCAGAACGCTCACACGCCAACCGTTTCCAGAAAGCGCTCGACGGTCTCGACGCATAATTCCGGTAACCAGGTAGTACACACAGAGCCGGTATTACACCGGCTCTGTTATCTCTGGCATATTAAATACGGCGAGACACATGAGAGAAGGTAATCTTGAAGCCCCGACCCGACACCCGCTCGGCCAGGACAAAGCTGAATTCTGGAACCAACAGGCGCTGCTGGAAGAACTCGAACGCGTGTTCGATATCTGCCACGGCTGCCGGCGTTGCGTCAGCCTGTGTGGCTCTTTCCCTACCTTATTTGATCTGGTCGACGAATCCGCCACCTTTGAAGTTGACGGCGTCGCCAAAGATGATTACTGGAAAGTCGTTGATCACTGTTACTTATGTGACCTGTGCTACATGACCAAATGTCCCTACGTGCCACCACACGAATGGAACGTCGATTTCCCGCATTTAATGCTGCGCGCGAAAGCCATCAAATTTAACCAAGGTGATGTCAAAACCCGCGATAAACTAATCACCTCCACCGATACCCTGGGCAAGTTTGCCAGCATTCCGGTAATCACCCAGACCGTGAACGCGGTCAACTCAAATCGCGCGACACGCAAACTGCTCGACAGCACGCTGGGAATTCATCAGGATTCGCTGCTGCCGAAATATCATTCCAGCACGCTGGAAAAACGTACGCGGAAACATCGGCCCAGAGACACCCAGCCTGATGCGACCGCAACCACCACTGGCAAGGTGGCATTGTTCGCGACCTGTTATGGCAACTACAATGAACCCGCCATCGGCGAAGACCTGATTAAGGTGTTCGAGCACAACAACATTCCGGTGATATTTGCCAAAGACACGCGATGTTGCGGCATGCCCAAATTTGAACTGGGCGATCTGGACGCGGTGACCCGCGCCAAAGACAACAATATACCGGTGCTGGCAAAACTCATCGGTGACGGCTGGGATATTGTCACCCCGGTACCTTCATGTACACTCATGTTCAAACAGGAACTGCCTTTGATGTTCCCCGATGATGCTGATGTCATCCGAGTACAAAACGCCATGTTCGATCCGTTCGAATATCTCATGCTGCGTCACAAGGCAGGTAAGTTCAACACTGATTTCAAGAAACCACTGGGCAAAATTTCGTACCATGTTGCCTGTCATCTGCGGGTGCAAAATATTGGTATGAAAACTCGCGATGCCCTGGAATTAATTCCGGACACCGAAGTGCTGCCAATTGAACGCTGCTCCGGACACGATGGCACCTATACATTTAAATCTGAATTTCACGATATGGCGATGAAAATCTGTCGCCCGGTGGTGAACAAGGTCAAACAAACCGAGCCTGATTACTATACCAGCGACTGCGCTATGGCCGCCCACCACATCGAAGCCGGCCTTGCTGATAACAGCAAACCCTTACATCCGCTGAGCCTGTTACGCAAAGCCTACGATATTTGAGATAACTATCATGTCAAAACTCACACGTACCGATCTTTATTCGCTGGAAAAATATGCTGAAATTCGCGACCAGTTTCGCCAGCAAGTCATGGCGCACAAACACAATCGTCGCGTCATCATCGGCGAACACCTGGTATTACTGTTTGAAGATAAACTGCTAATGCAATATCAGATTCAGGAAATCCTCAGGGCCGAGAAAATTTTCGAAGCCAGCGGTATCGAAGAAGAACTGGAAGCCTATAACCCGCTGATTCCGGACGGCAGCAACTGGAAAGCCACCATGATGGTGCAATATGACGATGCCGAAGTTCGCAAAAAAATGCTGGGCATACTGATTGGCATCGAAGATGTTACCTATGTGCAGATCGCTGGCTTTGATAAAGTCTTCCCGATCGCCGACGAAGATTTATCGCGTGATGACGAAAACAAAACTTCAGCGGTACATTTTTTGCGCTACGAGCTCAGCGATGAAATGATCGCTGCGCTAAAACAGGGCGCCGCTATCACTGCCGGTTGCGAACACGCCGCCTACAACCATGCCATACAGCTCACGGATAATATCCGAGACTCACTGGTGAACGATTTCGACTAGTGACCCGCCTGTTATAAACGTACAATAAAAAAGCCCGGTGTCCGGGCTTTTTTATTGTACCTCAGCGAAATTTGAGGATCGCTGGCTAGGCTTTTTGTTTTGAAATTCGAATAATCAGATCAGTGTCAACAATATTTGTGCCTGCCGGCAAATTCGGTAACGCAGTGGTATCCAGCACCACACCTTCAACGTCGTAAAGCTCACCACTGTCTACGTTATATATATGATGATGTGCACTATTGTTTGAATCATAAAATACGCGCTCGCGGTCGATCAGAACTTCACGCACCAGACCCTTGTTCGCGAACAGACCCATGGTGTTGTACACCGTGGCGCGCGAGACATGATGGCCACCCTGATTGACACCATCGAGAATTTTTTCAGCCGACAAATGCTGGGGACGCCGGAACATATACTCTGCAATCTCCACCCGCTGGCGCGTTGGCGTGATCTGATAATGCCCGAACAGATCTAGAATCTGATCTCTGTCGAGCCCATAATCGTCTGAGTATTTGTTCATAGCTCTGATTATATGCAATATTTTAGTAAAATACCCGCAGATTCGACTTGATCTAACTACCGTTTATCAATCGCCTGTAGCGGCCAGAATAGAGTCTTCCCAGTCATCCGGGACCAGAAACAGGCGCGCGCTCTGCCCCTGCCGAAACCAGAGCAGACACAGCGGCAAGCGGTAGTCACCCTGCGCCAGAGCCCGACGCAGCTGCTCTGCGGAATATATCTCAGTCTTGACCCGGCGCCGGGTCGACATCCAGCCCGAATTCAGTAAAGGCGTAAAGCGGTCGCCTGCTGCAACGCGAGCAAAAAACTCGCCCTGACAGTACCAGCGGCTACGCAGGTGCTGCCGACAGGCGTCACCGGGTGCGGGTCGCGGGGTCGGTGTATCGGGATAGAACAGGCGGCCTTTTAGAATAACTGCGCAGCCTGCAATCTCGATCCCGAGTCCGCTCAGCACCGCCTGTGTCTGCGGCAATCGGCACATTTGTGATTGACGATCACGCAGCCGCACCAGCTTGAGATCAAGGCGATCACGTTTGCCCGGCCCGTGCCAGCTCGCCGGTTCACGAGTATCCCCCAGACCAAGATAAAACTTGACCGCGACCTCCCAGTGGAAATTGAGCCCCGTTGCACGATCATGTATCAAAAAATCCAGCTCACCCAGGGTATCGCCGCCGTCGCGAATCACCAGATTACGCACGATCAGTTCGTAACGCGGATCGTGTTCCAGCCAGAATGCCCACAGCGTTTCAAAATAATTGCCCAGACGCCGATCTTTTTGCGCGTCGATCGCCGCCAGCAGGGGCACTGGATCCTGATCAAGCTGGCGCAACCAGGTCGCTGAACTCTGATAGCGCTGGTGATACCAGCTGCTGCCAAACCAGCGGCACGAACTCTGCTGCAAAATCATCAATGGCGGACTCGCGACCGCCCAGACAAGATCGCGTACCACGTCATGCCGGTAGTTTTGCTCAATTGCAGTAATATCAGGCGGCACAGATGAAAACCTCTTTAAATCAATACTATACTATGCTGAAGCTGATGCCCTCATGTGCAGGGTGGCTGACTTATTATCGCTTGCAACACTATGCTGCTAGCTGCCAGCCTGCTGGCCATGCTGCCCGACACGGAACAGGGATCTAAAATGTCATTTTTAAAACAACAGTGGTTACAACGGATGCAGGCTATTGCTATCTCCCTGCCACCGCTCTATGCTGGCATCATGCTGGTCTTGGTGTTTATCGGCTACGGATTTCTACTGTTGTTCCCGTTGCTGGCGCTGGCCTCGTTGCTGATGTTTGGACTGATTCTCTGGCAGTCACCACTCAACAGCTGGCAGCTGCACGATGGGTTAATACTGGCCAGCCTGCCTGCGATCAGCGCACTTTGTCTGTTTCAAACCATACAGATTTACCGCGCCCGGCCCGCGCTGCCGCCTGGTCGCCCACTGCTGCGTAAAAACTTTCCGGTACTACGCGAGCGCATTGATGAACTATGCAAGACCTACGCCTCACCAAAAATTCATCAGGTAAAATTAAATTCTCGATTTGCGATAGAGGTTATCTGTACACCACAAAATGGTTTTCCTCTGCGCTGCACTAACACATTGTTAATTGGTCTGCCGATCATGTCGTGCATGTCACCATTGCAACTCAAGCTTTTACTCGGCCGTGAAATTGGCCATCTCGCGCTGCGCCGCCGCCACTACCGCAGACGCATCCCGCAGTTAGCGCACATCTGGCAACAGTATGCAAACAGCTACTCCGAGCGCTGGACGCCTGGCACTTTCATGCTCAGACTTTTTTTTGTTCCCTTTGCAGCAGTGTTCAGCAACACGGCTTATCCGGCAACACGCGCAGAATGTTTTATTAAAGACATGTGCATGCTCGACATAACCCCTACCAACAATGCTGCTGAAACCATTTCAGCGGTTGCCATTAAGCGCCGCCATTTAAACCAGCAGTACTGGCCAACGCTGAACCACAAGGCATTTTATGAGCCCCGACCACCGTATTTACCCTACAGCTCAATGGCGAACATTGTCAATTCGGCATTGGACAGGAAGCAGTCACGACTGAACTACGAAGCAGAAATTGCCTCACCAGTAGCATCAGATGACATACGACCCAATTTGCGCGAACGCTTAGTCGCCATCGGTTATGATGACTTTGTCGTCCCGGAAGCAACTACGACCAACGCTGCCGATCATTTTCTGGGTAGTTTCTTTGCCGAAATACAAAAACAGATGGACAATATCTGGTATTTAAAAAATAGGGGCGTCTGGGCAATGCGCTACAAGCGTGGCATCGAAGAAAAAAAGCGTCTGGCCATACTGCGCGAGCAGGCTGCGCACGCGCTGCTTTCCAATGATGAAGCTCGTGAGTTTCTGTTGCTAATAGAAAAATATGTTGCGCCTGAAAAAGCCCTGACTTTTTATAAAGAGATACTCAAAACCAATTCTCTGGACGCTCACGTCTGCTACGAAGTCGGACGATTGCTACTCGCAGCGGATGATGAGACGGGTGTTGCTACATTACATATGGCGATGGATATTGCAGCCGAATTAACCGCCGATAGCTGCCAGCACATCATCGACTACCTCACTCGCCATGGCGACACCAAGCTGGCGCATGATTATCGTCGTAAAATTATCGAACACCAGGTCGAGTCTTGAGTACCGATTCAACCAACGAGCGTCTGGCGCTGTTCCCATTACACACTGTATTGTTTCCCGGTTGCACACTGCCTTTACAGATATTCGAACAGCGTTATCTTCGACTGATCAAAACCAGTTTGCAAAATGCTCAGGGCTTTGCCGTCATCCTGATTAGTTCCGGCAAAGAAGTCGGCGCACAACCCGACATTTATTCCATTGGCTGTTACGTCGAGATTATCGACTGGGAACAGCTCGACAATGGCCTGCTGGGTATCACGATACGCGGTCAGCATCGGGTCAAAGTGTCTGCGCCCTGCGCGCAGGATGATGGCCTGCTGATGGCCACGGCGCACAAACTGGATGCAGTAACAGGAGGCAAACCCAGTCTGCTCGATGAATACTCGGATCTGGTCGACACCCTGAAACATCTTGCACAACACCCCTTTATCGCCAGCCAGAGCCTGGATATCGACTATAGCGACAGCCTTGATGTGTGCAATAAGCTCTCGTACTTATTACCCATCAGCAACCCGATACGACAGTCATTGCTCGAAATGGATGACCTGCAACCCTGGATGCAGACTCTGCGCGCAAGGATTGAGCAAATACAGACTCAGATTTAATTCTATCACTAGCTGATTTCAGCTCTACCGCAGTGATTTCTGCGCAACTCATGATTTACCTGTAAAATCCCGGCGATGAATTTTCTAACAGAGCAAACCTGCTAATGGCCTGGTGGGGCACCTTAATCGGCGGTACGCTGGGGTATATGTTTGGCGGGCCGCTGGGTGCATTACTCGGTGCTGCGCTCGGTCGTAATTTCGATTCCGGTATCACTCTCAACAGTCAGGGCGGGTTCTCGCCTGGTGAAACCGAGCGCGTGCAGGCGGCATTTTTTACCGCGACATTTTCGATTATGGGGCACATCGCCAAAGCGGACGGTCAGGTGAGTAATGACGAAATCGCCAGTGCAAAAAACATCATGGCGCAGATGCAGCTCGATGCTGGCCAGCGCGATGCTGCGATCAAATTATTTAATCAGGGCAAACAGGCTGATTTTCCGCTGGAGGACGTACTCCGCCAGTTCAAACGCGAGTGCCACGGGCGACGCAACCTGGTGCAAATGTTTATCCAGATTCAGGTCACCACGGTGCTGGCTGACGGTGAAGTTCACCCTCAGGAAAAAAAGCTGCTGTATTATATTGCCGATATTCTGGGTTTTTCGCATCAGCACATCGATCAGTTTTTTCGCTTTTCCGGCGGCCAGCAGCAAACCAGCGCAGCTACGCTGAAACAGGCATATGCTCGGCTGGGAGTGACTGAAGCTGACGATGACAGCACGATCAAAAAAGCCTATCGCCGCTTAATCAATCAGCATCACCCCGATAAGCTGGTCGCCAAAGGCCTGCCCGAAGAAATGATGAAGCTGGCCACCGAGAAGACTCAGCAAATTCAGAAAGCCTACGATCTGATCAAAAAATCCCGAGACTAACGGGGCATGTGACATGCTGCAAATTGCCGAACAGCTAGAGGCCCATACTGATGTCAATGAAATTCCACTGGCAGCAACCATTGTCGTCAATCTCAAAGCGAATAATCCTTTCGACAATATCAAAATGATTTAACGGTCGAGACTACTCGATCGCAAACTCAAAAATCTCGCCATACTCATGGCGACCGTAGTGCAGACGTTTGTAGTTGCGAATCATGATGGTGGTTTTTTCGATGACGGCGCTATCGATCCCGGTGACATTGAGTCCGACCATAATCGTCAGGGTCGGTTTTTCGTTAGCAATGGTTCCGGTCAGCGGCAGAATTTCAATAAACTGACGCAGCCTGCGCTGCTGGCTGCGCCGGGCGATACTGGCGAGGGTGGATAAGTGGCAATGCCAGATGACTTCGCGAGCTTCGAAGGCGCCTTCGAAGCTAAATTCAATCTGATGTTTTACAGTGGGCTCTGGCAGTTTAGCGGCTGGAACCACTGAGTTCCCAGGCATAGGCACAGTCGAGTTCGGAGAGCACGGCGATGATACCGCTTTCGCCATCTTCCAGCATGGTATGGACGGGGGTGCGATTGTTCATGCGACGATGCGGCGTGTTCATCCAGCGTGGCCCCATGTGGGCATTGCGCGGATAAGTGGTGCGCAGCGCGTCAATAATTCCCATCAGCCGAATGACTCTGCTATTGATCGAGGACTCATCGGGAAACGCCGTGTCTTTACGATATTTGTGCAAATGCCGGGTGCGCTGGCCATCAGGAAAATCCAGCACCGCCAGAATCTGTTCACCGGACAGACCCCATTCATCGACCGCGCCCATGACGCGTTGTGTGACAATGATTCTTTGTTCTTCTGTCAGGCCTTGCATACTGATTAACCCACAGCCATGACGGCGCGTATACGATGAATTAGAATTTGCATTCTATCACAGACGACCGGTATGTTTATGAGCGTCAAAACCATACTACGCATGGGGGATCCCCGCCTGCTGCGCATCGCCCGACCAGTGACCGAGTTCAATTGTGCTGCGCTGGATCAACTGATCTGCGATATGTTCGACACCCTGCAGGCCGCTTCCGGCGTTGGCCTGGCAGCACCGCAAATCGCGATTGATCAGCGCGTGGTGGTGTTCGGCTTCGACCATAATCCACGCTACCCGGATGCCGCCGCAGTGCCCCGTTCGGTGCTGATCAATCCAGTGATCGAGATATTGAGTGCAGACAGGGAGGATAGCTGGGAAGGCTGCCTGAGCGTGCCCGGGATGCGCGGCCTGGTACCGCGTTATAAACATATTCGTTATACGGGTTTTGACGCTACAGGCGAGCCGTTGGCAGTTGCAGCCAGCGATTTTCACGCCCGCGTAGTACAGCACGAATGCGATCACCTCGACGGCGTGCTTTATCCACAACGGATTCGTGATTTCAGCCAGTTTGGCTTCAGCGACGAACTGCTCGCCGCCGAGCGGCTGCCGGCTCAGCCCTGCACTGATTAATCCCGATCACGCTTGGAACCAAAGCCAAAGTCTTCAGCCATAGTCACTTTAAAGGCGTTATAATCCGATTTCGAACTACAGAAATCCCAAACCACAGGAATCTCGAACCACAGGAATCACACATGCGACGCTTATTCATAGCCATCACCTGCCTGCTCATTGTCAGTGTCGGCCACGCCGCCACCGTGAAACACGTTCCTCTCGAGCAGATGGCAAAAACAGCCTCGGTTATTTTTTATGGCCGCGCGCTCAGTAACGAGGTGAAGTTCGATACGCTCAGTCAACGCGTCGCCACCTTCACCACCTTTGAGGTCATCGATGCTATTAAGGGTGTCACCACCAGCCGCTATACCATCAAGCAGGTCGGTGGTCAGCTGCCCGGCAGCCGGGTCGTGAATCGCATCCATGGCGTACCGCGCTTTACCGTTGATCAGGAATACGTGGTTTTTCTGCCCGAAGCCTCGCGGCTGGGATTCGCCAGTCCGATTGGTCTGAGTCAGGGCAGCTATCTGGTCAACAGCGATAAAACTGTCAACCATAGCCATAGCACAGCAACCACGGCCAGCAGTGCTGCCAACCCTGATTCTGGCCCGAACAACCCCACCCTCGCGGATTTTTTAAATTCTGTTCGCGTCATGAGCGGGTACTAATATGACCTTAAAACACTTGTTTCTACTCCTCGCCGGCCTGCAAGGCGCCGGTCTGGCACAGGCCGGTGGCCCGCTCGCAGTCGAAGGCAGTGGCGGCAACAGCCCGGTGCATTATTCACCGGCGAGTATTAACATCAATTTTGATATCGGCCCTCTCGGCGCCCGCACCAATGCCGAGGCGGATGACCTGGTGCTACGGGCATTCGCTCTCTGGAACAATGTTGCCAGTTCCAGTCTGCAACTACTACAGGGCAATGATCTTGGCACTGATGTTGATGTCAGCAATTACACGACCTTCATCCCGGACACCTCAACAAGCCACCCAGCCAATAGCGACCAGCTCAACCCCATGGTGTACGACGATGATGGCACGATTATCGATGACATGTTTGGCCAGGGCGCCAGCAACAATATCGCGGGGTTTGCCGCATCGGTTTATTTACTGGGTGACGATAAATTTCAGGAAGGTTATGCTGTTATCAACGGTAAACTGAGCCTGCTGGACAGTGACATCATTGGCCTGGTGACCCACGAGATGGGCCACTTTATCGGACTCGATCACAGCCAGCTCGACATCGATAATACTGAAACCGATTCAGGTTCGCCGGCCGTGTGCACCACACAGGCCGTCAAAGACCGCTATCCGATCATGTATCCATTTTTGTGCCGCGTGACTAACAGTTTGCACGCCGATGACATCGCCGCGCTTGCAGCGCTCTATCCAGAGCCGAATAATATTACACTCAACTTTGGCCAGATCAATGGTGTGCTCGTCGATACCAATAATAATCCTGTGCCTGGTGCCAATATCTGGCTAAAAAATCTTGCCACCGGAACCCGCTACAGTATTGTTTCTGATTACCTGTTACAGAATACCGGCTTCTTCGCAGTTTATCTGCCACCGGGCGATTACAGTTTGCACGCGAATTCTATTAATCCCATTTTTTACGGGGCATCGAGTGTCGGTCCGTACGCATTGAGTCAGACAGATGTGTCATTTCAGAACCCAGTCACTGCGGTAAGTTTTCAGGGTAGCACGCCGGGTTCGGATGAAATCATCAATATTGCTGCCGGCGCAGCTCGGCAGGTGAAATTTGTCATTGATGGCTCAGGCACCGTGACACCGGGCGGTATCGTTACACCACCCGCATCCGTTCCCGCTTCGACGAGTTCCGGTGCGATCTCTTTGGCCAGCGTGCTGGCCCTGGTGTCTGGACTGGTGCTGATGCGCCGCAGACAGGTTATGGTTGGTTGCATCAGTTAACCACACCCGTTGCTGCGTCAGAGAGCGCAGCGAAACGGGTGAACTCGTCATACACCATGGGGCGAGATACATAATACCCCTGGATGACTTCTGTACCGCGTTGTTTCAAAAACTCAAACTGCTTCTGGTTTTCTACGCCTTCACCAATCACCCCTAGGCCAAGACTGTGTGCCATCGCAATAATCGCTTCGCACAAAGCCGAGTCATCAGGATCAATACCGATATCGCGGACAAATGCTTTATCAATCTTTAACACATCAAATGGAAAACGTTTGAGGTAACTCAATGACGAGTAACCGGTGCCGAAGTCATCAATGGAAAGTCTGATGTCCATTTCCCTGAACTGATTCATCATAGAAATAACTTCTGGCACATCTTTCATTAACAAGCGTTCGGTAATTTCCAGCTCAAGACTTCTGCCACTCAAGTTGTGCTTACTCAACAACGATGACACCTCACTGCCGATAGTCTTGCCTCTGAATTGTCGGCCAGAAAGATTAATGGCCATGTATAAATCCAGGTTACCTGTAGCGTTCTGCCAGCGCTTGACATCTGCGCAGACAGCATCGATTACCCATTTGCCAATATCAACTATGATGCCACTTTCTTCCGCCAGCGGCACGAATACGTCGGGTGACACATCACCCAGTCCTTCGTCCTCCCAGCGCAACAATGCTTCCGCGCCAACAATTGAGTGTGACTGCGTATCCATCAACGCCTGGTATTTTAGATAAAAACAACCGTCCTCAAGCGCATGTCGAATTTTATTATCCAGCTCGACACGTTTAATAACAATATCACTCATCTCTGGTGTAAATACTTCACAGATGCCACGGCCTTTGCGTTTACTGCGATACATCGCAGTATCCGCGTTTCGCAACAGCATGTGCGCATCTTTGCCGTCACGCGGAAAAACTGCGATGCCCACACTCACCGTCACCGTAAACTCAATATCGTCAACCAGACAGGGGCGCGCTACCAGATCCATAATATCGTAGGCTTTATTCTGGATAGCCACAATGTATTCATTATCATCTGCGATATGCTCATCGCCCACTTCGGTCATCATCACCAGAAATTCATCACCGCCAAGGCGCGCTACCGTATCAACGTCACGCGTAATTAACTTCAGCCGGTTTGCCATTTCAATTAAAAACTTGTCGCCTGCTTCGTGGCCAAGTGTATCGTTAATATTTTTAAAGTGGTCAAAGTCCATGTACAATACAGCTATTCGTTTCTTTTCTCGTGTCGCGCTTACCACTGCCTGCTGTAAACGGTCATACGCCAGCACGCGATTCGGCAGCTCTGTAAGCCTGTCGTAGTTTGCCTGGTATAACAGCCTTTCTTCATAGTCTTTACGAAGTGAAATATCTTCCTTGATAGCAAGATAGTGTGTGGTTTTCCCCTGCTTATTTTTAATCGGTGAAATGGTGGCGTTTTCCCAGAACAGATCACCGTTTTTCTTGCGATTGCAAAGTTCGCCAGTCCAGGACTGACCAGTAGTAATCACATGCCACATATTTCTGTACTGCGAAGCCTGTATCTGATCTGATTTCATGAAGCGTGGATTTTTGCCCATGACTTCTTCACTGCTGTACCCTGTAGCCTTACTAAATTCCGGATTCACATATTCGATATTACCTTCCAGATCCGTGATCATGACAGAGACCGGGCTCTGCTCTATCGCCTGCGACAGTTTTCTTAAATTATCCGCAGTAAGTTTATGGCCACTTACCTCGTCCTCCAGATCGATAATCAGCTGATTTACATTTTGCGTCATCTGGTTGAATGCACTGGCAAGACCGCCGATTTCATCAGCTGCTTCTATTTGCGCGACTACATGGCGATTACCTTTACTAATATTCTGCACCACTGAGGTCAAACGTCGTACCGGACCTAGCAATAACTGCGTGGTGCCCAGTACAACGAACACCACTATGACCGCAATCATCGCGACCAGCATAAATGCGCTACGCTGCTGTAATTCGACAGGTTCGAGAAACACTTCCTGAGCCTGGGCGTAAACAACCGTCCATGGCATGGTTTCCAGCCGACTGGTTGCCACCGAAAATATGTCGGTGCCTAATCCGTAAAATGTACCGGTGAATAACTTGTCTGATGCGGCATCGCCTTCATATTTTTTATACCATTCATCCGTTTCTGCAAAATCTGAATGCGCTGTCTGCGGGACAAGTTTTTTTCTTTTTAACTCTTCGAGTCGAATTTTATCGATATGTTTCGCCAGCGCATATTGTAAATCCGTACGTTGGCCATGAACCAGGCGTAAATTATTTTCATCAAGCAGCATGGCAAAAGTGCGCCGTTCACCCTGGCCACGTGATGGCGCAATCAGGGTTTTCAGTGCACTGGCCCGATATTCTGCGCGCAATATTCCAAGATAACGCTCTGCCAGATCGTACACCGGGCTGCTGAAATATAGCACTGCGTCATCAGGGTTGTCGCCCAGAAACATGACTGCTGATTGGTAGGCGTGTTTTAGTTCTTTCGCTTTAGTGACGTATGGAGTCTCGTGCTCATCACTGCCCATATTCATATTATTTGTATCGAGCAGATTGATGCCATTCTGATCAAGCAGCGCATAGGACTGCACGATGCCTTTTTGTTTTGACTGCAGGGCTTTGAGTACTTCCAGCGCGGTCTGTCGACCGACTCGATTCTGCCCTTTATATTTTAAAAAATTGATAAAGACAGGTAACCTGGCTTCTGCAGTGATACTTTCCAGGTTGGCGTGATGGTAGTCATCCAGCCGCTCTGAATACTGGCGCGCCCTGGAGATCAGCAGCTTGTTGGCACTGCGCGTCAGATTTTCCGTCATGATATAGCTATCAAACACAGACAGCGCCCCCAGTGAGATCAGAACAATCAACAGGAAGGCGGTCAGTAATTTTGCACGCAGGGTATACTGACGAGCGATCAGAATGCCCACCACGAGCAGCAGGACACCACTGATGACAAGCAAAATTGCCAGTTTAATTAACATACTAAAACCCTGTCGCGCCCAGTATCAGCGGCCGATACAATGCTTTCTACTATCAGAATGATTATCTCTAAAGGATAGCAGCCTAGTGTTATTAGTCGCTGAATAACCACACATTTTACAGACCATCCGATGAAATACACTGCCACCAGAGACATCGCTAACTGGCCCTCAGCTATCAGTGCTGAGCTCACCACCAGCGCCACAGCCCAGATCCACGAGCTCAGCTGCTTTGGCGCATCACTGTGGTGGTTGCAACGCGACCCTGCCAATGGCGGGCGAGTGGATCTGGTGCGTTATCTTCATGGTCAGCAGAGCCACCGTCTACCCGCGCAGTTCAGCTGTCGTAGCCGGGTTCACGAGTACGGCGGTGGCAGTTACTGTGTTTGTGAACACGGCGTGTATTTTGTCAACGATCATGACCAGCATATTTATTATCTGGCTGACGATGATCAGTTCCGCTGCGTCACGCAGTCGCAGCTGACGCGTTATGCCGATTTAGTCTTTGACCGCACGCGAGCCTGCCTTTTTTGTATTCAGGAACTGCACTCTGACAATAATTCCCCACAAAATTCTCTGATTCGACTCAATCCGACCCACGGCGACAGACAGATTCTTGCTGCTGGCGATGACTTTTACGCCAGCCCCTGTCTCAGCGAAGACGGCAAACAGCTGGCCTGGTTGTGCTGGAATCACCCCAATATGCCCTGGGATGCCTGCGAGCTATGGCTGGCCGATCTCGATAGCGAGGGCAATATACGCCAGCAAAGGCAGATTGCTGGTGGTGATGGAGTTTCGGTGTTTCAGCCATCATGGTCCAGTGAACAGCAGTTATTTTTTGTCGATGACCGCAGTGGCTGGTGGAATCTGTATTGCTACACTGACGGTGCAACGCGAGCGCTGTACCCGAGCAAGCTGGAGTTCGGCCTGCCACAGTGGGTTTTTGCCCAGCGTAGTTATGCCATCATCGACAAACATCGTGTTCTGGCCAGTTTTTTTGAGCACGGTGAACATAAGCTGGCGGTGCTCAACCACGACCAGCACCAGTTAAACCTGATCGATACCGGCTTTAACAGCTTTAACTCAATCACCACCAATGCCGGCACCGCCTGCTTCATCGCCGCGGCTGATTCCGAATTTGCGCAGCCGGTATTGCTCGATATTGATAGCCTCAGGGTGCAGACGCTGGCCACCAGCCCACCGGTAAAAATCGATCCACACTATTATTCACACCCGCAAACCATCGCATTCACCACGCGTCACGGCGATACCGCCTACGCGTTCTATTATCCCGCGCACAACCCCGAGATTGATCCTGATTCAGATTTCAAACCGCCACTCATTGTCATCACCCATGGTGGCCCCACCGCGCGCAGTGATGCAACGCTGGATTTACGCAAACAATACTGGACTTCGCGCGGCTTCGCCCTGCTCGATGTCAATTACAGTGGCAGCACCGGCTACGGTCGCGCCTATCGCGAACGTCTCACGGGCCAGTGGGGGCAACGCGACGCCGAAGACTGTTGTGATGCTGCCCTGCACCTGGTTGACAGCGGACTGGTCGATGCCGAGCGACTGATTATCAAAGGCAGCAGCGCGGGGGGCTATACTGTGCTGTGCGCGCTTACGTTTCATAATGTATTTGCCGCCGGGGCCAGTTATTATGGCATCGCCGAACTCGAAGCTCTGGCCAGACATACTCATAAATTCGAAGCGCATTATCTCGACCGCCTGATCGGCCCTTACCCAGAAATGCAATCGAGTTATCAACAACGCTCACCTGTCAATTATGTCGGCCAGTTAAACTGCCCGGTCATTTTTTTCCAGGGAACGGATGACAAAGTGGTACCCAAAGAACAGGCAGAAATGATGTTCCAGGCGCTGCAGCAAAAAGGCATCGCCACCCGTTATCTGGCATTTTCCGGAGAGGCTCATGGCTTTAGAAAGGCAGCAACTCAGATTAGCTGTCTGCACGCCGAACTTGAATTTTATGTGCGTGTGCTCAAGCTGCCACTCAGTACCGAATCTGCTGGCGATTGACCTGTCGAAAATCCGGACAAAAATCGGCCCTAACTGAAACGCTCGATCTCAAACTTCATCTCGGGCGTTTTTCGTATTTCACCATAATGGGTGTTAAAGCTGCCTTTTTTCAGATCCTGGTAATACCACTGCAAGGTCGCGATAATCACCGGGAACGCCAGTTTGTCCCACGGCACTTCCTGTTCGGTTACCAGCCTGACATCGAGACTTTCGCGACCGGGGCTGGCCTTGCCCTGATGCAGGCTGCCACGATACATGGTGTACATCTGGTTGATATGCGGAATACTAAATACACAATACAGCTCCATATCACGCATGTCTGCATTGGCTTCTTCCATGGCTTCGCGCGCTGCACCCTCAAGACTGGTTTCCTGATTTTCCATAAAACCGGCGGGCAGAGTCCATAATCCGTGCCGAGGTTCGATCGCGCGTTTACAAAGCAGGATTTTATCTTCCCATTCAGGAATGCACCCGGTCACTACCTTCGGGTTTTGATAATGCACCACGCCGCAGGCCGGGCAGACATAGCGTTCGCGATTGTCACCATCGGGAATTATGAGGTGGACTTCATCGCCACAGGCAGAACAATATTTCATCAGACTTTTTCGACACCAGTAACCGGCTCCATGTTACGTGATTTTGTCCGAATAATTGCGATCATAGATAAAAATCTCCCTTGTATTGCCGTCACCGTCGGGCCTATTATGGTGTATCGGTACCAGCCGTTAGCGTCATTTCAGGCTTTTGCGCCAGCAAAAACCGGTGGCGAAACGACTCACTCAATATTGACTGAACCACAGGAGATAGTGATGAGACGACTTTATTTTACCCTGCCAGATATTAGCACCGCGGCCACCGTGGTCGATGAGCTTCTGCTCAAGCGTATTGCATCGAACCGGGTCCATGTGCTCGCCAAAACCGGCACCGCGTTGGGCGACCTGCCCGAGGCCAGCCTGTTCCAGAAAAGCGACTTCATACCTGCCGTCGAACGCGGTCTCGCTGTCGGCGGCATCACCGGCCTGATCGCCGGTGCCGTGATCGTGGGATTGCCACCGGCGGGACTCAGCCTGGGTGGCGGCGTTATCCTCAGCGCGGGACTCGCCGGTGCCAGTATCGGTGCCTGGGTGTCCAGCATGATCGGGGTCGATGTTCCCAACAGTCAGATCCATCAGTTCGAACAGGCCATCGAGGCCGGAGAAATTCTGATGATGGTCGATATACCAAAAGCGCGGGTCGCGGAAATCGAGGCCCTGGTTTACAGCCACCACCCGAATGCCAGCGCCGGTGGTACCGAGCCGCACATCCCGGCTTTTCCTTAATCCTTAAGTTAGCGGTGTGCTCAGGCGCGTGCCCGCATCGCCAGTAGCGGGATCAAAACTGGCCGCTGCGGTCAGGTATCAGGCGAGAATGTCGGGGATCAGATTGTCTTCGAGCAGAGCCATTTCGTCCTTAAGCTGTAATTTGCGTTTTTTCAGGCGTTTGATCTTGAGTTCTTCCATAGCTCCGTCCAGCAGTAATAGGTGGATGGCTTCGTCGAGCGTGCGGTGTTCCAGCCTGAGCTCAGCGAGCTCCAGGCGCATGGTAGCGATCTCTTCATCGGTATATTGCTCGCTCATCTAACTCTCCGCTGTAATTGAGCACGGTAGCACACCCGGGAAAGCGCAAACAACTCCAACCTCGAGGCTTGACATGATAATTTTTCCAGCCTATATTTCGAAACATGTCGAATTATGAAACTATGAGCCTGGAACACTACGCGAACCTGCTTCGCGCGCTCTCGAATCCGCACCGGCTGCAGGTATTCCAGCTCCTCAGCGGCTGCTGTGAGGCTGGCACTCCATGCCGCAGCGACCAGGTCCTGAGCCGCTGCGTAGGTGACCTCGACCAGCAGCTCGAGATTGCCTCTTCGACACTTTCGCACCATCTTCGCGAACTGCACCACGCCGGCCTGATCGACATGCAGCGCCGTGGCAAACAAATTTTCTGTTCAGTGAACCCCGATGCCCAAAGCCAGCTCAGACAGGTATTGGACACCATCAGCCCGCTCAATACTCGCCCAGAGGTAACCCATGACCGCTAAATCTCAGAATCAGAAATATGCTGACGAAATACGCCAGCAAGTCCGCGCCAGCTATGCCGAAGTCGCCGCAGCGAGCAATGCCGAGCAAAGCTGCGGGGTGTCTTCCAGCTGCTGCGGGGTGTCTGCCGACAGCGCGATCAATACTCTGGTATCGACCCGCATGGGCTATTCGCAGGACGATCTCGATCAGGTGCCCAGCGGAGCCGACATGGGCCTGGGCTGCGGCAATCCGCGTGCTATCGCCAGTATCCAGCACGGCGAAACCGTGCTCGACCTTGGCAGCGGTGGTGGTTTCGACTGTTTCCTGGCAGCAGCAGAAACCGGTGAACAGGGCCATGTCATCGGTGTCGACATGACCCCAACCATGGTCAGCAAGGCCCGCACCAATGCCGCCAAGGGCAACTACCAGCAGGTTGAGTTCCGTCTCGGTGAAATCGAAAACCTGCCGCTGGCCAACGACAGCGTCGATGTCATTATTTCCAACTGTGTGATTAATCTTTCCCCCGACAAGCCTCGCGTATTTGCTGAAGCTTTTCGCGTGCTCAAACCTGGTGGCCGGCTGGCAATTTCTGATGTGGTTGCCAGCACTGAGCTGCCGGAAGAAATCCGTAACGATCTCGAGCTGTATTCGGGATGTATGGCAGGCGCATCATTGGTCAGCGATCTGGAAACCATTATGCAGGACTGCGGCTATGACAGTATCCGCATCGCTCCCAAGGACACATCACGAGATTTCATCAAGGACTGGGCTCCAGGGCGCGGTGTCGAAGAGTACGTGATTTCCGCCACCATCGAAGCGATCAAACCCGGTGGTAGCTGCTGTGCCGAAACGAGTTATTGTTCTTAGAATATAATTTGCACCAAAGCCGCAGAAACCAGGGAGAACCAAACTGGGTGAGAGAACAATTCACACTAAACATTGGATGTAATAGTCACCATCTGATCGTACTGATCGGAGATCTTGTTCTGTTACCTGCTGATACTGCATGGTGAGTGATGAGGGGTCATGATGAGGGGTCACTGGAGTCTCGGGGTCAGGTCTTTCATCGGAGTCTCGGGGTCAGGTCTTTCATTGTGCATACTGCCGTCCATTAATAATTCGACTGATACTTGTGTAATGTAGCTCAAAGTATATTGCAATCTCTTTCATGCTGTAACCCCCACTGTGGTAAGCCGCCATTATTGCTCGGTCTCTTTCTTTATGCTTCTGTTCATAATGTTTTAAGGATTTCGGTATTGGACGCCGCTGGTTTGAGGGTATTTCGCTAATGTCAGCCTCTTTGGTAATCTTTTTTTGGACCTTTTCTATATAGTCCTCGTTGCTAATATAGATCTGGTTACGTAATTGTTCCCAGATAGACGGCTGGTTTTTACCTGCGGCGACAAATTGTCGATAGCGGTCAATCGCTGTCATTCTACGGTTAGAAAAATGGTCAATAATCCATTCTGTGTCAAGCCAATTTGGCGCATCTGTTTGCCCTGCTGTGGCGCGGTAACTACTCCAGGCCCAATCTTTAGCTGCACGTACCATCCGCGCTCTCACGGGGTTCAATACAACATAGCGAGCTAATTCTAACAAGTACACTTCTTTTTGCACGATGATTGCTTTATAGCGGCCCTGGTATACATGACCAACGCGACGGTGTGTCCGGTTAAAGTGTTGAGTGTAGACTCCGTTTAACTGGCGCATCCCTTTTGAAAGGTTGCTATCGAGTGTCTCGATCAGCAGGTGGTAATGATTGTCCATTAAACAGTAGGCGTGAACAATCCAGTTATAACGCTCACATACCTTGCCCAGTATATCGAGATAAGCGTTTCGGTCATCATCTGTGAGGTATATATCTTCTCTTCTATCACCCCTTGATGTTACATGGTACAACGCGCCCGCAAATTCTAGTCGCAGTGGTCTGGCCATACTTCCTAACCTCCTTGTCGTCTTGAATTCTCTTTAATATAGTATTCTTACTTTGTTCTCACAAATATTTTCAGGATATTCTATCCACTGGATAGCATTAGTTTCATGCGCAATGAAAGACCTGACCCCAGCTTTGCACAATGAAAGACCTGACCCCAGCTTTGCTGACCCCAGCTTTGCAGCTTTGGACATGCCACTTACCAATTAAACGCTCGCCGTGGCCAGGCGACTATTTTTTCTTAAAATCCAGCGACGCGGAATTAATACAATAGCGCAAACCCGTCGGTTGTGGGCCATCTTCAAAAACGTGGCCAAGGTGTGCATCGCAAGACGGGCAGCGCACTTCGACGCGCACCATGCCATGTGAAGTATCGTAAATTTCTGTGGGTTCGTGCTGTTCCACCGGCTTCCTGAAACTTGGCCAGCCGGACCCGGAATCATACTTTTCATCTGAGCTGAACAGGGGCTCACCGCAACACACGCAGTGATACATGCCGGTATCTTTATTATTGTAATACGCACCAGTGAATGCGCGCTCAGTACCCCCCTGGCGCGCTACCTTGTACTGCTCTTTAGTCAACTGTGCCTTCCATTGTGCATCAGCTTTCGTTACTTTTTTATCTGTCATATAAATCACCTGAAACATTTGCCACAGAGATTACAGAGTACACCAAAGATTGCACGAATTTTGTAAGCAGTGCTTTTTACGCTGTCTTCCACAAGTCGTAAATTCTGCTTCAGAACACACGCCGAAACTTCAGGAAGGGTTCAATTGAGTGCGGAACAAGGCATTGATCGTTTCAAATAGCGGAGTTTACACATAGCAAATAAGCATATTTGAAACGGTCAATAACGCAGTATTGCGCCAGACGAACCATTCCCGTGCTCAGCATTGTTCCCAGGGTAATTTATGATGCCGCCAGCCCCCCAGGGTGCTACGGTGATGTTCAGCATCGAGTTCACCTTCAAAACCTTCATCGATGTGATAGACGTGTTGAATGCCAGCCTGGATTAATACAGCAGCGGCTTCGCGCGAGCGTTTGCCACTGCGACAGATGAGAACCACGGGCACGCCGGCTTCGCTGTTGTCGGCAACACCGCCGAGCATGAGCTTGCGTACATCGGTAACAAAATGTGGATTAACCACCCAGTCTGGCTCGTCGATCCAGGGTACGTGCAAGGCGCCTTTCGGGTGGCCCACAAAAAGGTATTCCATGCTGGAGCGGATATCGATCAATAGTGTGCGCGAGTTCTCCTGGCACATGTCCCATGCCTGTTGCGGGGTGAGGCCTTCAAGTTCTGCGGTCATAAAAACTCCTGCCCGGGTCAGGCAGTTTTCTGGCTGGCGTTTTCATTCTCGACATATTGCATGAATGCCCGCAGACGATCAACCAGCGTCGGCAAATGCTCTGCCGGTATTTGCGTATAACTACCCTGCAGAACAAGCCGGAAAGCCTGCATTGCCTGCTCTTCGCTCAGCTCGACCGCCATCTCCATTTTATCTGCTTCTGCGACAGGCAGGACAATTTTTTCGTCTGTGCTCTGCACCGCTGTAGCCAGCAAGGATTCCGCCTGCCGGTACAGGCCAGAAAATGTCTCTCCCTCCCGGTGTTTGACGGCGCTGATACCACAGGCAAGCTCAACCCGAAGTTTTTCTTTACCGGTGTCAAATGCCAGTTTGGCGATGGTGGCCATCATGCGTGCAACCACATCACGGGTATCATTAATACTAGTCGATGGCAGCAATAGCGCAATACGCGCAACACCCACTCGTGCGGCAACATCTTCAGCGCGTAAAGAACTTGACATTCTTTTACACACCGCCATCATGATTTGCTGGGCGACTGCCTTGCCCGTGCTTAGAAATAACTGTTGAAAGTTTTCTATCTCCATCACTGCGACTGACATCTGGGTCTTGTGACGCTGCGCGAATGAAAGTATTTTACTACCGTGCTCTTCAAAGCTGGTGGTATTGTAAAGACCCGTGAGCTTGTCGCGCCCGACCTTTTTTTCCAGCTCATTCACCTGACGATTTAGCGTGGCGTACGATTTGGCGCGACTAATCAGATCGATTGATTCAAAAGGTTTGGAAACAAAGTCAGTCGCACCCTTATCAAAAACACGTTTTTTTGCCGCTTCCGAGTCTTCTTGACCGGTAATCATAATCACCGGCAGTGCGGCAACTCGCTCGTCATCGCTGGCGCGAACATGAGCAAGTAACTCAAGCCCATCCATCTCCGGCATTTGCAAATCGGTGAACACCACCGAGATCGCATCGTTATCCTGGATATGCTGCCAGGCTTCAGCACCATCGCAGGCTTCGATCGTTTTGTAGTCGCTGCCGAGCATTTTTCTCGCAGCAAGGCGAATAACTTTCGAGTCATCGACTATGAGTACAACAGGTTTTGGAGTGGGTGAATCAGTCATGAAAAGCTCTGGCGGTTTCCACGTCCCTGCGGTTTAGGTATCAATTGAGCATACTTACATATTGAAAGGATGCAACTCACGGCGACGAATCGCCTATTTTTCATGATAAGAGTAACCTTCAAGACCGGCTTTTAGCTCCTGGCGACAGGTTTCGAGCAATTTAGCATCGTCAATGCTCTGTGCCAGTCGCTGACTGAGTTCTTCCTGTAAGTCACGGGTATGATAATGAACATACTCCAGTAAATCACGGGTACAGTCGCCGCGCTCGATGCCAGTGATTTGATGCCCACCGCTTGCGTCCTGCTTGATATTGACCACGTGTGAATCGCCGAACAGGTTGTGCATATCGCCAAGAATTTCCTGGTAGGCACCGACCAGAAAAAAACCGAGCAGATAATCTTCGTCTTTATTCAGTACGTGCAGTGGTAATGACTGATGAATTTCACCATTCACCGGGTAGGCTTCGATATGGCCATCAGAATCGCAGGTTAAATCCTGCAGTACCGCGTCGCGCGTCGGACGTTCATCGAGGCGATGCAAAGGCAGTATCGGAAACACCTGACCCAGACCCCAGACATCGGGCAACGACTGGAATACTGAGAAATTACAGAAATATTTATCCACCAGCGGCAACTTTTCTTCGCCAGCAAATATCTTGTCCAGCTGCATGGCCTGCTGCGCCTGCCGGACTCTGCGATAACACGAATCGGCATAAGCACGTTGTTCCAGCGACAGCCGACCGGCAGTAAATGCAATCTGGATCAGGCGCATAATCTCATCAGCTTCATTATGCCCAACAGCTTCACCCGCATTAATACGATCCAGTACCGAACACAGTGCATCGCTATCAGCCGTTTGCGCGACAGCTGGCAGAGTTTCGTCACTGACCACCGCCTCGGCTTCTATCACATTGCATATCAGGACTGCGTGATGCGCCGTCATCGCCCGACCACACTCGGTAATAATATCCGGATGCGGCACACCGACCTGGTCACAAACTTTGGCGACGGTTTCGACGACGGTACTGGCGTAACGTTTCAGGTCATAATTCACCGAATACACGCCGCGACTCGCGGTACTTTCATAGTCAACACCCAGACCACCGCCCACATTCATGATTTGCAGAGCAGCACCGAGGCGGGTGAACTCGCAGTAAAACCGCACCGCTTCAGTGATACCACCGCGGATGGCTTCGATGTCTGCAATTTGCGAGCCCATATGAACGTGCAGCAGTTTCAGACAGTCCAGCATACCAACCTCTTTCAGGTATTCGATAGCCGTGATTGCCTGTTCTGAAGATAAACCGAACTTGGATTTTTCGCCACCGCTGTTCTGCCACTTGCCGCTGCCGACAGTGGCCAGACGCAGACGCAAACCAAAGGTTGGCTGGATATTCATGCGCTGCGCTTCTTCCACCAGCAACTGAACTTCTGAAAGTTTTTCGACCACAATGTAAACCCGGTGACCGAGCAACTGACCGATCAGGGCGCGGCGAATATAATGCCGGTCCTTATAACCATTGCACACAATCACCCGACCACGGTCTTTCAGGCTGGCCAGCACTGCGATCAGTTCGGCTTTGCTGCCCGCTTCCAGACCAACACGCGTCCCCGCCGCGGCGACGATTTCTTCGACCACCGGCTGCTGTTGATTCACCTTGATGGGATACACTGCCGTATACACACCCCGGTATGCCTGCGCTGAGATCGCAACGTCGAATGCCGCGCATAGCGAACGCACGCGGTGCTGAAGAATATCCAGAAACCGAACCAGCACCGGCAACTGCAAACCCTGGCCGCGTATCTCATCGATCAGCAATCGCAAATCGACCGTGGCTGCATCTTCACCGCCGAGCCTGAGCGCCAGATGACCATTGTCGAGAATTCTGGCATAGCCTTCATCCCACTGACCAATGTTATAAAGTCTGGCGGCTTGTTGAATATCCCAGTCTTTCATCTCTGACCCTGCGTGATTTTTGCGTATTCTATCCATTAATGCGGTTGTTGCGCGCAGAATTTCTGATATTTGCTGGCTTGCTTTATAATCGCCGGCTCACATTCAGGAGTCGACGCGTGCTAAACGACAAGCAATGGTTTACCGAAATCACTGACTACGCCGGGCTGGCGTGCTCACTCAAGATCAAACAAAAGCTTCACGAAGAACAGTCAAAATTTCAGAAGATTGAAATCTTCGAAACCGAGCATTTTGGCCGTTTGATGGTAATCGATGACTGCATTATGCTGACATCACGTGATAATTTTATTTATCACGAAATGATGAGTCACCCAGCACTATTTACGCACCCGAGTCCAAAACGTGTGCTAATTATTGGCGGCGGTGATTGCGGCACTCTGCGCGAAGTGCTCAAACACCCGGAAGTCGAGCTTGCACAGCAAATCGATATCGACGAGCGCGTCACCCGCGTCGCTGAAAAATATTTTCCCGAGCTCTGCGAATCCAATACTGATGCCCGCGCCGAGCTGGCCTTCACCGATGGCATCGAGTGGATCCGCCAGGCCGAAGCCGGCAGTTACGATATTATCATTGTCGATAGCACTGACCCGGTGGGCCCGGGTGAAGTCCTGTTCACCACCGAGTTTTTCCAGCATTGCCAGCACGCGCTTGGTGATCAGGGCATTTTTGTGCAGCAGAGCGAGTCCCCGCTGATCCACCACGAATCCATTATTCAGCCGATGCAGACTCGATTGCAGGCCGCCGGTTTCGCCCAAACCCAGACCCTGCATTTTCCGCAGTGCACTTATCCCGCAGGTTGGTGGAGCTGCACCCTGGCAAGCGTGGCGGCCGATATCCACCACTGCCGATTAAGCTCATCCGTACCGGCATTTGCGACGCGCTATTACACCGCAGGCATTCACCATGCAGCCGCGCATTTGCCACGGTTTATGTTGCCTGCGTCAGGCTAGCGCCCAGCACCGACAACTGTAGCCAAAAATCAGACATATCGTAGATTAATTCTAATTAATCAGGGTATTATCGCGTCAGCTTATCTATAATATATTGAATCACGAAGGATTTCGCGACTTTACAAATCACTAAATACATATAAAGAGCATGGTGCCCCAAAATCAAGCCAGTGATTACTCGGCTCTCATCCAGGATATCAAGAACAATATACGGACTCGGCTGCAGGATTTGATGTCCAAGCTGCTCAACAATGCCGAATCGACATTGTTCGACATGGCAGACAGTGCCAGCAATAACAAAGACCAGGTACGTTATTTCGACCTGATGCGTACGCTCAAGGACCATAAGTCTGACATCGCCGCCAGCTACCTCTCCAGTCTGGAGCCAGTACTACGCCCATACCCGATCACCGAAGCAGAAAAAATCCGCCAAAAGCAGGAAACTGAAGGTGAGCTCAGCCTGGTCGACCAGTCCATGATGGAAGATATGGTGCTGGTCAAGAGCATCGGCGAACGCGCCGCCGGTAAATACCGCGAGCAACTTTCTCACCTCGAAGCCCGACTCGAACATCTGGCGCTGAAAACCGAGGATATTTTCCAGAAGCATGCCTTGTCACCAGTGAGTTTTTGCCAGGCCTTTGATGATGCACTTGGCGAAACCTTCGATGCCCCGAACAAAAAAATTCTGTTTGGTTTTTATTACGACGAAGTTGCCAGCAAGCTCGGCAGCCTTTACGACTCGGTAAATAACACGCTGATCAACGCCGGAGTATTACCACAGATCAAGATTTCTATGCAGGCGCACAAGCAAAACAGTCCGCAGGCAAGACCACAGCCAGAATTCGAATTGCCCGATGACAGCATGGCTGACCAGAATGCTGTGAGGAATTTCCAGCCGCCGCAGTCAGGCCGGCATGCGGGTGGCCGTTATGGCGGTGCTGACGCGGGCCCGGCTGGTCGGCAGGGCGGTGGTGCCAGCAGCAGTGGCAGCGGTTATCATGCCGATGAACCGGGTGGTGGTAGTGACAGCGGAGCAGGCACCGCACAGGCACAAACGGTGGGTGGTGGCTACGCGATGACGGCCGCACCTGGACAGCATTATCATGGCGGTACTGGAGCCGATGGCGGCACCGGCGGCAACTCCGCCGGCGAATCGACACCCGCGCAATCACTGGGTGAGAGTCAGAACAGCACCGGTACAGCTCGTAGTGCACCGCTAGCCACGACAGGAGTATCTGCTGCTGGCGGTGCACCCGGTAGCGCAGCACCCTATTCCCACACCATCGCAGGCATGCCAGCAGAACAGGTTAGCCAGACTATCGGCAGCTATATCGGAGCGCCGCTTCACCACGAAGACACAGCTGGCGGCGAGAATCCTGCCTTCCCCAGTAGCACTCCACAAGCTTTCGGTCACGAAGAAATCCTTTCCGCGCTCTCGGGTGTGCAGTCACTGCCACAATTTGGCCAGCCCTCCGAACTGCGCTTTGATGCTAACGCCATTAAAAATGCGGTGGTCTCTGAAATCGCGAAAAAATCTGGTGGCGTGGTTACAAAACGCATCAATCAGATCGCTACAAAAACCATTGATTTCATCGAACTGATTTTCGATGCCATTATCGATGATGGTGATATCTCGGACACCATCAAGGCACTGCTGTTGCGACTACAGATTCCCATCATCAAGGCATCGATGCTGGATCCTGAATTTTTTATTTATGACAGCCATCCAGCGCGTGTCCTGCTCGACAGCATTGCCGAAGTCGGCTTTGGAGTTAGCGATCATGAAGATGAAACCTATATAGAGCTGGACAAGGTCGTGGCCATTATTCTGAATGAATATGAGCTCCAGACCAGCACCTTCCAGCGTGCGCTCGATAGACTCAATCAATATATCGAGCGACAGGAAGCTATTGCGCATGAAAAAGAAGAAGCCGCACAAAGGCAGGTATTGCGCGACCACGCCCGCAATACTGTACTAAAGGCATTGCGGGCCATCACTGCGGGCAAGTCGCTACCAGAGAGCACTCACCCTTTGGTGCTCAAACGCTGGCCAACCTTGATGTTTAATCATTACTTGGTGAACGGCAAAGAAAATGATGAATGGGTCACCATCATCGAAGCCCTGCGTGAAATCGTCAATAGCGTACAACCGATAATCACCGCCGATGCACTCGCCCATTTAAAAACCAACCGCATACGCCTGCTGGACAAAGCCAGAGATTTTCTGCAGCAGACCAATCAGTCGAGATACGATGTTGAGGGCGTATTGCAGGGACTCGAAAAGACCCATACCAGCCTGATTGCGCGTGCAAATTTTGATAATCAGGAAATGAAAGCCGCCAGTCAGCGCCCCGCCGAAACCAGCACAGAAACAAAAGAGCCCGAAGCCATCACCTCTCCCGAATCTGCGGCACCCGCACCACGGCTACCGCGCAACATCATGCCAGGCATGTGGTTTCACATATACATGGGAGATGACAAAGCGGCGCGCAGAGCGAAGCTGTCGGTGATTATTGTCGAAGATTCAAACCTGGTGTTTGTTAATCACAATGGTGACATTATTGTCGAAAAAGATTTTGAAGAGTTCACCAGTGAGATTGCAGACAACAGATCCAGGATGATCATGGGCCATTCGGTGTTCGACCACGCCTTGAGTTCAGTTATCGGTCAGTTGCATCCAAATTAATCTGAACAGTCAGCGACAATACTTATTGATCTGCACCTGCAAATTACGATCTGACTGTTTCCGGCCCTGTTCCGACAGAAATATTCTGTTGCCGTCTTTATCCAGTCGATAGACAGCAGATGCCCGCTGTCTGCGCCGCAGACGATCCCTGTAATACACGCATCTTCGCTGGCGCTCTGCTGCGTCTGCGCGTGCCTTCTCGCGGTGCTCGGTTTTTTCTTTGCGATCCTCCTCCATAGCATCGAGCAGGCGCCTGCGTTTTTCAGCACGACTGTCATCATCGAGTGCCATCCCGAATCGAGTTCGCGTCTCGATACCCACCGCTTCCGCCTCGGGAACGTTGTCTGGTTTGTCACCATAGTGCACATGTCCATCAGCGTCGATCCATTTATAGATTTCTGCCTGTCCCGGCACTGTCACCAGCAATAAGAGCGTGAGCCATATCCGCATCGGTTTTACCATCCCTAACGCTATCCGTGGTTGTCGGCTTTATTGTACTGCAAACAAGACACCGGGCTCTGCCCGGTGTCTTGTATTATCTACACCTTACTCACAGCGCCTCAGAGTATATAGCCGCGCTCCTCATGCTGGGTAATATCCAGACCCTGGGTTTCCTGTTCATCGGTCACCCGCAGGCCAATGGTGGCGCCGACAACTTTCAGAATGATGTAGGTTGCGACTGCGGTCCAGGCCAGAGTCGCACTGATACCTAATAGCTGGACACCGACCTGCGAACCCATGGTCATACCTTCGGCCAGACCGGCACCGCCCAGGCCTGCGGAGACAAATATACCGGCGAGAAAAGTGCCAAGAATGCCGCCAACACCGTGCACCGGAAACACGTCGAGTGAGTCATCGATTTTCAGTGTACGCTTGATAAAACTGGTGGCGAAAAAGCAGATGACCCCGGCCGAGACCCCAATCACCAGAGCACCCATAGGACCCACATAACCCGAAGCGGGTGTAATCGTGCCAAGGCCGGCGACCATGCCTGTCACCGTGCCCAGAGCACTGGGTTTACCGTACTTGATCCACTCCATCACCGCCCAGGTAAAAGCGCCACAGGCAGCACTGACGTGTGTGACCAGCATCGCCATCCCCGCATCACCATTGGCGGCCACGGCACTGCCAGCATTAAAACCAAACCAGCCCACCCATAACATGCCGGCACCGGTGACAGTCATGGTCATGTTGTGCGGCATCATCGGCGTTTCGGGAAAACCACTACGATTACCCAGCACCACTGCAGCAACAATCGCTGCCACACCGGCAGTGATGTGCACCACGGTACCGCCGGCAAAATCGAGCAGCCCTCTGTCTGCAAGCCAGCCGCCCCCCCAAACCCAGTGACAAATCGGGAAATACACCAGCGTCACCCAGATAATGCTAAACATCAGCATCGCTGAAAACTTCATGCGCTCGGCGAAGCCGCCAATAATAAGTGCTGGCGTGATAATGGCAAAGGTGAGCTGAAACATAATAAATACAGTTTCCGGTAAGCTGCCGCTGCTTGAAGCACGTGTCACGCCAGCAAGAAACAGCTTGCTGGTGTCACCAATCCAGTCACCACCTTCGCCAAAAGACAGGCTGTAGCCATAGATGACCCACAGTATCGTCACCACGCAGGCGATAGCAAAACACTGCATTAACACCGATAACACATTTTTGCTGCGCACCAGACCGCCATAAAACAGGGCCAGACCCGGCAAAGTCATGAACAGCACCAGCGCTGTTGAAGTTAAGACCCATGCAGTATCGCCGCTGTCAACACCTTCGGCAATGGCGACACCTGGCAGCATCAGTAAAGGCAGGAGCCCGTATTTCAGGCTTTTAGTTATAATCATTCGTATTCCCCCGGGAATGTTTAATCTTCTTTAATTAAACCGCATCGGTAGATGTTCAATCTTCTTTGATTAAACGGTTGGTTTGGTTTGCGGATTTCTCGCAGCTCCAGCCTTCGTTGGCTGAGTGCGTTTGTTTACAGAGCTTCGTCGCCTGATTCTCCAGTGCGTATCCGCACAGCCTGCTCGATGGCCATGACAAATATTTTGCCATCGCCGATTTTGCCAGTGCTGGCAGAGGTGCGAATCGCGTCTACGACCCTGGCCACCAGATCATCACTGACCGCGGTTTCAATTTTTACCTTGGGCAGAAAATCGACTCTGTACTCTGCGCCACGATACAGCTCGGTATGACCTTTCTGGCGGCCAAAACCCTTGACCTCAGACACAGTAATACCCTGTACCCCGATCTCGGATAGGGCTTCGCGCACATCATCGAGCTTGAAGGGCTTGATTATTGCCTTGATCAGTTTCATGTTGACCCCTGGTTTTAGTGGTGGTTTTTAGTGATGGTTTTCCGGCGAATCTATTCTGCCTGTCACTGCCGACGTCCTGCGAACCAACTTTAGCCCGGGCAGCGCACATGTGATTGCATTAATACAGACGGTTTTTTACCACATCTGCCCACACAGCGCATATTGGGGACGAAAAAAAACCGGGCACAGTTGGTGCCCGGTCAGGTGTATTACCAACAGGAGTCTGTTATTTGCTGGTAAATTCCGGATAGGCCTCCATGCCACATTCCGCCAGATCCACGCCTTCGTATTCCTCTTCTTCGGTGACACGGATTCCCATAACCGCCTTCAGAATCATCCAGACGATAAAGCTGGTGACAAAGGTCCAGGCAAAAATCACGACCAGTCCGAGCAGTTGCGTGCTATAGGCAGTATCAGCATTGGTGATTGGTACCGCCAACAGGCCCCACATACCCACAATACCGTGAACCGAAAGCGCTCCCACGGGATCATCCAGCCTGAACTTGTCGAACATCAGGATAGCGAACACCACCAGCACACCACCGACCGCGCCGATCAGCGTCGCGACGCCTGGTGTCGGAGTTAGTGGCTCAGCAGTAATCGCAACCAGACCAGCAAGTGCACCGTTGAGCGCCATGGTGAGATCAGCCTTGCCAAACAGAGTGCGCGCCAGTACCAGTGCCGCGATCAGACCACCAGATGCTGCCGCATTGGTATTCACGAATACCATCGCGACTGCATTGGCTTCTTCCACGTTGGATACTTTCAGCTCAGACCCCCCGTTAAAGCCGAACCAGCCCAACCAGAGAATGAAGGTGCCCAGCGTTGCCATCGGCAGGTTAGCACCCGGGATCGGGTTGACTTCGCCGTTCGGGCCATATTTTCCTTTACGGGCACCGAGCAGAATGACACCGGCAAGCGCAGCTGTCGCGCCACATAGATGCACCACACCCGAGCCAGCAAAATCACTGAAGCCAGCCGCGTCAAGAAAACCGCCGCCCCATTTCCAGTAGCCCTGCATCGGGTAAATGAACGCTGTCATGGCAACTGCGAATATCAGGAAGCTCCACAGCTTCATGCGCTCGGCAACCGCACCCGAGACAATCGACATCGCAGTCGCAACAAACACGACCTGGAAGAAGAAGTCCGACAGATTTGAATAATAAGGCACGCCATCACCGCCTTTGATGACATCCGCAGCAGCATTATCACCGCCGAGGAAGAATGAAATACCCGGCCAGAAAGAACTGACCGCTGCATCACCGGGGTACATGATGTTGTAACCAACAATCATATACATGGTGCAGGCGACAGCGAACAGGGAAATATTCTTGAGCAAAATTTCTGTGGTGTTCTTGGAGCGCACCAGTCCGGCTTCGAGCATCGCGAAACCGGCGGCCATCCACATCACGAACGCCCCCATTACGAGAAAATAAAATGTATCCAGCGCGTAGCTGAGTTCGAGTACTTGATCCACGATAAGATCCTCCAGGTTAATTAAGAGTGATCAAAGCGCTTCTACGCCGGATTCACCGGTGCGGATGCGAATGACTTGTTCTATGGGTGAGACGAAGATTTTGCCATCGCCGATTTTGCCGGTATTAGCGGCACTACAAATCGCTTCGATAACTTTGTCCTGCATGTCAGCCGCGATTGCAACTTCCAGTTTCACCTTGGGCAGAAAATCGACAACATATTCAGCCCCCCTGTAGAGCTCCGTGTGGCCCTTCTGACGCCCAAAGCCCTTGACCTCGGTAACAGTGACACCCTGGACACCGATACCCGAAAGTGCTTCGCGAACATCGTCGAGCTTGAAAGGTTTAATAATTGCAGTTATCAGTTTCATATGATGTGCACTCCTCATCATCTTGTTCCGGCCCCTTATTAATCAAGGGCCAGATAATTTATTTAATGGTTAATAACTTAATCGTCTGCCCTCTACATCAGGTCGAAATCTTTAGTGAAACTCACTGTGAAGCGAATAGCGTCCATATTTGCAGCTAAACCACCGACGGCACTGTTAGTTGGTTTGACATCGCTCTTGTCAACAGCAAAACTGAAACCATCTTTACCAATACTGGCACCAAAATGACTATAGCTGATGTTGCCGTTACCAAATTTGCCATCATTCGTATAGTCATAGCGACCGGCATAAAGACTTACGTCCATAGGACCTGCTGAAAAATCCACTTTTCCAAACAGATACATATCGCCTTTATCAAATGCAGCGTCTTTATTGCCTGATGCCGCATCAATGGTGTAGTTCAGGCCAACCGTGACCGCACTTACTGTGCCTGAAATATAAGCTTCTGTATAATTAAACTCTGGGCTTGATGTGTACTGGTATGTCAGCAGTCCAAGATCATAACCAACGCCGCCTGTTTCACCAGAAAGGCCCGTATAAAAATCAATTTCATTACCACCAAGACCGGCAGTACCAAGCGTAGAAACCCAGGTACCGGCATAAAGACCGGAATCATGGCTCCAGTCGATACCACCCTGAACAACAGCACTATCACCAGAATAAGTAGTACCACGAAAAATATAGTTGGAGTAGGCTCCGGCATTTGCAGTCAGATCTGCTGTTGCAACACCGCTAGTTAATGCCGCTGCAATTCCAGCCCCCAAAATATAAGCATTTTTAGTCATATCAGACTCCTAATGATTGAAATAAAAATCAGTTTTGTAACAACTGTCTCTGAAATAGAGCAGAAGCCGTGCCATATTTAAATTATTATTTATTAACAGTTAGTTACGTATACTTATGCCTTTGCTACAGATTGTACGCACCAAAAAAGGGCACCAAAAAAGGGCACGCATAGTGCGAACGCACCATAATAGTGCGTGTTTTATGTCGTAAAATCGGGCGTATTAAACCGGAGAAAACCATGCAGAATAAACAAACAATAGACGAACTGGCGCAACGCATTTCGAATTTGCTGCTAGGAAATATGCAGGCACTACGCGGTGACCTGGAAGACAATGTACGTAACCTGCTGCTGCAGGCGTTTCAGAAGATGAATCTGGTGACACGTGAAGAATTTGATATCCAGGTCGCTTTACTGCAACGCAGCCGCGAAAAACTTGAGCGACTGGAACAACAACTGACACAGCTGCTCGAAAAAGGGCAACTGTAACAGCAGTTCTCCCGAAGACTAATGGCGTGCATACCTGAAATAGATATGTGCTAGCACCTCGGGTAGCTGCGTCACGGCCTGTAAGCTCATTGAACGTCCGCGGCCAAAAATGTGCTGTATCGTTTCCTCGGCCGCCCTGTCCAGATTCAAACAAAATGCTTCAATGCCACTCTGGGCCAGACTCTGCACTGCATGCCTGCCGTCATATTTCAAATAACGCTCATCAAATACATCAATATCTGAAGGTGCACCGTCTGTAATCACCAGCAGTAGCTTCTTCCCTGCCGCCTGCTGAAACAACCTCGATTCACTATAGCGAACTGCGGCTCCCATGCGTGTTGAGTGCTCGCCTTGGATCGTAGTTAATCGCGATCTGGTGGCGGTAAATGATTCAGTATAATCTTTAAAATTGACGATACGCACCCGTTTTCGCCCGTCCGATGAAAAACCCGAGATCGCAAATAGCTCACCTGCCATCGAAAGCGTTTCACCTAACAGCATGACGGCGTTCCGTATTTGCTGAGACAGGCTGTTTGTCCCTCCATTAATGATCAGGTTCGTTGATTCAGAAAGGTCGAGTAAGACAGAAATCGCCAGGTTTTTTGAAGGATGATGCCGTTGCTGCATATAAACACGAGGATCGTGGCAGGCACCGACGTGGCGATCCACTCTGTCACTAATTACCTGTTCCAGTTCGAGTTCGTCGCCATCGTATAGTTTGCGTGTTCGCTGGCGTTTATGTGTCTGAATCTTTTTTGCTAATGTGCGCAACCTGGTTAATGTTGCATGATGCTCTTTAAATATCGTTTTAACCTGTTGTTCAGTGCCGGCACTGCTTTGTTCAATTGACATAAAACACCAGTTTTGTTTTAGAATCCTGGTACGATAATCCCACTCTGCACATGAAATATTCGTAGCTTCATCAGCTCGCACAAAATCACGGTATTCAAAATGTGGGTTTTTACATTCTCTAACATGAAACCCGTACTGCTCAG
>JASBSR010000004.1 GCA_030148865.1 Gammaproteobacteria bacterium
TTTCGCTCATTGCAATCTCGCGCGTTCGAGGAAAATAGCTGCAAATTAACGTGTTTTGCGCGCTTTTTGCCTTCGTTTCTGTGTGTTTCGTTGTCAAGGGCTGGATGTCGCGGGATTTTTTATCAGTACCCGTCAACATTCGCAAAAGCGGAATTATAGAAGTTAAAGCCGGTGTAGTCGAATCTTAAAAGCAGTGAATAGTGAATAGTGAAAAGTGAAAAATGTAAAAACGGGCAGTCTGGCTGTTTATTTTTTCACTTTTCACTTTTCACTTTTCGTTATTCACTCGGCTTTGCAGATATAATTCGCATCTTTGCGCACAAATTATTGGAGCCGCTATGTCTGCCGGACAAACCAAAATCAACAAAGCCGTTCTCGCTTACTCAGGAGGTTTAGATACCTCGGTCATTCTCAAATGGCTGGAAGACAGTTATGACTGCGAAGTCGTGACTTTCACTGCTGATATTGGTCAGGGCGAAGAAGTCGGGCCGGCACGCGCCAAGGCACAGGCCATGGGCGTGAAAGAAATTTATATCGAAGACCTGCGCGAAGAATTCGTGCGCGATTATGTGTTTCCGATGTTCCGCGCTAATACCATTTATGAAGGCGAGTATTTGCTCGGCACCTCGATCGCGCGCCCGCTGATTGCCAAACGTCTGGTCGAGATTGCCAATGAAACCGGTGCCGATGCGATTTCGCACGGTGCTACCGGCAAGGGCAATGATCAGGTGCGTTTCGAGCTTGGCGCCTATGCACTAAAACCCGGGGTGCAGGTGATCGCACCGTGGCGGGAATGGGATTTGCTGTCGCGCGAAAAGCTGATGGCCTATGCCGCCAAACATAAGATTCCGGTGGATTTTAATAAAGGTAAAAAATCACCCTATTCAATGGACGCCAATCTGCTGCATATTTCCTACGAAGGCGGCATTCTCGAAGATCCCTGGGCCGAAGCCGAAGCCGATATGTGGCGCTGGACCGTGTCACCGCAGCAGGCGCCGGATAAGGCGACTTATATCGAACTCAGTTTTGAGCGGGGCGATATCATTGCCATCGATGGCGTGGCTAAAACCCCGGCCCAAGTTTTAACCGAACTCAATCAGATCGGCGGTGCCAACGGCATCGGCAGGCTCGACATCGTCGAAAACCGTTATGTCGGCATGAAGTCGCGCGGTTGCTACGAAACCCCTGGCGGCACCATCATGCTGCGCGCCCATCGTGCCATCGAATCGCTGACCCTGGATCGCGAAGTCGCACACCTTAAAGATGAGCTCATGCCGCGTTATGCGAGTTTGATCTACAACGGTTACTGGTGGAGTCCGGAGCGCGAAATGATGCAAACCATGATCAATGCCTCACAGCAAACCGTGAACGGTGTCGTGCGTCTGAAACTGTACAAGGGCAATGTTGAAGTTGCTGGCCGTAAGTCGGATACGCATTCGCTGTTCGACGAAAGCATCGCCACTTTCGAAGATGATGCCGGTGCTTACGATCAGAAAGACGCCGCGGGCTTTATCAAGCTGAATGCGCTGCGACTGCGCATTGCCGCGAACCGCAAAAAGAAATAAAAAGATATTTGCCAGGGAGAACGCGGAGAAAAAACGGCGTTATTGTTAAAGCAAAGGCTTCACGTGTCTGTCATTCCGGCATTCGCCGGAATGACAGACACCAAAGCACTCATTTCTTGCTCTGCATTCTCTGTGCCCTCTGTGGCAAATTATCTAGTTTTTTTCTTGTCACAGGTTCAGAGTGATTCGTTATCGACAGGAGTATATTCTGAACCATGCAATACATCCGCAGCTTTTCTGAAATCCGCAATACTGATATTAGCAGCGTGGGTGGCAAGAACGCCTCGCTGGGTGAAATGTTCAGCCAGTTGTCGGCCGCAGGCGTACGGGTTCCCGATGGCTTTGCCACCACTGCAGAAGGTTTTCGCTATTTTCTTGAGCATAACCAGCTAGATCAGAGGATAGAGGCTGAGCTGGCACAGCTCAATACTGCTGATGTCACTGCGCTCGCTGCCAGTGGCAAAAAAATTCGTAACTGGGTGATGCACGCGATGCTGCCGTCTGAACTGGTGGCAGAGATAGAGCGGGCGTATCAGTTGATGGCGACGGAATATGGAGATAATCCTGCGGTGGCGGTGCGGAGTTCGGCGACCGCCGAAGATTTGCCCAATGCCTCGTTTGCGGGTCAGCAGGAAACCTATCTCAATATCAGTGAACTCGAAAATGTATTGATTGCCTGCAAGCGCGTATTTGCCTCGCTGTACACTGACCGCGCAATTTCTTATCGGGTTGACAGAGGTTTTAGCCATAGCCATGTTGCGCTATCGGTCGGTGTGCAAAAAATGGTGCGTGCTGATCTTGGGGCGTCGGGTGTGATTTTCACGCTTGATACCGAAACCGGTTTTCGCGATGTGGTGCTGATTACCTCTTCCTATGGGCTGGGCGAAAATATTGTGCAGGGCGCAGTGAATCCCGATGAGTTCTATGTCTATAAAAATACTCTGCGTGATGATTTTCGTCCGATTATTCGTCGCCAGCTGGGTGAAAAAGCCATCAAGATGATTTATGGCAAGGATTCCAGTACCGGGTTTTCGACGCGCAATGTTGATGTTTCCAGAGCAGAGCGTAGCCAGTTCTCGATCAGCGATGATGAGGTGTTGGCACTGGCGCGCACCGCTGTGATTATTGAGCAGCACTATCAAAAGCCGATGGATATCGAGTGGGCGCGCGACGGTGTTACGGGGGAGCTGTTTATTTTGCAGGCGCGGCCAGAAACCGTGCAGTCGATGCAAACAGACGGTGCTTGTGCTGAAGTGTTTCGGCTTAATCAGCGTGGGCCGGTGCTGTGTGTAGGTAAAAGCGTGGGCAAGCGTATTGCGGTGGGCACTGCGCGTATTGTGCATGAGGCGGCAGCGATGCACGAGTTGCAGGCGGGTGAAATACTGGTGACCGACATCACTGATCCCGACTGGGAGCCGGTGATGAAAATTGCCGGGGCGATTGTTACCAACCGCGGTGGCCGTACCTGTCATGCAGCGATAGTGGCGCGTGAACTTGGGATTCCCGCGATTGTGGGTTGTGGTGATGCCACGCAAAAAATATCCAGTGGCAATCGGGTGACGGTGTCGTGTGCGGAGGGAGATACCGGTTATGTCTACCGTGGTGAACTGGAATATGCGCGCGATGTCATTGATTACAGCGCACTTGCCACACCATCGACGCGCATTATGCTAAATCTCGCCAATCCCGAGCAGGCGTTTGAAAAAGCGGCGCTGCCCGTCGCTGGGGTGGGTCTGGCGCGGCTGGAGTTTATTATTAATAGCTCGATTCGAGTCCATCCGCGGGCTTTACTCGAGTTTGAAACTCTGGATAAAAACTTGCAACGCAACATACGACGTGAAATAGCCGGTTACCCGGATCCTGCCAGTTTTTATGTCAAAAAACTTGCCGAAGGTATTGGTATGATCGCGGCTGCGTTTTATCCGCGCCAGGTGATTGTGCGCCTGTCCGATTTTAAATCCAATGAATATGCCAGTCTGATTGGTGGTGAACAGTTTGAACCTGATGAAGAAAACCCGATGCTGGGTTTTCGTGGCGCTTCGCGTTACCCGTCAGCAGAATTCAGACAGAGCTTTGCGCTCGAGTGCGAAGCGCTGGTCCGCGTGCGTGAGCGTATGGGGCTGGATAACGTTGATATCATGGTACCGTTTGTGCGTACTGTTGAAGAAAGCCAGCGTGTGCTTGAACAGATGGAACAGAATGGGCTGCGGCGCGGTGACAAAGGTCTGAAGGTATTTCTGATGTGTGAGATACCAGCGAATGCTTTACTGGCGGATGCCTTCCTTGAAACGGTCGATGGTTTTTCGATTGGCTCAAACGATCTGACCCAGTTAACGCTGGGGGTCGATCGTGACTCCGGTGCGGTTGCCGGTTTTGATGAGCGTAACGAGGCGGTGAAAAAGCTCATGCAGATGGCAATTGCAGCCTGCCATCGGGACAACAAATATGTTGGTATTTGTGGCCAGGCACCTTCGGATTATCCAGAAATTATCCGCTGGCTGGTGGCGCAGAAAATCTCGTCGATTTCACTAAATCCTGACAGTGTTTACGCCATGATAAGCGAAGTGCTCAGGGCCGAGAAAGCTAACCCGTCTGAGTAAGCGATAACAGCGGTGGCATCGGGCAGTCGAGACTGTCGGCAAAGGCGCGCAGCAGTTCGTGTTCGTTGGCGGTAATGATTTGATCGGCACTGATAGCGGTGGCGCAGGCTTTTAGCAGCGCCGGTTTTTGCAGCGGTTTGAGCTGATTGAGTCTGTCCAGAGCGCTGTCAAGCTGGTCAAAATTGAGTGTTTCGCGCGGCTGAAGCTGTAGTGTGTTCAGGGTGAGTGTGTTTTGTGCCAGGGCGAAGATCCCGCCAGGGCTCATGTTCTGTTGCGGGCAGGCGTGTACCAGGAACGATAGTAATAATTCGCATTCGAGTTTTAGCTGGGTGATGCGTAACTGTGTGAAACTGGTGCGCGTTTTTTCGAATTGTGGCACGAGATGATGTTTTAATATTTTTTGCAGCGACCATTCGAACAGGCTGATTTTTGCATCCATTCGGATCATCGCATTTAAATTATACTTAAATAAGCTGTATTGCTTATCCGACAGCTGGCGCAGTGCGGGTAGGGTCATGTCAATCAATGGCAGACGTTTATCATCGTCGATAGCGCTTATCCAGCTCAGCAGGTTTTCGACTTCATCATACACACCGGCATCAGCATGATACTTCAGATGAGTCAGTTGCTTTTCGCGGAACACGGGGTCATCACTAATTAACAGGGCATAAATAATTGCGCGGGCACCGTGCGGTTCGTGAGCCGACTGCGTAATTACACCAGGCAGTGTTGCCAGCAGGTTTTGTGCATGTTGCAAATGTGCTGCCTGCGGATTGCCGATTTGATCGAGTACAACAGCGGTGGTGATGATGCTGGTCAGTTTGTCTTCTTGTGAAGTTTTTGTCACAGGTGCTGGTTCGGGCTGGGGCTTGCCCTGTTCTGAACTGAAATCGAATTTGCCATCCCAGTCGGGCTGGATCGCACGTATGCGTTTTTCCAGCGGTGGGTGGGTGGCGAATAGCGATGTAAACAGAGTGCTGACACCCTGGCTAAAAAAGGTATGACTGATTTCTGTGGCGTGAGGATTCTCCAGCACTGAACCGGCATTGCTGCCGCCGATACGTTTTAGCGCGCCAGCGATGCCATCGGGATTGCGAGTGAACTGTACAGCGCTGGCATCGGCCAGGTATTCGCGCTGCCGACTCACTGCGGCCTTGATCAGATTACCGAAAAATGTGCCGCCATAACCAATCACCACCAGCCCGATGCCAAGCACCACGATGCCGCCGGCACCATTACCTTTTGAGCTGCGTACTCGGCCATAACGAAACGAACGCATAATGAAATAGCCGATCATGCCAATTACCAGAATGCCGTGCAGTACACCGATGAGACGAATATTGAGCCGCATGTCGCCGTTGAATATATGGCTGAACTCGTGCGCGATCACGCCCTGTAACTGGTCTCGTGACAAGGTATCGATGGCACCGCGAGTGATGCCGATAATGGCATCGCCAGGTTTGTAACCGGCAGCGAAGGCGTTGATGCTGTCTTCATCGATGAGATACACCGCGGGCACAGGTGTGCCAGAGGCAATCGCCATTTCTTCGACAACATTGAGTATTTTCTGGCGATTGATATCGCCGCTGTCGTAGACCAGCAGTTCAGCATCCATCATTTCTGCAACACTCGCGCCACCGCCGGACAGGGCAGTAATTTTGTACAGGCAGCTCAGCGTGACGATACTGATAATTCCAGTTGCGACCAGCAGAAAAGTCTGCCATTCAAAAGCGGTTTTCCAGGTGTCTGCTGCTGTCAGGTTGGTGAAGCGTTCGGGATTGAAGAAACCGAAGCTGGCGGCCACTAGCAGGTTGGTCAGCAGGATCAGACATAGCACTGCGAGTACGAACAGCACTACCAGCCGGGTGGTAGTGCTGCGTGCACTTTGCTGAGATTCAAAAAAATTCATTTTTCGATGTCGACCAGAGTTGCCAACCGTGCTGAATAATGTGCCCCGGTTTAGAACGAAACCTTGGGGGCTTCCTGGATGGCGGCGCTGTTTTCAAATTCCAGCAGGCTGGCATCCTGGGCGTGGCCAAAGCTGGCGGCCAGCACAGTTTGTGGGAATGATTGCTTGTATGTGTTGTAAGCCATGACGGCATCATTGAAGGCCTGACGCGAAAACGCGACCTTGTTTTCAGTGGTGGTGAGTTCTTCTGATAGCTGCATCATCGTGGTGTTGGCTTTGAGGTCGGGGTAGGCTTCCATTACCATATTAAATTTACTCATCGCACCGGCCAGGCCGCCTTCGGCCCCCGCCAGTTGTTTAATGGCATTAGCGTCGCCGGGATTCGCGGCGGCGGCGGCAAGACCGTTCGCGGCAGCGTTGCGGGCTGCGATCACTGCTTCCAGAGTTTCGCGTTCGTGCCTAATGTAGCCTTTGGCCACTTCGATCAAGTTCGGGATTAAGTCGTAGCGGCGTTTTAACTGGACTTCGATTTGTGCGAAAGCGTTTTTGTAGCGATTGCGCAGGCTGACCAGGGTGTTGAAAATGCCGATGATGTACAGTACAAGCGCGGCGATGATCACCAGTGTAACGATGGTTGAAGTTGCCATGGGATGTCCTCAGTAGCTGCTGGAAAAAACTATAGTAAAAACACCGTGGCCAGACCGAGAAATGCGAACAGCCCGACAATATCAGTAACCGTGGTGAGCACCACGCTGCCCGCCAGTGCCGGATCGATGTTTAATTTGCGCATCACCAGTGGTAATACAACACCAGAGAATGCGGCGGCGACCAGATTAATCACAGTTGCGGCAGCGATCACCAGACCAATGTGTACATCACCGAACCAGAACACGGCGATCAACGCAATCACCAGCGCCCAGCCAATACCATTGAACAGACCAACGATAATTTCTTTGGTTAATAGCCAGCGCTGATTGTTGCGGCTCACCTGGCCGAGAGCAATGCCGCGAATCACCAGCGTTAAGGTCTGGGTGCCAGCGATACCGCCCATGCTGGCGACAACATTCATGAGCACGGCAATGGCGACCACTTTTTCCAGCGTGGCCTCAAAGTTGGAGACCACCCACGAAGCCATGAATGCGGTGAGCAGGTTGAAACCCAGCCAGATGGCACGGCGGCGTGCACTGGGTACCACCGGTGCGAACAAATCTTCTTCTTCGTTCAGGCCGGCCATGCTCAACACTGAATGTTCAGCTTCGTCGCGAATCACGTCGACGACGTCATCGACCGTAATTCGACCCAGGAGTTTCATATTGTCATCGACTACCGGCGCGGAGACCAGGTCGTGTGACTGGAATATTTTGGCAACCTCGACATCCATCATACTAGCGTTGACAACTTCGGTATCGCGTTTCATGACTTCACCGACGGTGAGTTCCAGCGAAGATGTTAGCAGTGTTGACAGAGGCAAAATGCCAACATAAGTATTCTTGCGCGTGGTCACGATTAGACTATCGGTGTTATCCGGCAGGGTGCCGAGTATGCGCAGATAACGCAGTACCACGTCGAGTGTCACCTGTGTGCGTACAGTGATGGTGTCGGTATTCATCATACCGCCAGCACTGTCTTCCGGGTAGGAGAGCACCGATTCCAGCAATTCGCGGCGCTGGGCGTCGAGCGAGGTTAATACCTGGGTGGTAACACGGTCTGGCAGTGACTGAATAAAGTCCGCGAGGTCGTCGACATCCATGCCCTCGGCAGCGTTCACCAGATCCTGCAGCGACATGTCTCGGATCAGAGTGGTACGAACTTCATCACCGACTTCGAGCAGAACCTCGCCGTCTTTATCGGGGTCGACCAGATCCCAGATGATCAGGCGCTCGGTGAGTGGTAAGGATTCCAGTAAATGGCCAATTTCTGCGGGCGAGAGCTCGTTTAGCATGCGACGGGCATGCTGCATGGTGCCGGTTTCCAGCGCGTCGGACAGTGCCTGCAACTGGTTGGCGGTTTTTTCTGAAACCTGGTCTGACATTTATATTCGCCGATTCAACACTGTGGTCTGGTTATCCGGGCCAGGTCGACATTGTTTGATGATTGCACGACTTAGCCACAATTACAGAAGAGTGTAGCATGCCGCCTGTCGCAACTTGTACGGCAGCCGTGAGATTTTTAAATCGATGCAACCGGGAGGTTTAAGCAGGATGAAGCGTTTAATGGTTGAGCTGGTTGACGCGAGCTTCGATTTCAGTGATATCGGTGGCTTCCAGTATTTTGCGCACGCGTGGTCGCAGACTGGAGAGCTTGCTGTTATTAATAATATGTTTGATCTCGAGCAGGGCATTGGCCTGGATGCTGAAATAATCCAGGCCCATGCCGAGTAACAGCCGGGTATAGCTCGGGTCGCTGGCCATTTCGCCGCACATAGAAACCGGCACGCCAGCTTTTTTGCCAGCCTGAATTGTGATATTGATCAATTGCAATACAGCGGGATTGAGTGGATTGTAAAGATAACTGACCTCGTCATCTATGCGATCCAGCGCCAGCGTGTATTGAATTAAGTCATTGGTGCCGATCGAGAGAAAATCCAGTTTCTTTGCAAACGCGTATGCTGCGAGCGCAGCAGCAGGAACTTCGATCATGGCACCGATCGGCAGATTTTCATCGAAGGCCAGTCGTCGCTCGCGCAAATTGTGTTTCGCGGTTTCAATCAGTGCGAACAGTTGTTGTAATTCTTCGATGTTGGTCAACATCGGAATCATCATGCGTACCGGGCCGAAGGCGGATGCGCGCAAGATAGCGTGCAGCTGGGGTAAAAATGCCTGCGGTTCTTTCAGGCAACGGCGAATCGCGCGCAGCCCCATCGCCGGATTGTGCGCCATTGGGCCGTGGTCAATGGTGTCCTGTATTTCCTTGTCGGCACCAAGATCAATGGTGCGTATAGTCAGTGGTTGGCCCTTGAGGCGCTGCACCGCGCGTTTGTAGTACTGGAACTGGGTGTTCTCATCCGGCCATTCATTTTTATCAATAAACAGCATCTCAGTACGGTACAGGCCAATCCCGGTTTTATCGAACTGATGCAATACTTTAATATCTTCCGGCCGATCGATGTTGCCGTGCAATAAAATGGTTTTGTTATCCAGTGTTATCGCGGGTTTTCCTTTGAGGCGATGCAGCAGGTGCTTGCGTGAAATTTCATCGCGTTTGAGCTTGCGGTAAGTTTTTAGAGAGCGAAGATCAGGCGTGTTGATCACCGTTCCCTGCTGACCGTCAACAATCAGTGTTTCGCCAGACTTGATCAACAGACGGGCACTGTGAACACCGACGATGGCTGGAATGCCGAGATTGCGCGCCAGAATTGCTGTATGTGACAAGGGGCCGCCGTACTCGGTGATAAATCCGGCGATCTTCTGGTGCTGCATGGTCAAGGTATCGGCAGGTGTCAGGTCATCGGCGACGATGATGCGGCCTTTCAGCTGCGAGGCATCGGGTAAATGCTCGGGGGCATTTGTGAGGCTGTCCTGGATGCGCTGGACCACGTGTCTAACGTCGTCCTGACGGTTGCGTAAATAAGGGTCTTCGATCTCGTTGAATATCTGAATCAGGCGTTCACCCTGTTTTTGCAAAGCCCATTCGGCATTGCAGGAATAGGTTTTTATGTTATTGACAGTGCCATCATAAAAAGTCGGGTCTTCCATCATCATTAAATGTGTGTCGATGAAGGCGAGTATGTCGGCAGGTGTAGTCGGTTCTAATTTCTTGCGTAAATCACGTAGTTGTTTGGCGGCTTTCTTCTGAGCGTTAGCAAGCCGCGCTATCTCATCGGCCTGTTGCCGGGGAGTAATAGTGTATTCAACAGCTTCATTGCGTTCGCGCTCGTATACATAGGCTTCACCAATGGCGATACCTTTCGAAACTGCGATGCCGTTTATGAGGATGCTCATGTGTCAGGTTTACTCGGCTTCACCGAAGCGATCATTAATCAGTTTTTCCAGTGTGTTAATAGACTCCTCGGCATCGGTGCCGTCAGCATATATGATGATGTTGCTACCTTTGCTGGCGGCGAGCATCATCACACCCATAATGCTTTTGCCATTAACCCGCTGACCTTTGCGTTCGACTTCGATTTCACTGGCGCAGGCAGATGCAGTCTGAACGAATTTTGCAGCGGCGCGCGCGTGCATGCCGAGTTTGTTGACAATGGTTATTTCACGGCTGTGTGACATTTTTATCCTCGTACACGTGTAACGAAATGCCCTGTTGACCGCCACTCATGGCTTTATCGAGTAAATCTGGCAAAGCGGCATCGCGATAATTGTTAATGCGCATTAGCATGGGCAAGTTAAGCCCGCTGAGTAATGGTGCATGGTATTGCCTGGCCAGGTTTTGTGCAATATTACTTGGCGTCCCGCCGTACATATCGGTAATAATGATCAGCCCGTCTTGGAGTTGTAAATCACCCAGTCTGGTTTTTGCGGAGGCAAGTTTTTCATCAACCGAAGCGTCGAGTGGAACTTCTATTGCTGCACAGTTTTGTATTGTATCGGCGTGTAAGGTGCCACACAAATTTAACAAAGGAGCAGCAATATGTTGGTGGCTGACAAGTAGGATGGCGACGCTCATAAGCTCAGGGATAAATTAAAGTTCACGGTGACGAATGGAAACATTATTAATGGTTCCGCTGAAATCATCACATAATTTCTGGGCGATGTACACAGACCGGTGCTGGCCACCAGTGCAGCCGATGGACACCGTCAGGTAATAACGGTTTTGTTGCTCAAATTTAACAATCCAGTGCTGCAGGAATCCACGGATGTGCTCAAGCATATCGCTAACGTCTTGCTGCTGCTGGAGAAAATCAATCACTGCGGCATCGAGGCCAGTAAGCTGGCGTAACGCAGGTTCCCAGTGCGGGTTAGGTAGACAACGAACGTCAAATACAAAATCAGAATCGGGTGGGGTGCCGTGCTTGAAGCCGAAAGACTGAAATAACAGCGAAAGACTGCTGCCATTTTTTTTGATGATCTGGGTGGTTACCAGCTCGCGTAGTTCGTGAACATTGGTGTAGGTGGTGTCGATAATTAAGTCAGCTTCCGAGGCGACTTCACCGAGTAGATTGCGCTCTACCTCGATGGCTTCGAAGAGAGGGAGGCCTTTGCGCGATAATGGATGTTTACGCCGGGTGTCGCTGAAGCGTTTTATTAGTGTGGCGTGTTCGGCCTGCATATAGATAACGTCAAGATGTATATCTTTTTTGCGTAAGCTGGCGATGATCTCACTAAATTTTCTGAGGTCGTGTGATTCGCTGCGAGCATCGATGCCGACAGCGATTTCTGTGTAGGGCTTCAGGCTGCGATTGAGGAGCTGGTCGATAAAATTCGGCAGCAGACCGAGAGGTAGATTATCCACGCAATAGAAATTTTCGTCTTCTAGCGTATGCAGTGCGACTGTTTTTCCTGAACCCGAGAGCCCGCTGATAATGACAACTTTCATACCTTGCTAACCTGTGGCTAAACTAGTCCCTGGAATTTGAAATTGCCTGTTGTTGTAACTCAATGAGTTGCTCGGTGGCATCCAGGCCACTATGACGCAGGATATGATTGCGCACCGCCGCTTCAACCAGTACTGCCAGATTGCGACCAGGCGCGACCGGGATTAATATTTCGGGGATATCAACACCGAGAATACTGCGTTGAATGCGATTGCCGTAGAGTCTGTCCAGCTGCTCGCGATCCTGTTTTGACATACGTTTGAGCTGAATCACAAGGCGCAGATATTTGTTATTTTTTAGCGCGTTGTCGCCATACATCTCACGAATATTGAGAACGCCAAGTCCGCGAACTTCCATGAAGTCCTGGAGTAATGATGAACTGCTGCCGTCGAGAACATCTGGCCCAACACGGGTAAAGACGGGCGCATCATCAGCAACCAGGCGGTGACCACGTGAGAGCAGTTCGAGTGCGAGTTCGCTCTTGCCCACGCTGCTTTCACCCGTAATCAATACACCAGTGCCCAGCACTTCCATGAATACACCATGCACGGTCTGTTTCTCAGAAAACATTTCGTGCAAATAAAAGCGCGCGGCATCTACAACTGCATTGCTTTCAGCTTTGCAGCTTAGTAGTGGTACGTGATATTGATTGGCACGCCGGATAAATTCTTCTGGTGCCTGGATACCATCGGTGATCAGGATAGCAACGGGCGCACTTTTAAACAGCTGTTGTAACATAGCATCGCGCACCTGTTGTTCTGAATTTTTCAGGTATTCGCATTCAGTTTTGCCGAGCACCTGAATAATGTTTTTGTGAATCAGGTTGAGATGTCCGATCAGAGTAGCGTGATCGCTGGCTTTGATTTCGTGTAATGGGCTGTCGGGATCTTCTTCTCCAGCGACCCATTCCAGTTCAATCTTATTCGAAAGATTGAAGATAATCGATTCGGCGGAGGAGATTTCAGTCATGATGCCTGGCTTTTTATCTGCCAGGTGTTGAGGTGGTTGTAGAGTTCGTGTGAGTTACTTGCGTTGCGCAAGCCCTGACAAAAATCTTTGTCATTGAACAGGCGGGCAAGGCTGGCGAGCAACTTGAGGTGCTCGTCGGTGTAATGCTCAGGCACCATGAGCGCAAACAGCAAGTCTGTAGGTATGTTATCGGGGCTATCGAAATCTATACCCTGGTTTAGTTTGATGAATGCGCCGATGGCATGATCACAAAGCTGGGTTCTGGTGTGCGGCAGCGCAACACCGTGCCCGAGAGACGTTGATCCCAGTTTTTCTCGCTCGGTGAGCAATTCAAAGATAGCTAAAGGGTCGGTGTTGCTGGCTTTGCTTGCCAACAGTTTAGAAATAACTTCCAGCGCACGTTTTTTGCTGGAAACATGATCGCAGCAGACGACTGCGTCAGGACTAACAAGTGCTTCTAAATTCATATATCTTCGACGACTTCGCTTGATTTCAGGTGATGATGGTCTTTCAGTTTTTCCTTGTGTTTTTTAACCTGACGGTCAAGTTTGTCCACCAGTCCATCAATGGCAGCGTACATATCATCTTCAATGGAATCTGCAAAAATGTCATTACCGCTCATATGAACCGTCGCCTCGGCTTTGTGACGCACATTTTCAAGTGATAAGATTACGTGGGTATTGCTGACCTTATCGAAGTGGCGTTGTAGCTTTTCCATTTTTTCATTAACGTAGTTTCTGAGTGAGTCCGTGATTTCGATATGGTGTCCGGTCAGATTGATTTGCATGAGTACCTCCACTGATGATTTAAGGGCTCGGCCAGGGCAGTCCCTGTCCTGGGCGAGCGTGCGGACTTAATTGTTCGCCTTGTGCCAGTCTGTAATCAGGCTGGTTATAACGGCACGCTGCCTGTGCCGGTTAAATTGATGTATATGCGGCGCTCGTTCAGGCGAGACGCTTACGTTCATTAGACGGCGGAATCGACATGGATTCTCTGTATTTTGCCACAGTTCGTCGTGCCACATTAATGCCTTCTTTGACCAGGAACGACGAGATTTTATTATCGCTCATGGGTTTTCTGGGGTTTTCATTATCGATCAGTTTTTTCACCATAGCGCGGATTGCGGTGGCAGAGCATTCGCCGCCATCAATGGTGCGTACATGGCTGGAAAAGAAAAACTTGAATTCAAAAACGCCACGCGGCGTGTGCATGTATTTATGGGTGGTGACGCGGGAAATCGTTGACTCGTGCATTTCGAGTTCTTCGGCAATATCGCGTAACACCATGGGTTTCATGCCTTCGTCACCGTATTCCAGAAACAGGCGTTGACGATCGACGATGGCGCGGCCAACTCGGATCAGGGTTTCACTGCGGCTGCGCAGACTTTTCAGAAACCAGCGGGCTTCCTGCAGGCTATTTTTGAGATAGGCGGCTTCTTTGCTGCGATCCCGGTTTTTAACGTGATCGGCGTACAGCTGGTTGATTCTGATTTTGGGCGCGGCTTCCGGGTTCAGTTCTACCACCCAGCGGTTCTTGTGTTTGGAGACATAAATGTCTGGCACAATGTATTCGGGTTTGGTGTTGGAGATTGACGAACCCGGTTTGGGGTTGAGTGTCTGAATAAATGCCAGCACATCGTTGAGTTGGGCTTCGGTAAAACGCGTTTTGCGCTGCAGACGTGCATAATCGTGTGCGCCGAGAAGCTCGAGATGCTCAGCGACCAGGATGCGGGCATTTTCCAGATTTGGGCTATCAGCGCTGAATGCATCCATCTGCAGCAGCAGGCATTCGCGCAGGTCGCGTGCGGCGACCCCGATGGGGTCGAAGTGTTGCACGCGGCGCAGCACAGCTTCGACTTCTGCAATATCGATTTCGATATCGTTGATCAGGCTTTGGTGGATATCTGCGACAGTTTCAGTGAGGTAGCCATCATCATTAATGGCGTCGATGATAGTGACTGCGATCAGGAAATCGTTCTCACTGGTGGGTGTATTGCGCAGCTGCCAGAGCAGGTGATCGGCCAGTGATTCATCGCCCCCGCTCTGATTTTCGAGAAAGCTGTCGGTGCCATCATCGCTGTAATTCTGATTGTTCAGGCCTGTGCTGGTGGTTTCGTAAATATCATCCCAGTTGCTGTCCACCGGCAGCTCGTCGGGAATCTCCTGTTTATTGTCGAGGTCGATACTGGTCTGTTCACTGCTGGCAGACTGATTATCGGCATCCGCCTGATTCCGCTCGGTATCGCGGTCGCTCTCGGAGCTCGCTTCGCGCGCCTCGTGGTCATCGGCGAATTCCAGCAGCGGGTTTTCTTCGAGAATTTGTTGAATTTCGGTCTGGAGTTCGAGCGTTGACAGCTGCAGCAGGCGGATCGCTTGCTGTAGCTGTGGTGTCATCGTGAGATGCTGACCAAGTTTAAGCTGGAGTGTTGGTTTCATGGGCAAGATGTCGGCAATATCCGGCAGGCAGTAGCGCCACAGGTTACTGCTGTAGTATTCAAACAGCTGAATATTGGTACCGCCGTATGCTCCTTAAAATAACTAAAACCAGTTCTTACTTTATAGCCGAAAATCACGTCCAAGATAGACTTCTCGCACCTGTTCGTCGGAAAGTATGGCCGTGGGTGCGCCTGCTGCGATGATTTTACCACCACTGAGGATATAAGCGCGATCACAGATGCCGAGAGTTTCGCGTACATTATGGTCAGTAATCAGGACGCCGATGTTGCGCTGAGTCAAATGCGTGATGATTTTCTGGATTTCAATCACCGAAATGGGGTCGACCCCGGCGAAGGGCTCATCCAGCAAGATAAACTCGGGCCGCGAGGCGAGGGCGCGCGCGATTTCCACGCGCCGGCGCTCACCACCGGAGAGACTGATGCCGAGGCTGTCGCGAATATGCTCGATCTGGAGTTCGGCCAGCAACTGGTCGAGTTCGGCGAGGCGCTCGGGTTTGCTGAGCGTGCGCTGAATTTCGAGCACGGCGAGAATATTGTCGGCGACACTGAGTTTGCGAAACACTGAGGCTTCCTGCGGTAAATAACCCACACCCAGCTGGGCGCGGGCGTGGACAGGTAGCTGGGTAATGTCACGCTGACCCAGGCTGATGCGGCCACTATTGGCGGTGACCAGACCCACCACCATATAAAAACTGGTGGTTTTTCCGGCACCATTGGGACCGAGCAGGCCGACCACTTCTCCGCTGGCGACTTCGAAGGAGACACCGTTGACGACAGTGCGAGACTTATAGCTTTTGACCAGATTGTCAGCGCGTAGCAGGCTCATCTTCAGGGGGCTCGGTCTTTTTTAGGCGTCAGAGTGATGTTGACCCGTTGGCCGGGTTCACCGGTAGCCCCCGTAGTCTGGCCGGCGAGGATGAGTTTTTTCTCGGTGTCGTACAGGATATGATCGCTTTCGACAATGCGGTCGCCCTGTTCCAGCCGCGCTGCGCCGCGCATACTGAGCTGGCTGTTGGCCACGTTATAATCCATATACTGGCTTCGGGCGGTGACTTGTGCTTCTGGGTTGTTGTCGCTATAGCGCGCGGGTGTGCCTTCGATTTTGACGTGCCTGAGGTCGCCGTTCTCGTTGCTAACCGTGATCTGGTTGCCTTTGAGTTTAATCGTTCCCTGGGTGAAACTGACATTGCCACGATACACGCTTTCGCCAGTATTGATATCGAGCTGCATCGAATCAGCGCGAATCAGAATTTTCTCACCGGCGTTTGCCAGCAGGCTGCTGGTGAGAAGGCAGACTAACCATACGAGTTTATGGCCGCTCATATACACCTGTGACCTCGGCGAGTAATTTGAGTTGCCCATTAAGATTGTCGAGCTGCATGCCGCGCGAGTTGAGTCGGAGATTCTTGTACTCAATTCTGGCGATTTGCTCGGTACTGGCCAGCTGCCGGCGGGTGTCGATATTCAGACGTTCGGTGAGCAGACGAAGGCCGGTGGTTTTGTCATCTCCGGTGGTTTGTTGCATTACTACTTTATTCAGTAGCGTGATCTGGTTTTGCTCATCATTAATCTCACCTTGTTCAGCGCTCAGTCGCCAGTCAGCATCGGTGTGCAACAGGTGCAATACAGGTTGTGCCAGGTCTGCAATATCACTGTCGTTGAAATGATTAAATTCGTGGGCACGTAACGTGTAGCCAGGTTTGCCTGCGGTATTCATCGCGGTCAGTTTGAAGTCGCGCATAAAGGCATCGATAAAGTGTTCGTTGTCAGGACTGAGAAGATCCGCAGTGCGATCTTCAACCAGCTGATACCACCAGATAAGCAAGGCGATTAACGCCAGACTCAGTAAGGTGACTAATGACTTCAGACGCATGCTTAGTCCGTACTATGTAAATAGCTGGCCAGCTTGTCAGCAAGCTGGCTGCGAGATTCGAGAAACATTTCACAGACATCACGCACCGCACCGTGACCCCCGTTGCGCGCCGTGATCCAGTGCGCGTGCTGTTTAACAAACGGATGCGCATCCTGCACGGCGATGGCCAGCCCGACCTGCGACATGATCGGCAGATCGACGACATCGTCGCCGACATACGCGACCTGTTCGAGTTTGAGTTCAACTTTTTCCAGCAATGCGGCAAAGGCTGGGCGTTTGTCGCGATAGCCCTGATACACCAGGCTGACACCGAGATCCTTCATGCGATGCTTGACCACCTGTGAGCTACGGCCAGTGATAATCGCAGCACGCACACCACCTTCCTGCAACATGCGCATGCCGTGACCGTCCTGCGAATTAAAGGCTTTGTATTCTTCGCCGTTATCGCCCATAAATAGACTGCCGTCGGTCATGACACCATCGACATCGAATATAACCAATTCTATGTTTTTTGCTTTTTCAAGAATGTCTTTCATTTAAAAGTACCAGTTGGCAGTGTGCAGTCATCAGTTGGCAGTTAGACGAATCATATCTGAATACTGCCAACTGCCGACTGCACACTAGTTTTTATACGACACCGGCGCGCAATAAATCATGCATGTTCAATGCACCGATGACATGATCATCAGCATCGACCACCAACACGGCATTAATTTTACTGTCATCCATAAGTTTCAGAGCGCTGGCGGCAAGGTCGTGCGCGTGCACGCGTTTGCCACCGCTGGTCATGACTTCAGTAATCCGGGTGTTGTGCACGTCGATGGCTTTATCCAGGCTGCGGCGTAAATCACCATCGGTATATACCCCGAGCAGTTTGTTGTCGCTGTCCACGATCGCAGTCATACCCAGACCCTTACGGGTCATTTCCAGCAGAGCCTGCGAGACCGTGGCGTCGGGGCTGACCTGTGGCAGGTGTTCGCCGCTGTGCATAATGTCTGCAACGTGCAGTAACAAACGCCGACCTAACGCGCCGCCCGGGTGCGAGAGTGCAAAGTCTTCGGCAGAAAAACCGCGAGCCTGTAACAGCGCGATAGCAAGGGCATCGCCCATCACCAGTGCGGCGGTGGTGCTCGCGGTCGGTGCCAGTCCGTGAGGGCAGGCTTCATTGGCGACGCTGACATCGAGATTGACTTCGGCGGCGCTCGCCAGACCCGAATCGGGGTTGCCGGTCATGCTGATCAGGGGAACACCGAAGCGTTTGATGATGGGCACGATGGTAAGGATTTCGCCGGTGTTGCCAGAATTGGACAGCGCGATGACCACATCTTTGGCGGTGATCATACCGAGATCGCCGTGGCTGGCCTCGCCGGGGTGGACAAAAAACGCCGGGCTGCCAGTACTGGCCAGGGTGGCTGCGATCTTGCCGCCGATGTGGCCGGACTTGCCCATGCCCGTGACCACGATGCGGCCTTCGCAGGCCAGCAGCAGTTCGCAGGCGCGATTAAAAGGCTCGTCAAGTCTGGACTTGAGCGCCGTGATCGCGGCCAGCTCGGTCTCGATCACGGCGAGTCCGAGCGCAGAATAATTGGTGGTTTTGCCAGCCTGCGTCATGAGTGTGCTCCGCTCACATGGTGAAACAGTAACGCCTGATAGGCGAAAAACGACAATAACAGAATTCCGCCTTCGATGCGGTTGATGCGGCCGGCTTTGTGAATGCCGTAGGCCATGACCACGAGCGCGAGGGTAAGCGCAAATACTACGGGAAAATCACGCGTGAGCACATCGGCATCGAGTTTACCCGGTGCCAGCAGACCAGGGATACCGAACACCGCCAGTATATTAAACAGATTGGAGCCGACCACATTGCCGATCGCGATATCATGCTCGTTTTTCAGCGCACTCGCGACGGTGGCTGCCAGTTCTGGCAGGCTGGTACCGATGGCGATAATGGTGAGGCCGATAATCAGCTCGCTGACACCAAAGCTGACAGCAATATTGACCGCACCCCAGACCAGCAGCTTTGAGCTCGCAAGCAGTACCACCAGACCCAGCAGTAGCCAGAACAGAGCACGCGGCATCGGCATGGCGGCTGGCAGATCGTGTTCATACTCGACCTGCATGGCATCGGGTTCGCGGTTGCGCAGTGCCTGATGAATCAGCCACCACATGATCACGACCAGGCTGGTGATCAGAATCAGGCCATCACTGCGGCCCAGATTTTTATCCAGCACCAGCACCAGCGCCAGCAGCATGGCGAGCAGCAATACCGGCATTTCTTTTTTCAGGATACGGGAGTGCACATCCAGCGGTTTGATCAATGCGGTGGCACCGAGCACGAGAGCGATATTGGTGACGTTGGAACCCAGCGCATTGCCCACGGCCAGCCCCGGGCTTCCGTCCAGTGATGCGATGGCCGAAACCAGCATTTCGGGGGCCGAGGTGCCAAAGCCGACGACAATAATGCCGATCACCAGCGGTGAAATATTAAAGTTTCGTGCCACCGCAGCCGCGCCACAGACAAAGCGGTCGGCGCTCCAGATCAGCAACAAAAAACCGGTGAGAATGGCGAGGACGTTATATAACATGAGTATTTAGTTCGCTGGTATCGCTAAATCTGAAGGTTGGCTGGTGTAACATCGCGATGAATTGTACATGAGAGACCCTTAATTTTGGCTGAAAATATCCAGCTCGCGGTACGTGGCTGGCAGCACCCTCACTGGTGCGGCAGTTTTTACCCTGATGACCTGCCCGATGACTGGCAGTTAACGTACTACAGCAATGAATTTGATGCGGTGCTGGTGCCGGCCGAATTCTGGCATTCGGCCAGGCTGCGGCAAAGCATCGACTGGTGCGCGCAGGTGCCCGCAGAATTCAGCTTTTACGTGGAATGGCCGATGTCGCTGGATGCCAGCGCGCGCGCAGAATTGTATCACCAGCTGGTGGCCATGCAGCCGAATCTTGCGGGTTTGCTGCTGCCTGCTCCGTTGCCGAACGCTGAGTGCGAAAGCCTGCGCCAGCACCTGCCGGGCGTACCGCAGTATCAGCCAGCGCAGTTGTGGATCCCGGAGGTAGCAACCTCGCGCGACGAGGCATCGCTGGCACAGCTGGCACAGCCCTGGTCGGATCTACGCCAGCTACGCCAGTGGCTGGAGCGTTTTACCGCCGAGCAAAGCACGGTCAAGCGAGCGCTGCTGTGTACCATGGCCGAGCCTGATGTGGTGCAATTGCAGCAGGCGCGAACCCTGATGCAGATTATGGGTCTGTAGCTGGGTGCGCGGCTTTCACGTGCACTGGGTATCAGATACGCATAGAATAGCGCCCATCTAGCCGCCGGCGAGCTTTGCACGGCCCAACACCAGGAATCCGATTTGAGTAACAGCCTCGTCAAAATAAGGGACTTGCGTTTCAGTCGCGGTACTCGCGTGATTTTTGACGGTATCGACATGGATATACCGCGCAAGGGTGTGACTGCGATCATGGGTCCCAGCGGCACTGGCAAAACCACCTTGTTAAAACTCATTGGCGGTCAGTTACAGCCGGATTCTGGCAGCATCGAAGTCGATGGTCAGAATGTGCAGCGCCTGAAGACCTCGCAGCTTTATGCTTTGCGCAAGCGTATGGGCATGTTGTTTCAGAGCGGTGCGCTGTTAACCGATTTAAGCGTGTTTGAAAATGTCGCCTATCCCTTACGCGAACACACCCGACTCAGTGCCGCGATGATTCGCCAGCTGGTACTGCTGAAACTCAATGCCGTGGGTCTGCGCGGCGCGGCCGAGCTGATGCCGGCTGAGCTTTCTGGCGGTATGGCACGACGTGTCGCGATGGCGCGCGCGATCGCGCTGGATCCAATGATGATTATGTACGACGAACCCTTTACCGGGCAGGATCCGATTTCCATGGGTGTGTTGGTGGAGTTAATCAAAAACTTCAATGCCGCGCTCAGTGTGTGCAGCGTCGTGGTTTCGCATGATGTAGAAGAAACCATGAGTATCGCCGATTATGTTTATATTATTTCGGCGGGCAAGGTGGTCGAACACGGCAGTACCGAGGCTATGCAGTGCAGTGATTCTGCCTGGACGCGGCAGTTTATCGACGGCCTGGCGGATGGCCCGGTGCCATTTCATTATCCTGCAGCGCCGCTGTATCAGGATTTGTTTACGGGATCAAACTGATGTTGTTAGCCAGAATTGAACAACTGGGGCGCACGGCCCTGGCGGGAATTCAGCGGCTGGGCCGTGGCAATGTCTTTTTGCTGCAAATCCTTGTGGGTAGCGTTGGTCTGCTGCGGCGTCCGGGGTTGCTGGTTCGGCAGTTATATTCAGTTGGCGTTCAGACACTCATTATCATAATCGTGGCAGGTCTGTTTGTCGGCATGGTGATGAGCCTGCAGTCGTATTATGCGCTGGTGGATTTTGGTGCCGAAGACTCGGTCAGCGTGATGGTGGTGCTGTCACTGCTTCGTGAATTGGGGCCGGTAGTGACCGCCCTGTTATTTGCGGGTCGCGCGGGTTCGGCACTCACGGCTGAACTGGGCTTGATGAAGGCGACTGAACAATTGTCGGGTATGGAAATGATGGCGGTCAACCCGATCGAGCGCGTGGTCGCGCCGCGGTTTCTAGCCGGCGTGATTTCGATGCCGTTGCTGGCTGCCATTTTTAGTGCTGTGGGTGTGATCGGCGCCTATCTGGTCGCGGTCGAACTGCTGGGGCTGGACTCGGGGGCATTCTGGTCACAGGCACAGGCCAAGGTGGATCTGATTCAGGACCTGGGCAATGGCATGATCAAGGCGCTGGTGTTTGGTTTTGTCGTCGCCTGGATAGCGGTGTTCGAAGGCTATGACTGCATTCCGACTTCGGAAGGTCTGGGGCAGGCGACTACCCGCACCGTGGTGCACAGTTCGCTGGCAATCCTGGGGCTGGATTTTGTTTTGACGGCTTTGATGTTTGGCAAATAAAGTATTGACCTTGATGGGGAATAAATAATGAATTCACGCACACTCGAACTGGTGGTTGGGCTGTTTGTTGCAGCCGGTTTTGCCGCACTGTTCATGATGGCAATGACGGTGAGCAATCTTGCCAGTTATGGCAATGGCGGCGGCTACGAAATCAAGGCGCAGTTCGATAATATCGGCGGCCTCAAGGTGCGCTCGCCAGTGGCTGCCAGTGGTGTGCGCATCGGTCGCGTTACCGCGATTGACTATGATCAAAGTCGCTATGAGGCTTTGGTCACGATGTTAATCGAGCCTCAGTATAACAAGTTTCCCAGCGATACCTCGGCCAGCATTCTCACATCGGGTCTGCTCGGCGAGCAATACGTTGGCCTGGAACCCGGCGCTGAGGAAGATTACTTAAAATCCGGCAGCAGTATCGAGATCACTCAGTCAGCGCTGGTGCTGGAACAAATTATTGGCCAGTTTCTCTATAGTAAGGCAGACGACAAAAAGTGAGGTTGGATTTTATGTCAGGCACACGAAAACAGGTCTACCCGTTATTTATTAGCGTGTTGATTGCATCGCTGGTACTCATGACGCCACTGCGCGCGGAAAGTCTCGAATCGCCATCGGCGATGCTGAAGCGCACTTCTGACGATGTTATCAAGGTGCTGAAAGAAAAACGCGTTATGCTCGAAAAAGAACCCGAGCTGGTGTATCAAATTGTGGATCAGTATATTCTGCCGCATCTCGATGATGTTTCTATGGCCAAGCTGGCGCTGGGCAAGAACTGGCGTAATGCCACCAATGAACAAAAAATCGCATTTGTCGACGAGTTTCGTTCCTTGCTGGTAAGAACCTACAGCAAATCTTTGCAGGAGTTTAGCGACCAGAAAATTAATTTTTTCCCGGATGATCTGGCACCGAACGAGAATAAGACTGTCGTTAAATCGGAAGTGGTGCAAAGTGGCGGGCCTGTTATTCCAGTCGCATATCGTATGCGCATCAAAGATAATGAATGGAAGGTGTACGATATCGCGATTGATGGTGTCAGTTTAGTGACCAGTTATCGCGGTACCTTCACGCAGGAGGTTCGTCAAAATGGCATGGACGGTCTGCTGAAAATGTTGCGCGACAAAAATGCAGCGGTTCCGACTGATCCCGTCGCAAAATCGTCTACATCCTGAGTCTGGGATGAATAATTCGACAGTCGCCCGTATTACTGCGCTGGACCATGGTCAGCTGCAGCTCAGTGGTGAGCTTGATTTTGATACCGTGCCCGGGCTGATGAAGCAGGCAGAAGTTCTGCTCGCGAACGTCAGTGATGCGCGGGTGGATTTTTCTACAGTAGCAAACACCAACAGTGCAGGGTTGGCGCTGTTGCTCGAAATGTTGCGTTTCATGCGGGCACGAGACGCAACTATCCATTTTAATAACATACCTGAGCAAATTGCCATCGTGGCACGTGCATATGGAATCGACACCGCGCTTGATTCCGCAGAATTTACCGAACAGGCCACAGCGTAGACACAACATGAACAAACTTATGATTCAGGGCGGCACCCGCCTCGATGGCGAAATTCGTATCTCCGGCGCAAAAAATGCTGTGCTACCAATCCTCGCCGGCACTTTGCTCGCCGATGGTCCGGCGATCGTCGAAAACGTACCGCACTTACACGATGTTACCACCACCGTCGAGTTACTCGGCTGCATGGGTGTGCAGGTGATTATCGACGAAAAGCTCAGCATCGAAGTTGACGTTTCCACCATTGAAAATTATGTTGCGCCCTACCATCTGGTGAAAACCATGCGCTCCTCGATTCTGGTGCTGGGGCCTTTGCTGGCGCGGTTTGGTCAGGCCGAGGTGTCCTTGCCCGGTGGTTGTGCAATCGGTTCGCGTCCGGTGAACTTGCACATCAAGGGTTTGCAGGACATGGGTGCCGACATCGAAGTCAAGAACGGTTATATTCACGCGCGTTGCAAGCGTCTCAGAGGCGCGCGTCTGGTGCTGGACATGGTCACTGTGACGGGCACAGAAAACTTGATGATGGCAGCAACGCTGGCCGACGGGGTTACGATTATTGAAAACGCCGCGCGTGAACCCGAGGTGGTTGATCTCGCCAATTTCCTGATCGCCATGGGGGCAAAAATCATCGGCGCCGGAAGCGACACCATTACCATCGAAGGTGTGGAAAAACTCCGCGGTACACGTTATCGAGTGTTGCCGGATCGAATCGAGACCGGCACCTATCTGCTCGCTGCCGCGATTACCGGTGGCCGCGTCAAACTCAAGGACACCACGCCCAGTCTGCTCGATTCTGTGCTCGACAAGCTGCGCGATGCCGGTGCGCATTTGCAGACTGGCCCCGACTGGATCGAACTCGACATGAAAGGCTGCCGGCCAAAATCGGTGAACGTGCGTACCGCGCCGTACCCGGCTTTCCCGACCGATATGCAGGCGCAGTTTGCGGCGCTCAATACCATTGCCGATGGTACTGCAACGATTATTGAAACCGTATTCGAAAATCGCTTCATGCACGTTCAGGAACTGCAGCGTATGGGGGCGGATATCGAGGTCGAAGGCAATACTGCAATTATTCGCGGAACTGATAAACTCACCGCAGCACCGGTGATGGCGACTGATTTACGTGCCTCTGCCAGTTTAATTTTGGCCGGACTGGTCGCCGAAGGCGAAACCGAAGTACAGCGCATTTATCATATTGATCGCGGTTATGAAATTATCGAAGAAAAGCTGTCGCTGCTAGGTGCTAACATCAGGCGAATACCGGCTTAGAAGCAGTGAAAAATTAAAAGTGAAAAATGGATGATCGCTATATAGATTAAATGACAGGAGGTCAGATGGAAAATATACTGAAGGAGAAAAGTTTTGCGTTTGCGCTACGCGTGGTTAAGCTTTCTCGGTATCTTATGGGTAACGAGAATGAATATGTACTGAGTAAACAGGTGCTCAGGTCTGGTACGGCTGTCGGTGCGTTGGTTTGTGAGGCGGAGTTTGCGCAATCAAAGCCTGATTTTGTGAGCAAGATGAGTATTGCGCTAAAAGAGGCAAGTGAAACTCGATATTGGATAAAGTTGTTGTATGAAAGTAATTTCATCACTGAAGCAATGTTTACAAATATACAACCAGATATAAATGACTTAAGTCGCGTTACTGGCATCGAGCGTCAAAACCGCAAAGCAAGGCAACAAATAAATTTTATGATTTTTATGACTTTAAAATTTTTCACTTTTCACTTTTCACTTTTCATTCGGGCACAATGATAACAATCGCTTTATCAAAAGGCAGAATATTCAAAGAAACGCTTCCACTGCTGAAGGCGGCAGACATCGTGCCCGTCGATGACCCAGAAACCAGTCGCAAGCTGATTCTTGATACCAATCACGACGATATCAAGCTGCTGATTATTCGCGCCACTGATGTGCCGACCTATGTGCAGTTCGGTGCGGCGGATATTGGTGTTGCCGGCAAAGACGTGTTACTGGAGCACGGTGGCGAAGGTTTGTACGAGCCGGTGGATTTAAAAATCGCCAGATGCAAATTAATGACTGCGGGCCTGGTCGATGCCAGACCGGTTAACGGGCGTTTGCGGGTGGCGACCAAGTTTACTAATGTTGCGAAACATTATTTCGAATCGCGTGGTGAACAGGTGGAAGTGATTAAGCTCTATGGTTCGATGGAGCTCGGCCCGATTGTGGGCCTCGCCGATCTGATCGTCGATGTGGTAGATACGGGTAATACACTGAAAGCCAATGGTCTGAAACCGGTCGATCATATCGCCGATATCAGTTCGCGTCTGGTCGTTAACAAGGCGGCGATGAAAATGAAGCACGCCCAGATCAGTCGCATTATCCAGCAAATAGAAGAGGCTGTCTGATGCGCGAACTGGACGCTTCCAGCAAAGATTTCTGGCAACAGCTTGATGCTGTGCTGGCCTGGGATGATTCTATCGATGGTGGTGTCAGTGCCACGGTGAGTGCGATTCTTGCTGATGTGAAAAAGCGCGGTGACGCAGCCGTGATCGAATACACCAATAAATTTGATCGCATGCAAGTTAAATCTGCAGCAGAGCTGGAATTGCCAGCGTCGCGTTTGCAGCAGGCTTTGAAAAATATTAACGCTGAACATCGCTCCGCGCTGGAAATTGCCGCGCATCGTGTACGCGCCTACGCCGAACACCAGAAAGTGGAATCCTGGCAGTACACCGAAGCCGATGGCACTGTGCTGGGGCAAAAAGTGACCGCTATGGATCGTGTGGGTTTATACGTACCCGGTGGCAAAGCGGCGTATCCGTCTTCAGTGATCATGAATGCAGTGCCGGCAAAAGCTGCGGGCGTGCCCGAACTGATCATGGTGGTACCAACCCCCGATGGCGAACAAAATGATTTAGTGCTGGCGGCAGCGGCGATCTCAGGTGTGGATCGTGTGTTTGCGGTGGGTGGTGCGCAGGCAGTGGCGGCACTGGCCTACGGTACAGACACCATACCCAAAGTCGACAAGATTACCGGCCCCGGTAATTCTTATGTGGCGACAGCCAAGCGCATGGTGTTTGGTGTGGTCGGCATCGATATGATTGCAGGCCCATCTGAAATTCTGGTGGTGTGTGATGGCAAAACCAGCCCCGACTGGATCGCGATGGATCTGTTCTCGCAGGCGGAACATGATGAAGAAGCGCAATCGATTCTGGTCTCACCGGATGCGGATTTTATCGCGCAGGTAAAACTCAGTATCGAAAAATTACTGAAAGACATACCGCGCAAAGACATTATTGCAACATCGCTGAAAAACCGCGCTGCGCTAATCAAAGTGGAAGACATGGTGCAGGCGATCGCCGTGGCGAATCATATTGCGCCCGAGCATCTCGAACTATCGATGGATGATGCCGAGCACTGGGCGCAGCAGATTCGTCATGCCGGGGCGATTTTTATGGGTCGCTATACCGCCGAAGCGATTGGTGATTATTGCGCTGGTCCCAACCATGTTTTACCTACCTCTGGCACTGCGCGGTTTTCATCACCACTTGGGGTCTATGATTTTCAGAAACGTTCGAGTCTAATCGGCTGTTCTGCCGAGGGTGCTGCCACACTCGGTCAAGTGGCTGTGACGCTGGCGCTAGGTGAAGGTTTGACCGCACACGCGCGTTCTGCAGAATATCGGGTAAAAGCTTAATGCTCTTAGCTTAATGCGCGTAAGAAAATAGTCCGCTTACCACTACATGGTCTCACGCGAATCAGGTGTTTACCTGTTGTCAGCCAGGCGTTTTTCAAACCCCGGATAAACAAAGGCCCGCATTGCGGGCCTTTGTTGTACAGCGAGTCACGCAGTTTAGTGCTTAACCGAGATCCGTCTTGCCAGGGCAACTTCTTTCTTCGGGATCGTCACCTTGAGCACACCGTGTTCTGAATGTGCCTCGATTTTTTCGGCATCAGCGGTGTCCGGCAGCGTGAAGCGGCGATAGAACATACCGTACTGGCGCTCAACGCGGCGGAAGTTTTCCTTTTCAGTTTTTTCTTCAGCGGAGCGCTCACCTTTGATGGTCAGTACAGCATTATCCATCGAAACTTCAATGTCTTCCGGTTTGACGCCGGGAATATCGGCGTGTAGCACAAAGGCATTATCGTTTTCAGTGATGTCAACCGAAGGTGCCCAGCGTGCTGTCGCGACGTTGCCGTCGTCATCGCCGTTAAGCGTCGATAGCGGGTTGTTCAGTTCGCGGTTTAGCTGGTCGAACAAATTCCAGGGATTGTATCGTACAAGGCTCATGGGGTTACCTCCTATGATGTTTGTTTGCTGTTAGTAATAGTGTGGTCAGGAATGTAATTTTCAAGACCCCACCGGCTGTTTTAACTGGCTGCTGGTGCCAGCGTTCTGCTACCATCTGTAGTGACCGTGGCCGGTATTTTCAAGCCCCGACGACTACCCTCTGGCACGAACCGAATACAGGATTGATGTGAAGCAAGACTTGCTCAACTGGATACGCCCCGAAATACGCGCACTCAAGGCTTACCAGGTGGCAGACGCCAGCGGTCTGGTGAAACTGGATGCTATGGAAAACCCTTATTGCCTGCCGGCAGAGGTGCTCGATCAGGCGCAGTCCGGGCTGTTGAACGCCGCGATCAACCGCTATCCCGACCCGGCGGCCAGAGTGCTACGCGCGCGCATCGCTGAAGTGATGCAGCTGCCTGCTGTGGCAGAAACCGTGCTGGGTAATGGTTCAGATGAGCTGATTCAAATGCTGATCATGGCCGTCGCGGGCGCGGGTCGCAGTGTCATGTCGTTCGAGCCGGGCTTTGTCATGTACAACATGATCAGTCGCTTTGTCGGGGTTGATTATGCGGGCGTGCCGCTGACAAAAAACTTTGCCATCGACATGGCGGCCACCGAGGCGGCGATTGCAAAACAGCAACCCGCCCTGATTTTTATCGCTTACCCGAATAATCCCACGGGGAATTTATTCGCCGCCGAAGACATCGAGCGCATTATAAAAATTGCGCCTGGACTGGTGGTAATCGACGAAGCCTACCAGCCATTTGCGCAGCACAGTTTTATGCCGCAGCTGGAGCATTACGAACAGTTGCTGGTGATGCGTACCGTTTCCAAAATGGGTCTGGCGGGGTTGCGTCTCGGTGTACTCTGCGGTCATCCTGAACTAATCACTGAAATTGACAAGATACGTTTACCGTACAATATCAATGTACTAACACAGCAGACAGCGACGATCGCGTTGCAACATATTGCGGTACTCGAACAACAGGCGGCCAGGATTCGCGAACAACGCGAGCTGATGCTGCAGCAACTCGCTGCCCTGGCTGGAATCGAAGTGTTCCCGAGTCAGGCCAATTTTATTCTGTTCCGAATTTTGCAGGGCAATGCCGATGATGTGTTCAAACATATTTGTGATGCCGGCATATTGATTAAGAACATGAAAGCCAGCGCAGGCAGTTTGAAAAACTGCCTGCGCGTTACCGTGGGTAAAAGCGAAGAAAACACGGCCTTTATGCAGGCTTTGCAGGCAGCGCTGGCCTGATTCTGCTGTGAATGCCTAGTTGCTCCGCATCGGGCGTTGCCCCAGGGTTGCTTCCAGACTAAAGCTCTGTCCCTGACGCAGACCATCAATCGCGAACTGGTCACCGGGTTTGCCGGCCGCAATAATTTTGACGATATCGCTGGTTTCGTGAATTTGCTGCTTGTTGATATGCGTAATGATGTCGCCCGCCCTGAGGCCGGCTTTATCACCGGGGCCATTGGTGTCAACACTGGTGACCAGAATGCCGTGCACATTGGGCAGGCCGATTTTATCCAGCGATGCCTGGAGTATGTCCTGACCTTCAACACCCAGCCAGCCACGTACCACATAACCATTTTTGGTAATCTGGTTGAGTACGTCGATGGCCAGATCGATCGGGATGGCAAAGCCAATGCCCTGGAAGTTGCCCGTCTTGGAATAGATCAATGAATTAATCCCGATGATTTCACCGGCGACGTTAATCAGTGCACCACCCGAGTTGCCGGGGTTGATTGCGGCATCGGTTTGTAAAAAGTTTTCATAGGTATTGGTGCTCACCCGGGTACGACCGGTGGCGCTGATAATGCCCTGGGTCACCGTCTGGCCGATTTCGAAGGGATAACCGATGGCCATCACCACGTCACCGATGCGCACTTTTTTGACATTGCCAATACGAGCTTCGGGCAGATTCTTGAGATCGATTTTCAGTACCGCAAGATCGGTATCCGGGTCTTTGCCGACCAGCTTCGCCTGTACGCTGCGGCCATCGGTGAGGGTGACCTGAAGATTATTGGAGTCCGCGATAACGTGATAATTCGTCAGTACAAAGCCGCGGCTATCGACAATGACACCGGAGCCAGAATTAACCCGAGTTTCAATTTTGGGTGCCTGCGGTGTGTTTTTGCCAAAAAAGCGTTCCAGCAATGAGTTATTGGCATCAACCGGGGCCTCGACATAGCGCAGCGAGCGAATGCTGACAACAGTGGGGGAGGCGATATCGACTGCGCTGGCGAAACTGGAGGTTTGCTGCCCCGGATCACTGTTATTTTCGCCAATGCTGTAGTCGAACAGGCTCAAACGTCCCTGACCGCTGAACAATAAATACAGAATGCCGAAAAACAGACCGATCGCGATCCAGTTCAAATAGTAAAGCAGGCGTTGAGCATGTTTCATGTATGTTTTGTATCTTATTGTTTTTTTGTTGTTTATCAGAAAAAACTTGGCGCATTTCGCTACATACGTTATGCTAAGCGCCCTTTGCGACCGCCTTCTATGCCGAGCGGCCTGCCGAACTGATTGTGGTTTCGGGTTCTGCGTGATTTAACAGTGGTTTACTCCTCAACACAACAGTAGCGAATTTCAATTTTTCGTGGAGAACATTCAAATGTCTACTGACGCTGTCGATAAAGACAAACGTCGCTTTCTGACGCTGGCCACTTCGGTGGTAGGCGCGGTCGGGGCCGGCTTTGTCGCGGTTCCTTTCCTGGCGTCCTGGATGCCTAGCGAGCGAGCCAAAAACGCAGGTGCACCTGTCGAAGTGGATATCAGCAAAATGGTCGAGGGCCAGCTGGTTACCGTAGAATGGCAGAGTAAGCCCGTCTGGATATTAAAGCGATCGAAGGAAACGCTCGATAATTTACCTAAAAATGATGATCGTCTGCGTGACCCGCATTCGGAAAACACCAATCAGCAGCCGCCGTATGCGCAAAACGAAGATCGTTCACGCAAACCGGAAATTTCGGTGCTGGTGGGAATCTGTACCCATCTCGGCTGTTCACCTACCTACCGTCCTGACATCGCGCCTGCTGATCTGGGTGACGACTGGCTGGGCGGATTTTTCTGCCCTTGTCATAGCTCTCGCTTTGATCTTGCGGGCCGTGTGTTCCAGGGGGTGCCAGCACCGAGCAATCTGGTGGTGCCTTCACACTATTACGTGACCGATACCCGAATCCTCATTGGTGAAGATGGAGGCGCAGCATAATGGGCAAAAATCTACTCGCCTGGATTGATGATCGTTTCCCTCTGACCAAGCTGTGGAACGAACATCTGGCAGAATATTACGCACCGAAAAATTTCAATTTCTGGTATTTCTTCGGTTCCTTGGCATTGCTGGTACTGGTGATTCAGATTATCTCCGGCATTTTCCTGACCATGCATTACAAACCGGACGCGGCTGAGGCTTTTGCTTCTGTCGAGTACATCATGCGCGATGTGCCTTATGGCTGGTTGATTCGCTACATACACTCCACCGGGGCGACGGCCTTCTTTATCGTGGTGTATTTGCATATGCTGCGCGGTTTGATGTACGGCTCGTATAAAAAGCCGCGTGAACTGATCTGGCTGTTCGGTATGTTCATTTATCTGGCGTTAATGGCCGAAGCCTTCATGGGCTATCTGTTGCCCTGGGGGCAGATGTCTTACTGGGGCGCACAGGTGATTATTTCACTGTTTGGTGCAATTCCAGTCGTAGGTGATGACCTGACGCTATGGATTCGTGGTGATTTTGTGATTTCCGATGCCACTCTGAACCGTTTCTTTGCGCTGCACGTGATTGCGGTGCCGCTGGTGCTGGTTTTCCTTGTTGTGGCACACATCATTGCACTGCACGAAGTTGGTTCGAACAACCCCGACGGTGTTGAAATCAAAAAACACAAGGATCCAGTAACCCATATCCCGCTGGACGGCATTCCGTTCCACCCCTACTACACCGTGAAGGACATCGCCGGTGTGGTGGTGTTCCTGTTCTTCTTTGCCACCATCATGTTCTACTTCCCGGATGGCGGCGGCTACTTCCTGGAGCACGCGAACTTTATTGCCTCGGATCCGTTGAAAACGCCTGAGCATATTGCGCCGGTCTGGTACTTCACCCCGTTCTACGCGATTCTGCGAGCTGTACCCGACAAGTTGATGGGTGTCGGTGCCATGTTTGCTGCCATCGGGCTGCTGTTCTTCATGCCCTGGATCGACCGTTGCAAGGTGAAATCGATTCGCTACCGTTCGGGTATCTACAAAGCCAATCTGGCTGCTTTTGTGGTCAGTTTTGTCGTGCTTGGCTGGGCAGCGATGCAGCCCGTGAATGAAGTGATTACCATGACCTCACGAGTTTTCTCCGTGATCTACTTTGGCTTCTTCATCGTGCTCTATATCACGTCCAAGAATGAAGCGACTAAACCAGTTCCAGACAGGGTTACGCAATGAAAAAGATAATTATTACGTTTCTGTTCGCTATTGTAGCTGTCAATGCGTTTGCCTCGGGCAATATCCACCTGGATAGTGCGCCGGTCGATGTTACTGACAAAGATTCGCTAAAACGCGGTGCCAAACATTTTGCCGATTATTGCTTTAGCTGTCATTCGGCATCTTTCATGCGCTATAACCGCATTGGCAAAGACCTCGGCATGGATGAGGCCGAAGTGCGTGATATGATGATTTTTACACGCGATAAGAAAGGCGCACCCACCAAGTACGGTAGCCTGATGAAAGTCGCTATGAGCGAAGATTATGCGCGTAATGCTTTTGGTGCCCCTGCCCCGGATTTATCGCTGATAGCACGTGCCCGGGGCGCGGACTGGGTGTACACCTACCTGCGTTCTTTCTATGTTGACCCGGGTCGCCCGAGCGGTATGAACAACCTAGTGTTCCGCGATGTTGGTATGCCTAATGTGCTTTGGGAGCTGCAGGGTCTGCAAAAACCCGTGTATAAAACGATTCAGCACGAAGGCAAGGACATAGAAGTGCTTGATCATCTCGAGCTGATGCAGCCTGGCAATATGGATGAAAAAGAGTTCGATACATTTACCGCAGATCTGGTCAACTTTATGGTGTACCTCGCCGAGCCAGTACAGGCAGAGCGCAGAAGCCTGGGCTGGAAAGTGCTGTTGTTTCTCGTGGTTTTCTTTGTGGTCGCGTACCTGCTGAAGAAAGAATACTGGAAAGACGTACACTAAGGTCTGGCGTGCAGGCACAGCAGAGAAGCTGTCACTTAATTAACTCGAGAATTCAATGAATATATACACCACGGCAGCATCGATCGAATGCCATCGCACGCGCATTGTGCTGGCAGAAAAAGATATTGCTCACAAGCTGCATCTGGTCGACGAAAAAAAGATGCCGGAGGATTTGCTCGACATGAATCCCTACGGCAGTCTGCCGACCCTGGTCGATCGTGATCTGGTGTTATATGACTCGCGTGTCATTATGGAATATCTCGAAGAACGGTTTCCACACCCGCCGTTAATGCCGGTGGGTCCGGTGGCACGTGGTCAGAGTCGACTCGCTCTGTTTCGGGTCGAGCACGACTGGTTTCCGCTGGTGGATACCATCGAAACCAAAAGTGAAAAAATGGCAGCGAAGGCACGTAAGGAACTGAGTGAGAGTATTGCTGCGACTGCATCGGTATTTGCTGCGATGCCGTTTTTTCTCAGTGAAGAATTCACTCTGGTGGATGCCAGTATTGTGCCGATACTCTGGCGCTTACCACATTACGGCATCGAGCTACCCAAAGGCAGCAAAGACATCACTGATTATATGGAACGTGTTTTTGATCGCGAAGGTTTTCAGGCCAGTCTCACGGAAGCTGAGCGCGAATTCAGACTTTGATCGGCCACTGGTGAATCCACGCTGACAGGCTATTATCAGTAGCATGACCTCCAGTCGCCCTTACCTCGTACGCGCCATGTACCAATGGATAGTGGACAATGGCACCACGCCCTATTTGCTGGTCGATGCCGAAGCCAACATGAAAGCGGTGCCGGCCGAGCATATCCAGGACGGTAAGGTGGTACTCAATATCGCCCCCATGGCCATTTCCGGCCTGACCCTGGGTGACGAAGAAATTTCATTCAGCGCCCGCTTTTCCGGCAAAGCACAAACGATACGAGTTCCGATCCAGGCGGTGCTGGCGATTTACGCGCGCGAGAATGGTCAGGGCATGATGTTCACCGAAGATGATGGCGCATTGGCAAACGAGACTGATGGTGATGATGAACCGGATCCTGACAAACCGAAACCGACGCTGCGAGTCGTTAAATAAGTTGGCAGCTACAACATAGTCAGTAGTCATCAGTTGGCAGTAAAAAGCTAAAAAACAAGATTTTTATGCTACCAACTATTTTTTATTGTCCCAGCAATTGGTGATCGATCAGGTCACACAGACAGTGAATCACCAGCAAATGCACTTCCTGGGTGCGCGCGGTGGATTCTGAGGGAACACGAATTTCGACATCGTCCGGTCCCAGAATATCTGCCATGCGACCGCCGTTACGACCAGTGAGCGCGATCACGCGCATACCACGTTCGTGCGCGGCTTCCATCGCCAGACAGACGTTACCCGAGTTTCCGCTGGTACTGATCGCCAGCAATATGTCGCCCTGCGAACCCAGCGCCAGTACCTGCTTGGAAAAAATCTGCTCATAGCTGTAATCGTTTGCTATCGAAGTAATGGTTGACGTGTCGGTGGTGAGGGCAATCGCCGGCAGGCCGGGGCGTTCCATTTCAAACCGGTTCAGCATTTCAGAAGAAAAATGCTGGGCATCGCCAGCGGAGCCACCATTGCCGCAGGACAGAATTTTATTGCCGGCAAGAATAGATTGGGTCATGGCCCGCGCCGCATTTGCGATGGGTTCGACCAGAAGTTCAGCCGCCAGTTGTTTGGTGCTGATGCTGTCCTGGAAATTCTGACTGACTCTGCTGATTAGATCCATAATATTTATATCTATCGTTGTGAATCAGATCGCGTTTTTGATCCATTCATAGTGGTATTGATCGAAAGTAGTGTACGCATCATTTTGCGGTTTTTTTGACATGCCGACAACGTCTATTCGCACATCTTTGTAGGCCGGTTGCTGCTGCAAAAACAATTGTGCGGTCGCGATGATGTGTTTTTGCTTGTGCGCGGTAATACTGGCCAGCGGCCCGCCGTAATCATTATTTTTGCGGTAGCGAACCTCGACGAAAACCAGTGTCTTTTTATCCAGCATGATGAGATCAATTTCACCATGACGACCCTGAAAATTTTTCTGCAATAGTCTCAGTCCCTGTTGTTGCAAAAACTCGCAACAGGCCTGCTCGGCGTGCCGACCCTGCTCAAGAGTCGTCGGCTTCACGCTCGATAACGGGTTCAAATGGAACTGTGGTGTCAAGATACACCGGGACACCGCGCTGAAACTGTGCCCACACCAGCTCGCGGTGCAGTCGGTTATGCGCGCCGAGTTGTACATTGCCGGTTTCACCCGAGAAACGCGCATAATTGTGGTGGTTGAGATAGCTCATATTTTGCAGCAAATGATAGCTGTCAATGCCGAGGGCGAACAAACGGGTATAACTTTTTTGCGCCGGCCAGTATTGCGCGAAGGTTTTTTTCAGGGGGTTTTCTGAGGTCAGGTTCCACGGCAGGTCGCAGAAAATCAGTCCGTTCAGGTCGAGATCGGCGCCTGGGTCGAGATGGCCGGCATAGACGTGCGAAGTGGCGTACACTGGCAGTCCGCCAGCGTGGTGAAATTTAAACGCAGGCATAATGCTGCGTGCGGCGCGGGGAGTGGCCACCAGAAAAATCATATCGACATCCTGGCGTCGCCGGGGCACAAATTTAACGTTTTCGCTGAGCAGGTGCTCGATGCTGCGACGACGATCATCACTTTGATTGAGATTAAACATGCGGCGAATCGGCCAGGAATAATCATCCTTGTCCGCAGCATAAAACTGGCTGGCCATGACTTCACCGCCGAGCTCGCGATAGCGCTGTTCGAAGGCGGCTGCGATGCGTTGCCCCCATTCGCTGCTGGGTGCCAGTACCGCAGCGTGCATTTTATTCTGGCGCACAGCGAGTTCGGCGGTTTGCCGAGCCTCGTCTTCGGGTAGCAGGCCAAACTGGTAGAGATTGCTGGCATGGCTCAGTGGGTTTTCGGCATAGTTCAGGGTGAGCACTGGCACGTCGAGCTCGGTTTGCTGCGCGAGTCGATTGACCACAGATTTATCGAGCGAGCCGACAATAGTGTGTGCGCCGTTTAATATGGCCTGCTGGTACACCTGCATGAAATTCACATCCGCATCGCCGCTGTCATAAAACCGGATCGAGGGTTCGCTGGCGATGTTCAGACCACGGCTTTTATCCTGATAATAGGCGCTGATAAAGCCGTTCTGAATCGCTTCGCTGATCGCTTTCAGCTTACCGCTCATGGGCAGGAGCACGGCGATGCCACTGCTGGGCGCGCGCCGCTGAATATATTCTGTCAGCATCGAATCGATGAAGGCGTTGCTCACCGGGTGTTGTGGGTAACGTGTGCCCCAGTCGAGCACGGCCTCCTGCAGGTCGCGAATATCGGTTTGTGCGGTACGCATAATGCGCGCCAGATCCAGCCAGCCGCGGGTGATGGCATCATCACCACGTGCGGCATTGAGATTCACATCGGGCAGGGCGGACAGTGCCTGCCAGATACCGCGGTGATTGCGTTCGCGGAGCAGGTTGCTGGTGATTTGACGATCCAGCGCAATCCGGCTTTGTGCCGCACGCATGAAATAGCCATTGGCAAAATCGACATTGGCGCGAATCATGCCGGCTTCGAGCTGCTGTTCGGGGTTCAGCGCCGAAGTGTCAGGAATCAGCGCCAGCGCCTGAGCGGGATTATTGCTGGCGACAGCGATCCGGGCGGCGAGCAACTGAATATCCTGCTGGCGCTGCAACGCTAGCGCTTCGGGTTTGAGATGCGAGAGCTGGGACTGCGCGGTGACCAGATCACCGCGTTGATAGAGCAGTTCGGCGGCTTTTAGCAAATACTGCTGGCGCTCGGCACCGGTGTTCTGGCTGGCCAGCTGGATGTAGTATTCGGCACTGCCGCGATCCTGAGCGGCCTCAGTGTCAGCATTGGAGAGAATCTCGTCGAGGCTTTTCTTCTCGACCGGGCTGGTCGCGCAGGCACTCAGTAGCGCGCACAGGCACAGCGTTGGCAGGCCGGGGCGGAGTGAGTAAGGGCGTATGGGTAATAGTCTGGACAAGCGGGTCATTAAGCTACAGTATAGGTTTTTCGCTGATCGCGTTGCGATTTAGTAAGTATGTTTTGCAGGACAGGTTGTGTCAATCGAAAGTTCCCCCCGGCAGCTGGACGGCTGTCTGTATCTGGTCGCTACACCCATCGGCAATCTCGCGGATATCACGCAGCGCGCGATCGAAATGCTGGCACAGGTTGATGTTATCGCCGCCGAAGATACTCGCCACAGCCAGCGTCTGCTCAGTCATCTGGGTATCACTGGCCGGCTCCAGGCCTATCACGAACACAATGAAGACCAGCTCACGCCGCAGTTGATTACGCAGCTGCAGCAGGGCAGGCAGATTGCATTAATTTCAGACGCCGGTACACCGCTGGTCAGCGATCCCGGCTATCGGCTGGTAGAACAGGCGCACGCGCACGGTATTCGCGTAGTACCCTTACCTGGTGCCTGCGCCGCTATCGCCGCGCTCAGCGCTGCAGGTCTGGCCACTGATCGCTTTGTGTTCGAGGGTTTTCCACCAGCGAAACAACAGGCACGGCAAAATGTTTTGCAGGCCTTGAAGTACGAAAGTCGCAGCCTGGTATTTTATGTATCCTGTCATCGCATCATCGAAACTCTGTGCGATATGCGCGATATTTTTGGCGGTGAGCGCGAAGCCACGCTGGCGCGCGAGCTGACCAAAACTTTCGAAACCATCCGCAAGGCGACGCTGGCAGCACTGTGTCATTGGGTCGAGTCGGATGAGAATCAGCGCAAGGGCGAGATAGTGCTGGTGATCGCAGGTAATCGCGAGCCGGTGGAAGAGGCCGCCGCCATCCGCATGCTCGAAGTTCTGCTCGCCGAGCTGCCGGTCAAACAGGCGGCAGCGCTGGTCGCCAAACTCACTGGCTCAAATAAAAACGAACTGTATCGGCGCGCATTACAGCTTAAACAGGATACATGAAGCAACTGTTGCAACTCATTGCCCTGTTGATCAGCTGCAACGTGCTGGCGGTTGAAGATCGTGGCCTGTTCTGGCGGGTGCAGTCGCCGACCGCGACGGTGTATTTGCTGGGTTCGATTCATTTCGCCGATAAAAGTTTTTATCCGTTACGCGAAGCAATCGAGCAGGCGTTTCTGCAGGCCGATAATCTTGTGCTCGAAGTCAATATGAATGCCGATGGTATCGAGCAGACCAGACACCTGATACAGGTCGATGGTAATTATCACGGTGAGGAAATGATTCGCGATCATATTAGTGCTGATACCTATACAAAATTAAATGCTGTATTGCAAAAACTGGGGATTGCGTATTCACTGGTGGAGAGACAAAAACCGGGTCTGCTAATGATGACGCTGACGTCGGTGCAGATGATGAAAATGGGTTTTGCCCCTGAGCAGGGTATCGACGCCTATTTCCTCAGGCGCGCACAAACACTTGGCAAGCCTGTGCTCGAGCTGGAAAGCATCGAGCAACAAATGCATCTGATGCTTAATATGAGTGACGGAGATCTGTTGTTGCGAGAATCTCTCACCAGTCTTGAACAGGTCGAGGCCTCGATGCGATCCCTGGTCGATAGCTGGAAACTGGGTGACGCCGCCAGCATGGATAAACTGATATTTGAAGATACTTTGCAACAATACCCGGATTATCAGAGCATTTACGAAATACTTTTTTTCAAACGCAACATTGCTATGGCGAAAAAAATTCAGCAGTATCTAACCACTAACAACAGCTACTTTGTGGTGGTTGGTGCCGGCCACCTGATAGGTGCAAAGGGGATTGTTACGCTACTGAATAATAATGGCCATAAAGTTTCGCGTTTTTAGGCTCGGTGCCTGAACAACAGCTGGATCGACTACTCAGTCTCGGTACCAGATCTGCGAGTATGTCACCCGCCGCAGGTATCACCACTTCTGCCGAGCATAAAAATTTTGCCACCGAGGCACGGAGATCAGGAGACAATAAAGCCTGAAAAAAACGTGTTGCGCCTTTGCTCAGGCGCAACACGTTTAGCTTACAGACACTAATGCCACTTACTTAAGCGCATAGTACTAAAATCCATCGTCGTTACCGCGCGTTTTTGCCGGGAATCAGGCGTGTATAGAACTGGATTCCCGCCAGCAGCATACGGGGATGACGGAAAACACAAGAACTCTTCTTAAGTAAGTGCCATTACTTACAGCCCCAGTTTCTTTTCTAGATAATGAATATTGGTGCCACCGGCTTTGAAAGCTGCGTCGGACAAAATGTCACGGTGCAGATCAATGTTGGTATTGATACCGGTAATACTAATTTCAGACAGCGCACCCTGCATGCGAGCAATTGCATTGTCGCGATCATTGCCGTAGGCGATTAGTTTTCCAATCATCGAATCATAATGTGGTGGCACGGTGTAGCCGCCATAAATATGCGTGTCGATACGAATCCCCGGGCCGCCAGGTGGGTGGTAACGTTCAATTATTCCTGGTGAAGGCACAAAGGTTTTTGCATCTTCTGCGTTAATTCGGCATTCGATTGCATGGCCGCGAATTTCGATATCGCTTTGTCTGTAGCGTAGTTTGTCACCTGATGCGATGTACAGCTGTTCTTTAATGATGTCGACGCCGGTAATCATTTCAGTCACCGGGTGTTCCACCTGCACGCGAGTGTTCATTTCGATGAAATAAAATTCATCGTCCTGAAACAAAAACTCGAAAGTACCCGCACCACGATATCCCATCTTGATGCAGGCGTCGACGCAACGCTGACCAATTTTTTTGCGCATTTTTTCGGTAATCCCGGGCGCGGGGGCTTCTTCTACCACTTTCTGGTGACGGCGCTGCATGGAGCAGTCACGCTCACCGAGGTGAATGGCATTGCCCTGACCATCAGACAGCACCTGAATTTCAACATGGCGCGGGGTTTCCAGGTATTTTTCCATGTACACCGCATCATTGCCAAAATTGCTCGCCGCTTCCTGTTTGGTGAGTGCGATTGAGTTAATCAGCGTGGCTTCAGAATTGACCACGCGCATACCACGGCCACCGCCGCCGCCGGCGGCTTTGATAATAATCGGATAGCCGATGTCACGTGCAATCTTCAGGTTGGTGTCGTTATCGTCACCGAGCTCGCCATCGGATCCGGGCACGCAAGGCACACCGGCTTCGTGCATGGCAGCAATCGCTGCCACCTTGTCGCCCATGGTACGAATCGAATCGGGCGTCGGCCCGATAAAGACAAAACCACTGTCCTCGACGCGCTCGGCAAAATCTGCGTTTTCCGAAAGAAAACCGTAGCCGGGGTGGATGCCGACCGCATCAGTTAGTTCGGCAGCACTGATAATTGCGGGCACATTGAGGTAACTGTCTTTCGAGGCAGGTGGCCCGATGCAAACAGATTCATCGGCAAGACGCACGTGTTTAAGATCACGATCGGCGGATGAATGAACGGCTACAGTTTTAATGCCCAGCTCACGGCAGGCACGTAAAATTCGCAGGGCAATTTCGCCACGATTGGCGATGAGAACTTTTTCCAGCATCGCGATCAGCCGATGACAAACAGTGGTTGACCAAATTCGACCGGCGATGCATTGTCGACCAGCACGGCTTTAATGATTCCAGACTTGTCGGCTTCGATTTGATTGAGAATTTTCATGGCCTCGATGATGCACAGGGTCTCACCTTCGTTAACTGTGTCACCCACCTTACAGAACACAGGTGCAGTGGGTGAAGGCGAAGAGTAATAGGTGCCTACCATAGGTGATTTCACGATATGGCCACTGGGCAGAGCGTCTTTATCGTCGGGTTTGCTGGCGTCGCTACTGGCGGTAGCTGCAGTAGCAACCGGTGCCGGCATCGGTGCGGCAGCGTATTGCACAGGTGCCTGTGGTGCGGCTGTGCCATAACGCGAAATGCGTACGGCTTCTTCGCCCTCCTTAATTTCAATTTCAGCAATGCCGGACTCTTCCAGCAACTCGATGAGTTTTTTGACTTTGCGTATATCCATGAGGATTAACCCTGTTTGATTTGTTGTAGCGCTGATTGCAACGCAAGATCGTAACCAGATGCACCGAGGCCAGAAATCACCCCGACAGCGATATCCGAAAAATACGAATGACCGCGGAAGGATTCACGAGCGTGCACGTTGGATAAATGAACTTCGATAAACGGAATGTTAACGCCGCTAATCGCATCGCGCAGCGCAACACTGGTGTGGGTAAACGCTGCGGGATTGATAATAATAAATTTGACCTGGTCTTTTGCCGCCCGATGGACGTGTTCGATAAGTTCGGCTTCGGCATTGCTTTGCACCGTCTGCAGGCTGTAGCCCTGTTCTTTGGCGCGCGTCTGTAGCTGCTGGTTGATTTCGTCCAGTGTGCTGTGACCGTAGTGGTGCGGTTCGCGCGTGCCCAGCAGGTTTAAATTGGGGCCATGAATGACGAGCAGATCGGGCATATTTATAAGCTTTGGTATGGACAGCTGTTGAGTTTGGTAGTGTGCCTAAATGCAATGAATTTGTCTACTATTTCGGCGAATTTGATGCCAAATTCGTGAAATTAAGCTTTAGCTGTGAATCCCCATCTGGCGCAGAATTTTTTCTGCCCGTGCCCGGCTCAGCGCGCCCTGAATGACGTGGCTGATTTCGCCCTGGCGATTGATAAACACCGTGTAGGGCAGTACGCCCTGCTGATTGCCATAACGCCGCGAGAGCGCAATGGCATCGGTTTCGCCGGGCAGAACTGGATAATTGAAGCCCATGCCTTCGGCGAATACCCGCACTGCCTGTTCGTCATCGACAGCTACACCGACAATTTGCAGGCCCTGCTCACCGTAGGCATCCTGCAATTCGATAAATTCCGGGATTTCTTCCAGGCAGGGTGGGCACCAGGTCGCCCAGAAATTCAGCATCACCACTTTGCCGTCCCAGTCTTTAATGTTACGGCTCGTACCCTTGAGATCGAGCATGGCAAACTCCGGGCGGGGTACAGGAGCAATACTGGTGTTGGCATCGCTGCGCAGAAAATCCTGCAGGCCATAACCGGCAGCGCCAGAGAGCAGAATGGCAATCGTAAAGAGCAGGGTTTTTTTCATCGCTGTCATCGAGTTCACAAAGCGCCGCAGCTTAGCTGAATACTTTCAGCTTTTCGAGCCCTGGGACGCAGTGGTTTGATTATTGTGGCTGAAACGCGCGCTGAATATGTGCGCGGAATTTATCTGCAGGCACATAACCGACCACACGGTAATTACGGAGTTCATTTCCGCTAGTGTCAAAAAACATAATCGACGGTGGTCCGATGATACCAAAATGTTTATACAGCGCCTTGTCGAGCTCGTCGTTCGGGGTAACATCCGCCTGCAGCAATACCGAGTTGGCCAGTGCCTGTTGCACCCCGGGATCGGTGAACGTCAGTGCTTCCATTTCCTTGCACGAGACACACCAGTCAGCATAAAAATCCAGCATCACGGTTTTGCCCTTGGCTGCAGCGAGTGCCGCATTCAGGCCGGCGACGCCTTTTATCTGCTGGAACTGCAGGGCGTGTGTCGTCGTACTGCCAGTCACCTGCGAACGGGTCATGCCACTGCCACCGCTCATGGGCAGTCCGTGCAATGGCTGGAACATATTGCGATTGCCCGAGGTGAGGCCGATGAGCATGATTAGACCATAGGCCAGCAACAGGATACCCAGACCTTTCCAGAGTTTGCGCCAGCCCGAAGCGCCACTCGGCAGTGCATCGATCGCACCCATATAAACGGCAGACACGACCAGCAGGCCGATCCACAGGCTCATGGTCAGAGTGACGGGGGCGACCCGTTCCAGCAACCAGATCGCGAGACCGAGCAAAAGTACGCCGAACACGGCTTTCACCGCATCCATCCAGGCACCCGCTTTGGGCAATAATTTGCCGGCCGAAGCACCCAGCACCAGCAAGGGTGCACCCATGCCCATGCTGAGCGCGAACAGCGCCGCGCCACCGAGCACAGCGTCGCCGGTTTCAGCGATATAAATCAGCGCGCCGACCAGCGGTGCGGTGACGCAGGGGCCGACGATCAGGGCGGACAAAAAGCCCATGATGGCAACACCGGCGAGGGTGCCGCCTTTTTGATTATTGCTAATACTGACCAGCCGGTTCTGGATCGCTGCCGGCATTTGTAAATCGTAAAAACCGAACATGGAAAATGACAGCGCGACAAAAATGGCGGCAAAGGTGCCGATAATCCACGGGTTCTGGAACCAGGCCTGAATATTCTCACCCGAAAGCCCGACCAGAATTCCGACAATGGTGTAGGTGCTGGCCATGGCGAGCACATAGACCAGTGACAGCAGGAACGAGCTACGCGCAGTTTGTTTTTCACCCTGGCCGACAATAATACCCATCAAAATCGGAATCATCGGGAATACGCAGGGGGTGAAGGCGAGTAACAGGCCGGCACTGAAAAAGGCCAGCAGGGTCAGCCAGGTGTGGCCGCTGTGCAGGGTCTGGGCAATGCCATCCTGTTCGGACACCATCGGTGTCGCGCCTGCGTTGCTGGCCGCTGCCGGGCCGGCAGCTGTAGAGCCGGCAGCGCTGCCAGCTACCGTCGGCAGGGTGATGCTGAACTCATGTGTCTGCGGCGGGTAACAAATGCCGGAAACTTCTGAGCAACCCTGGTACTTCACCTTGAAAACCGCGGTTTTGCCCGCATTACTGCTGAGGTAGGGCAGCGTGACCTCAGCGAAGTTGTGATACACCCAGAGCTTTTTGTTGAAAATCGGGTCGTCTTTTTCTTCTGCCGCTGAAGTTTGCAGCGGGCCGGTGCTGACATCGCTGCTGTCAGTGCTGATCTGCATTTTTTCCTGATACAGGTAATGTCCTTCAGCAATGATAAATTTGGCGGTAAAGCCGTCCGCGCTTGATTCCGTGCTGAGCTGAAAGGCCTGGTCGGGTGGCAGAATATCGTTGCCTGCGCCGAGGCCGAAATTATCGAGCCCCAGTGAGCCATTTTCCGCATAGGCGGAACTTGTGGTAAGGATCAGCATCGCAAGCAGCAGACGACAGCTGGTGAACAGTTGTTTCAGTGTAAGCATGGTTTTGTTGTTATCCTGGGCTGGAGGCGTAATGGTAATTTAGACACGAGACTGAGGCGAGGTTCCGCGAATCCGGACTGGCTTCAGCAATTAGCCTAGCATAGCAAACATCGATTCAAGTCGAGCCCGGGGCCGCTAAAAAATTTGCCCTCACACATAATCAGGATATTCATGATACGTTTCTGGCCCCTGCTTTTCATCGCGATTCCGCTCAGCGAGATCTATCTATTCATTAAAATTGGTGGCCAGATCGGTGCGCTCAACACGGTGCTGGTTGTGCTCATCACAGCGGTGGTCGGTGTCAATCTGCTGCGCTATCAGGGTATCACCACGCTGCGCCGTGCCCAGTTGCAGATGGCGCAGGGGCAAATGCCAGCACAGGAAATGCTGGAAGGGCTGGTGCTGGCGGTGGGCGGTGCGCTGCTTATTACCCCCGGTTTTCTCACTGATTTTCTCGGTTTGTTATGTTTGCTGCCGTTCACCCGCCGCGTCCTGATCCGCTTCTGGCTGACGCGCGCCAGCGTCCAGGTCTATGGTCAGTTTCAGAAAGGTTCGGCGCATGATCCGAGCCATGATTCGGGCCAGTCCGAGTCGGGTGTGCGCCCGTCGCGCGATAGCGGCCGTACCATTGAGGGTGAATTTCACCGCGATGACTGAGCCTGAGCCGGCTCCTGGGTAAATTTTTCAGCGCCCGCCCTTGTAATTTGCGCACCCAGCCCCACTATTCACGCACAAGCTGAGTGGGTGGCCGCAAGGCGCTTGACTCAGATGTATTCGTCATTATCATTAGCACTCACTTTATTAGAGTGCTAATTTCAAGAGAGGGTAAATCAATGAAAATTCGTCCGTTGCACGACCGTGTAGTGGTTAAACGCGTTGAAGAAGAACGCACCAGCGCTGGCGGCATCGTCATTCCTGATTCTGCAGCCGAAAAACCCCAGAAAGGCGAAATCATTGCTGTGGGCAATGGCAAGCTGTCTGATTCTGGCGAACTGCGCGCACTCGACGTCAAAGTTGGTGACAAAGTTCTGTTCGGCAAATACTCTGGCACCGAAATCAAGGTCGACGGTGAAGAGGTGCTGATTATGAAAGAAGAAGACATTCTCGGCGTACTCGCCGCCTAAGCGACTTCACACACAGATTTAAGAGGAAATAGACATGGCAGCAAAAGATGTAAGATTTGGTGAAGAAGCGCGCAACCGCATGGTTCGCGGCGTTAACATTCTCGCCAATGCAGTAAAAGTAACTCTCGGCCCCAAAGGCCGTAACGTCGTTCTCGATAAATCTTTCGGCGCACCCACGGTCACTAAAGACGGTGTTTCGGTCGCGAAAGAAATCGAACTCGAAGACAAGTTTGAAAACATGGGCGCACAGATGGTGAAAGAAGTCTCCAGCCAGACTTCAGACATTGCTGGCGACGGCACCACCACGGCGACTGTACTGGCGCAAGGTATCGTGCGCGAAGGCATGAAATCGGTTTCTGCCGGGATCAACCCCATGGATCTGAAACGTGGTATCGACAAAGCCGTCGCCGCCGCCGTTGAAGAACTGAAAAAGATCTCCAAGCCCTGTGCAGACGGCAAAGCCATTGCCCAGGTCGGCACCATTTCTGCAAACTCTGACCACAGCATCGGCCAGATCATCGCTGACGCTATGGACAAGGTGGGCAAAGAAGGTGTCATCACTGTTGAAGAAGGTACCTCACTGGATAACGAGCTCGACATCGTTGAAGGTATGCAGTTTGATCGCGGTTATCTCTCACCTTACTTCGTCAACAAGCAGGAAAGCATGACGGCTGAACTGGAAGATCCTTACATTCTTCTGTTCGACAAAAAGATTTCCAACATTCGTGAGTTGCTGCCGGTACTGGAAGCGGTCGCCAAAGCCGGTCGTCCATTACTGATCGTTGCCGAAGATGTTGAAGGCGAAGCCCTGGCGACGCTGGTCGTGAACACCATGCGCGGCATCGTTAAAGTGGCTGCGGTTAAAGCACCGGGCTTCGGCGATCGTCGCAAAGCTATGCTACAGGATCTCGCGGTTCTCACCGGTGGGGTTGTGATTTCTGAAGAAGTCGGCCTGTCGCTGGAAAAAGCCACACTGGACGACCTCGGTTCTGCCAAACGCATTACCGTCACTAAAGACGACACCACGGTAGTTGATGGTGCTGGCAAAACAGCCGACATCGAAGCACGCGTGACTCAGCTGCGTACTCAGATGGAAGACTCTACTTCTGACTACGATCGTGAAAAACTTCAGGAACGTGTTGCCAAACTGGCTGGTGGCGTAGCCGTGATCAAGGTTGGTGCTGCGACTGAAATGGAAATGAAAGAGAAAAAAGCCCGCGTCGAAGATGCGTTGCACGCAACCCGCGCTGCGGTTGAAGAAGGCATCGTTCCTGGCGGTGGCGTAGCTCTGATTCGTGCCCTGAAAGCCGTTGATAAAGTCAAAGGTGATAACCACGACCAGGACATCGGTATTGCGATTGCACGTCGCGCGATGGAAGATCCATTGCGTCAGATCGTGAGCAATGCTGGTGAAGAAGCTTCAGTCGTGCTGGCCAAAGTTGCCGAAGGTAAAGGTAATTACGGTTACAACGCTGCCAACGGTGAGTACGGCGACATGGTTGAAATGGGTATTCTCGATCCCACCAAGGTCACGCGTACTGCGCTGCAGAACGCCGCCTCGATTGCAGGATTGTTAATCACCACTGAATGCATGGTAGCTGAAATGCCAAAGGAAGAAGCACCGGTCGGCGCACCTGATATGGGTGGCATGGGTGGCATGGGCGGCATGATGTAATTGCTGCTCATCATCATGAGTGTTTAGGGCCTCGCTGGAAACAGCGGGGCTTTTTT
>JASBSR010000025.1 GCA_030148865.1 Gammaproteobacteria bacterium
TCGTATCCCGGTCGGCATCATCTTCGCAGCGCATGGCGCACAAAAACTGTTCGGCTGGTTTGGCGGATATGGCCTGGAAGGCACCGGTCAATGGATGGCCTCGATTGGCCTTAACCCCGGCTACCCGATGGCATTACTTGCCGGCAGTGCCGAGCTCTTCGGCGGCCTTGCCCTGATCCTGGGCCTGCTGGTTCGCCCAGCAGCGACGGTACTCGCCTTTACGATGATCGTCGCAATCTTTGCTGTTCATATCGGTAACGGGCTGTTCATGAGTAATAACGGCTACGAGTTTGGTCTGGCATTACTGGCTGCATCGGTTGCCCTTGCCATCAGTGGTGCAGGCCGGGGTTCTCTCGATGCCTTGTTGTCCAGGAACTAATCAAGGTCATGTGTACAGGCTCGACATAGCCGGGACGAAGCGTCCCGGCTTAAATTAAGCAGAAGCGTTTATAGGAGGTTTGAAATGTTAATCAATGGGCAGTGGGCGAAAGATTTTCACCCCGTACAAGGCACTGACGATGAAGGCGGATTTGTTCGAGAGCAATCACAATTTCGCAACTGGATCACAACTGATGGTAGCCCGGGACCAACCGGTGAAGGAGGTTTTGTCGCGGAACCTGACCGCTACCATCTGTATGTTGCACTGATTTGTCCCTGGGCCTCGCGCACATTGATGGCTCGTAAACTCAAGGGCCTGGAAGATGTCATTTCGGTTACCGTGCTCGATCCCCGCTTGACTGAAAAGGTCTGGCGTTTTGGTGACGACATAAGTGCCATTCCAGGAACCCAGTCAGACCCACTGTACAGTGCCGAATACCTTTACCAGATCTACCTGCGTGCCAAATCTGATTACACCGGTCAGATCACTGTTCCCGTGCTTTGGGACAAGCATAAAGAGACCATCGTCAACAACGAATCTTCCGACATCATTCGCATGTTCAATGACGGGTTTGGCAACCTGGCCAGGGAAAGCATTGATCTCTACCCAATTGATCTACGCCCTGAAATCGACGACGTCAACAATCGCCTCTACGACCATTTCAACAACGGCGTCTACCGCGCCGGTTTTGCGACAACTCAGATAGCCTATGAGCACGCTGTCCAGGAGGTGTTCGATAGTCTGGAATGGATTGACCGACAGCTCGATAATCAAAACTTTCTGGTTGGCGACCGTCTCACCGAGGCCGATGTGCGTGCATTCGTGACCCTGATCCGCTTCGACCTCGCCTATCACGGACTTTTCAAAACCAATCTACGCCAGCTGCGCGACTATCGGAATATTACTGCCTACGTGAAACGTATCTATGAACTGCCTGGCATCGCAGATACGGTATCGCCAGAGCATATTAAAATTGGATACTACTCTATCCAGGCCCTGAATCCTTCCGGTATCGTCCCAATCGGCCCCACGGAATTATGGTGATACTAGCCGCCCCTTTTGGGGAAAAACATTAACATGAAGAACGGGTTAACCTGATAGGAACAATAAATGACCGAAGAAAAACGCGGCCAATCCCATGACCGAATGCCGGTGGTTTTTGTTGGTCACGGCTCACCCATGAATTTAGCTCAAGTCAATCAGTGGAACCGTGGCTTTGCACAGTTACGCCACCACGTACCAAAACCAGCGGCGATTTTGGCAATCTCGGCACACTGGTATGTGAACGGCAGCTATCTGACATCTAATCAGCAGCAACCAACCATTCATGATTTTGGTGGTTTTCCAGATACGCTCTATAACATACAGTACCCTGCTCCTGGAGACTCAATACTTGCTGAGCGAGTGCGCGATCTCCTTGAGGAGTGGCAAGTGCAGCTTACCGAGGATTGGGGACTGGATCATGGAATCTGGTCAGTGCTGTACTGGATGTATCCAGAAGCAGATATCCCTGTCGTGCAGCTTAGTATAGATCGAAAGCTTGATGTTCGGCAGCACTATGCGATTGGCAGATCACTTGCCGGATTGCGTGATCAAAACATTCTCATCATGGCCAGCGGGAATATTGTGCACAATCTTCCCGATGCTTTCAGACAAATGCGATTCGGTACAACTACCACACCTGAATGGGCCGGTCGTTTTGACGAGGCCGTCAAGCAAGCATTACTCGCACATGACATTGAAGCTCTTTTGTCGCTGTACCCGGATTCAGCCGATGGAAAACTTGCACATCCCACACCGGATCATTGGTTGCCGTTGATTTATGCAGCAGGTGCTGTAAATGCAAATGATCGTGTAAGTTTTCCAACCGAGGGATTCGATTTAGGCTCTCTTTCAATGAGAAATGTTATTTTCGGATGATATCGACTGCGCTAGCATCTGGCTGCGAGAGTTCGAAGCCTCAGCCGAAATGCCAGTCAGTGCCAGACATTGCCTGTCAGTGCCGGTCACTCCCACTCGATTGTAAACGAGCCATTATTATGCTTTAACATCAAAGGCTTATTTGTAAGGATAAGTGATAATACCATGCAAAATACCATGTTCAAAAATTACTGCTAATCGACACAAAAATCACCAATTCACACAGTAAATCATTTCTTCTCTAAACCAAACCCGGCCGGTTCGACAACGGTCAACTCATAACGGGTTGTTCTGCCACCACCCGGTAGCGGCATGATGATCCCCTTGGCAACCAGATCTGAAAGATCACGACTCGCTGTTCGATTGGGACACCTGGTGATCGCTTCATATTTTTTTGTCGTTATCCCGCCTTCAAAGCCCTTACGACCTTCAGCAAATACACGCGACACCATCCTGGCCTGCCGGTCATTCAGCTGATCGCCATAGGCTTCATAAAAACGTGTCTTGGCCAATACAAAGTCCACTTCTTGCCTGGCAATTTCCTGTGCATGGATGACCCTGTCGGCAAAATAATCAAGCCAAGTGTTAACGTCCAGGCTTCCATGGCTCGCTTTCTCCAGCTGCAGGTAATAGGATTTTTTGTCTCCCTCTATCGCCGTGGCAAGACAAGCCATGGTCGAATAGCCGAGAGACTGCGAAAGTGCATGGTCAGCGATCGCCCTGCCGACTCGCCCATTACCATCATCGAAGGGATGTATCACCTCGAACCAAAGATGGGCAACCCCTGCTCGGGCAATCCCGGGCATCTTCTTGCCCCCATTCAAGGAGCTGGTCTGGTTGTACCAGTCGATGAACCTCGCCATTTCATCAGGCACCTGAGTCGCTGGCGGGGCTTCATAGTGAACTTTTTCACGCCCGTAAGGCCCACTAACGATCTGCATTGGCGAAGGATCGTTGCGATATACACCTCGCAGAATAGGCGTGTAGCGCTGCTCGGGAACCGCCATGGATTGCCAATTACCCAGCAGATCATGTGTCAGGAATGTTTGCCAGTTCTTGCGAACATCCACCAGCAGCATCGCGGCCCCTGCCGCTTTCTGGTCTGAGTTATCCGGTAGCACATCCGATGTAATCAAAGAGAGTAGAGATGACCTGACCGAATCTCTATTCAGATCCTCGCCCTCAATGGCGCTGGTCTTGATGGCCTCGGAAAGCATCAAATCGATCGTGGCATCCTCTTGAGACGCCATTGGCAGAGCCTCAAAGCGTCCAGCCAGACGCTCTGAGTTTAGGCGAAACTCAAGTTCCCGGTCTTCGAGCGCACGCTTGTCATAGCGAAAATCTGGCCAGTCGGGCTGTTGCCATATCCATTTCATGCAGCACATCCTTGTGCCGCACCCTGACGGGCGGCCTTCGGCCGTGCAAACTGTCGATCCTGCCACTTTGTCATGGCGCGATTGTAGTACTTTTTCACGCCACATTATATATTATTTGTGGCGCGAATATAGACCTTAATCACGCCACACCCATCCGAAAGGAGACAATCACCATGCGATTCAACAGGACAACAAATATAAATCAATCCGGCCTCTTGCGTTACTGACATACCTGTCGTTGCCAGACATTACCTGCCAGTACCGGTCACTCCCACTCGATTGTAAACAAGCGGCTAAAGTCCAGTACTGGCGTGGGTTTCCCGGTGATCATAAGTGTTAACACCATGAAGAATACCATGTTCAAAATTGCTGTTGATATATAGTGCGTTAATTGACTATATGACCAAAAAAGTAAGATTAGAATTCCTTGTTGTCATTGTTCACTCTCGAGGTTAGCCCTCACTACATCGAATCGATAATGCCTGTCAAACATGGTGCACCGGAGATATTCAACACCGATCAAGGGACCCAGTTTACCTCTGAGGCCTTCACTGGCACACTCAAAGCGGCAGGCATTCAAATCAGTATGGACGGCAAAGGCCGCTGGGTGGACAATGTGTTTGTGGAGCGTCTGTGACGCAGTTTGAAATACGAAGAGGTGTATCTCAAGGCCTATGAATCAGTGACGGAGGCCCGACAGGGCGTCGGTGCCTATTTTCAGTTTTACAACACCGAGCGCAGACACCAGAGCCTTAACCGAAAAACACCTGAGCAGATGTATACAGGTGATAACTTGCTGCCACTGGCAGCGTAATCAAGCGTCGCAGATGGCACTTAAACGACTGTCCGAAATATGGGGTCCATTTCTGTACAGTCTTAAATATTCACAATAGACCTGCAAATGATTGAGCTTTAACTTGAAATAGTCAGGCTCACCTGTTATCAAAAGATAATAAATTTTTGATTCATGAGGGTTACTAAATAATACACCATGAGCCTGCGCGAACTACACGCCCGATACCGACGCCAATCACAGGAGAATGCCGCCTGGCGTCTTTTGCGTTCGACAAATGCGCCGCTAGTACTTGCGTTCATTACTGATTTATTTAATGAGAGTAATGACGTGCTGTTCAGCCGCGCCAGGGCTGCGCTGGACCTGGAACTCTCTCACTGGCGAGAAGAGGACTGGTTTGAAAGCGAGAAATCGGCGGCGGCCTATTTACGTGAATGGATACAGGCCGGATGGTTACGCGAACTGGATGACAATCTGAGCAAGACAGACGCCTGTGAAACTGCACTACGATTTTGTGAAGGACTGGACAAGCGCGAAAGCAAAGCCACCGCATCGCATCTGCGGATTGTGCAAGATGCCGTGCGGGATCTGGCAGCCAGCCTGAGTCCGAATGCCAATGAACGGGTTATGCTGCTTGAATCTCGTAAGACTGAACTGCAACGGGAGATTAACGATCTGAATGCAGGTATTGTGAAGCAACTGAGTGAAGCCGAACAACGCGAGCGTATTCGTGAGGTATATCAACTGGCATCGGTACTCACCGGTGACTTTCGTCGAGTGGAAGATGATATACGTTTGCTGGATCAATCACTGCGTATACAAATGATTGAAGCAGACAGTAACCGTGGAGAGGTTTTGCAAGACCTTTTACATAAAGAAGAGGTGCTGTCCGAATCAGATGCCGGGCGGGCATTTGAAGGTTTTTTTCAATTGTTGTGCGATCAAAATCGTAATATGGAGTTTCGCGAGCAATTACGTTCTTTATTGAGCCGTTCTGCAGCAAATCACTTAAAACCTGATGAGTCCCGTTATTTAGGACGCTTAGTACGTGAATTGACTCGTGAGAGCGAGAGAGTATTCAAGGTACGGCGGCGAACCGAAGAAAGCTTGCGTGCCTTTGTAGAAAGTGGCGCTCACCTGGAAAACCGACGAGTGGAACAGCTCCTGAGCAAGCTGGAACGTATGGCAGTCCGCTTTAAAGATCTGGAAATTGACTGGCAAGTACAACTACCGCTTGAATTACAGAGTGGTAAGGCATCGATCAGTTCACCGCAAACGATGCGTTTACGCACACCTGAAGAACAACTGGATACAAGCAATATCAAAGCGGCGGAAAATAGTCATCGACCAGGCCAAATCATGCTTGACCAATTACACGCAGTAAAAATAATGGAAGTGGCCATGCGCCTCCAGTCGCTTCTGCAACAGCAAGGGCCATTAAGCATTGGGGGATTAATCAAACAATACCCTGTTGAATCCGGACTTGAAGAGCTGGTCGCATGCCTGCGTGTAGCCAGGGCCATTGGCGCTACTGAACTGGATGGTAAAGAAATCGTTGAGATTACAGATCGCAAAGGAGAAATAATCCGCGCGACCATCCCGGGGCTGGTACTCAGTGCGCAACAGTTTCCGCGACAGCTTGAGGAACTTGCTTTATGACGGAAGATAACAACAACCCATCGGCGCCCGCACTGTTTGATCGCTTGCGTGCAGATTCAGAACAACAGTCCGATAATAACGAAACAATAAACAATCCCCCTGATTCTGATATTGATGAAATAAGTGATACGCCTGAAAGTCAACTGGGCCGTTTATCGGCTGATGCACGTCGATGCCTGGTGAGTCTGTTACGTCATGGCGTTATCCTGGCCAATAACAAACAGCAGCTATTCGACATCCTGGTAAAAGAGCAGTTGCTAATACAAGATCATCTTGCAGATATGTTTTTGCGTGTTCTGATTGATGAGCCCGCCGGTGTTGCCGTGCTGTTACAACAGGAAATTGATGAGGATGAAGACTCAGTATCGCTCATCACACGCAGACCACTGTCATTATATGACTCCCTGTTGCTTCTGATATTGCGTAAACATTTTCAGGAAAGAGAAACCGCCGGTGAACAACGTATTTATATTGATATAGATCGAATTGAATCCAGGCTGACACCATTTTTACCTTTAACCAATAATAGCCGCAGTGATCGTCGCAAGTTAAGCGGTTCCTTAAAAAACATGAAAGACAAACGTCTGTTACAAAGCGTAGCAGGAGATGATGAACGTTTTGAAATCACACCGGTAATTCGTTATGTCGTCAATGCAGAGTTTCTGGAGCAAATGCTAGGTGAATACCAGGCTATGGCGGAGCAGGCTGGCATGGACGTCGAGGCGAAAAAAGATGAATAGTAAAGTACAAAGTGAACATTCTGATCTATTTAGTATTGGTCAGATACGTCTGGCAGAGTTATCTGTTTTTAACTGGGGGTCTTTTCATGGCCTGCACACCGCACATATCGACAAACACGGGACCCTGATTACAGGCGATAACGGCGCAGGCAAGTCAACGCTGATTGACGGCTTGATGGCATTATTACTACCCGCAGGTAGTGCCAGCTTTAATATTGCTGCGGCCCAGGGTGATCGCACCGATCGTAGCCTGGTATCTTATATTCGTGGCAGCTATGGTACCGCCCACGATGGCAGCCAGACACAAACCCAGAATAAACGTGCCGGTTCAGTGGTCAGTGGCTTGCGCGCCATGTATCGCGCGGATGATGGTACTGAGATTTCACTAGCCGCACTCTTCTGGATGACACAGACAAGCAATGCCCTTGCTGATTTGAAACGTGTATACGTAGTGGCCAAACGCGACCTGCATCTGGAAGAAATGCTACAGGCCTTTGGTGAAGGTAATGCACGTACACTAAAGCAGTTTCTACGTGATGATGATCGCCTCATTCCGTGTGATGACAATTTCACTGCCTACCAGGAAACCTACCGGCAATTACTGCATATGGAAAACAGTAATGCGCCCTCTTTATTATCCCGCGCCCTCGGCCTGAAGAAGATCGACGACCTCACCAAATTGATTCGTGATCTGGTTCTGGAACCCAGTCGTGTGCGCGAAGATGCACGCAAGGCAGTCGCCGAATTTTCAGATCTGGACGGCGTGCACAACCGGCTGCTGGACGCTCGTGCCCAGCGTGACACCCTGGCGGCATTACCTGAGGCAGCCGCTGCACTACAGCAGGCTAAAAATGATATTGTAGAACTCAGTGCCGAGTATGATGGTTTACCCATTTATTTTGGCGAACAATGTTATGCCCTGTGGGGGAAACGAGTACAGTCAATAAAACAACAACTCGATGAAGCGGAAATACGATTAAAGAACATCGAACAACAGGAACATTCTGAGAACGAAAGAGTTGAACGCCTCCTTAAGGAATACCTGAAGCTGGGCGGAAATCGCATCGAAGAGCTAAAAAAGGATATAAAACGCACAAAAGAGCGATTATCCGAAATTAATCAAAATGCATCACGCTACCAGCAAATAACTCGCGATCTGGAACTGGATTCTTCTATCAATGAAAATACGTTCAATTACAATCTTGGAAAACAGCGCACCGCAATAACGAATATTGAGCCCGAAAAAGAACAGGCGCAAAATGATTTTGCTGACGCGGCTGCCCGTTACTCCCAGGCCCAGCAACAGCAGAGTGAATTAGAAAAAGAAATTCGTGAGATTGAATCACGCCCCAATTCCAATATTGATGCACCTTTTCAGCTTTTGCGCGATGAGATGTGTGCAGCACTGCAACTCGATGCAGAACAGATCATATTTATTGGCGAATTAATCAATGTTAAACCGGAACATCGTGAATGGCAGGGCGCGATTGAACGCGCCCTGGGCGGTTTGCGCACGACCATGGCGGTACCCGAAGCACGCTATCCATTGATTACCCGTTGGCTCAATCAACGACACACGGGTGTACATGTGCGCGTACAGGTTGTGCGCAAAGTTTCCGGTGCCGCTGAGTTTAAAGATGACGGCTATTTGCGCAAATTACAATGGCGAGAGCATCCTCACCGCGAATGGCTAAAACAACATTTACAACGTTTTGATCTGCACTGCGTGTCCGGTACTGATGAGCTTGATCGCACCCCATTTTCCCTGACACAACAAGGCCTGATTCATTTTGACAAAGGCCGCTTTGAGAAAAAAGATCAGCAACGGATTGACAATAAACGGCAATGGCAACTGGGCTTCTCCAACACCCTCCGTCTCCATACCTTGCACAAGGAAGCTAAACAGCTGGACAGTGATATAAAATCATTTGGTCAGCAAACAAAACAAAGTCGTGAAACCATGAACAGCATTGAACAACGTGCGCAACTTTGGCAACAACTTGCCGATTTTGAATGGCCTGCCATTAATGTGCCTCACTGGCAAAACATATTACAGAGTCAGGAGTCCGATCTTAAATCATTACAAAAATCAGGCGGCAACCTTGAACAGGCGCAGCAGCGCTGGGAAAAGGCCAAACGTGACCTAGAACTCATCCAGGAACAAAAGACAGTACAAAATAAAATTATCGCCGGTTATGAAAAAGACATGGAACTGGCTCAATCGGCTCAAAATAAAGCCTGGCAGGCCGCATCTGCAGGACTGGATAATCGGGTTCGCAACAGGCTTAATAATCGCGTTGGAGAACTAAGTATAGATAATCTCGAGCAAGCACAGGATCTGGAAAGCAAACATCGAGATGATATTGAACACCAACGCAATGGCGCCGCCAACCGTAAAACCCAGGCAAGCAATCAGGCTGTTTCGATTATGTCTACCTTTTACAGCAAGGATAACTGGCAGGCGATCGCCGCTGATTGGGGGCGCAGCATTGAAAGCATCGATGAATATCTACAACATTTACAAAAACTTGAAAAAGAAGGCCTGCCCTCGCTCGTCGATAAATTCAAGCAACGCTTGAATAAACATACCACCTATTCATTGGCAGGGATTAAATCCCGCATGGATGCCGAGCGAGAAGAAATCAGTGAACGCATTGAAACCATAAACCAAGTATTGGCACGCACTGAATTCAAACCAGGCAGCCATTTACGTCTAGACATGAAAAATGAACAATTCCCCCATGTTCAGGATTTTATCAAGCGTTTGATTCATGTCTTTGCGCAAGCCGGCAGTGATGACCATGAACAACGTTTTAAAGACTTGCGGGCGGTGATTGAAGTATTGGATAAGGCCAGTGATGCAGTGACGGCATACAATAAAGAAAGTCTACGCCTGCTTGATCCGCGCTATCAGTTGTCATTTTATGCTGAAGAAATTGATACAAAAACCCGTGAAGTACGTGATGTACTCATGTCATCCAGTGGCAAATCAGGGGGTGAAAAAGAATCTTTTGCAGGTACGATTGTAGCCGCCAGTCTGGCCTATGTATTAACACCTGATGGTGCTGACCAGCCAATCTATAGTACGGTCTTCCTCGATGAAGCCTTTTCCAATACTGCCGAGGCCGTGAGTCGGCGCGTACTACGTGTTTTCAAGGAGTTGCATATTCACATTAATCTAATCACCCCGTTCAAGAATCTTAACCTCGCACGTGAGTCTGCCCGTTCATTATTGATCGCAGAGCGCGATATCAACACGCATGAAAGTCGCTTGTGTGAGGTAACATGGGAGGAGCTGGACAAAATACAGAGTGGCAACGAACAACAAACCCAAGCAATGGCAGCCGATCTTGGCATAGCGCTGGAACCGGTTCCATGACCGATTGGGGCTTATTACCTGATAGTGTTCAGGCGATATTGCTAAAAAAAGAATGGGATTCACCCAGGAACCTGCGTGACCGACTCAGTGGGAAGCGAGGTTTCCCACTAAAAATTCCGCTTAAAGTTCCTACCGGAGCCCAGGCATTACGCAATGTCAGTCATTTCCATGAATACAAAAAAGAATGGCGGCAATCATCTTATAGCTCGCATGTTACCTGGCAGCAAAAACAATATCGAGAACTAGGCAGACATAATGTTCCGGTAACACTCACGCTTAAAAACGTACAGTCACTTATCGAGTTCATTGGCCCTAAAGCAATAGAACGAAGCAAACACTGGCAAAATCTTATGATGCCGATACTGGATTTTAATTCCAATTTATACCCAGTATTAGTTCGCCATCTTCTAGATCTCGAAAACATGAAAACCGATGATGTTCAATTAATACCCAGGCTTCTTTCACAGTTACATAAGGGAATGGGAACAGGCTTATATCTGCGCGCCTTACCCTTGAATGATGTTGATACCAAGTTTCTTGAGAATAACTTTTCATTAGTGTCTGATTTGCTCGACAAGCATTTCGACGAAGAAGTTGCGCATACCAATGGCTTAATGAATTGGTTAGGTTGTATAGAGACACCAAACTCATGGCTTTTAGTGCGGCCTCTCTGCATGAAGTCAAAAGAACGATTGAGCGGCTTACCAATTTTACAGTTGTCTACGCAAACACTGCGTGATAACCCTTTGCCCACACGAAATATCCTGATAGTTGAAAACAAACAACCCGGTTATGGCCTACCCACTCTGGAAAATACAATTGCCATTTTCGGCGGGGGTGCAAATTTAAGCTGGATGAATGCAAAATGGTTGTCTGATAAAAATATTGGCTACTGGGGTGACATAGATACCTGGGGATTCAAATTTCTGAGTGATGCCCGCCAATACATACCTGATCTGCGAGCGATAATGATGGACAAAGAAACAATGATTGAATTTGAGCAACGAACTGTTCCCGAGCCTTCACCCGTTGATAAATGTCCACCGAATTTATACGCCAATGAAATTAAGCTATTCGAAGAGTTACAACAGGGTAAGTACCGTAGCTCCCGCCTTGAACAGGAACGAATATCAGCAGACTATATAGAAAAGAAATTACTGAAATGGTTAACATTATAGATATAAAATCCGTATAGGACATGTACTTCTTAAACAATTCACTCGTTAGATCTGCCACCCACAGCGACGAACGCATAAGGGGAGGCGACAATCACTGCCCGCTAATACTTCCGACAAAACACTTCTTTCTATTTCATTGCGCCGGTAGGTGGGGCCTTTGCTGGTGCAAAGACCCCCTTTTCAACAGCATATCAATCGTGGCGGCGACGGCGACCTCGCTCCGCCGACAGCGTCTTGCTGAACACCGTGGCACCGTTTATATCTTTTAAGTCAACCGTCATCGCATTGCTTGATTTGTCGATGTTAACTTCACCGAAGAACTGCAAACCGGCATACGGTGACAGATTGGCCTGACCGGCAGGTGGCGTCTTGCTAAACACCACTTGCGGCCCGAAGGTGCCATCGGTGCTGTTGGGGCCGAATGAACCGGCGTTCAGTGGCCCGGAGACAAACTCCCAGAACGGCGCAAATTCCTGTGTGGCGGCTTTACTCGGATCGTAGTAGTGGGCTGCGGCATAATGCACATCGGCGGTCAACCAGACAATATTGTTGATGCGCTCATGTTTGATGTATTTCAGCAGATCAGCTATTTCCAGCTCACGGCCGGCGGCAGGACCATCATTGCCATTGGCTACGGCTTCCCAGCGTTGCGGCGGATTATGCGCGTAATCATCACTGATATTCAGACCAATAGGCATGTCGGCAGAAATCACTTTCCACACCGCATCGGAATGATCCAGCTCATCCTTCAGCCACTGCAACTGCTGTTGCCCAAGAAACGCGGTTTCGGCGCTTTGTTCAGTTTGCAGATTGTCAGTGTTGGGACCGCGGTAGCTACGCATGTCCAGCACAAATACGTCCAGTAATTTACCGTAAGAGATTTTGCGGTAGATTCGTTCGGACTCTTCCGCATTGTGCGGACGCAGCGGTGCATACTCATGAAACGCCTTGCTGGCGCGGGCGACGAGCAACGGCACGTCCTTGACGGTGTAGCGGCTGTCACCAGTCAGGTCCTTGGAATCGGACCAGTTGTTAGCTACTTCATGATCATCCCATTGCCAGATTTGCGGTACTTCGGCATTGAAACGACGCAGGTTTACGTCGAGCAGGTTGTATTTGTAGCGACCGCGGAACTCATTCAAAGTCTCGGCAACCTTGCTGACTTCCGGAGTCACGAGATTGGTCCAGAGCATGCCGTCTTCGGCAATCACGCTGGCCTGGATAGGGCCATCGGAATAAACGCTGTCGCCGCTTTCTATGAAAAATTGCGGTTGCACCTGGCGCATGGCTTCATAGATTTTCATGCCGCCGAAGCTTTCGTTGATACCCCAACCCTGGCCGCCGACATCGCCGCCCCAGACGAAACGAATATCATCGTGTTTACCGATGGTGTGAAAATGGCCGTTGGCCGGTTCGCTTTTGCCGTGCGCGTTGGTTAAATCTTCGAACCAGACTTTAACGTAAACATCTTCACCGACAGGTAAACCGACCAAATCCTGGCGGGCAGTGAAGTCGCTGTCTTCCATTGCATAAGGCCCGCGAACCGTAATGGCGTTGACGAACTCCGGGTTGTAGGCGTATTCAACCATCATTCGCGCCGGGCGGTCTGATCGACTCCAGACAATGGCTCGTCCCGGCGCCAGGTCGCCAATTTGAATACCTTGTTCCATTTGCGGTACATCGCTAGCCATCGCTTCGAGTGAAAATGAGCCAAGCACTGGTAGTGTGACGATTGCGGCCGCCATACTTGCCGGCCGTACTAAATGACTGAAATGTCTCTTGCTGAAATTCATGGCGATACTCCTTGAGTGGCTGGTGAGACTCAAACCATAGGAGTGATCAATGACCGTAGGATTAAGGATGGATGACAATAGAATTAAGTATGGATGACTATGAGGTTAATATCCCGTCACACCAGACTGTTAACCAAGGCTATCAGAAAGCGCCGCCTTCAAATCCTCATGTTCAAAGGCCGAGGCCATGCGAGCAATCTCAGTATGCGTCAAACCCAGTCGCGCGGACTCTTCGCGCCAGGTTGTCACGGCCTGCCCGACTTCGGCGGCGATCGCGTGCGCCCTGTCTTCGTCCAGTTCAAAATATCCCACCACACTCATCGCTAGATCCAGAGAGGCCGAACCGTCATCGAGATCAATAGCCGTTGTCAGAACGCGTGGCTTGATATCTGTGGGCACTGGATTGAGGTCATAGCGGGGCCCGCCAACCGTCCGGGCCGGTATAGAGGAAAGCGTGATTACGCAAGTGGTCATCGGTGTTGGAGATCAGGACATTAAAGACGATACGTCGCCACAGTTCATGCATATCCTGTTTCGGATTGGCGCCATATCGGCGCAGAGCATCGACAAATTCCAGGAAACTGCGTGACTCGTTGTCGCTGGCGCCGAGCATACTCATGGCCGAAAGAAACGGAATTCGCTGACCTTGCACCCTATCGAACCGGCGCAGCAACAGCACCGGCTTGTTCAGTACATGTTCGATTCGCCAGTCGGGCACGGGGATACCAGCCTTTGCCGCAAGCCGGAGCGCAACCGCCTCCCACAGAACCGTATTGATTTCGTCATCCTTGTGTGGAAACTTGGCGATGGCCAGATGCCCGTCCCGGTCCCGAACAGATGCCTTGGGACGCGCACCACCCAATGATGAGCCGGGGGCCAGCAGCAGGCGCAGATCCTCGTCGCTATCCGTGTGTCACCAACGACATGCTCCGCTGCCGACAGCAATTGCGGCAGATCGATCAGAAGCGGTATGCGTGCGGCTTCATGTTCGGCAAGAAACGGGCCGCCCTCCTGCCTGGCAAAGCGCAGAGCGCCTTGTCGTGTCTCATCATCAACCATGAGCAGATAGTCAATTTCCATCAAGGTGCGCGGCGTCTCGCCCGCGCGCTCTGCCCGTCGCCGTTCAGCCCGGCGCATCAGAACCCGCCCCCAACGGTCGGGGGCGGAATCGCCGATGGTACCGAACAGGGGCTTACCTGAGGGTGTGTGAAAGGGGCCAGGACCCAGCGTCAGGGCCGGTTCCAGGGAGAAACGATCGACATTCTCAAACCAGCCAGGATCATATTCGAACGTGGCGCTTTCCCTACCTTTGCGCACGCGCGCCCACAGTCGTCCGGCCAGATGCGGCGTACCGGCAATATCCACATAAACGTATACTTCTGTTTCCATCACGCTTTACTCTTCTGTCCAGACCGGGACGACTTGCGGATACGTTGCGGCAAACGCTCCTCTTCAAGCCCAAGACCCACCGTATCCGTCCTGACGTCCGCCAGGTCACCCAACCGCTCAGCCATGCCCAACACAAAGAGCACATTGGCGTAGTTACCCAACGAAACGCCGGGGTCGCCCTTTTCTATCTTGTTCAGGGTTGTCCGGCTGATAGAAGCCCGTTCAGCCATGACAGCCGTTGAAATACGCCGCCTGAGCCTGGCATCACGGATATCCTGTCCAAGCTTACGCACCGCCCGCCTCACCGGAATCGGTATCATCAAGTCTAGCTGGGTTTTTCTCATTTATCGTCCATATCTATGGTCACTATTTACAGTAGTGTATATAGTAATGGACGTTATATAAATATATCTCCAGTAACCCCAAAATAACAGTGATTGTGACGTCCACTATTCTGAACGTGTGTACGTTAATACCCAGAATCGTGAACATTTCCAAATATGGGCCCCATAGCTGACATCCCCTGAATCAGACAGAGCGCCCTGTTCCGACCGTATTTTTCAAAGGTATTTCTTAAACGTACTCGCGGTCACCGCCACAGCGAATGCAAACAGTGCGGCGAATGGAATCACAATAAAGGTAAGATGCAGACTGAACGGAAGTGCCAGATATATGACCCAGGTGATTACTACGAGCGAGCCGTCCTCCCCTGGTCAGCCGTGGGAAGACGCAGCAGACGCTCGCTGCGCCAGACACGGACAATCCTCACCCGCTGGGGATCGCGCCGGTACACAATGCGAAATGGCGGATGGATGAGTTCCCGCAGAAAGGGCTGATCGAATTCAGGCACCACCCTTCCCATGTCGGGATGATCGACCAGAGCCTGAACGCGCTGGAAGACTTCCGCCACCAGCCTCGCCCCGACATCAGGCACGCCTTGCTCAGAATACCAGACTCGTACCTCCTCGAGATCACGGAGCGCGGATTCGGCAAAACTGATGATCACTGCGGGCATGGGCGACTAAAGACCGAGCCGCGTCTTAGCCTCGTCGAGGGATACCTCGCGCCCTGCCTCCAGATCCGCAAGGCCGGTGACCACGGCTCGCATAAAGGCCCGCTCCTCCTCGGCTTTCTCGTAATCACCGACCGACTGGACCACGGCGACACCCCGGCCCCGGCTGGTGAGCAACACGGGCCGGTGAGCCTCGGTGGTGTGCTTCACCACACGCCCCGGGTTCATCTTCAGATCCGTCAAGGGAACCAAATCCTCGGAAAATTTGATAGTCATGATCACCTCCAAAAAGTCCTCTAATTAGCACTTAATATAGCAGCTGTTACATGGGCTTTCAAGAGCTCATCTAATGTGGAATAGGGATCAGGCGCATTGCGAAGTGATGCCTCGGCGCAAAACAGGATTAGGGAAGAGTGGGCATAGATCGGCGACCGGGTGATTTCCCGATACCATCAACAGTACCATGAAACATATCATTGAAAAAGTCTGCTTGCACGTGCTAGCCAGTGCTAGACGTGGAATCATACCCAGTGCATCGTAACCTTGATCGTTCAGATATTTACAAGCAACATGCAATGATCATGCGAGTAGACGTTCGGCGAAACGCCGCGACAAACTTTCCGGCATGAGCGAATCACGCCAAATGACGTAAAGATCCTTATGCAATGGCTCACCTTCGAGCGGCATCACAGCCAGAGTACCGTCGCGGCGCTCGTGCTCTACTGTACTGGCCAACACCAACGAAACACCAAGCCCCGCCTTGACCCACTGTTTTACCGCTTCTGTACTTCCAAGTCGTAACGTGATCAAAATATCCTTAATTTCATCGCCGAAGTAACGCGCCAACAACCGGCCCGTACCAGTACCGGATTCGCCAGCCAGGATCGATGCACCTTTGAACAGGTTGCGCGGAATATAGGGTAGCTTGGCCCAGTCATGATCCGGTGGCACGATCACTACCAATTCCTCTCTTCGCCAAAGATGAGCGATGTAACCAGGACGCCTGTCCCACCATTCCATGACTGCAACATCAAATTCACCATCATCCAGTTTCTCAACGATAGTGGGGTTGTTATGAATAACCATGTCGATCTTTTGGTTGTTACTGTCCTCATCCAGAAGTGATTTAATATGTGGCTGTAACATGTAAGTACCGATATTTGAGCTTGCACCGATAGTAATAATATCTTGCTGGCAGTGGAGCACGCCAAGGGCGCGTTGGTTCATCCGTATCAAGTTTTCTGCGTAGGGGAGAAATACTTTTCCCTCCAGTGTCGGTTTGCACCCTGCATGGCTGCGCACGATCAAAGTAGCCTGTAAGAATATTTCAAGTTTTTTGATATGTTGTGACACAGCACCCTGTGAAATGCCTAACTTCTTGGCAGCCGCACGGAAGTTCCCTGCATTGACAACTGCAAGAAGTGTCGCCACATGTTCCAGATCAATTGTTTTCAGACGATAGCCCTCTGCACTGGATCGTTAATCGCACCTTGCGGCCGTTCATTATTCAACACCTGTAGAATATTTTTGGCTGCTTCGAGTTCGATTTGCAATCGCACCTCATCAACTGCCGATCCAATATGCGGAGTAAACAGTGTTTGTGTGGTGTTACCAAGTAGTGCCGATGGAATTTCCCGAGGCCGATCGGAGCGAACCCACTCTTCCATTTCGAACACATCTGCGGCATAGCCCGCAAGTCCACCTGCGCTCAGTGCAGCAGCCACGGCTTCTTCATCCACTACCGAGCCGCGGCAAGCGTTAATCAAATAGGCACCCTGTTTCATTTGCGTAACCGCATCAGCATTGATCAGATGATGTGTTTCCTTACTAAACGGGATCATCGGCACGACAAAGTCGCTACGGTTAAGTAACTCCAGCAGAGATGTTCGTGTTAAGGACCACTGCTTCTCCAGTTCAGGCGTTACTAGTGCTGGATCAGTGTAGAGTATATTCAGCTCATATCCCACCAGCCGCTGAGCGATTGCCCGACCGACTGCACCCATACCGATGATACCCAGGGTTTTACCGGTAAACCCACTGCCATAAAGTGTTGGACGCCAACCATTGAATTCCCCACTACGGACGAAATGGTCACCCTGCATAATATTACGTGTCAACCCGATGAGAAGGCCGATGGTAAGTTCCGCTGTCGGGATAGTTAGAAGATCGGGTACGTTGGTTACCCAGATACCTCGATGGGTGCAGGCATCCACATCATAGTTATCGTAACCTTTGAGCGCACACCCGATTACCTGGAGTTTCGGGCAAGCACTTATAAATGCCTCATCCACACTATCCGGCATAAACGTCATTATGGCATCGGCGTCTCTGGCTCGATCAAGTATTTCTTCCCGTGACAATGTCTCGTGCGTGTCGTTGGGGATGACATGGCACCTTTCCGACAGGTATTCGATAACTTGTTGGTGTACGTGATGCGTGATAACAATCTTCGATTTCATAACAACATTGTTCCCTGGAATATTTTATTTAAAACGTTTTCTTAGATAACCACTAAAAGAATCAACCAGCGTTACCATGACCAGGATCACTAGCAGTATGGCCGACACATCCTGGTACTGCATGATGCGCAAGGAACCCATCAATTCGAAACCAATGCCCCCGGCACCGACCATCCCCATGACGGTAGAGGCCCGGAAATTATACTCCCAGCGATAAACAGAGATGTCTGCCATCTGCGGCAATACCTGGGGAAATACCCCATGCATAATAACCTGCAGCGGTGTGGCACCCGCAGCTCGCGCAGCCTCGACGGGCGCCTCGTCAACATGTTCGATCGCCTCAGCAAAAAACTTACCGACCATCCCAATGGAATGCAGGCCAAGTGCTAATACTCCCGGCAGTGCTCCGAAACCGACAGCAGCTACAAACAAGATACCCATAATTAACTCGGGAACAGCACGTAGTGTGTTTAAAGTGCCGCGTGCGACTCGGTAAACCATTGCATTAGGCGTGGTATTGTGCGCTGCAAGAAAAGCAAGTGGAATAGAGATAGTGACTGCCAGCGCGGTACCTGCGATGCTCATCGCAACGGTATCGAGCAATGGTTTTATCCAGTCTTTCGCCTGGCTAAAGTCCGGCGGTATCATTTCCCCCATCAAGCTAATCAGGCTTGGAACACCATCCGATAGACGACTTATATCGAATAGACCTACATAATATGAACATAGTAGGACACCCAGCATCACCAGACTGAATTTAATTGCAGTATTATTCCATTCATGGCGACGCTTTATCAGGAATTCATCGAAAGTATTTTCCACAGTTACAGCCTCTTGTTTAAAATTTGGATAGATCAATTTTTAAGAGATGGCCCAGATTACGCACAACGTCATAGTCTTTGTCAGTAACCACGGCAAAACCATCCGCCTTGAAAGGTTTTAATATTGCGGGATCTTTTATATTTAGAAATGCCGAGCGAATTTTTTGTTTAAGTGCCGGTTTTAAATTGGAACGCATGGTCCAGGGGTATTGTGGAAACGGCTTGGAGTATCCCAATACCTTCACCTTCTCCAGACTAATGATATTACGTTCAACCAAGGATTCGAAGATCGGACGACTCAGACCACCGGCCTGAGCGTGTCCGTTTTGTACCGCGATCGCCACGGCATCGTGTGAACCAACGAAGTGCTCCTGGTAATCTTGCTTCGCCATCATACCCTGTTCCGCCAACATGGATTTTGGAATGAGATGACTTGATGTAGATGCCCTGTCACCATAGGCCATGTTCTTACCTTTGATATCAGCGAGCTTGCTGATACCGGACTTGATGTTAGCAATGACCACGGCCTGATAAGTTGTACTGCCCTTTTTTTTGAGTGCAACAAACGGCTCGATGTCACTTTTGCTTCTGGCAAGCACATAGGACAGTGGCCCGAAGTAAGCAAGATCCAAACGGCCGTGACGCATTGCCTCGATCATGGACGAATAATCAGTTGTAACAACTAATTCAATTTTTTTACCCAGGGTCTTCTCCAGATAATCTTTCAGCGGTTTATTATTTTTGATGATGGTTCCGGCATTTTCGTCCGGCAGCAACGCCACTTTAAGCACATCTGGATCAGGATCAGTACTGGCGTAAGATAACGTCATGTTCGTTACCCCGATGATAAAAATAGTTACTAAAGCAATAAACCGTTTCATAGTAATTTCTCCAGTTTTGTATTAATACGCCAGGGCCGGTGAGGCCATGACAGGATGACTTGGTCCGCCTTCGTTCTTAGGCGCCTCGTAAATTGATTCCAGTGTTGATGTATTAAGATTTTCAGGTGCACTATCGAAGACGATGTGGCCTTGACTAAGCGCAATGATTCGGTCTGCATACTCCTTGGCAAATTCAACCTGATGTAGACTAACAACAGCCGTAATATCGTCTTCACGACAGATACGACGCAAAAGTGATAACACTTTAGTCGATGTCGTGGGATCAAGACTTGCGATAGGCTCATCGGCCAGCAATAACTTTGGTCGCTGTGCAAGAGCGCGAGCAATGCCGACTCTTTGCTGTTGCCCACCACTTAAACAGTCTGCACGTTCCAGTGCCTTATGTAACAATCCCACACGTTCCAGGCACTCCAAAGCAATACGCTGCTCTGCATCCGGTAGTGGAAACAAGCTCCGAAAAAATGAGTGATAGCCGATTCGTCCCAGTAAGACATTAGACAATGCTGTTTGTCGCCCAATAAGCTGGTGCTGTTGGAAGATCATGCCGGTCTGCTGGCGGTGCTGATGTAACACTTTCCGGTTGTTTAGATCCCCTAACCCTTCGGCGATGATATTACCGGTTGTAGGTTTGTTAAGATAATTTAGAGAGCGGAGTAACGTAGACTTTCCGGCACCCGAAGCGCCAAGTAACACAGTGAACTCACCGCGTCGTAGCTCAAGGTTAACTGGTTGTAAGGCCACTACACCACCGGGAAAAGAGACACTTACATTTTTCAAACTAATCATATTTCACCCCAAAACGCTGTAAAATGATTATGATTTGTAATCATTCATAAAGAAGGTTCGTGAAAACTAAACAGTGGACAGGTTATTTTATTGATGTGACAATTTCTTTACAGTCAAATGAATTAATTCTTAAATTGTGGGGAAAGTATAGGAAATATAAACCGCCTTTTTGCTGCAAAACCACTCCGCCATAGCGTCACCCTCGCGGCGTCATTTAGCACAATTTTGTCCGTTATTTGCCACATCGGCGCGGAACCCGCTGAACAATCCACCTGATCCCGGCCCTTTTCCGACCAAAACTGAACGACAGGCCAACCGTACCCCTGCCCTGTTTTTCAGACAACGTCCTTGTCAATCATGAATGGCGCTGCCTTAATCAAATAACGTCGCCTACGGTGGCGCACGGCGTTGCGGTAATCAATTAGGCACAGAGCACATTCAGTCTTGTGATGGATGTGCGTCAGGATGTTGTTAATGACGTCCTGGTCTTCAATGCAGGCAACGACCTTGGTCGGCCCACCGCACTCACTACAGATTTTAATATCGATGTTAAAGACGCACTTGAGGCGATGCGGCCGTGACATTGACGCATAGCGTTCGCGGCCTGTGCTGGAATGTCTGAGTCATTAGGTGTAGCGTTGACGGCCTTTACCCCGCTTCACTGGCGTCACTCACGTACGGTATTGGTTGTTCGCTACAAAGACGCCGTAATAGCGCATTAAATTCACGCAGGGTTTGGGATAGCAGAACCGCATCCGATTGTGTGATGTATAGGGTAGTAATGCCATGAGGTATACACTTAAAAAGTTTACTTGTGCGTGCGAATCAATGCCCGTCAGTGCCAAACGCAAATACTATAAAACCCTCAAGTACGCAGTCTCGTGGTTGCTTTGATGCTCGCAGTTACCAGCGCATGCCGGACGCGGGGTCACTCCCACTCAATAGTCGCCGGTGGTTTGCCGGAGATATCGTAAGTCACACGTGAGATGCCATCGACCTCATTAATGATGCGTGTCGAAACATGGCCGAGAAAATCATACGGCAGAGGTGCCCAGCGCGCGGTCATGAAGTCGATGGTTTCCACCGCACGCAGCGCAACCACATACTCGTAACGTCGACCATCGCCCATAACTCCCACTGAACGTACCGGCAGGAATACAGCAAAGGCCTGACTGACTTTGTCGTAAAGCTCGTGTTTGTAAAGCTCGCTGATAAAAATATCATCGGCCAGGCGTAATAAATCCGCGTATTCTTTTTTCACCTCACCGAGAATACGCACACCCAGGCCCGGCCCCGGAAACGGATGCCGATAGACCATCGTCGAAGGCAGGCCGAGTTCAACACCAATTTTGCGGACTTCGTCTTTGAATAGTTCGCGCAGCGGCTCGACCAGTTGCAGCTTCATATCTTCTGGCAAACCGCCAACATTATGATGCGATTTAATCAGATGCGCATTCTTGCTGCCGGCAGACTCGATTACGTCGGGATAAATCGTGCCCTGTGCCAGCCAGTTGGCGGTCGTGAGTTTGCTCGCTTGTTCTTCGAATATTTCGATGAACACGCGACCGATAATTTTACGTTTTTTTTCGGGGTCAGCTGCGCCTTTGAGTTCATCGAGAAAACGTTGTTCGGCATCGACACGAATCACCCTGACGCCCATATTCTCGGCGAACACCGCCATCACCTGATCACCTTCGTGGTGACGCAGTAAACCGGTATCGACAAACACACAGGTGAGCTGATCGCCGATGGCACGATGCAACAATGCCGCGACCACCGATGAATCAACACCACCCGACAGGCCAAGTATCACTTCATCGTCACCGACCTGCTGCTGAATTCGTGTGATACTGTCTTCGATAATATTATCCGCAGTCCATAATGCCGCGCAGCCGCAAATTTCGTGGACAAAGCGTTCGATGATGCGCTGGCCCTGCCTGGTGTGGGTCACTTCAGGATGAAATTGCACACCATAAAAACCCAGCGCTTCATTCGCCATGCCGGCATTGGGTGCACTGTCGGTGCTGGCGATGCAGACAAAACCTTCCGGTAGATCATCGACGCGATCACCGTGTGACATCCAGACATCAAGAAAAGCATGCCCCTGTGCATTCACTTCATCTTCGATATCGATAAACAGTTTGCTATGATTGCGTGCGCGCACTTTGGCATAACCAAATTCGCGATGCGTAGAGGCACCCACTTTGCCGCCGAGCTGTGCCGCCATGGTCTGCATGCCATAGCAAATACCCAGCACAGGCACACCAAGATTGAACACTGCATCAGGTGCTTTCAGAGTATCGCTGGCAGTGACTGACTCAGGGCCACCCGAGAGAATAATGCCGTTGGGATTAAATTCGGATACATCGGCGTCAGCAACATCACCAGGATGAATTTCGCAATAGACGCCAGCTTCGCGCACACGACGCGCAATCAGCTGCGTATACTGCGAACCAAAGTCGAGAATTAAAATCTTATCGGCGTGAATGTTTTGCATGATGTATATTTTTATTATTAAAAGATATTAATCCACAGATGAACGCAGATAAACACCGATAAAAAATTTTATAGCGAAAAGCCATGCCAATATCTGTGTTTATCTGCGTTCATCTGCGGACAAATGTTTTTTGTGTATCTAATTAAGTACTACGGTAATTCGGTGCTTCTTTGGTGATGGTGACATCGTGCACGTGTGATTCCTGCATGCCGGCACCGGAGATGCGCACGAAGCCGGGTTTGCTGCGCATTTCGTCCATGGTCGCGCAACCGACATAGCCCATACTGGAGCGCAAACCACCCATCATCTGATGCACGATGGCACTCAGCGGGCCTTTGTAGGCAACGCGGCCTTCGATGCCCTCGGGCACGAGCTTGTCGCTGCCCTCCGAGCTGTCCTGGAAATAGCGATCACTAGAGCCTTTTTTCATCGCGCCTAACGACCCCATGCCGCGATACGATTTATACGAACGTCCCTGATACAAAATCACTTCACCCGGCGCCTCTTCGGTGCCGGCGAGCATGCTACCCACCATGATGCAATAACCACCGGCGGCAATCGCTTTTGCCATGTCACCGGAATAACGAATGCCACCATCTGCCACCAGTGGCACACCAGTGCCCTCGAGCGCTTTGGCAACACTGCTAATCGCCGAGATCTGCGGTACACCGACACCGGCGACAATGCGCGTAGTGCAGATCGAGCCCGGGCCGATGCCGACCTTGACACCATCGGCACCCGCCTTGACCAGAGCCAGAGCCGCTTCCCCGGTAGCGATGTTGCCGCCGATGACCTGCACATCATAATTTTTTTTCACCCAGCTGACACGATCCAGCACTGCCTGGGAATGGCCGTGCGCGGTATCCACCACAATCACATCGACGCCAGCGGCGACCAGCAGCTCAACACGCTCCTCGGTACCTTCGCCAGTACCAACTGCCGCACCCACGCGCAAACGACCGGCACCATCTTTGCTGGCCATGGGATAATCAGTGGATTTTTGAATATCTTTCACCGTGATCATGCCGCGCAGCTGAAATTTATCATTCACCACCAGAACCCGCTCAATACGGTGTTTGTGCAACAGACTCAGCACTTCTTCCTTGCTCGCGCCTTCCTGCACTGTCACCAGTTTTTCTTTTGGCGTCATGATCGCTGACACCGGTTGATCCAGACGGGTTTCGAAACGCAGATCGCGGCTGGTGACCAGACCGACCAGCGCCTCGCCTTCAGTCACCGGGACGCCAGAAATTTTGTACTGGCGGCGCAGTTCGAGAACTTCACGAATACTCATATCCGGTGGCACCTGCACCGGATCGGTAATCACGCCACTCTCGTATTTTTTCACCTGACGAACATTATCGGCCTGAGTCGCAGCATCCAGATTTTTGTGGACAATACCCATACCGCCTTCCTGCGCCAGCGCGATGGCGAGACCAGATTCGGTGACGGTATCCATGGCAGCCGATAACAGAGGAATATTGAGCTGGATATCGCGCGTCACCCAGGTGGTGAGATCGACATCCTTGGGCATCACCACGGAATGCGCAGGAACCAGTAAAACGTCGTCAAAAGTGAGGGCTTCCTCGATAATTCGCATGTGGGTTCCTGCTGGCCTCTGCTCGAATGGTAAAGGCGCCCAATTATAGGCCGATGGCAGAGGCACGACAACAGACAGGAAGTAATGTTTATCCTCGCTCGGCTGAAATGACCGCAGACAAGGAGCCATGCCCACTTTGTTGTATCATGCTGACATGAATAGCCGCAGCACAAACCGCAACATCCTCAGCGTCAGCGAACTCAATCGCGAAGTCGCCAGCCTGCTCGAGCAGGAATTCGCCTGGGTCTGGGTGGAAGCCGAAATCTCCAACCTCGCCCGCCCTGCCTCTGGCCATATTTATTTCAGTCTGAAAGACACTGGTGCGCAAATCCGCTGCGCCATGTTCCGCAGCCGCAACAGCAACCTCGGCTTCGCCCCGGAAAACGGCCAGCAGGTGCTGGTGCGCGGCAAGGTCAGCCTGTATCAACCCCGCGGCGACTATCAGCTAATCGTCGATCGCATGGAAATCGCCGGTGAAGGTGCGCTACGCGCGCGGTTTGACGCGCTGAAACAGATGCTCTCGGCAGAAGGTCTGTTCGCCAGCGAGCACCAGCAGGCAGTCCCGACCTTGCCCACCTGTATCGGCGTGATTACCTCGAATACCGGGGCCGCGATCCGCGATGTGCTCAGCGTCATCGGTCGCCGCTTTCCCTCGATTCCGGTCAAACTGTTCCCGGTACCGGTGCAGGGTGAGGCCGCTGCCCCTGCGATCTGCCGCGCACTGGCGCTGGCGCAGAAACTGGGGCAATGCGACGTGCTGCTGCTGGTCCGCGGCGGCGGCTCGCTGGAAGACCTCTGGGTATTCAACGAAGAAACCGTCGCCCGGGCCATCTATGCCTGCCGCATCCCGGTGGTCAGCGGTGTCGGTCACGAAACCGACATTACCATCGCCGATTTTGTCGCCGATCTGCGCGCCGCCACCCCCACCGCCGCGGCCGAAGCCGTGACCCCGGATCAGCACAACTGGCGGCAGCAACTGACTAGCGCAAAGCGACGCCTGCTGCAACGCACCCGCGAGGCGCAGAAACAGCGCCAGCAGGAACTATCCTGGCTAAAATCACGGCTTGCACAACAACACCCGATGGCGGTGCTCGAAGCCTACAGCCAGCGCCTTGACACGATCGAGCAGGGTCTGCTGCGCAGCTGGCGCATGCACCAGCAGCTCTGGCAGCACCGACAGCAGCGACTGGAAGAGCAACTACTGGCGCATTCACCACTGAATCGACTGCGCCACGGCGACCAGCAGCTACAGCTGCTGGTCTCACGCCTACAGCACCGTGCGCAGGCCCGGCTGGAAAAAGCACGCACCAACTGCGAACGACTCGCCAGCACGCTAAACGCAGTCAGCCCACTGAATACGCTGGCGCGCGGCTATTCGATCACCAGCGACGAAACCGGTCGCGCACTCCACGATTCCGCCCAAGTCAGCAGCGGCAGCACGATCAGCAGCCGATTACACAAAGGCCGGATCATCAGCAAGGTGATCGCGAGTCACGAACAATAAGCCACTCGTTGGCACACAATATCTTCCGTAAAAACAACACTATTCGACTTCAGGGGACAATCCGGCTTGCGCCCATACCCGCTTTTATGATAAATAGTCGCGCTCTTTTAGAAATCTCGGGTAACGCTGGAGTCAATTGAATGCCTGGTACCGCGAAACAAGTTACAGAACATAATTTCAAGCCCTATAAAGTCAAAAAAGGCGAGGAATACATGAGCGAAGCACAGCTGGCTCACTTCACCGAAATGCTGGACGCCTGGAAAAGCGATCTCATGGCGGAAGTCGACCGCACTGTGGGTCACATGAAAGATGAAGCCGCCAACTTCCCTGACCCGGCCGACCGCGCCACTCAGGAGGAAGAATTCAGCCTCGAACTACGCGCCCGCGACCGCGAACGCAAGCTGATCAAAAAGATCAACGAATCGCTGAACGCTATCAACAACGGTGACTATGGCTACTGCGAGACCTGCGGTGTCGAAATTGGCCTCAAGCGCCTCGAGGCCCGACCCACAGCCACCCAATGCATCGATTGCAAGAGTCTCGACGAGATCAAAGAAAAACAGACCAAAGGCAAATAACATTGCCTTCAGGATCTACCAAAAAGCCGGACCTGCTCCGGCTTTTTTTTATTAGCGAAAAAACTTAATCCGCAAATGAACGCGAATGTAAAAACTAAAACGTTTTTGTTGTTACCTTCTTCGACATAATAAGATGAGTTATAAGCTGAAAGCCATATTAGAAATATTTGCGTTCATTTGCGGATTCCCCTTCTTTAAATACGGTTAATATTTTTTAATCATGCCCAATAAATCCTACATCGGTCGTTTTGCTCCCTCACCCACCGGGCCTTTACATTACGGCACCATGATCGCCGCTATCGCCAGCTTTTTGCAGGCGCGCGCGCATCAGGGGCAATGGTTAGTGCGCATCGAAGATGTCGATACTGCACGCTGCATCACAGGCATGGACACGAAAATATTAAAAACCCTGAATGCCTTCGGTCTGCACTGGGACGGCGAAGTCATCTATCAATCAAGGCGCACTGATGTCTATGAACATGCACTGGCGCAGCTCAAACAAAAACAGCTTGCTTACCCCTGCACCTGTTCGCGCAAACAACTGGCAGCAGAAACCGGCAACTGGTCACCGGTATATCCCGGCACCTGTCGCAACAGCAGCGACTGGCACAGCGACGGCTATGCTGTGCGTTTAAAAGTCGGTGACGACATTATTCGCTTTGCAGATAAAGTCTATGGTGAACAACACCAACATCTGGCTGAAGAGGTCGGCGACTATATCATCAAACGTCGTGATGCTTTGTTTGCTTATCAACTTGCCGTGGTGGTGGATGATGCCGAACAAAACATCACTGAAGTGGTGCGCGGTGCCGACCTGCTCGATTCAACAACACGACAAATTTATCTACAGCAATGCCTCGGCTATGCCACACCAGACTATTTGCATTTGCCCTTAGCGCTGGACGACAGCGGCAACAAACTTAGCAAATCCAGTGGTGCAACTGCCATTGATAACGCGAATCCGCAGACAACGATTATCAGTATTCTAAAATTTCTCGGCCAGACTCTGCCCGATGATTCACTGACATTCGATGAGCTCTGGCAATACGCCATTACGCACTGGCAACCTGAAACGATTTCTTTACAAAACAAGCAGGTGTTTTAAAAATTTTCCACCGAGGCGCGCTGGCGAACTGCCCGGCAGATTGCGGTATACTAAAGCCCGGTTTCCAGCCCGATCCAGAATGACGATATAAACCACTGATAATAAAAGGCAAATACCGTGTCCGATAAAGATATTAGTTCCACCCTGATAGAGAACCGGCAGTTCCCACCCGCCAAAGAATTCACCGCCAGTGCGCGTCTCAAACCGGCTGATCTTAAAGCGCTGCACAAACATGCGGCAGATGACTACGAAGGCTTCTGGGCGGAACAGGCACGCACACAACTGCACTGGAAAAAGCCCTTTAGCCAAATTCTGGATTCATCCCGGGCACCACATTACCAGTGGTTTAATGATGGTGAAATGAATGTCTCGTATAACTGCATCGACCGCCACCTCGACAAACACGCCGATAAAACGGCAATTATTTTCGAAGGTGAAAAAGGCGATGTTCGTCAAATCAGTTATCAGGAATTACACGATGAGGTCTGTCAGTTTGCCAACAGCCTGAAAGCCAGTGGCATCAAAAAAGGTGACCGCGTTGTCATCTACATGCCGATGACCCCCGAAGCCGTGATCGCGATGCAGGCCTGCGCGCGCATCGGTGCGATTCATTCCGTCGTCTTCGGTGGTTTTTCAGCAGAGTCTTTACGTGATCGCATTAACGATGCCGGCGCGGTGATGCTAATCACTGCCGATGGTGGTCACCGCGGTGGCAAAATTGTCGAACTCAAAGCAGCATCTGATAAAGCCATGAATGCCGGCTGCCCGAGCATTCAACATGTGCTGGTATTAAAACGCACCGGCCATGACATCAGCATGCAAGATGGTCGTGATATCTGGTGGCACGATCTGGTCAACGATCAGGCGACGCAATGCGAACCAGAATGGGTCAACGCCGAGCATCCTTTATTTTTGCTCTATACCTCGGGTTCAACCGGTAAACCCAAAGGTATCCAGCATTCCAGCGCCGGTTATTTATTAAACGCCGTACTCACCAATCTCTGGGTATTCGATTTACAGGACGAAGATACTTTCTGGTGCACTGCTGACGTTGGCTGGATTACCGGCCACACTTATGTGGCGTACGGCCCACTCGCCGCCTGCAGCACCATTGTGATTTATGAAGGCGCACCAACAGTCCCCGATTACGGCCGCTTCTGGAAAATATGTGAAGATCATAAAGTCAGCGTATTCTACACCGCACCGACTGCGATTCGTGCACTGATGAAAATGGGTGATGACTTCCCGAATAAATACGATTTGTCTTCGCTACGCCTGCTCGGTACCGTCGGCGAACCGATCAATCCCGAAGCCTGGATGTGGTATCACAAAGTCATCGGCAAAGAGCGCTGCCCGATTGTCGATACCTGGTGGCAGACCGAAACCGGCGCCCATATGATTAGCCCGATCCCCGGCGCGATCAGCACCAAACCCGGTTCCTGCACTATTCCCCTGCCGGGCATTATCGCTGATGTGGTCAACGACGACGGCGAGTCGATCACCGAAGCCAACAAAGGCGGCTATCTGGTCATCAAAAAACCGTTCCCGTCGATGCTGCGCACCGTCTGGGGTGATGATCAACGCTACATAGATACCTACTTCTCGAAATTCGGTGGCAAATATTATCTTGCCGGCGACAGCGCGCGCAAAGACGACGATGGTTATTTCTGGATCATGGGCCGCATCGACGACGTGATTAATGTCTCCGGCCATAGACTCGGCACCATGGAAGTCGAATCGGCACTGGTGGCACACCCACGCGTTGCCGAAGCGGCGGTGGTCTCGCGCCCGCATGAAGTCAAAGGCGAAGCGATTGTGGCTTTTGTTATCTGTAACGGCGAGCGCCCGGTAGGCGCAGAAGCCGTAGCCATGGTGAAAGAGCTGCGCGAATGGGTCGGTGAGCAAATTGGCGCGATCGCCAGACCGGATGATATTCGTTTTGCCGAAGGCCTGCCGAAAACCCGCTCAGGAAAAATCATGCGACGCTTATTAAGAACCATTGCCCATGGTGAAGAAATTACCCAGGATATTTCGACGCTGGAGAATGAGGGTGTGGTGCTGCAGTTACAAGGCAAAGCCTAGCGGTCATCCCGCCGTGCAAAAATACTCGCCTCATCATCAACAATCACCACCGTCAACTCAATCGGCCGACAACACACCGAACAATCCTCAATATAGCTTTGTTCATCGATAGAAGAATCGATGAATATTTCAATCTTCTCACCACAATAAGGACAATGGATTTTATTAAACTCAGTTAACATTTTTTCTCTGCGTTTCTGCGGTTTCGTCTTTAATTTTTTTAGTGATTATTATTCACCAGATACAAAGATAACTCCGGCCAGTAGGTAATAATCAGCACTGCCAGCATCAGAATCAACATAAACGGAATCGTCGCCGCATAGAGCTCACTCACTGGTTTGTGGAAACGATAACTGGCGATGAACAAATTCATGCCCACAGGTGGTGTGAAATAGCCGATCTGCATATTCGCCAGAAATATAATACCCATATGCACGGGGTGAATACCATAGCCGACGGCCATCGGCAGGATTAAGGGAACAATGATCACCAGTGCTGAGAACACATCCAGAATCATGCCCAGGCCAAGCAGGAAAATATTCAGCGTAATCAGGAAGGTCAGCTTGCTGTCAATATGCTCGCGGACAAGGGCAAATAACTTGTTGGGGACTTCAGCATCGATTAAATAGTTTGTCGAAGCCAGTGACACCGCAAGAATCACCAGCACACCACCGACCAGCACCATTGAATCGCGCATAATATCAGGCAGTTTTTTCAGTGGTACTTCGCGTAAAATTACCACCTCAACAATAAGTACATAGAGTACTGATACTGCGGCAGCTTCTGATATCGCAAAATAACCACCATAAATACCACCAATGAGTACAAACGGCATCGGCAATTCCCAGATCGACTCGCGTAGTGCATGTAATAGCGCACGCACTGAGAATTGTGTGCGGCGAATCTCTGAACCCGAACGCGTGCTGGTATAAACACTCCAGGCGGTGAGCATAATCAGCATCAACAAACCGGGAAATAATCCTGCAAGAAACAGGTCATCTATCGATACTGGCTGACCAATATCCATCTGCTGTGCAATCACGCCATAGAGTATTAACGCGATAGACGGTGGGAACAACAAACCAAGACTTCCCGATGAGGTAATCAGGCCAAGATTAAATTTTTCACCATAGCCTGCCTGTTTCATCGCCGGGTACAGAATTGCACCGAGGGCAATAATAGTCGCGCCGGAGGCACCCGTGAGCGCAGTGAAGAATGCACAGGCAAATAAGGACACAATTGCCAGACCACCAGGCATCCAGCCCAGCAGGGCGTCCGTCACTTTGACCAGGCGTTCTGAAGCCTTGCTCTCGCCGAGAACATAACCCGCGAGGGTGAACAATGGAATCGCGATCAGTATCGGAGTATCGACGATGCGGTAGATTTCGATACCGATAACAGACAGGTCAACACCAGCACTGGAAAACCCATACAGCGCGCTACTGGCAATGACCACAAACAAAGGCACGCCGACGATCACCAGCAGCACAACCAGCATCAGTCCAAGTATCATTAGCGGTGAGCCACATTGGGAGGCACGACAAACAGCATCAAATAACGTATCGCCATTAGATAAAATGCCAATGGGATTATTAACTGCGTCACCCAGGTCGGCACACTCGAAAACGCAACACTGCCGAATTCATAATCCATCATCACAAAGCGGGACGCGTGCCAGGCAATCAAGCCACAGACAAATGCGCAAAATGCATAAACAACGCGCTGCAGGCAGGGTGCTGCAAGACGGGATAAATAACGGGTGAAAAAATCGATGCGTATGTGGTTATCATTGCGCGTGGCAATAACTGCTCCCAGCAGAACCACCCATAATACCAGCACACGCAACAGTGGATCTATCCAGGTTATGCCAGCATCAAATACATTTCGATAAATGATTTGGGTCACCGCAAGTATGACCATGGCCGCAAGCATACTCACTAGCAACCACTCCTCTATTTTATTGATAAATAGAATAACTCTGGCAGTGTTACGAGAAACTCGGCGGTTCATTATATAAAGGGACTGCTAATGCGCCATTTTGGCTGTTCTGACCAGCCGCATGAGTTCATCATATATGCTTTTGCTATATTCATTTTTTTGCTCGAGTTTTTTGATTCCTCTCGCACCAACCGCATGCCACTCTTTTAGTGAATTTTCTGACAGCGTCATAAATTGTATACCCTGACTTTTCAGCGCAGCTCTTGCGGCAATATTATCGTTCCGATTCTGCACATCGATTTGATGGAAGACATCTTCCATTACTCGACGCACAAGGGCGGCATCTTCCGACCCTAATTTATCAAAGACTTTTTTATCTATCACCAGCAAGGCAGAAAAATATGTCAGCGGCACATCTATCACGTACTTGACTCTGGTATGCCACTGCAAAGCGATTGCACCAATTGGTGAAGTAATAATTGTATCAATGAGTCCAGTCTGCATGGCGGTTAGTACATCAGATATCGGCAGTGAAACAGGCGATATACCTGCACTCTCAAATACCACTTCTCCGATATCGTTCCCTGAAGGTGTCCAGACTTTTTGTTTACGCACATCTTCTACAGTTTGCAACGGATTTTCAGACATCATGTATGCAAAACCACCTTCTGCGAAGCCAAAACTGACAAACCCCCTGTTTTCAAGTTCCGTAATCAGCTTTGCGTCCATCTGCCTGCGTACAAAATCGACCTGCGCCAGGGAATCAAACAAAAATGGCAGGCTATACATATCAATATCCGCCAGTATCGCCGACATATTACCAGCAGTTACCGCCCCGCCCTGTAACTGGCCTACACGAATTTTACGCAATACCACAAGGTCGTTACCCATGACGCCGCCCGGATAAAACTTTAATGTCACGCGACCCGAGGATTGCTGTTTGATTAAGGCGGCACCTTCTCGCATTTTTTCCATCCAGCCGGTTCCGTCTGGTGAAATTGTAGCAATTTTTAATACCACTGCAGATGCAGGTGTAGCAAGAAATGAAAAACATAATAAAAGATAGTGAATTTTCATAATATTTTTCACTTTAGTGTTATTGAATCGCCATATTGTTCGCCACGCCAGGTTTTTTGTTAAACGCAGCCATCAGCTTTATCAATCGCTAAAAATAATCACTTGAGCTGGCCAGAAGTTTCTGTGCCCGTCGCTGTGCAATCACATCGACCAGTCGATGACTAGAGTTAGTGATATCGGCCGCCACCACTTCGCGTAATAATTTATCGTGTAGATCACGATCAAAAATTAATCGTGCGTATTTTTCTGCGTACAGCACTTTCGCCATCAGATTTTTGCCTTTGGAGATTGCAATTGCTTTTTCAAAATGCGCTTTTGCTAACTCGGTTTTACCTCCCATTGAAGGCGGTAGCAAGGCTTCTAAAACACCCATATAAACATGGGCATCACCATTGCTGACATTTTCATCGAGTTGAATAACGCGCAGCAACGAGGCTTTGACACGAGGCAGATTAGCAATCGCATTCCAGTCTGAACTATTGGCCTGTATCAGTCCTGCCCAGGCACTACTGTAGGAAAACAATAGCTCGACATCTTTTCTGGAAAATTGTTTGAGCGTGAGCTCATATTCATGATACGAGAGTTTGCTAGCATCACAGGCTGCCGGCTTGCGTACACAGACAGCATGACTGGCATAATCATAAGCATGCTGCGCCAGTACACGTTTACGCTGTTTATTGTCGACAAATACAGATGCATAAGCACTATAGATTTGCGACCCTGACAACAACAGGTCTATATTATCGGGGTCAGATCGAATCATGCTACTTATCAGTACCATATAAGCGGGGACAGCCTGCTGAATCGTCTCGGGGTCATCATGCTCGGATATCGTAGCAGCCAGATCTGTAGCAAACTCCTGTTTGGCATTGGAAATAATTTGACCACATCCTGTAAGCATCAACAACAATACTACTGACCAGAGGAAATTTTTCAGCAATCCAAAATATCTATGGTGGTAAGTTTTTCGCATCAGTCAGAATATTATCCGGTGATTCCATAAGACACAGATACTACAACTTAAGCTACGGTTTTGACCAGTTCAAGATAAAAATTAATCGGCCATTATCAGATCGACAATAAATGTCCTTATACAAAAAAGGCCGGTTATTCCGGCCTTTTTTCACAGACGATAGCAGCGTTTACTGTGCTACGATTTTTTGCAAACCGGTAACGGATCGCACCCATGGTTGACTACCGGTAGCAGTTGCTACGCCGGTAGCAGCGGATTGTGCGGCTGCGCGTGTTGCGAAGGTGGCGACCAGCACATAGATAATTTTTCCACTACGATCGGTTTTCACTGCCATCATATTATCGAGCGCGTGATCAGCCCTGAAAGCTTCCACACTCTCCATGCTGTTCGCAGCGTAGGCCTGAACCGCATAATAATTACCCGGCAGCGACAGTATTTGTTGCTCATTATTGATGTCGGATATCACCGATTCTGCCTGATAGGTTGTCGGTGGTGGAACGGCTGCGCGCTCAGGCTCAGCAACAGGGAGCGTTTCAAATCGGGAGGGTTCGGGAGGCGACTCTACTTTCAGTATCGGCTCCTGAGTCACGATGTCATCATCCGGTGCTGCATTGGTTTCGGCATTGTGTTTATCGGACCACGGCGATGTATCTGGACGACTCCATGGCGCTGGCGTGCTCGAACACGCTGCCAGCCCCAGTGCCAGCGTGGCAGTCAGTAGTGTTGTGCTGAGATGTCTCGATGTTATTTTCACTTTAAGCTCCCCTTCTGTGCTTTAGGGAAGTGTAGTTGAAAACTTCAAAAAATCACTCCGCAGGAGCTTTTGCAACGGGCGTGAATCGCCCGCAATAAAAAAGGAGCCCTGAGGCTCCTTTTTTATTGCGGGTCGCTGAGAGTCGGGTCTCAGGCAGCCGCTTCATCCTCAACGGCTTTCATGCTGAGACGAATACGACCCTGACGATCGATTTCCAGCACTTTCACCTTGACGATATCGCCTTCAGAGAGCTTGTCGCTGACGTTCTCGACCCGCTCTTCGCAAATTTGCGAGATATGCACCAGGCCGTCCTTGCCCGGCAGGATTTCGACAAAAGCACCGAAGTCCATAATTTTTTTCACGGTGCCATTATAGATCACGCCAACTTCTGCATCAGACGTGATCTGCTCGATACGGCTGCGAGCTTCTTCTGCTGCCGCCAGATCACTGGAAGCGATCTTTACGTTACCATCGTCATCGATGTCGATGCTGGCACCGGTTTCTTCGGTGAGCGCGCGAATCACAGCGCCACCTTTACCAATCACGTCGCGAATCTTGTCGGGATCGATTTTCAGGGTCAGGTAGCGCGGCGCGTACTGTGACATTTCGCTGCTCGGGGCAGAAATCACTTTCTCCATTTCACCCAGAATATAGAGACGACCGTCTTTGGCCTGCGCCAGTGCGGTTTCCATGATCTCTTTGGTGATGCCATCAATCTTGATATCCATCTGCAGCGCGCAAATGCCATTGGCCGAACCGGCCACCTTGAAGTCCATGTCGCCGAGGTGGTCTTCGTCACCGAGAATGTCGGTGAGGACAGCAAACTTGTCGCCTTCCTTGATCAGACCCATGGCAATACCGGCCACCGGGGCCTTGATCGGCACACCGGCATCCATCAGCGACAGACTGGTGCCACACACCGAAGCCATCGAGCTGGAGCCGTTCGACTCGGTGATTTCTGACACCACACGAATGGTGTAGGGGAATTCTTCTTCCGACGGCATCACACCGAGGACGCCGCGCTTGGCGAGACGACCGTGGCCGATTTCGCGGCGTTTCGGGCTGCCAACCATGCCGGTTTCACCGACACAGTAAGGCGGGAAGTTGTAGTGCAGCATGAAGGGCTCGCGATACGAGCCATCCAGTGCATCGATAATCTGGGCATCGCGGGCGGTGCCGAGCGTGGTCACCACCAGTGCCTGGGTCTCACCACGGGTGAACAGCGCCGAGCCGTGGGTTCTGGGCAGCACACCGGTGCGTACGGTGATGTCGCGAACATCGCTGGTAGTACGACCATCGATACGTTTTTCACCAGAAATAATCCGACCCCGGACAATGGTCTTTTCCAGTTTGGAAAAAGCCCCGAGCACGTCCGCCTGGCTCCAGCCATCGTCAGACGCCAGCGCTTCGACAGCAGCGTTTTTCGCCGCCTTGACTGCGTCCTGACGCTGCATTTTGTCGGCAATCTGATAGGCATCAGTGAGCGCTGTGGTGCAAGTTGCGGCCATTTTGTCGGCCAGCACAGCATCAGCTTCCGCAGCCTGCCAGTCCCAGGTCGGGGTGCCGACTTCAGCCGCAAATTCGGTAATTGCCTGAATTACCACCTGCATCTGCTCGTGACCGAACATGACTGCGCCCAGCATCACGTCCTCGGGCAGCATTTTGGCTTCAGATTCCACCATCAGCACGGCTTTTTCAGTACCGGCGACGACCAGATCGAGATCCGAGGTTTTCAGGGATTCTTTGGCCGGATTGAGTAAATATTCACCATCGCGGTAACCAACACGAGCCGCACCCAGTGGGCCGGCGAACGGCACACCCGCAATCGCGAGTGCCGCTGATGCACCGATGATCGACGGGATTTCAGAGTCCATTTCGTTACAGATCGAGACCACGGTGGCGACAATCTGGACTTCATTGGTGAAGGCTTTCGGGAACAGCGGACGAATCGGACGGTCGATCAGCCGCGAGATCAGAGTCTCGTTTTCGCTCGGACGACCTTCACGACGGAAGAAACCACCCGGAATCTTGCCAGCAGCGTAGGTCCGCTCCTGGTAATTCACGGTCATCGGGAAAAAATCCTTACCCGGATCCGCGTCTTTCATGGCGACCGCAGACACAAAGACGACGGTATCGGCCATGCTGATCATGACAGCACCGGAGGCCTGACGTGCGATTTCGCCGCACTCCATGGTGACCGTGTGCTCGCCGTACTGGAATGTTTTCTTGATTGCTGTTGGTTTCACTAGTGTTTTCCCGATTATTGTATCGTTGACGCTATGTGCGAGGCTGATTGATCAAACTATCTATCTGCGTAGACCGAGGCTGGCAATAAGATCTTTGTAACGATCAGCATCTTTGCCTCTGAGGTAATCCAGCAATTTACGGCGCTGATTCACCAGACGCAGCAGGCCGCGACGTGAATGGTGGTCACCCTTGTGCGTCTGGAAATGCCCGGTCAGGTGGTTAATGCGGTTGCTCAATAGCGCAACCTGAACTTCAGGAGAACCAGTATCTCCTTGAGCGCGTTGATATTCCTCAACGATCTCAGATTTTTCAATAGTACTTAAAGCCATGAATACTCCAAAAACAGTTACTTGCGGTCGGTAAAAAGGTGGGGGATTTTATCACTTATTCCTGGCAGGCAAAAGCATTGTTCTAACAACATTTTTGTCAGCAGCCTCCGCCTCAAAAACATCAGGAAACCGCCTGAATCATGCGTCTCGGTGCGACCCGGCCATCATCCTGAATTTCACCCACACCGAGGAATTCCTGATGATGATAAATTCGCACATAGCCACAGGTGGGCGCGTGTGGCACCAGAATCGGCTGCCCCTGGCGCATATAAAAGGCCGAATCGTTATCCAGCTTGACGTCCGGCCAGTTGGCAATGCCGCTCTCGATCGGCAGCAGAAACTCGTCGAGCCCAGCATTGCCCTGTCCGGCCAGCACCTGGAGCTGCTCCATGGTGACCATGTTTTCGTGATAGGGGCCGACGGCAAGGCGTCTCAGGGCAGCGACGTGGCCGCCGCAGCCCAGCAGATGCCCGATGTCTTCGGCCAGGGTACGCACATAGGTGCCCTTGCTGCAGGCGACCTCAAGGTCGATCACACCATTATCATAACCGTGAAAAACCCATTCGTGGATGGTCACGCTGCGCGGCTTGCGCTCGACTTCGATACCTTCCCGGGCGAGCTTGTAGAGCCGCTGACCATTGTGCTTGAGCGCCGAGTACATCGGCGGTATCTGCTCAATCAGTCCTGTGAACTGTGGCAGCAATGCTCTGATCGCAGTCTCAGTCACCGCTGAAAAATCGCTCTCGGCGATGATTTCGCCATCAGCATCGCCAGTAGCCGTGGTGCTGCCCAGCTGACAACGCATGCGATAGCGTTTATCTGAATCCAGCAAAAAGGCTGATATTTTAGTGGCTTCGCCAAAACAGATTGGCAGCATACCGGTGGCGAGCGGGTCGAGACTGCCGGTGTGACCCGCCTTGGCAGCACCGAACAGGCGCTTCACATCCTGCAATGCATGATTAGAGCTGACGCCTGCGGGCTTATCCAGCAATAACACGCCATCAACGGCGCGGCCTTTAAATTTACGTCTTGCCATGCTGTACCACTATCCGGTTGATTTAATCTTGCCCGCCATCATCACCGGCATCTTTGTCTGCGGTGGATGGCTGCTGCGTTTGTGTTGCGCGTTGTTCACGTTCGGTATCTGAGCGTATCGCTTTGCCAATCAAGTGATCCATGGCAGCGCCGCGTTGACCACTGTCATCCAGAACAAAATGCAGTGCTGGCACCGTGCGTGCGCTCAGACGTTTAGCCACCTGACTACGCAAAAAGCCGCTAGCGCGATTCAGGGTATCCACGGTTTCCTGTTGTGCTTTTTCATCCAGCACCGAGCAATAGATCACCGCGTGACTAATGTCACGACTCATTTTAACTTCGGTGAATGAACACAGACCAATGCGCGGGTCTTTCAGCTCTTCGCGCACAATCTCGGCAAGATCGCGACGAATCTGCTCAGACATTCTCTGGCTTCTGGAAAATTCTCTTGGCATCGAGTCAGGTTTCGGTTGATTAACGTATGCGCTGCTAGCTAGAAATCAGATCAAACCGGCGTACCCTGTAATGCCGGTTTCACCTTTTGCTGCGATCGCGTTTGCCTATAAAGTGCGCTTCAACTCGATACGCTCAAATATTTCAATTTGATCGCCGACCTTAACGTCAGTATAATTTTTCACTGCGATACCACATTCCGTACCACTACGAACCTCATCAACATCGTCCTTGAAACGACGTAACGATTCCAGTTCACCTTCAAATACAACTACATTTTCGCGCAATACTCGAATCGGCTGTTTGCGGCGAATAACACCCTCGGTCACCAATGAACCCGCCACCTGTCCAAACTTGGGCGAATGAAATACTTCCTGCACAACTGCCATACCGATAACTTCTTCCCTGTATTCCGGTGCCAGCATACCCACCAGGGCCTGCTTAACCGTATCGATCAGCTCATAGATAATACTGTAATAATTAATTTCTACACCGCGTTCACCGGCAGCACGTCTTGCCGCCGCATCGGCGCGAACATTAAAACCAATAACAATGGCATCAGACGCTGCCGCCAGACTAATGTCAGTTTCATTGATACCACCAACGCCGGCACCAACAATGGCAACATCAACCTCATCACTATCGACTGCAAGTTTACTCAAAGCATCACGAATCGCTTCCAATGTCCCCTGAACATCTGCTTTCAGAAGAATGTTCAGCTTACTGACTTCACCTGCTTTCATTTGATCAAACAACGAATCCAGTTTCGACTGTTGCTGACTGGCAAGCCGTAGATCGCGAGTCTTGTGTTTACGTCTGGCAGCGACATCACGCGCGGTGCGCTCATCTGCTACCACCAGCATTTCATCACCGGCACTCGGTGGACTGGATAGACCTATGACTGCAACCGGAATTGAAGGGGTCGCGCTGTCAATCGTATTGCCGTGCTCATCGTACATCGCACGCACGCGGCCAAACTCTTCGCCGGCTAGCATGATATCGCCTTTCTTCAGGGTGCCTTCGCGCACCAGTACGGTAGTGATAACACCGCGGCCTTTATCGAGCGAGGCTTCCAGAACCGCACCCTTCGCCATCCCATTAATGGGTGACTTGAGCTCCATCACTTCTGCCTGAGCATTGATCGCGTCTAACAGCGCATCAACACCTTCGCCCGTGAGCGCGGATACGTGCACAAATGGGCTATCACCGCCCCATTCTTCAGGAATAATCTCGTGCGCGCCGAGCTCGGTTTTCACGCGTTCGGGGTTGGCATCTTCTTTATCAATTTTATTGACCGCAATAATAATCGGCACACCGGCCGCTTTCGCGTGCTGTACCGCTTCGACTGTTTGCGGCATAACGCCATCATCAGCTGCAACCACGATAATGACAATATCAGTAATATTGGCGCCGCGAGCGCGCATGTTGGTAAACGCCGCGTGTCCGGGCGTATCGATAAAGCTGATGACACCCTTATCAGTTTCCACGTGGTAGGCGCCGATATGCTGGGTAATACCACCCGCTTCACCAGATGCGATCTTCGAGGTACGAATGTAATCCAGCAAAGATGTTTTACCATGGTCGACATGACCCATAATGGTCACCACTGGCGGCCTGGGTAACAACTCCTGATTACCTTCGTCGCGTGTCAGCAATGCTTTTTCGGCATCATCTTCGCTAATCAGTTTTGGTGTATGACCAAGCTCTTCGACCACCAGGGTTGCGGTATCCTGATCAATCACCTGATTAATGGTCGCCATCACACCCATCTTCATTAGTTCTTTAATGAGATCAGCCGTTTTCATGGTCATGCGCTTGGCTAACGCATCCACAGTAATCGTTTCCGGGATTGTCACTTCATGAACCATTGGTGCGACCGGACGCTCGAAGCCATGACGGGTTTCAGCAACCACGGATGACGACTGTGATCTGTGTTTTTTCTTTTTGCGATGGCCACCGCCACTGACGTGCAGCTCATCACGCCCGTATAAAGTTTCTTCTTTCGGTTTACGGCTTTCTTCGTGGCGCGTTTTCTTGCCGCCCGTTTTCTGGCGACGGTTTTCAACTGCCTGCAATTCATCAACAGTTAAAACTTTTGGTTCGGCTATTCCCTGTTTTTCCTGTTTTTCTTCTTCCACTTGCTTGCGTGCTTCTTCGTGTCTGGCTTTTTCAGCAAGCTCTTCCTGCTCACGAGCTTCAGCGCGTTCACGTTTTTTCTCCTGTTCCAGTTCACGCGCGCGCTCACGATTGGCCTGGTCTGCGCGTAAACGCTCCAGTTCTTCCAGTTCTTTGGGTTTCTCTGTGGTTGTGCCTGCCTCGGACTGCGCTTCAACCGGTTTGGTGATATTACGCTTTCTGCGCACTTCGACAGCGACGGTCTTGGCACCACGACCCGCGCCACCGCTGCCAACTTTCAGTTCACTAACGGTTTTTCGCTTGAGTGTGATTTTACGCGGTCTGACTTCGCTATCGCTTTCCACACTTGCAGGTGCACGGTTGCCGTGCTGGTTGCGCAAATGCTGCAACAGCTGCATTTTGTCCTTGTCAGAAATCAGCGCATTTTCGTTATCCGCTACTAAGCCCGCGTCCTTGATTTGCTCAAGCAAGCGATCAATAGGCGTACCTACGACTTCAGCAAGTTGCTTTACAGTGACTTCTGCCATCTAACTAACCTCTTCTAATAAACGTGAAAAAATCACATTTATGATTATTCCTCGGCTGCAAACCAGGGGGCGCGTGCAGTCATAATAAGTGCTGACGCACGCTCTTCATCCATTTCGTCGATTTCCATCAACTCATCGACAGATTGCTCCGCTAAATCCTCCATGGTGCAAATACCTTTCGCCGCCATACGTTCGGCCGTTTCCTGATCCATGCCTTCCATTGTCAACAGATCTTCTGCTGGCTGATGCGCATCCAGCACTTCTTCTTTCATAATCGCCTGGGTTAACAAATAATCGCTGGCACGACTACGCAGCTCAGAAACAATGGCTTCATCAAACTCATCAATGGCGAGTAATTCCGCTTCCGGCACATAAGCCACTTCTTCGATTGAAGTAAAACCTTCGTTGACCAGAATGCTGGCGAGGTCTTCGTCGACATCGAGATGGTCCATGAACACCTTGATATATTGTACGCTTTCTTCTTCGCTGCGCTCTTCGGCTTCTTTCTCGGTCATCACATTCAGTTCCCAGCCAGTGAGTTCTGAGGCGAGGCGGATGTTCTGACCACCACGACCAATCGCCATGGCGAGCTTTTCTTCTTCAACTGCAATATTCATGCTATGACTTTCTTCGTCCAGCATGATCGAAGTCACTTCTGCCGGCGACATGGCGTTAATCACAAATTGGGCCGGGTTTTCATCCCAGAGAATAATATCAACGCGTTCACCGGCGAGCTCGTTCGATACCGACTGCACCCGTGAACCGCGCATGCCCACACAGGCACCGACTGGATCCAGTCGTGAGTCCAGCGACTGCACTGCAATTTTGGCGCGAGCACCGGGGTCGCGGGCACCACTAATAATATTGATCAGGTTTTGATCAACTTCAGGGACTTCCAGCTTAAACAGCTCGATAAGAAATTCTGGCGCGGTGCGGCTAACAAACAACTGTGGGCCACGAATTTCGGAACGTACTTCGCGCAAATAGCCGCGCAGGCGATCACCGGGGCGTACGGCTTCGCGCGGAATCATATCTTCGCGCGGAATAAAAGCTTCGACATTGTCGCCAAGATCGAGATATACATTGCCGCGTTCGACGCGTTTCACCGTGCCCATCACCAGCGTGCCTTCGCGGTCCTTAAAGGCCTCGACCACATGTGCGCGCTCGGCTTCACGGACTTTTTGCACGATCACCTGTTTCGCGGTCTGCGCCGCAATACGACCAAAGGCGACCGATTCGATCGGTTCTTCGATGAAATCACCCGGCTGGATTTCAGGATCATCGATTTGCGCTGCTTCCAGGGTAATCTGCGCCAGCGGATTTTCCATGGGCTCGTCGCCAGCAATCACCTGCCAGCGGCGGAAAGTATCATATTCGCCAGTCTCACGGTGAATATCCACGCGCACTTCGATGTCTTTGGCGTGCTTCTTGCGCGTCGCTGTCGCCAGCGCGGCTTCAATCGCCTGAAAGATAATCTCTTTCTCGACGCCTTTTTCGTTGGAAACAGCATCGACGACATAAAGAATATCGCTGCTCGCAGGTTTTTCTTCTACCGCTTTAGCTTTCGCTTTGGATTTAGCTTTAGTTATCATAATTGGGCACCAGTCGTGCTTTGTCTATTGCTGCGTGGGGTACGCGTATTTGTTTGTTGTCGAAATCGAGCACGAGTTCATCGTTCTCAACAGCACTCAACTGCCCCTTAAAGTTGCGCTGGCCTGCTAACGGCATCGACGTCTTAATCTTTACGATTTCGCCTATAAATCTTTGAAAATCTTCAATTTTTCTCAGAGGCCTGTCTAACCCCGGGGATGAAATCTCGAGATTAAAACGCCCGCTCAGAGGTTCCTCCACATCCAGCAGGGCACTGATCTGATGACTGACATCAGAACAGTCTTCCACCTGAATATCCCCATTTTCACGGTCGATATAGAGCCGCAGAACACCGAATTTAGGATTGGGCTGGTATTCAATTTCCACCAGCTGATAACCCATGCCGACAACCACAGGTTCGAACAACTCCCACAATTGAGACTGATTTCGGCGCATAGTTCTCCAGTTTTCTTTCACTAACAAAAAGGCCCCGTAAACGGAGCCTCTCAATCAATCATTGGACTTCGATAGCAGCAGGTTTGCACCTGTCCCGGCTACCAGAGTCACCACTATGCAGATCAGCTGACAACTGACCTGGATTCTCGCCCAGTACTCACACGAGAAAAACTGGTAGCGGGGGCAGGATTTGAACCTACGACCTTCGGGTTATGAGCCCGACGAGCTGCCAGACTGCTCCACCCCGCAACATGGGCGCAGATGATACTGGCTTCCTCATGCTAATGCAAGGCGTCCTTAACAACCGGCGATTTAACATCAGATACCTGCATTATTGACATATTTGAATGTTACCCGGTCTGCCCGATACGCTCACCATGGCCGCCTGTTTTTACATCCGGCGCGGGCAATTACTGGTTGAGTCGCAAACTCACCTGAACTCGTAAACCGGCCAGTTCGGGCGAACGGTCAAATTGCAGTGTGCCATCATAAAGCTCAACAATTTCTTTGACAATGGCCAGCCCCAGCCCGTGCCCGGGCAACGATTCGTCAATACGATGTCCGCGCCGGGTGAGCTCGGCGATGGCTTCTTCGGAGACACCATTGCCATCGTCTTCGACGGCAATATAAATCGCCTCGCCCTGTGCGATGCGGCAACGGACTCGGCCTTTGGCCCACTTGGCAGCGTTATCGAGCAGATTGCCCAGCAATTCGAGCAAATCATGCCGGTCGATATTATTCAGGCTTTGTTGCGGTGCATGATAATCAAACACAATATGTTTATCGTGATAAATACGCTGTAGCACCATAATCAGCGCATGCAATTCCGCTGCTGGCTTAAAGCGCCGTCCGGCGCTACCGGAACCCGCCAGTCGTGCGCGGATGAGTTCGTGTTCAATTTGCTGTTGCAGCGCTGCAGTGTATTGATGCAACTCCTGTTTGAGACTGACGGGTGTTTCCTTGTCATCCGCCAGTTGCGTGAGCAGATTCAGCGGCCCTTTTAAAGCGTGAGCAAGATTGCCCAGCGCATTGCGCGAACGATCAAGCCGGCGGCCCATCACTATTAACAAACGATTCACTTCCACCACCAGCGGTCGCACTTCCAGCGGCACCGCTTCGGTGAGCTGGTCAATATCACCGCGTTCCAGCTGCTCGATTTCCCGACCGAGTTGCCGCAGGGGTGCAAACGAACGCCGCACAATGTGACGCTGGATAAATAGAATCAGGAATAAAAAAAGAACCGTGAGCGTCAGCAGTAACAGCGCATTTTCCAGCAATCGCTGTTGCAGCTGAGAAAGATCTTCGGCGACCATGATGGTGATATTCTGCTGGCCTTTACGATAAGCCCCCACCCAGAGTAATAGCGGTTGTTCACCGGGGCCGGCAATGCGACGTATCCGTTGTTCACCGGGGGCAAGTTTTTCGCTGTTTAATTCGACATCCCAGAGTGAGCGTGAACGCAGGGGTTCACCGTTTTCTGGCACAAGTAAAAAATAGTGGCCAGAAAGCGGCTGGCGATAAATTGCCGAAATCGAAACTTCGGCCAGCGTCGCTTTGCCCTCGGTATCAAACCGCAGCGCGGCCAGTAAACCTTCACCATCGTGCTGCAGACGTGAAACCACCAGGTCATCGACCAGGCGCTGATTCTGATCATAGATCAACCAGCCGATGAGCCCCATCAACAGAACCAGGCTCAGACCCAGCCCGACATAAAGTCGCTGCGCCAGCGAGTTCACGTACCATCCCCACCAAAAATATAGCCCTGACCACGCCGGGTTTCGATCAGCGATGTGCCGACCTTCTGCCGCAATCGTTTGATATAGGCTTCGATCACATTGCTGTCACGGTCGGCATCGCCTTCGTAAACGTGCTCGGTGAGTCGGGATTTAGACAGCAGTATGCCGGGGTGGATCATCATATAGCGCAGCAGGCGAAATTCGGTACCGGTAAGTTCGACCACTTCACCATCGGCCAGAATGACGCGCTGACTGTCTTCATCGAGACTCAATCCGGCCACAAAAAGTTGCGGTTCACTGCGCTCCTGGGCACGACGTAACAAGGCATCGAGGCGGGCGAGCAGCTCTTCCTGATGAAAAGGTTTGCCCAGATAATCATCCGCGCCCGCCTTCAGGCCATCGACGCGTTCGTGCCAGGCATCACGCGCGGTGAGCACTATCACCGGCAATCGACTGCCTGCCCGGCGCCAGTTCTGCAACACTTCCAGCCCTGATCGCCCCGGCAAACCCAGATCGAGAATCACCGCATCATAAGCACTTTCTTCACCCTGAAACTGGCCATCAATACCGTTATCAACCAGATCAACCGCATAACCGGCTCGGCGTAAATCCTGGCGCACACGCGGGCCAAGAACAGGATCATCTTCTACCAGCAGCAATCGCATCAATCTTTCTCTTCGCCAAGAGCGGTACCGGTTTTTGCATCGAACAGCCGTTCGCGCACTACGCCCTGCTCGTCGACCAGTTCCAGCTCGTACACTAATCGCCCCTTTTTGTGTTTCAGCTCGGCTTCCAGCAGGCGGAGCTGGCTCGATTCACCATTGATAAACTGTTGCAGCAACTGCTCAAGTGGAAGGATCTCACCGCTTTTGACCAGCTCACGCGCATGCTCGTAATCCTTTTCGGCCCAGGCGTTTGGACCGACAAGAATAATAACTAACAATGCTGTTTGCAGATAATGCTTCACGCTAATTTTTTTAATCCTCCCAGCGACCGGCACCAGGAATTTCAACCTCATGTTCATTATAAGAACCGGTTTCGGCACGCGTGTGACAGGCCGCACAGTTACTATAACTGCCCACAGCCTTGTTATCTGCAACATAGCGTGCAGGTATTTCATCATGCTTGCGCCTGAAGTATACGGTATCACTGATGCGCAGCGGTGCTTCAGTCGATTTTAACGAACCGGCGATACCCGCCGAACGTTTATAATCACTCTTATCCGCCGAATTGGCCACCAGATAATTGAGTATATTTTTTTGTGTTTCCGCGTCGAGTTCAGCGTTATCACCAAAGTGATCGTCCAGCCCGGACATCATCTTACGCCATGAAGTTTCCGGCAACAGACCTGGTTGATAGGCAAAATGACAACTGCCACATTCCTGACGATAGGCTGGACTGCTGACTGGTGCAACATCCAGTTTCGATTGCTTAAACCAGCCTAATGCCCATTCACGCTTATCATCACCATACACAGCCACTGAAAACAACAGACTGGAAGTCGCGACCACAGCAACCAGCGCTAATACTTTTTGGTACACATTCATTATCTGTTCTCCCGGGTTTAATTACAGATTTATTTCAGGATATACAGAAGAAAATCGCCTTTCTCCTGAGCACTGCATTCACGACCAATCGTCCACTTGCAATTACGCATGAACCATTTCTCGATCTCTCTGATATTGGTCAGCCGTCTGGCATTAACACTCGGCGCCATCGGCTTAATCAGCTTTTGCGTTTTGGCGTGTCGGCCACTGTCGGTGAGATTACTGGTGTGGCAGCTATTACAGCTACGCTCGACGGGAACCTCGGCATGGTTATATTTTTCGTTCCACATACGCTGACCAGCGTCAGCACTAAAAGGCCCCGCGCCTGCAGCACGATACTCTTTTAATAAAATATCAACCGCCGAACTCGCACTCGCCGCCTGCGCAAACAACAGCACACCTGTAGTCACCCAGGTCGCCCATATTTTCATCATTCATTCCTCATTATTCGGCCCGCTTTTTGCCGTTGATCATCGAGCGCACCAGGTTTTCACCATGCTGCAACCCCGCGAGAACGACTCCAGCAACATGCAGCGCCACCAGAAACAAGGTGAAATTAGCAAAGAACTCATGCAGCTCTTCAAACACATCGCCCACGAACTTCGGCGCGTTCGCCATAAGCCCAGCAAACGGCCCGGCGACTTCTTCAGCGCCATAAACCAGCACACCCGTAACCACAGTTATTAATAAACTCACCAGCAGAGCCACCACCATGGCACCCCCCGCCGGGTTATGACCGATGTAACGTCTAGGGTGAAAACCAATCATGTCCTTTAAATAAGCCAGCACTTCGCTCGGCGGCCGCACAAAATCACTAAAGCGAGCGTGGCGCGTGCCGATCAAACCCCACACCAGACGAAAAGCAATCAGCCCCGCTATTGTGTAACCGGCATACACATGAAAATCCAGCCAGTCATCTTCAGTCATATAAGCAATAAAAAATGCACTCACCAACGACCAGTGAAAAATACGCACCAGTAGATCCCATACCTTAATTTGATTCGTGTCACTCATAAGCTACTCCCGTTAACTCTGAGTGAACTGTACCTGACGAGAATGAAATGAAACTGAAAATGAGAGCGGAGAGCAGATGCGTTTGAATCAATAGTATCGCCAATTCTATCGAAACAAGAGCGCTGAAATATCATCCCGGCGCATAGTTTCCGGGCGTCTGTGCGGCACTAAAACATTTAAAACCTGCTACTAATTAATAGCAGGCGTATTCCAGGTTTTTACTTCAAATGATAGTTTCAGATACCAAAGTAGCTATCGACACCTAATATCTGATTTGACCAATACCTTTTAGAGAAAAAATTAGTGATTCACTCCAGCGAGCGCGGGGAACACGGCCGCAGCCGCAAAAGAAGACGAGCCAGATCCGGTTCATCCCCGCGAGCGCGGGGAACACGAAGCGCTGCTGCGCATGGTACAAACTAAGACCGGTTCATCCCCGCGAGCGCGGGGAACACTTATCTCTCCTCTCAACAGTATGCCTGCAATACGGTTCATCCCCGCGAGCGCGGGGAACACGCTTTCGATTCATATCACTCCTGCCACTCTCTCGGTTCATCCCCGCGAGCGCGGGGAACACGCTTGCATCCGCTCTTTGATCTGATAGATATACGGTTCATCCCCGCGAGCGCGGGGAACACTTCTAGCCTAGCTTTTGGTGAATCTTCACTTGCGGTTCATCCCCGCGAGCGCGGGGAACACCTTTTTGTGCATTTCGCGCTTTATATCCCATTCGGTTCATCCCCGCGAGCGCGGGGAACACTACTAACGAGACCTACTTTATCATTTGGGTAGCGGTTCATCCCCGCGAGCGCGGGGAACACTTATCACCAGCCGCAACAGCAACCTGAGCTGACGGTTCATCCCCGCGAGCGCGGGGAACACAGCAGCAATGCCAAGTGTCGTTCTATCTGCCGCGGTTCATCCCCGCGAGCGCGGGGAACACTCGGGCGCGGTAACTTTGCTGAATCAACATTGCGGTTCATCCCCGCGAGCGCGGGGAACACTACATACCCTGCCGCCATGATCATCAGAAAACCGGTTCATCCCCGCGAGCGCGGGGAACACCTGATCAGCCTCCTGCTCGATTGCGCCAGAGTCGGTTCATCCCCGCGAGCGCGGGGAACACCTGTATGTTGCGAGTATTGCATTATTTATCTCCGGTTCATCCCCGCGAGCGCGGGGAACACCATAGCCAAAGCCGCCCTTAGTAAGATCAGTGCGGTTCATCCCCGCGAGCGCGGGGAACACGTTGTTTGCAAAATCGACTGCGGTGTTCTGGCCGGTTCATCCCCGCGAGCGCGGGGAACACTTCCGCAACCAGTGAACTCAATCGTTAAGTTGCGGTTCATCCCCGCGAGCGCGGGGAACACCGTTGCAGCGCCTTTTCTATTGTCATTACATGCGGTTCATCCCCGCGAGCGCGGGGAACACCACACTAAGGTAGAGGTGGGGCAGAAATTATTCGGTTCATCCCCGCGAGCGCGGGGAACACCATAGCAAAAGGCATTCCACAGTTACAGCATTCGGTTCATCCCCGCGAGCGCGGGGAACACCCCTTACTGGTGGGCGTATTTCCAGACAATTGAGGTTCATCCCCGCGAGCGCGGGGAACACAATAAAATCGGTCCCGGTTTTATTGTCGGGTCAGGTTCATCCCCGCGAGCGCGGGGAACACTTTGCGTGCGTCGACCATAGGCTGCGCTATCTCGGTTCATCCCCGCGAGCGCGGGGAACACAAACGCTATTGACGGCTCGATCCGGACCTGGACGGTTCATCCCCGCGAGCGCGGGGAACACGCAACGAGTCGCGAACCGGTCCAGGCTACTGCCGGTTCATCCCCGCGAGCGCGGGGAACACAGCTCGAGAAAAAACTCGCCGAAGTCGAGGTCCGGTTCATCCCCGCGAGCGCGGGGAACACTGCGTTTTCATCGGGTGTCAGAGGAGCGCTGACGGTTCATCCCCGCGAGCGCGGGGAACACGGAGAATCGTAATCCACCGATAAACTGGCCCTCGGTTCATCCCCGCGAGCGCGGGGAACACGTCAGACGCCTATACCGAAGCGCTTGGTGAGCCGGTTCATCCCCGCGAGCGCGGGGAACACAACATCAACAAAGAGCCGGAAACAGATCAGGACGGTTCATCCCCGCGAGCGCGGGGAACACATGTTGGGCGAATAAAGACACGTTTTCAAAATCGGTTCATCCCCGCGAGCGCGGGGAACACGGAGACCGAGATGGGAAAAGAAGACGTTGTAACGGTTCATCCCCGCGAGCGCGGGGAACACGCGTAATTACCGGCCCAGGGAGCCCGTGATATCGGTTCATCCCCGCGAGCGCGGGGAACACACGTTATATAGTAGTTCATTAGCTATCCTCACCGGTTCATCCCCGCGAGCGCGGGGAACACTGGCCGTCGCCGGGATCGTCGGTGTTATTGCGCGGTTCATCCCCGCGAG
>JASBSR010000028.1 GCA_030148865.1 Gammaproteobacteria bacterium
GACCCTGTAAATATTTCTGTGTAACTGCCAAGTTTAAATGTAATCCGTCAGCCGTTCTTCGAACTCAATGATAAACCGATTGAGCGCAGGTTTCCAATCACGGATTGGCATGGTCCATTTCTTTGAAGCCTCCCGTATTGCCAAATAGATGACTTTCTTTGCTGAGTCATCGGTTGGGAATAGTTTTCGTTTTTTAGTTGCTTTTCGAATAACGCTGTTCAATGACTCGATGGCGTTGGTCGTGTAGATAGCCTTCCTGATATCGGGCGGGTAATTAAACAGGGTATTGAGGTTTTCCCAGTGGTTGCGCCAGGACTTACTGATCTGTGGATATTGGTCGTCCCAGTGCTGCGCAAATTCATCCAGTGCTAACAGAGCGGACTCCTCGGTGGCTGACTGGTAGATCTGTTTTAAATCTCTGGTGACTGCTTTGTAGTCTTTCCATGGCACAAACTTCATTGAGTTGCGTACCATGTGTACGATACATAGCTGGATCTGTGTTTTTGGAAAAGCCGTATTGATCGCATCGGGAAAGCCTTTAAGACCGTCAACGCAGGCGATGAGGATATCTTTCACTCCGCGGTTCTGCAGCTCGGTGAGCACATTAAGCCAGAACTTGGCACCTTCGTTTTCAGACAGCCACATGCCCAATAGCTCTTTGTGGCCTTCCAGATTCACACCCAGGGCGAGGTAGACGGCCTTGTTGATCACCTGCTTATCCTGGCGTATTTTGAGCACAATGCAGTCCAGATACACAATGGGATACACCGCATCCAGCGGACGCGACTGCCACTCAACCACTTTTTCAATCACGGCATCGGTGACTTTAGAGACCAGACTGGCTGAGATATCAGCCCCATAAAGCTCCTGAAACGCGATCACAATCTCACGCGTGGACAGGCCCTGTGCGTAAAGAAACAGGATCTTGTCATCCATCAGGGTGAAGCGTCGCTGGTTTTTCTTGACCAGTTCAGGCTCGAAAGAACCTTCACGGTCACGGGGGGTGTTCAGCTCGAATTGACCCTCTTTGGTTTGAAGGGTTTTGCTGGTGAAGCCATTTCGGCTGTTGCTGGTAGTGGACTTCTCGTGCTTGTCGTAGCCCAGGTGCTCATCCAGTTCGGCATTTAACGCGGCCTCAACACTGATTTTGGTGAGCATGGCGCTGAACTCGTTTAAGTCCTGTTCAGTTTTCAGACCCTTTGCAGCCGCTTTGGCTATCTTTTGCAGTTCTTCTATATTCATGTCTGTCTATCCTACCTAATCAAAGGTTAATAATAGACAGTTACACAGATTTATTTACAGCCTCAATAAGTCAAACAGTGTAGCCCCAAAACCTTGCAACACCTCCAGCATTGATTATCCTAATCGATGCATTACTACAGCATGTGGGATGAGCTCATCAGAATCACTTTGCTGCCCAAAGGATTTTGCCTATCTGAATCACTGTGACTGCCAATGCTATGAGTCTACTGATTTCTCCTGTGGAGCTTACTCATCGTGTCAGCATTACAAGGAAAATTAATACTGAAATCCCAGCTTATAACCGGGACAACTAGCCTTTATTTGGCAGGCTTAATACCGGCCCCTTATTCATCAGTCGAGCATAAATTTTAGCCGTTGATCAGCTTTAACTGGCGTGATTTCGAGAATTTCCGCACTCACTACATTTTCTACTACAAACGGATCCGTATTTATTCTGCTTTGAAGATCTGACAGTGATGTGTTATGCGCCATAATTCCACCACCCAAATTAGGCTGAAGACTACCGGCCAATAAAAATACGCCGTCATCAAAACCGCGATTAATCCATTCGCTGTGACCTTCCATGAACTGGCTGGCCTGAATTTTGTTATCAGAAAATTTTAGAAGCACGATAAACATAAGATTTATTCTCCCATTGAACAGCCCGGGTCAATCACCCGAGCTGTTACAAAAAACATCATCCATTAATCCGGTCAAGCCTCGAAATAATGCCTGATGAAGCGATATCAAATAAATTACATGGCGGCGTAATGCTAACAAAACGCGATGAGCTTATCACACAGCACTGTGCCCGCGTTAACTGATCGGCAGTGCCACCTGCGACGTCGGTCATCACATTATTGGGATCGCTGGAGTGCACCCACAAGTCGGCTAGATGCCCAATTTCCTGTACGACCACACTACCACTACCAGCAGCATCGACTGTTACCCAGTCAGAACCTGGATAAGCACAACCGCTGGCACCGCGTATATTCTGCACAAAATACACCGTTACCGCAGAACAACAACCACAGGCACGTGAAGCAAACCAGGTAAAAAAACGACTAAACATTCCACCGGCGTCGCAGGTCGTGGTGGTTAAATATTGTGGTCGTATGATTACTTCAATATTACACAGCACCATAGTGATATTACATTCGCGTGCGAGGATACGCGCCGCATCTCGCATCATGGTTCTAACCGTCGCGAGAGGTACAGCCTCGGTGCCATCGGCTGCCGCCAGCACTTTTACGCAAACACTCATAAAACGCATCCCTCTTATACCGGCAAGACATAATAATAGATTCGGCAACCGAATAACCCAGTCAATCAGCCAGCACACCCATTTCAATACATAGATAATATATTCGAACACCACCTCGATAATATCGAAAATGGTACGAATCACCACTTCACACACCCAGTTCCAGGCCGTTTCTACCACTTCTATAAGACGCACTACCAGATTACACAGAGCGCTAAACGGCCATGGCAGCCAGCTACAAACTTCTTCGACCACTTCTTTAATTACGGTAATAGTAGAACTCACCCAGCCGCATACGGTTTCGCTAATCTGACGTGCAATCTGGATAAGTGTACGAATGAGAACAACTACAGGGGACAATATAGCAGCACAGAACATAACAATCTCCTATCGTTAATGAACACAAATAAATACCACATACATCTTGATATCAACGCACAGGTGATGTCAATGCCACACTGCAGGCAGATCGCATCCATTCATAAAAAACCATGGACACAAAGAATTCTGATCTATTTAGCTGTTAAACCTGACGCCGTTATTAAACCATGACATAGTCGTTATGATTTTTTTACCTTGCCGGCTGAAATACCAAATAACTTCTGGAATGCGCGCGAAAATGACGACTCTGACTGATAACCGACCTTAGTCGAGACCTGTGTAATCGTGTCACCCTGTTTCAATAAATACCATGCCACCTGCATACGCCACCAGGTAAGATATTGACCTGCTGTCCAGCCGCTGATCTTTTTAAATGTTTCAGCAAAAGCACTGCGAGACAACATCGCCTCCCCGGCCATTAATTCGAGTGTCCAGGCTTGTTCAGGGTGTTTATGTATCGCGCTAACCGCTTTCGCTATGCGAGGATGACCATATATAGAGAGAACACCGATATTCTCCGGGGTATCCAGTAAATACTGTCTCAGCGTATAAGTAAAAAGAAGTTCAGCCAATTTATCAAATATCACTTTTGATGCCATACCTATTTTGTGATTTTCTTCAACCAGCATCTTTAACAATGATTGCAGCCACAAGCCAGCCTCATCATATTTTATGATAAACAAAGGCGGCAAAGCATCAAACAAATATCGACATCCCTGATGCTGAAAGTGAACCTCGCCACATAATATCCCTGTACCTTCTATATCCTCACTCTCCTGGAATGCCAGATGTTGTTGCTTACCCGCTAGTGTTTTCACAGGATGTATAGAATGCGTTACCTCCTTCGGGAAAATCACTAAATCACCGCATTCCAGCATGCCTTCGAATAAGCCTGGAGCATTAAGCACACAACGGCCCAGCGTAACAATATGAAAACAGGTTGCACCTAATTTATGTTCATTAATACGCCAGTCACCGCATACTTTGGCATTATGATAAATATCGACATCTAAATTTAGCAAATACAGCACCTCGGAAAGAGCATCGTTTTCGTACTCTGGGACATAATTCATGTGGTTTTTGTCATTCATAGTCCTTATTGTACCCGCTATAATTCTCAGTTCAAATATTGTTACGACTAAAGGTGAGTTTCATGGCAAAGGTATCTGTATCAGGCGTATTTAATGTTGACCCCGACAGGCTTTGGGCAAAAGTAAGTGAATTTAAGGATATGCACAAATTTTTACCTTCAATGATTACCTCGTGCGAGGTGCATGGCAGCGGCGAAGGGGCCAAAAGAATTTGCGGTACAGAAAATGGTGACATATTAGAAACACTGCAGTCATTAAATAACAGCAACATGACGCTTCAATATAGTATTGACAACGAAGATGCTCCGCTACCTCTGAGTCACTATATAGGAACCGCCTCCGTCAAAAAATTAGGTGACAACAAATCTGAACTCACCTGGTCAGCCACATTTGAACCCAAAGGAATGCCCGAGGCAGAAGTTGTTGGAATGCTGGAAGGTGCATTTAACGGTCTTTTAAACAATATTGTAGGCAGCGTTCAAAAATAGTTTTTATTTGTGAAATATGTGGCCTGAACTATTGATACCGATTACATATCAGCAACCATAGTTCATCAGAGTATGGCCAGTGATAAATAATGTTGGCTTCGCCAATAGTGCCAACCGCAAGGCAGCGCAATATCGAATCAAGAACTGGCCATCGGTGCGGTATTTCTCGTTTTCTTCCGATAAACCATAAATGGCATAACTGACCTATACTCCCGGCATAAGCGGCAAAAACCCAAAATCATGCGTAGCCAAGCTCATGCTCGATTTTTTTTCACATACGCTCATCATTGTCATGGTCGGGCTCCTGTCTGGCTGCGGTTCCGGCAACAGCAGTGCACCAGCCAGTGGTAGCGCACCTCCTTTGTTACCTACGGCAAAAGTATTATTCATCGGCAATAGCTATACCTATGTGAATAATCTACCGGATCTTGTCTACCAATTTGCGCTCGCTGATAATGTGGCCATGAGCTACGATAGCTCTGCGACTGGTGGCGCCAGTTTCGCCACACACCGATATAGTTCAGTGACTCAGGCGGCCATCAGCGCCCAGGCCTGGGACTTCGTCGTTTTGCAGGATCAGAGCCAGACCCCAAGCCAGACACCCGCCGATGTGTTCGCCTATGCCCTGCCCAATGCTCAGGCGCTGGTCGATGCCATCAAATTAAATGATGCTGCAAGTCAAATTATTTACTTCGAAACATGGGGCCGTGAAAACGGTGATGTTGACAACTGCTTATATTATTCTCTGGTCTGCACCTTCGCCGGTCATACACAGGCACTCGATGATGGCTATAATATTTACCTGACGAACACCGGCGGCAAAATTGCACCAGTGGGACTCGCCTGGAAAGCTGTCGTCGATGATACCGCTGCACCATTTACCCAGACTGCAATGTGGTCCAATGACGGCAGCCATCCAGGCCTGACAGGCTCATATTTGACTGCTGCAGTAATCTACGCCAGCATTTTTAACATCTCACCTGTTGGTAATTCGTACACAGCAGGACTCAATGCCTCAATTGCAGTTTATTTACAGCAACAGGCCGCTACTCTTGTCGGACTTTGACCCCGTTAAAATAATTTGTTACATCAGGGGTAGCTCCAACTATTCTGGGGACACAATACTTATTGTTGCCCACTGCTGCTTAGATTCATATTTAATTTAAGTGTTGTGCCTGCAAAACTGGTTGCAGAATTGAACCATAACATCCCGTCACCAGGGGTTCTGACAGCAGCTTTGGTGACACAACATCAGACCAGGCATGAATCGGCCTGGTAACCACTGGGGCAACGCACCAAGAAAGGTTTTTTAGAGCCAGTGAATAGATTGCATTTTAGCGGTGGTGCGTTTGTAAGTAACGCCAGGCACAGCGCCCCAAATGAGATGCAATACCAGAGCAGCCACTGGCGCCATCATATGAATTAACCCACTCACCGTGGAATAGTGCCACCCAAAATGATCCCCGATTTCTTTCGGTGTATATCCACTGCTTTGATAAGCAGTCAATATTGATGTATTTCGGTCCTCACAGGTCACTTCATACTCCTTTAGTGATTTCGGTTTTGGTCGCCGTTGGCTTGACGGTATTTCGCTCAGTTCTTTTCCCCATCAGTCAGCAATTGCCTCTGCTCTATCAATTTGTCTGTACCCAGAAATATCTGCTTCTAAGTTGCGTCCATGGCGAGCTCTGACTCTCCTGCGCTCTATTGCAGTGGTTCTACGTTTTGAAAAGCTGTCAGGCTTTTCCTGCTTTTGTTTGTCCCACTGTTGCTCGATAGCGGCCACGGCCAATCTTTTGCCGAACGCACCATGCTGGAGCGCACACTGTGGCCTGATCATGCATGAACCCATTCAGTGATGGTTGAAACTAGCGTGACAAAAGAGTACAGAGATAATCATCAATCAAAGACCTGACACTATTTTTCCTATTTTTCTAGACACTATTTTTCTCTCTACTGATTGGGCATCTGCATCAATTCCGAGACTTCAAGCGAACCACCAATCTCAAGAAACGGGCACCCCTGCGCAATTGCCAACGCGGCATCAAGCGAATCCGCCTTAATAATACTGAAACCCGACATCGCGCTACAGCCACCCTCTCTTACCGCACCATCAGAGCCGACTGTATGCGTATCTTTTAGTGGCAGCATAGGACTCACCATCGAATCCTTAAGTGAGGCTAACCACTCCATATACTTCTCAAAATGCTGCTTACTCTCTTCCGGACTGGATGGCTGATTACCACCCAGATAAACAAACACGTACTGCGTCATTGTTATTTCCCCATTGAATATAGTTAGATCATCATACCATCCGCAGCCGGATTCTTAATCAAAATGAGCCATGCTCAGAGAACTGTTTCGTTAAAAAATCAATCAGTGCGCGCACTTTAAGCGCGACATGTTTGCGTGTGGGATACATCGCGTAGATCCCCAGCTCTAAGGAACGAAACTCGGGCATTAATTCCACCAACCGTCCGGTGGCGAGGTCTTCACCGACGATGAAGCTCGGCTGCAAAATCACACCTTGATGCGCGAGTGCTGCAGCGCGGCAGGTATCGCCATTATTAGTGTGCATCCAGGGTTTAATGTTGACACTAACACGACCATTGGGGCCATCGAATTGCCATCCATCTCCGGTCGACCAGTAGCTGTAGGCAATCACCGCATGCTCGGCCAGATCAGATGGCTGCTCTGGCACTCCGTGTGCTTGAAGATATTGCGGCGATGCACACAGCAGGATACGGGTACTGGCGAAGCGTTTACTAATCAAACTCGAGCTGGGCAAGGGCGCAATACGAATCGCCAGATCATAGCCTTCATCCACCAGATCCACGACACGATCCACCAGCGTGATGTCGAGCTGCACCTGCGGGTACTGGTCGTGAAATATTTTCCACAACGGCGCCAGATGCAAAATACCAAATGACACTGGCGCGTTTACCCGCAGCAAGCCACGTGCCGCACCACGGCGCGAACTGAGCTCGGCTTCGGCCTCCTCGACCCCGGATAGTAACTCACGACAGCGCGCGTGAAAAACCGTGCCCTCTTCGGTCAACGACAAACGCCGCGTGGTGCGATGCAACAGCCGAACCCCGAGACGCGTCTCCAGCTCGGCCACATAGCGAGACACGGCCGCCCGGGAAAAGCCCAGGTCATCGGCGGCTTTAACAAAGCTGCCGGCATCGACCACCGCACAAAAGGTCTGCATTTCCAGAAATCGGTCCATTGTCTCACTATACGGAATAGTTCATATCAATATTGCATATTTATCTCATATACGAGTCCAAGTAAAGTCAAATCAGCTTCAGCACAAGACTAAAACCACAAACATTTTAAGGAGTAAAACCATGAACACCATGATCCACAAACTTATCGCAACCGAATCAAGCCTGAGCCCTCTGGTCTTACGCATTCCGGTCGGGATTATTCTGGCCGCACACGGCTCACAAAAACTGTTCGGCTGGTTCAGCGGTTATGGCCTGGAAGGCACCGGTCAATGGCTGGCCTCAATCGGCCTCGAACCCGGTTATCTCATGGCCCTGCTCGCTGGCAGCGCTGAATTCTTCGGCGGGCTTGCGCTCATCATCGGTTTACTGGTACGACCTGCCGCAGCCGTCATCGCCTTCACCATGGTAGTCGCGATCTTCAGTGTGCATATCAGCAACGGTCTGTTCAGCAGCAACAACGGCTATGAATTCGCTCTTGCGCTACTGGCCGCCGCCGTCTCGCTGACACTCAGTGGTGCCGGTCGTGCTTCGATCGACCACCTGTCATCGAGCCGTGCTTGAGATAACAAAAAATCATCATGACTGATAACAACACACAGGAACCAGGCCGTGACCGCATGCCGGTACTATTTGTCGGTCACGGCTCACCGATGAACGTTATCGAAGTCAATCGCTGGAGTCGCGGCTTCGCCGCGCTGCAGCACGAGATCCCACGACCGGTAGCAATACTGGCGATTTCGGCCCACTGGTATGTGGCGGGCAGTTACCTCACCAGCAACACACAACCCGAAACCATCCACGACTTTGGTGGTTTTCCACCCGAGCTGTATGAAGTCGATTACCCGGCAGCGGGTAATGCCGATCGCGCCGAGCAGATACGCAGCCGTATCAACAAAACCCGCGCAGATTATCAGGTGTCACTCAGTAGCGACTGGGGGCTGGATCACGGCGTCTGGAGCGTACTGCGCTGGATGTACCCGCAGGCCGATGTTCCCGTGATCCAGCTCAGCATCAATCGCGAACTGGAGTTACAGCAACATTATCAGCTGGGTCACGAACTGGTCGAGCTACGCAACCGCGGCGTACTGATACTCGCCAGCGGCAACATCGTGCACAATCTACGTGATGCCTTCCAGCAAAAACAAACCGGAGCCAGCGCAACACCCGACTGGGCAAAACGATTTGATGACACTGTGAAACAGGTCATTACACAGCACAACACAGACAAACTATTAGGCTTACACAATACCGCCGATGGACAACTCGCCCACCCCAGCGCCGAACACTGGCTACCTTTAATCTACGCCTACGCGGCAGCAGACAAAGATGATCGCGTGCGTTGTCCTATGGAAGGTTTTGACTGGGGCTCGATATCGATGCGCAGCATTATATTTGGTTGAGGCCAAGCTCTTTCTGCCTTTTCTTGCTTAGCCCCAAAGAGACAATACGATGAGATTCTTCAAGGTAATAGATAAGCTCATCATCTTCTACAACAGAACTATCGTACAGTTGTATCCACTTCATCCCGCGAGAAGCCAAATAAGGCGCCGGGCGATAACCGCGTTCTTCACTCAGAAAAAGAAAATCAGACTCAGAAGTTTTAAATGTGAACGCAGGTTTGCCAGCGTTTTCCCAACCACCAATCGCAAACACCTTGCCGCCGACTTTCCAGACATGAGAATCACCCCACTGAACCACATAAGAAGTGGCGGCGAGTGAGAGACAAAAATCATTGAATGCTTCGTAAGTCATACCGTATTAGAGAGATCATCAGTGATCATCAGTGTGATCATCAGTGTGATCATCAGGGTCATGATCATCAGGGTCAGGTCTTTGATTTATGAGAGACTATCGATTAACCCACTCATTGTCGAGTAGTGTAACCCGAAATGATCCCCGATTTCTTTCAGTGTATATCCGCCACTTCGATAAGCCGTCAGTATGGATGCATTTCGATCCTGATAGATCAATTCATACTCCTTTAGTACCTCCATACTGCACCCCTGCAAATTCTAGTCTTAGGGGTCTGGTCATTTATACCCTATTCAATAATAGCTGAAGCTGACAGAGCAAAAGACTAGCATAGCATTAATCATAAACCAAAGACCTGACCCCTTTTTTTAAACCAAAGACCTGACCCCTTTTTTCTCCTCTCTTTTTTTCTTTTTTTGCTTTTTTGGTGCTTTTTGCCAAAAAGACACTCGCCAGCAAGGCGAAATGAAATGCAACAGTGTACTCCAGAAGATCCAGTAAACACATTCATAATGATCGACATTCTAAAAGCGGAGATCCTTCACTGCCGTTCAGGATGACAGACATTGGGTGTTTGTTCCCGCCAGCAAAGCGATGCTGTGTTGTACTGCAAAAGTTTCAGTAACCATAAAAAAACTAAAACACTGGATCCCGGCATTCGCCGGGATGACGGGTTGGAGACACTGGATTATGAAACACGTCCTGTGTTTCACCCTTCGGGCCGCGTAAAAGCACGCGCTCAAATTCGCTCCCAGCAAATTTAGTCCAGACAGAATCATTCGGGGATGACGTTACTAAGCATCTGCGTTTATTCGCGTTCATCTGTGGACCATTATGTTTGCAAACCCACAAACAAAAACCGGCAGTCTCAGGAGTCCCCGAAACTGCCGGTTGTGTGTATTGCTGTTACCCTTCCCTCTGCCTGATGATTTAGCTAAAGACTAGATCAGAACGGAATATCATCATCAAAACCGTCTTCGGCCATGGCCGGTGTCGGCGCTGACTCGCGGTTTGAAGACGAACGTTCCTGCGAATAACCACCACTATCCCCACCACCGGATCGACTGCCGAGCATCTGCATTTCATTGGCGACGATTTCTGTGGTGTAACGATCTTTGCCTTCTTTATCCTGCCATTTGCGGGTGCGCAGGCTGCCTTCGACATAAATCTGTGAACCTTTTTTCAGATACTCACCGGCGATTTCGGCGAGACGGTTGAAGAACACAATATTGTGCCATTCGGTGCGCTCTTTGGTTTCACCGGTTTGTTTGTCTTTCCAGCCTTCTGAGGTGGCGATGGAAATATTGGTGACAGCGCCGCCGCTGGGCATGTAGCGTGTCTCGGGGTCTTTGCCGCAGTTACCGACCAGAATTACTTTGTTAATGCCTCGTGCCATGTCGTCGCCCCATTGTCTATGTGTTTATGTATGTATCTATTTCGAATCTGCAAAAGATAACAGTTTTTGCTCGTCCAGGATATGCCGTTCGACCTTTAGGTAGGCGATGCCTTCTTCGAGAATGATGGCGGCTTCGACCACGCCGGGCACGGCGATCAGCTGGTGTTCGCTGACCCCGGAATTATCCCCCAGATTGAGCAGATAGGTGCTGAGCTGGCGCGGCTTGCGCATGAAAGCGGCAATACTCAGCCAGAATATGACCGCCGCCAGGGCGGTGTAAAGCGCGCCCTGCACGCCCCAGTGACCATGCGCCGCACCACCGGCAACGCCGCCGGCGAAGGCACCGAGAAACTGGCTGCTGGAGTACACGCCCATGGCGGTGCCCTTGTGGCTGGCCGCGGCGGTTTTGCTGATCAAGGACGGCAGGCTGGCTTCGAGCAGGTTGAACGCGGCAAAAAACAGCACCAGCCCGGCGATCAGCTGGGTCGCACCGTGGCTGCTGGCGAGCACGGCCAGCGCCAGTGCCAGCGCGGCGATAGCACCGAGGAATACCGCGCGCAGCTGCTGTTTGCGTTCGCCAATAATGATGAACGGCAGCATGATCACCAGCGAGGCGACGAATACCGGTAAATAGACTTTCCAGTGATCCAGCGGCGCGAGCTGAGCGATATCGCGCAGCATCAGCGGCAATACCAGAAAGCTGCACATCAGGGCGAAATGCAGCATGAAAATACCGGCGTCGAGACGCAGCAAATCGGGGTTTTTCAGCACGACGCCAAGACTGCCGGGGGCGACTTCGGCATCACGGTGAAAGCGCGTCGCCAGCGGTGTTGGCACCACAAAAAACAGCACCAGCAGGCCGGCCAGCGCCAGCGCAGCGGTGAGCGCGAAAATCCCCGGCACGCCGATCCAGTGGTTCAGGATCGGTGCCAGCACCATTGAGGCGGCGAAAGCCATACCGATGCTGGTACCGATCAGAGCCATCATTTTGGTGCGGTGCTCTTCGCGCGAGAGATCCGCCGCCAGCGCCATCAGTGCGGCGGCAATCGCACCTGCGCCCTGCAGGGCGCGACCAAGGATGACCGTCGCCATGTGGTCAGCCGAGGCTGCCAGCAGGCTGCCGAGGGCAAAAATAATAAGGCCGGCGGCGATCACCGGTTTGCGGCCAATGCGGTCGGAGATCATGCCGAAAGGAATCTGTAGCAGCGCCTGAGTGAGGCCATAAGCACCGATGGCGAGGCCGGTGAGCAGGGGGGTGGCACCAGGCAGATGTTCGGCGTAGAGCGCGAATACCGGCAGGATGAGGAACAGACCGAACATGCGGAAGGCATAAATCGTCGCCAGTGAGATGCCTGCGCGACGCTCCTGCGAGCCTAATTTTGACTGATATTGCGACACCGGTTGACCTGAGCACTCAAAGCGAGGCATTCTAGCAGATTGCCCGGCCCGGGCTCACTGCTTTACGTTGAACAAATATAGCCATGGACACTATCCAGATACGCGGTGCCCGCACCCATAATTTAAAAAACATTAATCTCGACATTCCGCGCGACAAACTCATCGTCATCACCGGGCTGTCGGGCTCCGGCAAGTCTTCGCTGGCGTTTGACACCATTTTTGCCGAGGGCCAGCGGCGCTACGTCGAATCGCTCTCGACCTACGCCCGGCAGTTCCTGTCGATGATGGAAAAACCCGATATCGACCACATCGAAGGTCTGTCGCCGGCGATTTCCATTGAACAGAAGACAACATCGCACAACCCGCGTTCCACGGTTGGCACCACAACCGAGATTTATGACTATTTGCGCCTGCTGTTCGCGCGCACCGGCACACCGCGCTGCCCGCAACATCAGCACACGCTGGAAGCCCAGACCATCAGCCAGATGGTGGATCAGGTGATGGCCATGCCCGCCGACAGCAAGCTGATGCTGCTGGCACCGGTGATCCGCGAGCGCAAGGGCGAGTTCAAAGATCTGGTCGCGGATTTAAAACAGCAGGGCTTTATCCGTGCCCGGGTCGATGGCGTAGTCTATGAACTCGATGACATTCCCGAACTGGATGCGAAAAAGAAACACAGTGTCGAAGTTGTGGTTGATCGTTTCAAAGTGCGTGAGGATATAAAACTACGCCTCGCCGAATCCTTTGAAACCGCGCTCAAGCTGGCCAGCGATATTGCCAGTATTGCCGCAATGGATGATACCAAAGCTGAGGATATTGTGTTCTCCGCCAGGTTTGCCTGCCCCGAGTGCGGTTACAGCCTGTCGGAACTGGAACCGCGATTGTTTTCGTTCAATAACCCGGCCGGCGCCTGCCCGGAATGCGACGGCATTGGCCAGCGGCATTTTTTTGACCCCGAGCGCGTCATCACCAATGTGCATTTGAGTATCGCTGGCGGTGCGATCCGTGGCTGGGATCGGCGCAATGCTTATTATTTCAGTATTATTCAGTCGCTGGCGGCGCATTATGATTTTGATATTGAAATTCCGTACCAGGACGTGCCCGCCAAAATTCAGAAAATTTTGCTCTATGGCAGCGGCAAAGAACTGATCGAATTTCATTACCCCGGTCACCGTGGTCGCCGTGGCAAAAAACGCACCCACGCCTTCGAGGGTGTGCTGCACAATATGGAGCGCCGTTATCGCGAAACCGAAAGTACCGTGGTACGCGACGAGCTGGCGAAATATATGTCAATACAGGCCTGCCCGGTGTGCGCAGGCAGTCGCTTGAATGAAGCCGCGCGCAATGTGTTTGTCGATAACCACACAGTCGCGCAGATCACTGCGATGCCGGTGCTTAAAGCGCACGAGTTTTTTGCCCAGCTCAGCCTGTCGGGCGCGCGTGCTGACATCGCTGAAAAAATCACTCGCGAAATTTCTGCGCGTTTGCAGTTTCTGGTCAATGTCGGGCTGGATTATTTAACCCTGGACCGCAGTTCGGATTCATTGTCGGGCGGGGAATCACAACGCATTCGACTCGCCAGCCAGATCGGTGCCGGCCTGGTCGGCGTGATGTACATCCTCGACGAACCTTCGATTGGTCTGCACCAGCGCGATAATGATCGCCTGCTCGCCACCCTGACACATCTCCGCGACATCGGTAACACCGTGATCATGGTGGAGCATGACGAGGACGCGATCATGAGTGCCGATCATGTCATCGATATCGGTCCCGGTGCCGGCGTGCATGGCGGCAAAGTGATTGCGCAGGGCACGCCACAAGATGTGATGAATACCGAAGCCTCGCTCACCGGTCAGTATCTCTCTGGTAAAAAACTGATTCGTATCCCTGACAAACGCACAGCGGTGGGCAAAGAATTTTTCAGTATCAAAGGTGCTAGCGCGAACAATTTGCAGGATGTGGATATCGATATTCCCATCGGTCTGCTCACCTGCATTACCGGCGTTTCCGGTTCCGGCAAATCAACTTTAATCAACGATACCCTGTACGCGATTCTCGCCCGCGAGATTAACGGCTCCTCAATGACAGCCTCGGCGCATCAATCACACAGTGGTATCGAACATTTCGACAAGGTGGTGGAAATCGATCAGACACCGATTGGTCGCACGCCGCGCTCCAACCCGGCGACCTATACCGGCCTGTTCACACCGATTCGCGAAATTTTTTCGGCCACCCAGGAGGCGCGTTCACGTGGCTATCAACCGGGACGGTTCAGTTTTAATGTTAAAGGCGGTCGCTGTGAAGCCTGTCACGGCGACGGCGTGATTAAAGTCGAAATGCATTTCTTGCCCGATGTCTATGTCGCCTGCGATGTTTGCGAAGGCAAGCGTTACAATCGTGAAACCCTGGAAATTAAGTACAAGGGTAGAAATATTCACGAAGTGCTGGAAATGACTGTGGAAGATGCGCTGACATTTTTTGATGCCATCCCGGTAATCAAACGCAAGCTGCAAACCCTGGTGGATGTTGGCCTCTCCTATATCACCCTGGGCCAGCGCGCGACCACACTCTCTGGCGGCGAAGCCCAGCGGATCAAGCTTTCAAAAGAATTATCAAAACGCGACACCGGCCAGACAGTGTACATTCTCGACGAGCCCACCACCGGCCTGCACTTTCACGATGTGCAACAGCTGCTGGATGTACTATTGCGCTTGCGCGACAATCACAACACAGTGATTGTGATAGAACACAATCTGGATATTATTAAAATGGCTGACTGGATTATTGATCTCGGCCCCGAGGGGGGTTACAAAGGCGGTCGCGTTATCGCCACTGGCACGCCTGAAGAAGTGGCACAGGTCGAGGGCTCTTTCACTGGACATTATCTGGCGAAATTACTACCCCGGCTGAAACCCAAAAGATCAGCGAGTGCTTAACGACAAAACTATGGACACGACGTTCTATAGTGGAACTAGATTATGAAGTATTTATACGCGACTGTATTGGTACTGACATTATCGGCCTGCAGCAATCCCGACAAGGCAACTGCCATCCCTGTTTATCCGGCTCAGCAGCTAACCGCAAACAGCTGGGTAATTCACGGCCCGAAAGAACCCCCTAACCCGAAAAATCAGGGCTTCATGAACAACCCCGGCATCGTACTGACGTCCGCAGGTGTCGTCATTGTTGATCCCGGTGCCAGTGTACAGACCGGTGAAATGGTGTTGCGCGTATTAAAATCCATTACTGCACAACCTGTGGTCGGCGTCTTTAACACGCATATTCATGGTGATCACTGGCTGGGCAATCAGGCAATTGTTGAGGCCTATCCCGATGTCAGGATCTACGCACATCCCAACATGATTGCTGAAGCCAAAGATGGCGAAGCGGAAAGTTGGGTCAAACTGATGGACAGACTGACCGAAGGCGCTACCAGAGGCACACATGCCGTTATAGCAAACACGGCTATTGATAATGGCGATAGCATCCGCATCGGTGATGCCGATTTTCGCATCTATCACGTCAACCCTGCGCACACAAAATCTGACATCATAATCGAGGTCGTACAGGAAAAGCTGGTATTTCTCGGTGATAATGTTACTTTCGAGAGAATTCCACGCATGAGTGACGGCACTTTCAAAGGCAACCTGGCAGCCATCGATATGGCGCTGGCGACTGACGCAAACACCTGGGTACCGGGACACGGCCCCAGCGGTGACAAAACTCTGGTGCTGGCCTACCGCAATTATCTCGACGGTGTTTATCAGGCGGCACGACAGGCGTTTGAAAACAATTCAGACAGCAGCGCTGTCAAAGCGATCGCCGAAGAGACCACGGCGAACTTTGTACACTGGCAGGGCTATGAAGACGAACTCGGTCGCCATGGGGTGCAGGCCTATATGGAAATTGAAGCCGCCGAGTTTTAGCCAGCTAGCAGCTCTATTGATACAGATCAAATCACCAGCACAGGCATGGTCTATAATTCCGTATTATGGGCACACTAACATTTATTGTTATCGCCATTCTCGCGCTCGCGCTGGGCTATTTCATCATTCTGCTGTTGATCCGCATACGCAACAATGTAATTACCGGACAGAGTTACCGCCAGGCGCTACAGGCTGAAATTGCCACTTTGCGCATGGACAGAATGATGGCGGCACTGGGCATCAACCGCCAGCGCTATCTGCACCAGCAGAGAACACTGGATATCCACCAGCACATGCAGAGTTGTCGTGAGTGCAAAAACACCGATACCTGTGATCACCAGCTTGCTACCAAGATGGTAGATAAAAACACTATCGATTATTGCAACAACGCGGAATCGCTCAGGAACGTCATCGACCAGCAAAATGAAACCAGTGACCAGGGGCCAGTATCTATTTCCAGGCGACGGCATTAACCTGAGACTTTAGTACCTGCGCCCACTTCGTAAAAAACTCAGGGCGACAATAGACCCACATTCAAAAGCAAAACATCTGCCGCGAATAATGCGAAGCTAAAACCGAACCATAAACCTGTTGCGAGATTGGCGTCATTTGCAGCTGGTTTTTTGCTGTTATTTGCGTTGATTTGCGTTGTTAGCAGACTGATTATTTTTTTGATTAGTTGCTCTATCATGCAGATGAGCGTCCTACACTGTCATTCTGATGAGCGCTTTTGGCAAAGAAGAATCTCCAGGACGTTCGGTATAATCTACCACTACTACGGCTATCACCACTGTGGTATCAGATTCTTCGCTGGCACTCAGGATGACAGCAATAAAAAACCGGCCTGAGCCGGTTTTTTATTGCTGATGATAAGCCTGGGGCCTAACGATCAACCAGTTCGATATAGGCCATTGGCGCGGTATCACCGCTACGAAAACCGCATTTCAGGATACGGGTGTAACCACCATTACGGGTTTTGTATTTAGGACCCAGCTCATTGAACAATTTACCTACCGCAGCTTTATCTCTGAGACGTGAGAAAGCCAGACGACGTTTGGAAACGGAGTCTTCTTTCGCCATGGTGATCAAAGGCTCAGCCACGCGGCGTAGTTCCTTGGCTTTTGGCAAAGTGGTTTTGATAATGCCGTGTTCAATCAGCGAGGTCGCCATATTGCTGAACATCGCTTTACGATGACTGCTGTTACGATTTAGCTGACGGCCTGATTTGCGATGACGCATGATGGTTACCTGTTATTTTTACGTGCAATAAAACGACTGTTAAACTGCTTCTTTGTCGCGCAGTGAAGCAGGCGGCCAGTTTTCCAGCTGGATACCAAGTGACAGACCGTGCGAAGCCAGTACATCTTTGATCTCAGTCAGCGATTTCTTGCCAAGGTTTGGCGTTCTGAGCAGCTCAACTTCTGTGCGCTGGATCAGGTCACCAATGTAGTATATGTTTTCTGCCTTCAGACAGTTTGCCGAACGCACTGTGAGCTCAAGCTCGTCAACCGGACGCAGCAGAATTGGATCGATATCGGCATCTTCATCAACCGGTGATTCGTCTTCCATGGTCTGCAAATTAACAAACGAGGATAACTGATCCTGCAGAATGGTGGCCGCGGTGCGGATTGCGCTTTCTGGATCAACGGTGCCATTGGTTTCAAGATCAATGATCAGCTTGTCCAGGTTGGTGCTCTGCGCCACACGTGCGCTTTCAACATTGTAGGCGACACGACGAATCGGTGAGAACGATGCGTCGAGACGCAGGGTGCCAATCGGTGCAGACTCATCAGCATCGCGTTGTGAAGCAGGCTGATAGCCGCGACCGCGCGCCACTTTCATGGTGATGTTGAGTTTGCCGTCTTTGTTCAGGTTAGCAATTACGTGATCAGGATTGACGATTTCAATATCGTGCCCGGTTTCGATCGCGCCCGCAGTCACGACACCCGCGCCTGAAGCGGACAATGTAATGGTGCCTTCGGTATTCGCGTGCATGCGCAGCGCGATCCCTTTCAGGTTGAGCAGGATTTCGAGTACGTCTTCCTGGACGCCGTCAATCGTACTGTATTCATGTACCACGCCTTCGATAGAGGCTTCGATAACCGCACTGCCTTCGATCGAAGACAGCAGGATACGACGCAGCGCGTTACCCAGAGTATGACCAAAACCACGCTCCAGTGGCTCGAGCGCAACTTTTGCGTGGGTTGCGCTATACGCCTGGACGTTAATGGTTCTCGGTGTAAGTAATTCTTCAGACATGCCTAGTAATCCCCTACTTGGAGTAAAGTTCCACAACGAGTTGTTCATTAATGTCGGGCGGCAAATCGCTACGCTCCGGCACATTCCTGAAAACTGCTTCGAGTTTGGTTTCGTCCAGAGTAATCCAGTCGACAATACCTTTTTGTTTGGCCATGTTGAGCGAATCGGCGATGCGAGTCTGCTTTTTGGCTTTTTCACGAACTGAAACTACATCGTTCGGGCTAACGCGGTAAGACGCAATGTTAACCACAGCATTATTCACCAGAATACATTTGTGATTCACCAGCTGACGCGCTTCGGCACGAGTCGCGCCAAAACCTGCACGATAAACCACATTATCGAGGCGAGTTTCCAGCAACTGCAGCAAGGTTTCGCCGGTTGCACCCTTAAGATGAGCGGCTTCTTTATAGTAATTTCTGAACTGACGTTCGAGCACACCGTAGATACGACGCAGTTTCTGTTTTTCACGTAACTGCAATGCGTAGTCAGAGAGACGACCACGACGCGCACCATGCTGACCTGGAATCTGATCCAGTTTGCACTTGCTTTCCAGCGGACGCAGCGATGATTTCAGTTCGAGATCAACACCTTCACGGCGGCTGAGCTTACATTTTGGTCCTATATATTTGGCCACTTATAAATCTCCGGTCTATTACAGACTAAACGCGACGTCGTTTCGGCGGACGGCAACCGTTGTGTGGAATCGGGGTCACGTCAGTAATGTTGGTGATTTTAAAACCCGCATTATTGAGCGAGCGTACTGCGGACTCACGGCCAGGTCCGGGACCTTTGACCATGACATCCAGATTTTTCATGCCGTATTCCTGGGCTTTGGCACCGGCTTTTTCAGCGGCGACCTGAGCGGCGAACGGTGTGCTCTTGCGCGAACCACGGAAACCCGAGCCACCCGAAGTCGCCCAGGCCAGCGCATTGCCCTGGCGGTCAGTGATAGTCACAATGGTGTTATTGAACGACGCATAGATATGCGCAACACCGTCAGTGACCGAACGTTTAACTTTTTTGCGTGTTTCTGGCTTTGCCATCTGAATACTCTTTATCTGGTAATGGGTCGACGCGGGCCCTTGCGGGTACGTGCATTGGTACGGGTACGCTGGCCGCGCAAGGGCAGGCCCTTACGATGGCGGATGCCGCGGTAGCAGCCCATATCCATCAAACGCTTGATGCTCATGGAAACTTCACGACGCAGGTCACCTTCGACCATGTGACGCCCCACTTCGGTACGCAGTGTTTCCAGCTGATCGTCCGACAATTCGCCTATTTTTTGATCAGGCGCAATATTGGATGCCGCGCAAACCGCTTTAGCACGAGTTTTTCCGATGCCATAGATATGCGTCAAGCCAATCACTGTGTGCTTGTTGGGGGGGATATTTATACCAGCTATACGAGCCATTTATCGTTTCCGTCTAAGCGCGACAAAGCGCGCAATTGTACTGAGATTAAGGGTTTAACGCAACACGCGGTGAACCGCGATCAGCCCTGACGCTGCTTGTGGCGTGGATCACTACAGATCACACGCAGCACGCCGTGGCGTTTGATTACCTTGCAGTTGCGGCACATTTTTTTAACTGATGCACGAACTTTCATTTTCTATCTCCGGTTAACACCGATTTCTATCAAATTCTGTTTTCAAATCTACCGCAGGCGACTGAATCAGCGCCGCATTTATCGTTTATAGTTCTGAAGATTGGCTTTTTTCATAATGCCTTCGTACTGGTGCGACATCATATGGGTCTGAATCTGGGCCATGAAATCCATGACCACGACCACAATAATCAGCAGCGAGGTGCCGCCAAAGTAAAACGGCACGTTCCAGTACAAAATCAAAAACTCCGGCAGCAAACATACGATGGTGATGTACATCGCGCCGACAAAGGTCAGGCGAGTCATCACGGTGTCGATATATTTCGCGGTTTGCTCACCAGGACGAATCCCGGGGATAAACGCACCTGATTTTTTCAGGTTGTCGGCCGTGTCACGCGCATTAAACTGCAGCGCGGTATAAAAGAAACTGAAAAATATAATCGCCAGCGCATAAAGCACGACATATATCGGCTGACCGGGCGCGAGCGTACTGGCGATATTTGCCAGCCATTCCATGCCTTCAGTCTGACCAAACCAGCTACCCAGAGTCGCCGGGAACAAAATAATACTGGAAGCGAAAATCGGCGGGATGACACCTGCCATATTCAACTTCAACGGCAAATGGCTGCTCTGTGCGGCGTAGAGTCTGCGACCCTGCTGGCGCTTGGCGTAATTCACCGTAATTCGGCGCTGGCCGCGTTCCACAAAAATCACAAACGCGGTGACTGCAATTGCCAGCACAAACAGAAAGATGGTGGCCAGCGTGTGCAACTCACCGGTGCGCACCAGTTCCAACGTACCGCCGATAGCGCGCGGCAAGCCAGCGACAATACCCGCAAAAATAATCAGCGAGATACCATTGCCAATCCCGCGCTCTGTCACCTGCTCACCCAGCCACATCAAAAACATGGTGCCAGTAACCAGTGTCACTGCGGCGGTAAAGATAAAACCGACGCCTGGATTGAACACCAGCGCATCAGTGCCGACAGATTGGCTCTGCAATGCAACTGAGATACCAATCGACTGGAAGCTTGCCAGCACCAGGGTAAAGTAACGGGTATACATCGAAATTTTACGACGACCCGACTCGCCCTCTTTCTTGATTTGTTCCAGCGATGGCACCGTCACTGCCAGCAGTTGCATAATAATCGACGCTGAAATATAGGGCATGATACCTAGCGCAAACATCGACATCCGCCCCAGCGCACCACCTGAGAACATATTAAACACACCCAGTATACTGCCCTGCTGCTGATTAAACAGCTCAGCCAGAACGCGTGGGTCTATGCCCGGCACCGGAATGTAGGTACCGATACGAAAAACGACTAAGGCACCGACAACAAACAACAAGCGTTGTTTGAGTTCCTGCATATGACCAGGTGCTTTCATCGACTATTAATACTCTTCAATCAAGCCTGAATGGTACCGCCAGCCGCCTCGATAGCCTTGCGAGCGCCGGGAGTGACTGAGATACCCTTGAGTGTTACCGGTTTGGTGATTTCACCTGAGTCGATAACTTTCGCTTTTTGTGTCATTGCTGGCACTATATTCGCGGCAATCAGGGTTGCGACGTCGATGACATCAGCATTTAAATTATTCAGTTCGTGCAAACGAACTTCTGCACTGGTTTTAGCTGAACGCGAATTAAAACCCACTTTTGGCAGGCGACGTTGCAGAGGCATCTGACCGCCTTCGAAACCCACTTTGTGGAAACCACCCGAGCGTGATTTCTGGCCTTTGTGACCGCGACCACCGGTTTTGCCCAGACCACTACCGATACCGCGACCAACGCGTTTACCTGTTTTATGTGCGCCCTCTGCAGGACGAAGATCATTGAGTTGCATGGGTTAGATCTCCTCGACCGACAGCATGTAGGACACTTTATTGATCATGCCGCGATTTTCCGGCGTATCAATCACAGTTACAGAATGATGAGTACGGCGCAAACCCAGACCCTTGAGGCAGGCTTTATGCGATGCAAGGCGGCCGATGCTGCTCTTATTCTGCGTTACTTTAATTTCTTTGGTAGCCACTGTTTAATTCCTGCTGGTTTCAGACTAGCCGAGAATTTCTTCGACTTTTTTGCCGCGTTTGGCAGCAACATAAGAAGGTGATGTCATTGACGCCAGACCATTGATGGTCGCGCGAACCACATTCACTGGATTACGTGTTCCATTAATTTTAGCGAGTACATTATTGACGCCGACAGCTTCAAAAACTGCGCGCATCGCACCACCGGCAATAATACCGGTACCTTCAGATGCTGGCTGCATGTAGACATTCGCCGCACCATGAATACCTGTAACAGGATGCTGCAAAGTATCGCCACTCAGCTGGATCCTGGTCATGTTTTTACGGGCTTTATCCATCGCTTTCTGGATAGCCTGTGGCACTTCTTTTGCCTTGCCATAGCCAAAGCCGACATTGCCATTACCATCACCAACAACCGTCAGTGCAGTAAAACCGAATTGACGACCACCCTTGACTACTTTGGCTACGCGATTAACCGCAACCAGTTTTTCAATCAAATCGTCTTTAGCTGAATTAGCTTCTACTTTTGCCATTATTCAATCCTGTTAAAACTCAAGGCCGGCTTCACGCGCGGCATCGGCAAGTGCTTTAACCCTGCCATGAAACTTGAAACCAGAGCGATCAAAAGCAACACGTGTTACGCCGGCTGATTTAGTTTTTTCTGCAATGCTTTTACCAACAGCGACTGCGGCATCAACATTTCCAGTGTACTTCACATCACCCTTAACTGTTTTCTGAACAGTCGAAGAAGCGGCAACCACTGTGTGGCCATCGGGCGCAATCACCTGCGCATAAATATGACGCGGCGTTCTGTGCACACTGAGGCGATGCGCACCCAGTTCGCTAATTTTGATGCGCGATTTTTTTGCTCTGCGCAGTCTGCTGGTTTTTTTCGAATTCATGATATCGCTCTATTAAATTCTGTTAGTACGCCCAGGTTAATATCCCTGGCCGTTATTTCTTCTTGGCTTCTTTACGCAGCACGCGCTCATCTGAATAACGAACACCTTTGCCTTTATAAGGCTCTGGTGGACGGTAGGCGCGAATTTCAGCGGATACCTGGCCAACCTTTTGCTTGTCTGCGCCAATGACTACGATTTCAGTCTGTGACGGAGTTTCAATCTTGATGCCTTCTGGCACCTGATAAGCTACCGGATGCGAGAAACCTAAAGACAGGTTCAACACATTGCCCTGTGCCTGTGCGCGATAACCCACGCCAACCAGTGTCAGTTTTTTCTCAAAACCAGTGTGCACACCGATGACCATATTGTCGCTAAGCGAACGCATGGTACCGGCCATAGCAACAGAACCCGGCTCGCCTTCACGGCCTGAAAATGTAAGAACATTATCACTGTGTTTAACTTCGACTTTCTTGTGCACTTCCATGCTCAAAACGCCGTTCTTACCTTTAACCTCAATCGACTGACCCGCCACTTTGACTTCTACGCCTGCTGGAATCTCGACCGGTTTGTTTGCTATACGTGACATTGCTGTTACCTGTTAATCTGCCGTATTAATCTACTAAGTTATCTGCGTCTTAAGAGACAGTACAGAGAACTTCACCACCACGACCTGAGTCGCGTGCCTGGCGATCAGTCATCACGCCAGCAGAAGTAGAAATGATTGCCACACCGAGCCCATTAAGAACTTTAGGAATTTCATCCTTGCTCTTATAAATACGCAGACCGGGACGAGACACGCGACTCAGTTTTTCAATAACCGGGCGGCCTTCGTAATATTTAAGCGTAACTTCCATTATCGGCTTGGTATCTTTAGTCACACTGAAGTCCGCAATGTAGCCTTCATTTTTCAGCACTGTAGCAATGGATGCTTTCAGCTTCGAAGCTGGCATGTTCACACTAAGTTTATTGCTTAACTGACCGTTACGAATCCGGGTCAACATATCAGCAATTGGGTCAGACATCATAATCGTGTACCTGTTCTAAATCGAATTACCAGCTGGCCTTAACCAGGCCCGGAATATCACCACGCATCGCAGCTTCGCGAAGCTTGTTACGACACAGACCAAACTTGCGGTAGACACCGTGTGGGCGTCCGGTGATGCGGCAGCGGCTGCGTTTACGCACAGCACTGGAATCACGCGGCATGGTCTGTAATTTTTTCTGCGCATCCATCTTGGCGTCAAAATCAGAAGTCTGATCATTGATCACAGCACGCAGTTCGGCGCGTTTACCGGCGAATTTTTTCGCCAGCTGAGCTCGCTTGAGCTCGCGGTTTTTCATGGACATTTTTGCCATTCTTATTGACCTTTAAATGGAAAATTAAAGGCACGCAACAGAGCGCGGCCATCGTCATCAGTTTTCGCAGTCGTCGTAATACAAACGTCCATACCGCGAATGGCATCGATTTTTTCATAATCGATTTCCGGGAAAATAATCTGTTCTTTCACGCCCATGTTGTAGTTACCACGGCCATCGAACGATTTAGCGTTCAGACCACGGAAGTCACGAATACGCGGTATCGAGATATTAATCAGACGATCAAGGAATTCATACATACGATCGCGGCGCAAAGTGACTTTGCAGCCAACCGGGTAACCATCACGTACCTTGAACGAAGCAACTGATTTGCGCGCAAGTGTGGTCACAGGTTTTTGGCCAGTGATTTTTTCCATATCTGCAAGCGCATTTTCAATTACTTTTTTATCAGCAATAGCCTCACCAACACCCATGTTGATGGTTATCTTGGTGATGCGAGGAACTTCCATTGGGTTTTTCATCCCGCGTTCTTCCATCAACTGTTTGATAACAGTGCTGCGATAATAATCTTCTAATCTAGTCATGATACAAACCTGTTCCGGCAAACTTATGCGTCAACCACTTCGCCATTTGACTTGAAGTAACGAACCTTACGGCCATCCTCAAGCGCCTTAATACCAACGCGATCACCCTTCTGGCTAACCGGGTTGAGTAACATTACATTGGAAATGTGTAGTGGCATTTCCTTTTCGACAATACCGCCCTCGATACCCTGAGTTGGATTTGCCTTCATGTGTTTTTTAGCCATGTTAATGGCTTCAACGATGATGCGATCATCTGCATCAATGCGCAGCACTGCACCCTGACGGCCTTTGTCTTTGCCAGCAATGACAATCACCTGATCGCCTTTACGAATACGATTCATCTCAAACCTCTCAGAGCACTTCAGGGGCAAGCGAAATAATCTTCATGAACTTCTCATTACGAAGTTCGCGGGTCACAGGACCAAAGATACGCGTGCCAATAGGCTGCAGGTTGCTATTCAGAATCACTGCCGCGTTAGAATCAAAACGGATCAGTGAACCATCAGATCTACGCACACCTTTGGTTGTACGTACAACCACAGCATTGTAAACCTCGCCTTTCTTAACTTTGCCACGAGGAATCGCGTCTTTAACGCTTACCTTGATGACGTCGCCGACGGAAGCGTAACGACGATGTGAGCCACCGAGCACCTTAATGCACTGCACTCTACGCGCACCGCTGTTATCGGCAGCATTTAAAACTGTTTGCATCTGTATCATGTCTGCTTCCTGTAACTATGCAGTTCTTAGACCGTAGCGGCCTTTTCAACAATCTTAACCAGTCGCCAGGACTTGGTTTTAGACATCGGACGACACTGCTCAATCACCACGACATCACCTTTATTACACTCATTATTTTCATCGTGCACGTGCAGACTGGTCGAGCGTTTGATGTACTTGCCGTACACCGGGTGCTTGATTTTACGTTCAATCACGACAGTGACAGTCTTATCCATCAGATCGCTTTTAACTGAACCAGTCAGTGTACGTTGTACAACCGCATCTGTTGCATTTGCTTGTGTAGCTTGCGCTTCTGTTGCAGTCATTATGCTTTACCTGCTTTCAATTCATTGAGCACGGTTTTGACACGTGCGATATCACGGCGGACGATGCCGAAACGGTGAATCTTGGGCGTGTTACCAGTACCCATCTGCATGCGCAGATTGAACTGCTCACGTCGCAGATTAACCAGTTCTTCACCCAGGTCTTTTTCGGACATTTTTCTATAGTCTTGTGCAGAAGCCATTACATCACCGTACGCGCAACAAATGTGGTTTTAATAGGCAGCTTGTTCGCTGCCAGGCGAAATGCTTCGCGAGCCAGCTCTTCATCAACGCCTTCAATTTCGTACAACACTGTACCGGGTTGAACCTTAGATACCCAGTAATCAACATTACCTTTGCCTTTACCCATACGTACTTCAAGCGGTTTGCTCGAAATCGGCACGTCTGGAAAAACGCGAATCCAGATTTTACCGCCACGTTTTATGTGACGCGTCATAGCACGACGTGCAGCCTCGATCTGACGAGCGGTTAATCTGCCACGTTCAGCTGCTTTAAGACCAAAATCGCCGAAGCTGACTCGGTTACCGTTCTGAGCAAGACCACGGTTCTTGCCCTTAAACATCTTGCGAAATTTTGTACGCTTGGGTTGTAACACTTAACTATCCTCTGATTCTTTAGCTTGCGTTTTTAGCAGCAGTTTTCGCTTCTTCACGCTTCTTATTGAGGTCGAATACTTCACCCTTGTATATCCAGACTTTTACGCCAATGATGCCGTAAGTTGTCAGAGCCTCAGCGAAACCATAATCAATGTCAGCACGCAGAGTATGCAAGGGCACGCGGCCTTCGTGATACATTTCACTACGCGCAATCTCGGCGCCATTCAAACGACCACCGACCATAATTTTGACGCCTTCAGCGCCCATGCGCATGGTGTTCTGAATCGCGCGCTTCATAGCACGGCGGAACATAACGCGGCGTTCGAGCTGCTGGGTGATGCTTTCAGCAACCAGCTGGGCATCCAGCTCAGGCTTGCGAATTTCTTCAATATTGACTTTCACATTATTGATGTGCAGGCCAATGATATCTGCGACTTCTTTGCGCAGATTTTCGATGTCTGCACCTTTCTTACCAATCACAACGCCGGGACGTGCTGTGTGAATAGTGATTTCGGCTGACCGGGTAGGTCTTTCGATCTGTATTCTGCTGACATTGGCGTTTGCCAGTTTCTTTTTCAGAAATTCTCGAACCTTAAGATCAGCATTCAGCAGATCAGGAAAGTCAGACGTTGAGGCGTACCACTTCGAATTCCAGTCAGCGGAAATACCTAATCTAATACCTACAGGATGTACTTTTTGTCCCATGAATCTTCTCTCTTAGCGATCTGCTACACAGACCGTAATGTGGCTTGTGCGCTTCATAATACGGTTAGCACGGCCTTTCGCACGTGGCTGAATACGTTTCATAACCGGGCCAGCATCGACATAAATTTTCGATACCTTGAGTTCATCAATATCCGCACCTTCGTTATGCTCGGCATTGGCGATAGCGGATTCGAGTACGCGCTTTACCAGATCTGATGATTTGGTGTTACCAAATGTCAGCGCAGTTAAAGCAGCATCTACAGGCAGGCCGCGAATCTGGTCAGCGACAAGACGACACTTTTGTGGCGATATACGTGCAAATTTGTGTTTAGCGATAGTTTCCACGTCTCACCTCACTTCGTTTTCTTGTTGGCGACATGACCTTTGTAGGTACGTGTCAGTGCAAATTCGCCAAGCTTGTGGCCAACCATATTTTCGTTTACCAGCACTGGCACGTGTTGCTTACCGTTATGTACTGCAATGGTTAAACCCACCATTTCAGGAAAAACCGTGGAACGACGCGACCATGTTTTGATCGGTTTGCGATCATTATTCTGCTTTGCCGTTGTCACCTTGTTGAAAAGATGATGGTCAATAAACGGACCTTTCTTTAATGAACGTGGCACAATTTTTCCTCTTAAAATTCTTTACGTATTACTTCTTGTAGCGACGACGCACGATCATGCCGTCAGTACGTTTATTACTACGCGTTCTGTAACCCTTAGTCGGTACACCCCAGGGCGAAACTGGATGACGACCCCCTGAAGTACGACCTTCACCACCACCGTGTGGGTGATCTACCGGATTCATAACAACACCGCGGACGGTCGGACGTACACCACGCCAGCGGGTGGCACCGGCTTTGCCCAGTGAACGCAGGCCATGCTCTGAATTGCCGACTTCACCGATGGTGGCACGGCAATTCACGTGTATTTTACGAACTTCACCCGAACGTAAACGCACTGTGGCGTATAAGCCTTCACGTGCCAGCAACTGAACTGAAGCCCCAGCGGTACGCGCGATCTGCGCGCCCTTGCCCGGTTTCATTTCGATGCAATGAATCTGTGTACCGACCGGAATATTACGCAGCGGTAACGAGTTACCCGTTTTGATCGGTGCATTACTGCCCGTGATCAACTGGTCGCCCGCTTTCACACCCCTGGGTGCAATGATGTAACGTTTTTCGCCATCGGCAAACACTAACAGCGCGATATGGGCGCTACGGTTAGGATCGTATTCGATGCGCTCGACGCGTGAATCAATACCATCTTTGTCGCGTTTGAAATCAATAATGCGATACAGCTGCTTATGACCACCACCCACGTGACGCGTAGTAATACGGCCAGCATTATTACGGCCACCGCGTTTGTGCTGGGTTTCAGTCAGCGCACGTTCTGGTGCACCTTTGTGCAGATCTTTATCAACCACCTTGACAACAAAACGTCTGCCCGGTGATGTTGGTCTGGATTTTACAATTGCCATGTCTTAACAGCCCCTGTTTCTCAGCCCGGCCTAGTTGGTGCCGGCTAAATCAATGTCATTATCAGCCATCAAAGTCACGTAGGCTTTGCGTAAATCGCTGCGTTTGCCCATACGGCCACTAAAGCGTTTGCTTTTGCCCTTGTCGTTCAAAATTCGAACCTTGTCGACTTTGACATTGAAGATACCTTCAACTGCCTGCTTAACTTCTGACTTGGTTGCATCAGAAGCCACTTTAAATACGTGCTGGTTAGCCTGTTCAGCAAGCAGCGTGCTTTTTTCAGATATGTGCGGTGCACGTATTACCTGATACATACGTTCCTGATTCATGACAACCACTCTTCAATTGCGCGAACCGCACCCACCGTTACCACGACATGCTCAAAACCGACCAGATTGACAGGATTCAGACCTGCGACATCGGTGACTTCAACACGGTATAAATTGCGTGCGGACAAATATAATTTTTCATCACCGGTTTCGGTCACAATCAGCGTTTGTTCAACACCGAGATCAGCCAGTTTGGTGATCAGCTGCTTGGTTTTGGGCGCATCGACAGTGATGTCGTCCACCACGATCAGGCGATTTAAGCGTGCCAGCTCGGAAAAAATCGAGCGAATTCCGGCGCGGTACATTTTTTTGTTCAGCTTTTGCGAATAATCACGTGGCTGGGCAGCGAATGTCACCCCACCTGTTCTCCACAGCGGGCTGCGAATGGTGCCGGCGCGCGCGCGGCCGGTACCTTTCTGACGCCAGGGTTTGGCGCCACCACCACTGACTGCAGCGCGGTTTTTCTGCGCCCGAGTACCGGCACGACCACCCGCCAGATAGGCAGTGACCAGCTGATGCACTAACGCTTCGTTAAATTCAGAAGCAAATACTGCATCGGATACAGCAATCTTTTCTTTACTGTTATGCAATTGCATATCCATGAATCTGTCTCTCATCTACTCTTTAGGACTTATTCAAAAACTCAGACCTTAACCGCAGCCTGGATGATTACGTCGCCACCTGCGGCGCCGGGTACAGCACCTTTCACCAGCAGCAGACCGCGTTCACTATCGACTCGTACCAGCTCAAGGTTCTGTATGGTTTTACGTTCGTTACCCATGTGGCCGGACATTTTTTTGCCCTTCACCACGCGACCCGGGGTCTGGTTCTGGCCGATCGAACCGTTAGAACGATGCGACAGTGAGTTACCATGGGTCGCGTCCTGCATGGAAAAATTGTGGCGCTTGATGCCGCCCTGGAAACCTTTACCAATGGAGCGGCCGATAACATCTACCTTCTGACCGGCTTCGAACATGGTAATCGCGAGTTCGCCGCCCACTTCCAGCTCAGCCGCTTCGTCACCGGCGACACGGAATTCCCACAGGCCACGACCCGCTTCCACACCGGCTTTGGCAAAATGCCCCGCCATGGGTTTGGTGACACGGCTGGCACGGCGCGCGCCCGTGGTGATTTGAATGGCCTGATAACCGTCCACCTCGGTGGTTTTGATCTGGGTGATACGATTCGGCGTAACTTCGATTACGCTCACAGGAATAGATGCGCCATCTTCCGTAAAGATGCGTGTCATGCCCGCCTTTCTGCCAACAATACCAATAGCCATGTCGATTTCCGCTCAATAAAAAACTGGCTCCTCGAATTTCGAGGAAAACCAGCCGTATAACCATGGCCAGAGCCACGATTAATAGATTAAATCCGGTCAGTCAAAAACTCGCCGCGTTTCTCGCAGCTGCTCTTTGCTGTTTTCGCAGTATCCCGGATGACCTATAAAGGATTTACTATCAAGGACTTACGATAAAAATGAAACTTCGCGCCGTGACCCTGGAAAACTGAGTCCAAGTGAACCCTGCTTCAGCCAGGCAGCGAAGAGCGCGCATTATACAGGACTTTCCTCCTGTCAAACAACTACTAAACCAGAAATTTGCAATATCCGGGATCAAGGTGCCTCCTGCATTTTTCATCACGGTATGATGAAAAATGACGCCGACTGCAGATCACATCCGCAGTCGGCGTGCGCGCGCAGGCCACGGATGGCCTGTCGTATTTTAATATTCTGGCTCCCCGATCAGATCGGGGAATATGACGCTTCGCGTCAATTGAGCTTAATCTGTACATCCACCCCGGCCGACAGATCGAGCTTCATCAGCGCATCAACGGTTTTATCGGTGGGATCAAGAATGTCGAGCAGGCGCTTGTGGGTACGGATTTCATACTGGTCACGCGCATCCTTGTTGACATGGGGCGAAATCAACACGGTGAAACGCTCTTTTTTGGTCGGCAGTGGAATCGGGCCTTTGACACGGGCACCGGTACGTTTCGCTGTTTCGATGATTTCACTCGCTGACTTATCGATCAAATGATGATCAAACGCTTTCAGACGAATTCGAATATGTTGATTTGCCATTATGTGTACTCTTTAATTCGAAATTATTCGATGATTTTACTAACCACGCCGGCGCCGACCGTCCGGCCCCCTTCGCGAATCGCAAAGCGCAGGCCTTCTTCCATCGCAATCGGGTTGATCAGGCTCACCGACATTTTGATGTTGTCGCCAGGCATGACCATTTCGACACCTTCG
>JASBSR010000034.1 GCA_030148865.1 Gammaproteobacteria bacterium
GGGCTGGTATAACGATAGGAAAATGTTTTCACCCCGGTAGCACCGCACTTCACGCGCAAACCCGCGTTTTCCCCTGTATCGGCCTTGATCTTATCTCCCGGCTTCATCACTTCCACTGTTCTGGAAGATAGAGGTTTGGTATTCTGTGCTGTTCCCATGGGTATCCTCTTGAATTTGTTTCAGCTTGTGCGACTCACTGAGAAAAAGTGTAACCTGTGGGCCTAAACAAAAATTTACTCCAATACAGGTTACACTTCAAGTTACACTTTTTCGTGAGATTGGATGATATTCCATGAGATTCACTGAGACGGCAAGAGACAACGAAATAATATAAAATCTTTATAAATCAATAATATGAACAGTATAACAGCATGAGTTTAAAAGAAATAAACGGGCAGCACACGCCGATGATGCAACAATACTTGCGCATCAAGGCGGACTATCCCGACACCCTGCTGTTCTACCGCATGGGCGATTTTTACGAACTGTTTTTCGATGACGCGCGCAAGGCGGCAAAGCTGCTCGATATCACGCTGACTGCGCGTGGCCAGTCGAACGGCAAACCCGTTCCCATGGCCGGGGTGCCACACCACGCCGCAGAAAACTATCTCGCGCGTCTGATTCGCTGCGGTGAGTCAGTGGCTATCTGCGAGCAGACCAGCGATCCAGCCATCAGCAACAAAGGCCCGGTCGAGCGCGCCGTGCAACGTATCATTACCCCCGGCACGGTGACCGATGATTCGCTGCTGGACGATCGCCGTGACAATCTGCTGGTAGCGGTGCATCAATCCGACTCGAACTTTGGCATCGCCAGTCTCGACATCAGCGGCGGCCATTTCAGCGTGCTACAACTCGATTCCAGCGAGCGCCTGCTCGCCGAACTGCAGCGCCTGAATCCGGCCGAACTGCTCTACGCTGAAGATGCCGCTCAGGTCGAAACTCTGCTGCAGAGCTTTACCACACCATCGCGCCGCCAGCCACCGTGGTGGTTCGATATCGACAGTGCGACACGTGCGCTGTGCGAACAGTTCGGCACTCGCGATCTCGCCGGCTTCGGCTGTGAGCAAATGCCCGCTGCGATCATGGCCGCCGGCTGTTTGCTGCACTACGCGCGCGACACCCAGCGCACGGCATTACCGCACATCAGCAGTCTGCGCGTAGAAAATGTCGCTTCCAGCGTGGTGCTCGACGCGGCCAGCCGACGTAATCTGGAAATCGAATTCAATCTTTCCGGCGGCACCGACAATACGCTGTGCGCCGTGCTCGATCACACCACCACCGCCATGGGCAGTCGTTGTTTGCGCCGCTGGCTGCATCAACCACTGCGCGATCGCGAATTACTGCAACAACGCCACAGCGCGATCGGTGAGCTGATCGGCTCCAGGCATTATCGCGACCTGCAGCATAGTCTGCATCAGATCGGTGACATCGAACGCATCATGACCCGGGTGGCGCTGCGCTCGGCGCGACCGCGCGATCTCGACACCCTGCGCCAGTCGCTGCAGATTCTGCCCGAGGTGCAGCAGGTAGTGGCGATGGCGCATTCACCATTATTGCGCGCGCTCAGCGAGCGCATCGCCGAACACCCGAACACCGTCGCACTATTACAGTCTGCGGTGCGGGAAAATCCACCAGTACTGATCCGCGACGGTGGCGTCATCGCCGAAGGCTACCATGCCGAACTGGACGAGCTGCGCGCCCTGAGCCAGCACGTGGATAATTTCCTGATCGAGCTGGAACAACGCGAGCGTGAACGCACCGGCATTAAAACGCTGAAAGTGAGTTACAATCGGGTACACGGTTATTACATCGAAGTCAGCCGCGCGCAGTCGGGCGACCTGCCCGAGGACTATGTGCGTCGCCAGACCTTAAAAGGTGCCGAGCGTTATATCACCGCCGAACTCAAGGGCTACGAAGACAAGGTACTGAGCGCGCGCGAACGTTCGCTGGCGCTGGAAAAATCGCTCTACGAGGCGCTGCTGGAAACCCTGCTCGCCAGTCTCACACCGTTGCAGGACAGTGCCCGTGGCCTCGCCGAACTCGACAGCCTGGCCTGTCTCGCGGAACGCGCCGATCATCTCGACTACTGCTGCCCCGAGCTCTGCGATAAACCCGGAGTCCATATCAAGGAGGGCCGCCACCCGGTGGTCGAACAGGTGCGCACAGAAACATTTATCGCCAACGACACTCTGCTTAGTGACAGCAAGCGCATGAACATTATCACCGGCCCCAATATGGGCGGTAAATCCACCTATATGCGCCAGAGCGCGCTGATTGTGCTGCTCGCCTGCAGCGGCAGTTATGTGCCGGCGAAGCGCGCGGTGATCGGGCCGATCGATCGCATTTTTACCCGCATCGGCGCTGCCGATGATCTCGCCAGCGGGCGTTCGACCTTCATGGTGGAAATGACCGAGGCCGCCAATATTCTCAACAACGCCAGCGAACACAGTCTGGTACTAATGGATGAAATCGGCCGTGGCACCAGCACTTTCGATGGCCTCTCGCTGGCCTGGGCCTGCGCGCATCATCTGGCACAGAAAAATCGCTCCTATTGTTTATTCGCGACCCATTATTTTGAGCTCACTGCGCTGCCCGATGAAATCGCCGGCATTGCCAATGTCCATATCGATGCTGTTGAACACGGCGAGCGCATTGTGTTTTTGCACACGGTAAAACCCGGCCCCGCCAACCAGAGTTATGGTTTACAGGTGGCACAACTCGCCGGCGTGCCGCACATGGCTATCGAGCTGGCGCGCAAAAAGCTGGTCGAGCTGGAACAACAAAGCGTGGCAGCACACCACAACACCGGCCAGTTCGAAATGTTCAGCGATCGCGCACATCCCGTGCTGGAACGCATCCAGGAACTTGATGTCGATGCGCTGACCCCAAAACAGGCACACGACCTGCTCTACCAGCTAAAAAAAGACAGCCGCAAATGATGGCGCGCTTTAACCGACGTGATAATGTAAGGCCATGCAATTTAATACCATAGGAATCATCGTCAAGCCCGAAGCCGTGGTTGTCACAGATACGCTTGCACATCTACTCGCCTATCTCAAAAACAAAAAACTCAGAGTGCTGCTCGACGAGAGCGCGCAGGGTCTTTGCCAGCAAAATCAGACTATTGTAAATCGTGCGCAACTGGCGAAACAAAGTGACCTGGTGATTACCATTGGCGGTGACGGCACCATTCTCAACGCCGCGCGTTCGATAGCCGATGAAGATGTGCCACTGGTGGGGATCAACATCGGTCGCCTGGGTTTCCTCGCTGATGTACCGCCGAATGATTTCGAAACTGCGCTGGATAAAATTCTCGCCGGCGATTATTTAAAAGCCGAGCGTTTCATGCTCAGCGCCAGCGTCCAGCGCGACGGAAAAACATTATTCAGTTCCGACGCGCTCAACGATGTGGTCATGCACGTGCGCAATGTTGCCCGCATGATTGATTTTGAAACTCGCGTCGATGGTAAACACGTTAACCACCAGCGTGCCGATGGTTTTATTGTCGCCACCCCGACCGGTTCGACTGCGTATGCACTCTCCAGTGGCGGTCCGATTCTGCACGCCGGTTTACAGGCGATCGCGCTGGTGCCAATTTGTCCGCACACTCTGAGCAGCCGTCCGCTGGTGGTAAAAGCGGATGCCGTGATTGAAATTATTGTCGGTGATACCGGACAGGCGATTGCGCAGGTCACCTGCGATGGCCAGACCTCATTCGATGTCATCCACGGCGATGTCATCAAGGTACAGCGCAAAACAAAATTACTCACACTTTTACACCCGCCCGGGCATAGTTATTTTGAGATTTTGCGTGCCAAGCTACACTGGAATAAAAACAGTTAGAGTTTTATATGCTGACACACTTAACGATTCGCAATTACGCCATCATCGATCAGCTGGAACTGGCGTTTAACCACGGACTGACCGCGCTCACCGGTGAAACCGGCGCCGGTAAATCGATTCTGCTTGGTGCTCTGGGTCTGGTGCTGGGTGATCGCGCTGATTCTGACAGCATTAAGCAGGGCTCAGATCACGCCGAAGTTGTTGCCGAGTTCGCCATCAATCAGCTCAATAATGTCAGCGTCTGGCTGGTCGAAAATGAACTCAATGCTGACGATGAATGTATATTACGCCGTCGCGTAGCCGTCGACGGTCGTTCTCGCGCCTACATCAATGGCACTCCAGTGACCTTGCAACTGCTGCGTGAACTCGGTGAAATGCTAATCGATATTCATGGTCAGCACGAACACCAGTCGTTAATGAAAGCCGTAGTGCAACGTCAGTTGCTTGATGATTTTTCCGGCCATCGCGAGCTCATGGAAAACGTGAGCAATGTATACGTAGAGCTAAAGCTGGTGGAAGAACAGCTCGAGCATCTGCAAAACAGCACCAGCGAAAACAATCACCGCATTGACCTGTTGCGCTTTCAGACCCAGGAACTCGACGCACTGGCATTACGCGAACACGAAGTCAAAGACCTGAATGAACAACATGCGCGACTCGCCAATGCTGAACGTCTGACCAGTAACAGCCAGCAGGCACTGGATATGTTGCAGCAAAATGACGAACACAATATTCAATCATCGCTGGCGCGCGTGCAACACAGCATTCAGCAGCTCGCTGAACTCGATGATGCGCTCGAGCCGGTCAGCGAAATGCTCAACGAAGCTCTGACTCAGGTCGATGAAGCGATTAGCGAATTGCAGCACTACACCGATTCCCTCGATCTCGACGGCAGCGAACTGGCTGAAGTCGAACAACGCCTGCAGGCAATTCATGATATTGCGCGCAAGCACCGCGTCGAACCTGAAACCCTCATCGACGTTCATCACCAGCTGGTTCAGGAACTGAATGATCTCGATCATGCAGACGAACGCCTCGACGAGTTACTGAAAAATTCAGCGAAGCTCAACCAGCGCTATCGCGAAGCCGCAGAAAAACTCAGCGCCAGCCGTAAATTGTTTGCCGCGAAACTGGACAAAAAAATTACCCAGGCGATGCAAACTCTGGGCATGCGCGGCGGCAAATTTCTAATCAAGGTGGTGTCATCAGCCAGTAAAACTACAGCACACGGCGTCGACAATATCGAATTCGAGGTCACCGCCAACAGCGGCCAGGCCTGCAAGGCACTTTCGCGGGTGGCATCCGGTGGCGAGCTGGCACGTATCAGTCTGGCGATTCAGATGATCACCGCCAGCCACAGTAAAATTCACAGCCTGATATTTGACGAAGTCGATAGTGGTGTTGGTGGTGGTATCGCTGAAATCGTGGGCCAGCATTTACGCGCGCTGGGCACCGCCAATCAGGTACTGTGCATCACGCATTTGCCGCAGGTGGCCTCACAGGCGCACCAGCATTTGCGGGTGCTGAAACAGAGCCGTGGAAAAACCCCCCGCACTCAGGTTGAAATACTGGATGACAAACAGCGAATAGAAGAAATTGCACGTATGCTGAGCGGTGTCACAATCACACAGCAGTCATTGGCGCACGCCGAAGAAATGATCAGCCGCGCAGAAAACAGCTAACCACCGGCCAGGTGCATATCAGGCCGATGCTGGCATTGCGAAAAAATATAAAAAAGTTAGTCCGCAAATAACGCGAATAAAATTGGTCGCCTGGGTTGGGATTCACCTGGCCCACCCCAGGCTACAAGCCTGATGTTTTAGCTTGGCGTATTTCGCGGCAGACAGTCAGTTTTTTTATAAAAACCATAACCTGTCATAGCAGCATGCGGGAATGATGAAAAACACTGATGTAATAGCACCGAGATGGCCACTGACAGAACGTCAGTCGCCAGTTTCTATGGATTCTTCAGGCTATCTATAGCTAGCGCGGAAGGACAGTTTGCTCCCGCCAGGCCGCCAGTTCAGCAGGGAACTACATCCTCAGCCTGAAATCCTTTTTCACCCTTGATGACACTGAACTCAACCTGTTGACCGTCATTCAATGTGCGATAACCCTCACCGCGAATCTGGTTGAAATGAACAAAAACATCCTCACCATCTTTTCTTTCAATAAAACCAAACCCTTTGGAATTATTAAACCATTTAACCGTACCGGTTTCACGCTCTGCCATTACAGCTCCACACAATCATTTAATGGAGGCAACATTCTATATCAGCATTTGCGAGCAATACAACGGAAGATTATTATAAAACAATACATTAGAATATTAATGTACTGTGAATTATTGTCGCCTTGTTGCTTCCTGTCAGCGAAAAACCCGGTCTTCCGGGCGAGGCCTGGAGCGACTCGGTTGCTGGATCTATGACTATCGATCCCGGGTCAGAATACAACCCAGTGAGCACATCGGAGCCTGCCGCAGAATCAGGTTTTCTCACCAATGCTCAGGCGATGCCCGTCAGGATCGTCTATCTCGAACTCACGCATACCATAGGCAGTGGTTTTTATCTCACCTGGACCGAGTCCACGTGCCTGCAAAAAATGATGCAAAGCAGTAATATCATCGGTATAAAGATACAGTCGCAGTGCCTGAGTCTCAGGCTGAGGCTTGTAGCGGGTTTTTTCCAGCATTAAAAAACAGCTACCCGATACCAGATAGACCCATTCGACGCCCTGTTCGGAACGCCGCTGCCTGATAATGACGAAATGTAACGCCGACTGGTAAAAAGCCAGACAGGCTTCGAGTTGAGTGCAGGCGAGAACTGGAACGCTGCCCGTGAGTTTCATCGCGAATTAATAACGGATTAAGGCCGAGCCCCAGGTAAAACCACCACCAAACGCTTCCAGTAATAAAATTTCACCACGCCTGATACGACCATCACGAACCGCTGCATCCAGCGCCAATGGTACTGAAGCGGCCGAGGTATTACCGTGCTTATTAACCGTGATCACCACATTATCCGTACTCAGGCCGAGTTTCTTTGCGGTAGCCTTAATGATGCGCAAATTCGCCTGATGTGGCACCAGCCAGTCGACATCGGATTTTTTTAGATGATTGGCTGCTAAAGTTTCATCAACAATGCGACCCAGCGTGTTGACCGCCATCTTGAAAACTTCATTACCCTTCATGCTGATGCCGCCATTGCCGTCGAGCAATTGACTGGCCTTGGTAGAAACACCGTAATTCACAGTCAGCAAGCTTTCATAACTACCATCAGCGTGTAAATGTGAAGACAGAATACCGGGTTCGTCGCTGGCTTCAAGAATCACCGCGCCCGCACCATCACCAAATAACACGCAGGTACCTCGATCCGTCCAGTCAACCACGCGTGACAGAGTTTCAGCGCCAACAATCAATGCGCACTGGTTTGAACCCGAGCGGAAAAAACGATCGGCAATACCAAGCGCATACACAAAACCGGTACATACCGCCTGCACATCAAAAGCTGTGCAACCATGAATATCGAGACGCTGCTGCAACAAACAGGCAGTGCTGGGGAACACACGATCCGGCGTGGTGGTGGCAACAATGATCAGGTCGACGTCGGCCGCAGTTTTACCCGCTGCCTCCATGGCACGACGCGCAGCATGCTCCGCCAGATCGACTGTAAATTCGTTCTCGGCGGCAATGTGGCGCTGCTCAATCCCCGTGCGATCACGAATCCATTCGTCGCTGGTCTCAACCATGGCTGCCAGATCGTTATTGGTTAAAACTTTTTCGGGTAAGTAACTACCTGTCCCGGTAATCTTTGCGTAGCTCAAACCACCCGCTCCAGTATAGGCTCCATGCGCTCGCGGATGTGCTGCGGCACAGATTTACGAATTTCCAGCAAAGCAATTTCGATCGCATTGCCATAGGCAAAAACATCGGCACTACCGTGGCTCTTGATGACTATGCCCTGCAAACCGAGCATACTCGCACCGTTGTAACAACGCGGGTCGATACGTTTACGAAATGCCTTGAGCACCGGCATCGCTACCAATGCTACAAGCCTGTTACGCCAGTTGCGTTTGAATTCTTCGCGCATGAAATGACTAATCATTTTCGCCACACCTTCAGAAGATTTCAGCGAGACATTACCGACAAAACCGTCGCAGACAATGACATCGACGCTGCCATTATATATATCATCGCCTTCGACAAAGCCGACATAGTTAATCGGCGCTGTTTGCAATAGCGCATCGGCCTGCTTGGTTAGCGCATTTCCTTTCATCGCTTCGGTGCCAATATTCAGCAATCCAACACGCGGGCGTGCGGTGTTATCGATTGCCTCGGCGAGCACCGAGCCCATAATTGCAAACTGGAATAGATGCTCGGCGGTACAATCTACATTGGCGCCCAGATCGAGCATATGCGTGTGTCCACTAATCGAAGGCAGTGTGGTGCTAATTGCTGGACGGTCGATACCAGGCAGTGTTTTCAGGACAAACTTTGCTGTACCCATTAAGGCACCGGTATTGCCGGCACTGACCACTGCCTGTGCCTGACCTGCCTGCACCAGATTAATCGCCACACGCATCGACGAATCTTTTTTCTTGCGAATCGCCAGGCCGGGCTCGTCGTGCATTTCGACCACTTCTGAGGCGTGGCGAATTTCAATACGATCACTCAGGACCATATTGTGCAGACGAGCACAAGCATTTATTCTGCCACTGTCACCTACCAGAATAATACGAACATCCTGGCGCTTTTTTACCACCTGCACCGCTGCCGGGAGCACAACGTCGGGCCCGAAATCACCACCCATTGCATCGAGTGCAATGGTCGCCAGCTCAACCATGTCTGCTGACCTGGCGTAGCGTCGTAGTCGCTTTAAAACTATTCCTCAATGGCGTCACCGGTCTCAACCACTTTACGACCTTTATAAAAGCCGTCGGCTGTGACATGGTGACGAAGATGGGCTTCTCCGGAAGTCGAGTCGGTCGATACTGCCATACCAGTAAGTGCATCGTGTGAACGGCGCATACCGCGTTTGGAACGTGTCTTTCTGTTTTTTTGAACGGCCACGGATTTCTCCTGCTAAATTTAAGCTTTGTCGGACATCATGTTTTTTAAAACCGCAAACGGACTTGATGCTATCTTGTCCACCTCACGGCGCTCATTCTGTTGCCGAAGATACTCGGAACATTGTTCTGCATGCGCGTTCACCTGTGGCAGAGAAAGCAACAGCTCATCCTCGATGATATCGAGTATCGACTGCTCCTCACCTTGCACGACCAGTGGCTCCATATCCTTCGGCAGTAAATCCGCTGCGTCTTCATCGCGGATCAGGCCGAATAAAAACTCGCCCGCAACGTGCTGGATCATCGCCTGCATACAGCGCTGACAGAGCACATCCAGATCGGCACTGACAGACCCCTGAACACAGGCGATGCCAGCGCGTTCACCAAACCGGAGTATGATGTGTGCCTGGCCCTGATCGGAGTTGAGAACCGCTTTCAGACGTTCGAATCTGGCGATTGCCCAGTCAGTCTCAAAACTGCTGTTGCGCTCAGCCAGGCGGATAAAATTGGCCGTTTCGGACAGTTCGCGCTGCATAATCAGCGGATTCTAATGCAAAACCGATTACGTGTATATATTCATAGAATTCAACAAGTTCCGCACTGGCCCTGAAAGCGACCGAAAACCGCCCATACCGCCACCGGGCTATTTAGTAAACTCATTGAAAGCTATAAGATTATCGCCTTTACCCCGACAGGAATCTTTGCCATGCAGCTGGTGCTCGCATCAACTTCAGCCTACCGAAAAGCGCTGCTCGAGCAGCTAAAACTGGATTTTACCTGCGCTCAGCCGGAGACCGATGAAACTCCGCTGGCGAATGAAACGGTAGCTCAAATGGTCGTTCGGCTGGCCGAAGCCAAGGCCCGCGCTGTGGCTGCCAATTATCCAGATGCGCTCATCATCGGCTCGGATCAGAGCGCCGTGCTGAATGGTCAGATATTAACCAAACCGGGCACCCGGGAAAATGCCACCCGACAGCTGCAGCAGGCCTCTGGCCAGCGCGTTGTTTTTCAGACCGGTTTGTGCGTGCTCAATAGCCGCAGCGGTGTGGTACAGACCAGCTGCGTTCCCTTCACCGTGGTGTTTCGTGAACTCAGCGCTGGTATGATCGAGCAATATCTTATTAAGGAAGAACCCTATAATTGTGTGGGCAGTTTCAAATCAGAAGGTCTGGGGATAGCCCTGTTCGAGCGTTTTGAGGGAGACGATCCCAACGCCCTGATCGGCCTGCCACTGATTCAGTTAAATCGCTTTCTGGTCAACGAGGGCTTTGAAATCCTCGCCTGAGTGGCCTTCCCTGCCGTCCGCCCAATAGCCTTACATCAGACCATTGGTTTCTGAGACTGGACATTCAATTTCCATTACATCATAAAGTTCTTCGTTATCCAGGCCATAGCCCTCTGCACGAGCTGAATCTTCGAACAAACGGCGTTTTTCCTGCATAATTCGTTCAATATCGACTTCGGTTAGCATGATAATCTCCTGTTTAGTGTACTTACAGGAGCCGTTATAGGCTGGAAATATGACAAAGATATTGCCATACCATGAAGGCTTAATGAAATTCGCGAGCCGCGTTTTATCGCTTACTTGCGTTGCTTGAGCACCAGCGCATTACCGGCTTTTTCTACTTTAAGCTTACCAAGGAACGACATACCCAGCAGAATCGGCCCTGGATGACGACCATCAATGACCATGGCATCAACATGGGTTTGTTTGATATTACCCAGAGTGACAGATTTTAGTTTGATGCGATATGCCTTTTCAAAGCCTGAAGCGGTACTCACACTCGTAGGTTCACCATCCAGTCGGTAGCGAATACCCAGCTGCTTTGCCTGCGATCTATTCATCGTCACCAGAGTTGCGCCAGTATCAATTAGAAACCGTACCGTTTGTGAATTAATCGTACCCACGGCCTGAAACATGCCCTGCTCACCGGCGAAAAACTGTTCTTCATAATTCCCAGGTTTTACATAATCCAGACCAATGCTGCCACCCATTGTATAGTCGTGCGTTACACCATCAATTTTTAAAGACACATGATCATCATCCATAGCGACCAGAGTCACACCTTCGGGACTGGTTTCACCAATCGACAACACTCGACGGGTACCATCAATATTCATCACCGCTTTATTTGAAAACATACCCTGGAGTTGAATATTTTCAACCGCCAGCGCTGTATTCGCGCATAACAATAGTGCGCAAAGCATGAACCGTCCAGATATCAAACCCAGCGATGAGTATTGCATAGTCATTGATAATAGCGCGCAATTGCCCGCGTGCAAAGGCGTTAAAACGTCGGCCACAATAAATATAACTGCAGCACTACTGCGCTCGCGATACCGGCGAGTACATCATCGAACATAATACCAAAGCCGCCGTGAACATTTTTATCGAACCAGCTGATCGGCCACGGTTTAACGGCATCGAAAAACCGGAAGAGCAGGAATCCCGCCAGCAGCATCGGCCAGCTAAACGGTATGGCTATCATGGTAATCAGAAAGCCGACAATTTCGTCGAACACGATTGCTGGATGATCGTGCACACCGAGTTTGCGCGCGGCGACTGCACACAACCAGACACCCACGATAAACAAAACCGTGGTCAGCACAAGATACTGCGTGATAGTCTGCGTCGACATCAGAAAGTATACAGGCACGGCTACCAGGGTGCCGACCGTACCCGGGGCTTTTGGCGCCAGACCACTGCCAAATCCCAGTGCTATCAGAATCAGAGGGTCTTTCAGGCGCTGCGGTGAAATTTTCGCGAACATAACAGGATCCATTAATCAAAAATGCTGGTAACCGCGATTTAAAAAACTCACTGCCGCTCCCTGCTGATCAAGACAAACGATTTCGTCACTCTCTGTTATCTCACCAATGCGAGTCAGCCTGAGATTTAGGTGTTCTGCGATTTTCTCAACCGGCTCTGCATTTTCCGGCTTGAGCGTAAAACACAACTCATAGTCATCGCCACCGGTCAGCACGGATTGCAAATCGGGGTTTTCAGCATTATTGGCATACACGTTCAGTAAAGCAGGCGAAAGCGGTAAACCACTCAACTCTAATTCTGCACCGCAATGACTGGCACGGACAATGTGTCCGAGATCCGCTAACAGACCATCTGAAACATCGATGGCGCAGCCAGTATATTGAGCCAGTGCCAGGGCAAATTCGACACGCGCACTGGGGCGATTCAATCGTGACAGCAAAAACTCGGTATCATGCTGCGCCTCACCGGCTAATAAATTCGTCTGCAGCAGGCGCAAAGCCAGCGCGGCATCACCCAGGGTGCCCGTGACATAAATATGATCCCCCACTTCGGCGGTATCACGCCGCAATACTCTGTCGTGAGCAACATAGCCCATCGCCTGCACTGTGATACTAAGCGCACCGCGAGTGGTATCACCACCCACAAGAGCCAGCCCATAGCTTTGTGCCGTTTCGTGAAATGTGTTCGAAAATGCCTGTAGCCAGGATTCGTCAATTGCTGGCAATGTTAGCGCAAGCGTCAACCACGCGGGTTCGGCAGCCATGGCAGCCAGATCACTAAGGTTCACGGCAATGGCTTTATATGCAATATCAGCAGCAGATGTGTTCTCGGGAAAATGCACACCGGCAATCAGGGTATCGACTGTGATGGCGAGCTGCCTGCCGCCGAAAGGTGACAACAGCGCACAGTCATCACCAGTCGCGAGCACAATATCTTCGCGTGCTGGCGCTACAGTGAAGTAACGTTGAATTATATCAAATTCACTGGCGCTCATGATTCGCCTGAAAAACTAGCGACCCGCCTGCGCTGTCACTTCAGTGCTGCGCGCATGGTGCGCAACTTTATCGAGCACACCATTGATAAAAGCGTGACTGTTGTCGGCGCAAAACTTCTTTGCCAGCATCACAGCTTCATTGATAATAACGCGATAAGGCACGTCCAGTCTGCGCATGAACTCATAACCGGCAAGGCGAATAATCGCGCGTTCGACGGGATCGACTGATTCAGCGGTACGATCCATGTGCTGTTCCAGCAGCAGGTCGATCTCAGCAACCGAGCTCACCACGCCTTTTAATAATTCCTGAAAATACTCAGCATCAATGTTTTGCATATCATTATCTTCCTGATACTGCTGTGCGATTTCGTTTACCTCATTCCCTGTCATCTGCCATTGATAAATCGCCTGCATAGCGAGGCGTCTTGCCCTACCACGCGCTTTGGCAAGACCGGGTGCGATATTTGACATGCGAATAACTCAATTAGTATATATCAGGATATCTGACCGAACAGACTGACCATTTCCAGTGCAACCGCTGCCGCCTCTGCGCCTTTATTGCCAGCCTTGGTACCAGCACGTTCGATCGCCTGTTCTATGCTGTCAGTGGTAAGTATGCCATTGATCACTGGCAGACCATGATCAAGTGCTACTGCTGATAATCCTTTGGCAGATTCATTGGCAACGATATCAAAATGGGGTGTTGCACCGCGTATCACTGCGCCGAGGACAATAATGGCATCATAGTCATCGTTCTGCGCAAGTTTTTGTGCAATCACTGGCAACTCAAACGCACCGGGCACTTTTACTACGGTGACATCTGATTCAGCGACACCATGGCGCCGCAGAGTATCAATCGCGCCTGCCAGCAAGGCTTCGACAATAAAACCGTTGAATCTGGCGCAAGCGATTGCGAAACGACCTTTGCTATATTGCAAACTGCCTTCGATGGTTTTGATAGTGCTCATAATGTTCGCTCTTCTTAAATGTATAAAAGTTCTGAATCATTCCATCCGGGAATTCTCAGGGCACGACAAAAACACCAGCAGCGTTTTTGAACAGCTTTAGCCCAGCCCACTGGGCGGAGGCATGGGTAGCCCGAGCAGAACCCTAAAATATAATTTTTAGGGTTCTGCATTTTCACTGACTTAAGTCACTGAAAATGGTGGCACATTAATGCACCACGCGGAATCTCTGATTTACTGGAGATTCATTATATATTCAATTGTTCAATAATGATTTGTTATTGTTGTCTTTATCGCTATCTTTGTCGCTCTCCCGCGACACGTATTCGACAACTTCCAGACCAAAACCTGCCAGCCCGTGATACACTTTTGGCGCGGTCATCAGGCGCATTTTCTTAACCCCAATATCCATCAAAATCTGTGCGCCGACGCCGTCTGTGCGCCAGCCAGATGGCTGCGCTGCTTCATCGCTGCCGAGTGCATCATTGGCTGCAGGCCGGCGCGACATCCATTGCAGTATAGCTTTTTCTTCATTTGCCTGTCTGAGTATAACCACCACACCCTGCTCAGCCTGAGCCACCTGTGAAATAGCATTATTCAGCGGCCAGCCGCTGGTATGCGCCGAATGTAGTACGTCAGTCAGGATATCGGCCATATGCACGCGCACGGTAACCACATCCTGATCATTAATATCACCTTTAACCAGCGCAAAGTGCATGGTGCTATCGAGTACACTTTGAAACGCGATCAAACGAAACTTGCCGTATTCTGTGGGAAAGTCACATTCGGTAATTCGCTCGACGGTTTTCTCATTTTTTAGCCGATAGCTAATCAGGTCTTCGATCGTTCCGATTTTAAGCTTATGATCAGCTGCAAATTTTTCCAGATCGGGACGCCGAGCCATGCTGCCGTCTTCATTCAAAATTTCAACAATCACCGAGCTCGGGTCGAGACCGGCAAGACGCGCCAGATCACAACCTGCTTCGGTATGACCGGCGCGACTCAGGACACCCCCGGGCTGCGCCATCAGCGGGAAAATATGGCCCGGCTGCACGATATCGTCCGGGCCCGCATCCGGTTTGACCGCTGCCTGAACTGTAATCGCGCGATCTGCAGCAGAAATACCGGTGGTGACTCCTTGCGCAGCTTCGATAGAAACCGTGAAGTTGGTTGACTCCATGGCATCATTGCCACCAACCATCAACGGCAAACGCAACTGCTTACAGCGCTCGCGGGTTAGCGTGAGACAAATCAAACCACGACCGTAGCGCGCCATAAAATTAATATCGTCGGGTGTGACCGCACTCGCCGCCATTAATAAATCGCCCTCATTTTCGCGATCTTCATCGTCCATGATAATAACCATTTTGCCATTACGCAGGTCTTCGATGATTTCTTCTGTTGTATTCAGTTTCATATGTAATTTGTCTATGAGGCGTTTTTAGAAACAAAACCGGCCTTTGCCAGCATCGCCATGTCTATGTTGCTGCGCTCATCGTCTGGAAGATGTAGCAGCAAGCGTTCGAGGTAACGTGCGATTAAATCAACTTCGAGATTAACCTGCGCGCCAGCTTGATAATGTTTTATCACCGTGCACGCCTGGGTATGCGGTACGATGTTAAGCTCAAAGTTCTGACCGTTAACAGTATTGACTGTCAGACTAACGCCATCAACACAAATCGAGCCTTTAGCAGCAATGTACCTGAGCAGATTTTGTGGCGTTTCGATCACCAGCCTGATTGAACGTGCGTCTTCAAACTTGTCGACAACAGTACCCAGGGCATCAACATGACCACTCACCAGATGCCCCCCCAGTCGCGTGGTCGGCAGCAGCGCTTTTTCAAGATTCACTTCGCTATTGGTAGTTAATGATTTCAAACTGGTGTGTGCAATCGTTTCATTAGATACATCTGCGACAAAGCTCGATTGTGCGCGCTCAATCACTGTCAGGCATACGCCATTGACGGCGATACTATCCCCGATATGCACATCCGACATATCAAGCGCTGCAGTATCAATCTCCAGGCGCATATCACCGCCTGTTGCCTGCATGCGTTTTATTTTCCCGAGCGCTGCGATAATTCCCGTAAACATTGCGTTCTTCTAACCTGTTGCTGCTTTAAGCTTAACCAGGTCAACTGTGTAGGACGTTAGCGGCATTGCAGTCGCGTTATTAAACTCAGCTCCGGCACGCACTCCCGCTTCAGCAATCTGCTCAGCTGTATCGTATTTATCATACACCGCAAACATTGCTCCCAAAGCGTACTCAGAACCCGACCCAATCGCCCAGAATTTTTTATACTCACAAACCTCGCGCAGAGAGTGCACACCAAAAATTCCGTGGGGCGAGGCAATCAGCGCATCAATCTGAGTTGATTCGTATGGATCATCGTCTTCATCTTTGGCATTAAGAAAATATTTTTCTTTTAGCATGGGATGTAACTGACGAAATGATTCGAATATATTCATCCGCGTCGAAAAATCCATTTTAATGTCCGGTTGCTGAACAATGCTTTGCATCACCAGATGATGCGCAGCACTACCAACAATGCCCAGACGGGCACTGCCGCACTCCAGAATTTTGTCAAAATCTGCGTCATACGCTGAACCCATTTGTAAATCACCAAAACTGGTGAGACTATCGGCAGTGATACATACCTGACTCGCCTTCTTGACTACCACGATTGTCGACATTACTTTCTCTCTCGTTATTTATATACGGGCCTGGCGGTAATACGCAGATCCTGACCAATCGAACGCACATCGGTAAATATCAGTTCGATTCTATTTTTCATTTCGTTTAACCCCGGCAGAAAAAACAGGCCGCGCGCAGCATCTCCCATTAAGTGCGGTGCCAGGTAAATTACCATTTCATCAACCAGTTGCGCCTGTAACAGGGCACCACTGAGCTTCGCCCCTGCTTCGACGTGAATTTCGTTAATTTCACGACCCGCCAGTATTGGCATCAGGGCGCGTAAATCAAGGCCGTTCTCAACCAACGGCAAAGCCAGTACTTCACAGCTCAGATCAGCCCGTGGTTCAGTATGACAGCTTGCAATCAATACCTTGCCACCATCGTTACTGCACATATTTGCCTGTGCTGGAAAACGTAGCTGCGAATCCACCACCACGCGCAGAGGTTGCACCGGCGCACCGTGCCGGCTGGCAATGCGTACATCGAGCCGCGGATTATCAGCCAGCACGGTACCAATACCCGTGAGTATCGCCGAACTGCGTGCGCGTAATTTTTGTACGTCGGCGCGTGATGCCTCAGAGCTGATCCATTTGCTTTCACCCGAAGCCATGGCAGTGCGGCCATCCAGACTCATCGCCAGCTTTACCCGTACAAACGGCAGTCCGGTTTCCATGCGCTTAATGAAGCCGGGATTCAACTCTCGCGCCTGGGTTTCGAGTAAGCCCGCTACCACGTCTACGCCCTGTTCGCGCAGCCGTTGCAAACCTTTACCGGACACCAGTGGATTCGGATCCGGCATCGCCGCCACCACTTTTTTAACACCGGCAGCTAACAGCGCGTCGACACAGGGCGGTGTTTTGCCGGTGTGGTTACACGGCTCCAGTGTGACGTAAACAGTCGCATCACGCGCCGCATCCCCAGCGTCTGCTAATGCCAGGACTTCAGCATGCGCATCGCCCGCGCGCTGGTGCCAGCCTTCGCCGACAATATTATTATCTTTAACGATCACACAACCAACACGCGGATTAGGCTGCGTGGTATACATGCCACGCGCTGCCAGGCGCAACGCTCGTTGCATAAACTCATGATCACGCGCGTTCATGGAATGGCGTTAACTGCGTTTTTTTCCGGGCGCGTTTTGTTCGAGACGTTCGATAGCATCACGAAACGCATTGACATCACTGAAGTCGAGATACACCGACGCAAACCGTATGTAAGCTACATGATCGAGTACAAGCAGCTCCTCCATTACCCAGTTACCAAGACGGCTCGAAGCAATTTCACGCTCGCCCGCAGAAAGCAGCTTGTGCTTAATACGATTCATGGCGGCGTCAATTTGCTCGGTCATGACCGGACGTTTTTCCAGCGCCCGCATTACGCCCGCTTCCAGCTTGTCTTCATCGAATGGCGCACGATTACCGTTGTTCTTGATAATCCGCGGCATATTTAACTCCGCTGATTCGTAGGTAGTAAAACGCTCGGTGCAGGCCACGCACTCGCGCCGGCGACGTACCTGTTCACCATCGGTCGATAAACGCGAGTCGATGACGCGGGTGTCAGGTGCTGAGCAAAATGGGCAATGCATTTTGTTTTAGGTCCAGTCAGGCCTGGTAGACCGGCAAACGCTGGCAAATTTTACTGACTTTTGCCCGCACAGTATCGATCACAGCGTCGTCTGCTTTCGCCCCATTCATGCTATCGATGATGTCACACATCCAGCTGGCGAGCTCGCTGGCGTCCTGTGCACTAAAGCCACGCGTAGTCATCGCCGGTGTACCAACACGTATGCCACTGGTCACAAAGGGTGATTGCGGATCATTCGGTACCGCGTTTTTGTTGACCGTGATATGCGCACGTCCGAGTGCCGCTTCAACATCTTTGCCAGTTAAGCCTTTGGCGATAAAATCCCACAGGAACAGATGATTATCGGTGCCACCCGAAACCACTTTATAACCGCGTTTCACTACAACATTCGCCATCGCCTGAGCATTCACCACCACCTGTTTTTGGTAAGTGGTAAATTCGGGCTCCAGTGCTTCCTTAAAAGCAACGGCTTTGGCCGCAATCACGTGCATCAACGGACCGCCCTGGGTGCCGGGGAATATAGCAGAATTTAACTTTTTACCCAGCTCGGGAAATTTCATCAATGACTGTTCACCCGCGATAATGATACCGCCACGAGGGCCGCGCAGGGTTTTGTGCGTGGTCGAGGTGACGACATCTGCAATCGGCGTTGGATTCGGGTAAATACCCGCCGCCACCAGACCGGCGACATGGGCCATATCAACAAACAGATACGCGCCGACTGAATCGGCGATGTCACGAAAACGTTGCCAGTCCATGATGCGCGAGTAGGCAGAAAAACCAGCAACGATCATTTTGGGCTTATGTTCGTTAGCCAGTGCCTGCACCTGATCGTAATCGACTTCACCGGTGTCATTGTTCAGGCCATATTGCACCGCTTTATACAACTTGCCGGAAAAACTCACGTGCGAACCGTGGGTCAAATGCCCACCATCAGCCAAGGACATGCCGAGTATGGTATCACCCGGTTCACACAGGGTCATATACACCGCAGCATTCGCCTGCGAACCTGAGTGCGGCTGCACATTGGCATAGCCAGCACCGAATAACTGTTTCACACGATCAATGGCGAGCTGCTCAGCAACATCCACATTTTCGCAGCCGCCGTAATAGCGACGCGCGGGATAACCCTCGGCATATTTATTAGTCAGCACCGAGCCCTGCGCCTGCATCACGCGTGGGCTGGCGTAGTTTTCTGAGGCAATCAGCTCGATGTGTTCTTCCTGGCGGCGCACTTCGTGCGCCATGGCGGCGGCCAGCGCCGAGTCGTAACCTTCGATTGTCATGTCTTTCGGAAACATTAAAACTCCTGCATTCGGTAAAAATGGCTGGCACTGCGCATGACGTCGTATCGAACCCCAGGCCGCGCTTCGCTGAAAGGTCGCAAATTCTACCAAATAAGCGCGCTTACCGCATGTTTTCCTTATGTTTACTGGCCAGAATTTGTGGCTATTCTATTTATGCGTATAATTGCGCCTTCACAACCTGGAAACCGGCAAATGGCGCAGTATATTTACACCATGAACGGCCTGGGCAAGGTCGTTCCCCCCAAAAAAGAGATTCTCAAGGATATTTATCTCAATTTTTTCCCCGGGGCGAAGATCGGCGTGCTCGGCTATAACGGTGCTGGCAAGTCCACCCTGCTGCGAATTATGGCCGGTGTCGATACCGATTTCATCGGTGAGGCGCGTCCCGCCAGCGATATCCGGGTCGGCTATCTGCCGCAGGAACCACAACTCGACGAAACCAAAGATGTACGCGGCAATGTCGAAGACGGCCTCAGCGAAATCAAATCCGCACACCAGCAGCTGGAAGCGGTTTATGCTGCCTATGCTGAGCCGGATGCGGATTTCGAGGCGCTGGCCAGCGAGCAGGCGCGGCTGGAAAACATGCTTCAGGCTGCCGATGCCCACAATCTCGACCGCGTGCTCGAAGTCGCTGCCGAGGCCCTGCGGCTGCCACCGTGGGATGCCGATGTCAGCACGCTTTCCGGAGGTGAACGTCGCCGCGTCGCGCTCTGCCGTCTATTGCTGTCATCACCCGACATGCTGATTCTGGACGAACCAACCAACCATCTCGATGCTGAATCAGTGGCCTGGCTGGAGCGCTATTTGCACGAATTCACCGGCACGGTGGTCGCAGTCACCCACGACCGCTACTTTCTCGACAATGTCGCCGGCTGGATACTGGAGCTGGACCGCGGCCACGGCATTCCCTGGGAGGGTAACTATTCCTCGTGGCTGGAACAGAAGGAAGCCCGCCTCGCGGTGGAAGAGAAAAAAGAAGCCAATCGTCAGAAAGCCATCAAGGCCGAGCTGGAATGGGTGCGTGCCAGCCCCAAAGCTCGCCAGGCCAAGAGCAAGGCACGCATGCAACGCTTTGAAGAGCTGTCTTCGGATGCGTATCAGCAACGCAGCGAGACCAAATCGCTCTATATACCCCCCGGCCCTCGCCTCGGCGAACTGGTAATCGAAGCCAGCGGCATCACCAAGTCCTACGGCGACAAGTTGCTCTACGAGAATCTCAGTTTTAATCTGCCGCGCGGCGGCATCGTCGGCATTATCGGTGCCAATGGCGCGGGTAAAACCACCCTGTTCCGCATGATCTGCGGTGACGAAACCCCGGATGCGGGTGAATTCAAGGTGGGTGAAACCGTACAGATTGCTTATGTTGATCAAAGTCGAGACAGCCTGACTGGCAATAATACTGTGTTCAGCGAAATATCCGATGGCCTGGACAATATCAGTATCGGTAAATACTCCGTGCCTGCGCGCGGCTATGTCAGCCGTTTTAACTTCAAGGGGGAAGACCAGCAAAAATTTATCAAAGATCTGTCTGGCGGTGAACGCAATCGCGTGCATCTGGCAAAACTGCTGAAAAGCGGTGGCAATCTGCTACTGCTCGACGAACCGACCAATGATCTTGATGTCGAAACCCTGCGCGCCCTGGAAGAATCCCTGCTCGACTTTCCTGGCTGCGCGGTGGTGATTTCGCACGATCGCTGGTTTCTGGATCGTATCGCGACCCATATTCTGGCGTTTGAAGGTGACAGTAAAACGCTCTGGTTTGAGGGCAATTACACCGAATACGAAGCCGATCGCAGGAAGCGCCTGGGTGACGCCGCCGATAATCCTCAGCGTATCAAATACCGGCGTTTAAACTAGGTCAGCTCTGAATTAAACTGAAGTCGCCTGGCTCATGACTCGGGCGTAGCTGATTCGGGTTTGTAAAACCCCTGCAATACACTAAAGCCATACGCCACCAGCTCATCACTCTCGACCAGTTCGCGATAACAAATCCGGCCCAGCACTTCATGTTGCTGACCACTGGGAAACCTCAATAATACGCGGACCCGATCTTCGATTTCGAGCGCAATATCGGTCTGAAAACGAAACCCTCCACGACTGATATTTTCAATGAAGAAAGTGCCAACGCTGAATTCATCCCTGAATTTCCCATTAATTTTTTGCAGGCAAAGCGAATACGCCTTACCCGATAAGCGATTGAAATTTCGTGACATAATCACCTGGCTTTACAACAGAGCATTCTACTATTCCATACAAGGAATACAGGATTATAGACATGCAACTCCGGCTTTACAGGATATGCCGCGATTTTTTTGCCTGCAAAGCTGTTAAATATTTGTGACGGGCATAAACACCGGCGCCAGGCAACAAAAACCAACGCCGACATAAAACTGAATGTGAACAACAGACGTAAAGAAAAAATATTATTCGTTGACGACTCTGTCGCAGTTCAAAAAACCGCAACAGGACAATAGCATCAGGATTGTGTTTGCCGATATCCAGATGCCCGTACTCAACGGATTACAGCTTCTTATTCGCCTCAAAAATAGCGAGGACGATTACCTCACTAACTTGCCCGTGATAATGGTCACCGGTAAATCCGACTCTGAAGCAACCTTGCGTGCCGTGTTCGAAATGGGTGCCACAGACTTCATCGGCAAACTATTTAAAACCATGGCTTTACAAACTCGTGCATATTCTTACTTAAAGCTTGCCTCCAGGGCCATAAAACTCAACGAGCCAAGCGGTATAGATAGTCAAACTGGCTTAAATAATGCGACTCAATATAAAAGACTCGGTAAGCAAATACTCTCGTTGGCGAACAGAAACCATTGTGAATTTACCGTAGCCTGTCTCGAGCTACGCAATTTTCAGCATATCAAGCTAATACATGGTGACAATATCAGCGCACAACTGCTTAAAACAATCGCGGATCGTTTTAATACCATGCTGCGCGAAGAAGAGATCGGATCGCTTTGGCAATTTTTCTGACTTCATGGAAAAATACCGACAGCCACTAGCTGCTTGATTAGCTTAATAGCCGAAAACACCTTCTAGCAACTTGCCATAATCTGCATAGTCTTCGTTGCTGGCCTTATCAAAACGTTCTATGCGAATTGTTTCCAGCATTTTTCTGCCTTCAGGCGAGTTTTCTGCATTCAATAATGCTTTTTGAACCTGATCTACCACCTCTTTTGGTACGTCAGGCGACGCTGACAGCGCCATATGAGGCACAGGTTCTGTTGATAGTACGGTATTAACACCTTCAAAATTATTCACCAGAGGTGTTGGAATAATTGCTGCATCAACTTCACCATTAACAAGCATCTTGCCGGCTTCAGTAGAGTTATCGACCTGAATATAGAACGGCAGACGTATTGGATTGGGAAAATACTCGTTCAGGCGTATCGCCCCCAGGCCCGGTGATGGCATAGTTGCAATCCGTTTGGAAATCAGCTCTTCCATGTCAAACACAAAATTATCTCGCCCGGTAATGACACTGAAACTAACCGTGTCTGGCAGTTTCGCTAATACCTGATAGTGCTTCTTCTGTACTCGATAATCGGTGAAATGCGCAGCATCGAGGACAAAATCAAAACCCTTGCCTTTTTTCATGCGTACCCAGTAAGTGAGAAAGTTTCTGTGAGTCAGAATATGAAATTTCTGTCCGGTCACCTGACTGAGATAATCCGCCAGCGGTTGATACACGGTCCTGATATCCGCTTCTGTCATCACAGGCTGTACGGCTAGATTATAATCAGCGGCATAAACCGATGCGCTGCACACCAATACCACAATCAATTTCGCACAAAAACGCTTAAGCACTTTAATTTCCTCAGGAAAACCAGAAGATATAACACTATATATAGTCTCCAGAATTAAATATGTCATGCCAGCGACAGGCACTGAAATCCGGCAGTAACCGCAAAAATGTGATCTTACATATATATATCAATGGCTTACGTATAAACCAGATAGACAGACGGATATAAAACGCTGTCAGAATGACGATCCGTCGAGCCGAAAACAGCATGGGTCAGTGAAAGATGCGATACAGCAGGTGGTACGAAAACTCGCTGAGTAGTACTTTATGTGTTCCTCACACAATCAGCTTAACGAAGAAGTCAAACTCAATAAACAGGCACAGATCAAGTACACCCTACAGGCAAAGCGTAATCCATTAATGAATCTGCCAAACTGAAACTACAATAATGCATCTGTTACTTTGCATGGCCGCTTTTATTCAGCTTGCGCAACTCATCCAGTTTTTGCTTAATTTTTGCTTCGAGTCCACGCTCAACCGGATGATAATATTCGCGTTCACCTAATTCGTCAGGAAAGTAAGTCTCGCCTTTGGCAAATGCATCTTCTTCATCATGTGCATAACGATAACCTTTACCATGACCAAGCTCTTTCATGAGCCTGGTTGGCGCATTGCGAATATGCATCGGCACGTCCAGCGAACCGGATTGTTTCGCATCACGCATAGCCATAGCCATAGCCGTGTATATTGCATTACTTTTTGCGGTAGACGCCAGATATGCAATTGCCTGTGCAATTGCAAGCTCACCTTCGGGGCTACCAAGGCGCTCGTATACCGACCACGCATCCAGCGCCAGTTGCAGGCCTCGCGGATCAGCATTACCAATATCTTCTGACGCCATACGCACTACACGCCGCGCTATATACAAGGGGTCGCAGCCACCGTCAACCATACGCGCAAACCAGTACAGTGCGGCATCCGGATTACTACCGCGCACCGCTTTATGTAAAGCCGATATTTGATCGTAAAACGCATCGCCTTTTTTATCAAAGCGCCGTAAACTTTGCGAAGTGACATCCTGTATTATCTGCTCAGTAATAGCCTGTTTATCACCTGGTTCTGGCTCAGCCAGATCAGAGGCTATCTCCAGAAAATTCAGGGCCCGTCTGGCATCTCCATCAGCGATTCGGGCCAGCATTGACAACAATTCATCACTAACTACAACATTGAGTTTAGCCAGGCCATGCTCGTCTCTCAGAGCGCGTTTTAGCAATAAAACAATATCATGTTCTGAAATGCTTTTTAAAACATAAACTTTTACCCGTGAGAGCAGCGCATTATTCAGTTCGAAGGAAGGGTTCTCAGTGGTGGCACCGATAAAATAAATTGTGCCATTTTCGACATGCGGCAGAAACGCATCCTGTTGCGATTTATTAAATCGATGCACCTCATCAACAAACAAAATGGTACGCTTTCCCAGAGACTGATATTCGACGGCGGTATCAATCGCTGAACGAATATCCTTAACACCTGAAAGTACGGCAGAAATAGAAATAAATTCAGCCTTTGCCGTGTTAGCGATGATTCGTGCCAGTGTGGTTTTACCTGTGCCGGGTGGCCCCCAGAATACCATCGAGTGCAAATTTCCCGTCTGAATCGACTGAGTGAGCACTTTATTATCACCCAGTATATGCTGCTGGCCAACATAGTCTTCCAGCGTTTGCGGGCGCATGCGATCCGCCAATGGGCCATACCCAGGAACCACGAACAGATCATCGGTCGCAACCATGGCTAGCCCCCGAAAACATCAACCCCTTTCGGCGGTATGAATACAAACAGGCCTGAAGCCAGCACTGTATTTGTATGTAGCGAGTCGAATACGATATCCGTCATTTGCTCAAACTGGTCACGCAGCTGCATGAATCGCAAGCCGAACTTGTCCACACCCACCACAATGGCATTGAAATCGGTATCATGGCTTTTGCTGGTTAGCTCGATCCTGTAAATGCCGTCTTTATTATCCAGTTCGCGCACCTTAAAAGCCTGTTCCAGATCGAGTCGACCTTCTATTAATGCCATTGGCGTATTACTGAGTGTTCCATTTTGTTTTTGCACTGTTACCTGCTTCAGATCTACGTCGTATACCCAAATTGTGTCACCATCCGAGACAATTTGCTGTTCATAAGGCAAGGCATAGTTCCAGCGAAATTTTCCCGGGCGCTGTAAATAAAATTTTCCACTTGATTCTTTAATGACTTCACCCGCTTTGGAACGCAATGTCTGGTGAAAGTCAGCTGTCATGGTTTTGGTGTTATCCAGAAATCGCGTGAGTAAAGTTTTGCCCCTCTCGGAAAATGCCGGTGATGCAAAGATACACAAGGTTAGCAGAATAATGCTTTGAACTATTTTCATAAAAACTCAGATTATGGTGGCGGTGGTGCAAGCACTTCGCGTGAGCCATTAGACTGCATCGCGCTGACAACGCCGGCGGCTTCCATTTCCTCGATCATTCTGGCGGCCCGGTTGTAACCAATTTTTAATCGACGTTGTACGTAAGAAATTGAAGCCTTGCGACTCTCGGTGACAATTGCCACTGCCTGATCATACAGCGCGTCGGCAGCATCACTGCCGCCAGGCGATTCACCGGGTAAGACTATGCTTGCCGAACTTTCCTGGGTGATGGTGGCAATATAATCCGGTTCGCTTTGTTGTTTCAGGAATCGCACCACATTATGCACTTCGTGGTCATCAACAAAGGCACCGTGGATACGGGTTGGCATATTACTGCCTGACTCCATGTACAGCATATCACCGTGTCCCAGTAGCTGTTCGGCTCCCATCTGATCGAGAATGGTGCGCGAATCGACGCGCGACGACACCTGAAATGCGATACGTGTCGGAATATTGGATTTAATCAGACCCGTAATCACGTCCACCGAGGGTCGCTGTGTGGCGAGTATCAGATGAATTCCGGAGGCGCGTGCTTTTTGTGCCAGACGTGCGATCAGTTCTTCAATTTTTTTACCCACCACCATGAACAGATCAGCGAATTCATCAACCACCACCACAATGTAGGGCAAATGTGTCAATTTCTGCGGTTGTGCGCCCGGCGCCTGATGGTCAGGATCAAACAGCGGGTCTTCCAGCGGCCGGCCGGCCTCAATGGCTTCTTTTACTTTACGGTTATAACCCGTGATGTTGCGAACACCGAGCGCTGCCATCAGCGCATAACGGCTTTCCATTTCACCCACACACCAGCGCAGCGCATTCGCCGCGTCTTTCATATCGGTCACCACCGGGGTGAGTAAATGCGGGATGCCATCGTAGACATTCAACTCCAGCATTTTCGGGTCAATCAGAATCATGCGCACTTCTGATGGCTTGCTTTTATAGAGCAGACTCATCAGCATAGCGTTCACCGCCACCGACTTACCCGAACCGGTGGTACCGGCAACCAGTAAATGCGGCATTTTCGCGAGATCAGCAACCACCGGATTGCCCGAAATATCTTTACCCAGCCCCAGCGTTAATGCTGAGCTGGATTTATCGTATTGTTTCGACATCATGATTTCGCCGAGCGAAACAATTTCGCGATGCTCGTTGGGAATTTCCAGACCCACTACTGATTTGCCGGGAATGACTTCGACCACAAATACGCTTTGCACCGATAACGAACGTGCCAGATCGCGCGACAGCGAAGTGATTTTGCTGGCTTTCACGCCCGGCGCTGGTTGCATTTCAAAACGTGTGATCACCGGGCCGGGGTGCACCGCGACCACTTCGACTTCGACACCAAAGTCTGCGAGTTTGATTTCTACCAACCGCGACAGCGCTTCCAGGGCTTCATTGGAATATCCTTTCTCGTGCGGCTGCGGTGGATCAAGCAGGCGCAGTGCCGGTAGTTCAGAATCCACCGGGGCTTCGAATAATGCGATTTGTTTTTCGCGGTCGAGGCGTTCTGAAATTTCGACTTTTTTCACCACCGGTTCGATGCGCACTTTTTCAACACCGCGCGCCTTGCGTTCGGCGCTACGTTGCCGGTCGGCCTCGACCATGTCGTGACGTTTTTGTTTGGCCTCATCCCCGGCGCGGCGTTCCTGTAGATATTCGTACAGTGCCAGTGCTTTTTGCTGTGCCCAGAGCACGGTTTTCAGCATCGCCAGACCGATGATATCGATCACCCTGAACCACGACAAACCAGTGAACAGAGTGATCCCGGCGAGAAACACCGCAAGTAACAATAAGGTGGAACCCAGCAGACCCAGCACCCCGGCCATGGCATCCCCCAGCCAGCGCCCGAGTATGCCACCACCGTCCAGCGGCAGCACATCGGCTGCCAGCACAAAATGCATACTGGTCAGGGCGCAGCCGCTGGCAAGGGTGACAAAAAAACCGGCCCAGCGAATCCCGAGCACGTGGAAATCAATCTCATCCGAACCGGCATCGCGATGATTACGCCGCAGCACCAGCCAGCCACTGTAGGCCAGCATGATCGGGAACAGATAGGCTAAATAGCCGAATAAATTGAACAGCACATCGGCAAACCAGGCCCCCACCACACCGGTGGCGTTATGGATCGCTTCCCGCGGCCCGGTGTGCGACCAGCCGGGATCATCGACGTGGTAGGTGATCAGCGCAGCCAGCAAAAATAATGCGAGCGCGCTCAGCACCAGCATAGCGCCTTCGCGCAGACCATGTGCGACGTGCGTTTTAAGCTCGGTGCCTGTTGGAGTTTTTGTACGGCGTGCCTGGGCCAATCAGTTCTTCCCGACGGTGGTAATGAAGTTTTGGCCAAACGCTGGCCATGGAGTTCCATTCTACCCAAGATGGGGCGGCAGGGTACACCGCATTATTGCGGATTCAGGTCAATGCCTGTCGCAACACTGGATCGACCACCCTGCCCGCCTGTATCGCCATTGCCCGCACTAACGCCGGGCTCGGCACTGGCGTGTCTGGCTCTCGACTCCGATCCCAGGCTACCACCAGCTGCATAATATAAGGGGTAATCACACTCGACAACGCCTGCGTCGCCGTCCGCGGCACCGCGCCGGGCATATTGGCTACCGCCGAGATCAGGACACCGGACTGGCGATACACTGGCTGCTGTGCCGATGTCGTGCGCACGCCCTCAACACAACCGCCCTGGTCGATGGCGATATCGATAATCACCGTCCCCGGGGACATCCGCGCTATCGTCGTCTGGCTCAGCACCACCGGTGCCCGCCGCCCCGCCAGCATCACCGCGCCAATCACCAGATCGGCCTGTTCGCAGAACTCGGCGATGGCCTCGGGGCTGGCCTCGTGGGTTTGAATCTGCGGCCAGCGCTGGCCCAGGGCGGAGAGTCTTTTCAGATTTAAATCAAATGCAGCCACATCCGCGCCGAGAGCAACGGCCATCGCCAGGGCATGGCTACCCGCCACCCCCGCACCCAGTACCACCACCCGCCCCGAATCACTCCCTCGGACACCGCCCAGCAGCACACCGCGGGTATTGTCGCCGCAGAGCAAATCCGCGCCACGCAGCACCGCCAGCCGGCCGGCAATCGCGCTCATCGGTGCCAGTAGCGGAAAGCGGTCCTGGTCGCTGACCGCCTCGAACGGAATTGCGCTCAGGCCAATCTCACAGAGGCGCGCCACCAGCGCAGGATCTGCCGCCAGATGCAGGAAACTAAACACAATGTGATGCGAGTTGAGCAATTCAAGATCTGCCGGCAGCGGCTGTTTTACTTTAACGATGAGCTCAGCAGCCTGATATAGTTCGGCAGCTGTCGCCAGCACAGCAACACCCGCCTGCTGATAATCTGCATCGGTATAGCCACTGGCGTCACCTGCGGCCGTTTCCAGAAAAACACGGGCACCCGCCTGCACCAGCGCAGCACAATCACCCGGGCTCAGTGCGACCCGACCTTCGCCGGGCATAATCTCTTTGGGGACACCGATAGTCAGCATAATTTCAGTCCTCAGCCTGTAATTTGTATCTGTTCGAGTCTGTGACAATGTGCAGGCTATGGTGTCACAGAGATATTCATCTGCGCAGGTCGCGATAGTTTTGTTAACATTAGCGCCCGCACCGATTCAAAGATTCTGGAGATCATTCATGAGCGACCCACGCCACGCCCGTTTACTTATTCTGGGCTCAGGCCCCGCTGGTTACACTGCTGCAGTGTACGCCGCGCGTGCCAACCTCAATCCCGTGCTGATCACCGGCATGGAAATGGGGGGCCAGCTCACCACGACTACCGAGGTCGATAACTGGCCCGGTGATAACGAAGGCGTCCAGGGACCTGAGCTAATGGTGCGCATGCAGGCACACGCCGAGCGTTTTGGCACCGACATTATTTTTGATCATATCAATAATGTCGATCTCGATAGCAAACCTTATACCCTCACCGGTGACTCGGGTGTTTATACCTGTGATGCGCTGATTATCGCCACCGGTGCCAGTGCCATGTATCTGGGTATGGATTCGGAAGCAGCGTTCAAGGGCAAAGGCGTCTCTGCCTGCGCCACCTGCGATGGTTTCTTTTACAAACAGCAGGATGTCGCCGTCATCGGTGGCGGTAACACCGCGGTCGAAGAAGCGCTGTATCTATCCAACATCGCCGCCAATGTTACCGTGGTGCATCGCCGCGATGCGCTGCGCTCAGAAAAGATTTTGCAGGATCAACTGTTCGAAAAAGAAAAAAACGGCAATGTCACTATTGAGTGGAATCACGTCCTCGACGAAGTCCTCGGTGATGACTCGGGAGTGACCGGTATTCGCATCAAAAACGTACAGGATAACAGCAGCAAAGAGATTCCGTTATCAGGTGTTTTCATCGCCATCGGCCACAAACCCAACACCGCCATCTTCGACGGCAAACTGGAAATGAACAATGGCTACATCAAGGTCAATAGCGGCCTCGCTGGCAACGCCACAGCGACCAGCGTGCCCGGCGTGTTCGCCGCCGGTGATGTCATGGATCATGTCTATCGCCAGGCCGTCACCTCAGCCGGTACCGGCTGCATGGCAGCGCTTGATGCCGAAAAATATCTCGACGCGCTGGAAAATCAAGCCTGACGAAATATTGTTGCCGTGAACGCAACCATCTCAACCAGCATTGCTGAAATTGATGCTGCGCAATGGAACGCGCTGCTCACTAACGATTACCCTTTTCTGCAACACGACTTTCTGCTCGCGCTGGAACAACACGACTGTCTCCAGCCCTGGGGCTGGCACCCGGTGATATTTCAGGTTCACAATGATGCCGGTGAACTGGTCGCAGCCTGTAACAGTTACATCAAAGATAATTCCTACGGCGAGTTTGTGTTCGACTGGGCATGGGCCGAGGCTTATCAACGTCATCAGTTGCCCTACTACCCCAAACTGGTGGCCTCGGTTCCGTTCACCCCGGCACAAGGTTCGCGCCTGCTGGTCAAAAACAATGAACGCGCACTCAAGCAGCAATTAATACAAATGATGCAGTCATTCTGTGTAAAACAGAATTTATCATCGGCGCATTTTTTGTTTTGCGAAGACGACGACATGCAGGTGTTCCACGAGGAGAATCTGCTGACGCGTTTTGATTATCAGTATCACTGGCATAATCAGAACTATGAAAGTTTTGATGCTTTTCTGCAAACACTAACCTCAAAACGCAGAAAAAATATTAAACGCGAACGCCGCATTGCAACGCAGAGTGGCGTAAAAATCGAAATACTTCACGGCACCGAACTCAATGAACTGCAATGGCAAAAACTCTATGAATTTTACCGCGTGACATTTTTACGCAAATCGGGCGCCCCCACATTCACGCTGGCGTTTTTTAAAGCAGTTGCACATTATCTACGTGCCGCCCTTGCTATGCATAATGATGAAATTGTCGCTGGCGCCATTTTATACCAGGGCAATAACACACTCTATGGCCGCCACTGGGGCAGTGTTGAGCACTATAACCAGTTGCATTTTGAAGTGTGTTATTACCGCGGCATCGAATACTGCATCGACCATAAACTGGCATGCTTTGAGCCCGGCGCTCAGGGTGAACACAAAATCTGGCGTGGTTTTCTACCGGTAAAAACTCGCTCTGCGCACTGGATCGAACACCAGGGCTTTCGCGCTGCTATCAGTGAGTTTCTCAACCGTGAAGCTCAGGCGGTGGATCATTACGGTCATGAACTTATGGATGCCAGCCCTTATAAAAACGTAGCTGGCAAATGCAGCGCTGAAGACTAAGGCATGGAAGACGCACCTCTGCTCTGGTTGCCGCAAGATTTCTATGGTTCGTTTCCATCACCGCGACTCGCCCTGCTCGACCCCGACGGCCTGCTCGCTGCCGGAGGCAATCTGCACCCCGATACCCTTCTACAGGCGTATTCTCAGGGCATATTTCCATGGTACAGCGGCGATCAACCAATACTCTGGTGGTCACCGAACCCGCGTTGCGTTTTGTCTCCTGACAAATTTCACATCTCGCGCAGTTTTCGGCGCACGCTCAATCAGCAGCCATTTGACATTCGATACAATACCGCATTTCGTGACGTGATGCTGGCCTGCGCCGAACCCCGTACCAATCAGGAAGGCACCTGGATTACTGATGATATGCTGGCCGCCTATTGCCGGCTACACACATTAGGGCATGCGCATTCAGTCGAGTGCTGGCACCACGGCGAGCTGGTCGGTGGCATTTATGGCATACAGCTGGGCGATGTATTTTTTGGCGAGTCCATGTTCAGCCGCAAAAAAGATGCCTCCAAGGTAGCGATGCATTATATCTGTCAGCAATTACAGCCAGCGCTAATCGATGCCCAGGTGTACTCACCGCATCTCGAATCTCTGGGCGCAGAATTGATCGATCGCGAACATTTTATGCGTCTGCTGAACTCGTATATAAAGTAAGAAAACGGGCTGTCAGCCCGACTCAGCTTCGCTTCAGGTCTCGACTTCGATATAATTCGCGAAACTTTTCTCCGGATCCCACATGAAATTTATCGAAACCCGTGGCAACGATGGCCAGCACCCGCAGCTGGCCAGCTTTTCCGAGGCCATTCTCAACCCGATATCATCCTTCGGTGGGCTCTATTCCCCCGAATCGCTGCCCGATCTGGGTCTGGATTTTCTCGAAGCGCACCTCACCACAGATTATCGGGTGCTGGCACGCGACATCCTTGGCGCTTTCGAAATTGATGTCGACGCGGATTTCATCGAACAGGCACTGGCACTATACGATCTGTTCGATGATCCCGCGAACCCGGTGCCGGTGGTCAAGGTGCATGATGATCTTTATATCAGCGAGCTGTATCACGGCCCGACGCGTGCCTTCAAGGATATGGCGCTGCAGCCCTTCGGTGTGGTGTTATCCGCGATCGCGCAACAGCGTAACGAACAGTACTTAATCCTCGCTGCCACCTCCGGCGACACTGGCCCAGCCGCACTGGAAACATTTAAGAACAGGCCTAATGTTCGTGTCGCCTGCATGTATCCGGTCGGTGGCACCTCTGATGTCCAGCGTCTGCAAATGGTGACCGAAGACGCCAGCAATCTGAAAGTCATCGGCGTTAAAGGCGACTTCGATGATACTCAGAACGCACTCAAGACATTACTGGGGTCGGCCGGTTTTAAAGCTAAACTCAAAGAAAAAAACATTCATCTTTCAGCCGCGAATTCGGTTAACTTTGGCCGTATTATTTTTCAGACGATTTATCACATCCATTCGTATCTGGAACTGGTGCGCCAGAACGCAATCAGCATCAGCGAAAAAGTCTATCTGGATGTCCCCAGCGGCAATTTCGGCAATGCCCTCGGTGGCTATTACGCAATGAAGATGGGACTACCGGTGGAAAAGATTCTGATTGCATCGAATACAAATAATATTCTCACGCAATTCATCAATAGCGGTGTCTATGATCTGAGAGACACCAGCGTAATTCCGACAACATCACCGGCGATGGATATTTTAATTTCATCGAATATCGAACGCATTCTATTTGATCTGTTTGGTAGCGCACGCACCCGAGAACTGATGCGACAGCTGAGTACCGAGAAAAAGTATCATTTAAATGAATCCGAACTTGCCCGATTACAGACCATCTTCGCCGCCGACTTCTGTAACGACCAGGAAGGCAAGCAATATATCAAAACTGCCTTTGCTGGTGGTTATCTCATGGACCCGCACACCGCGACCTGTTTCAAGGCCTACGATAGCTGCCGTGACAGGCCGCTGAAAACCATCGCTTACTCAACTGCCGAATGGACCAAGTTTTCACCCGTGATCGCCAACGCCCTCACTGGAGAAGTCGACGCCCATGATATTGATGCGCTGAAATCGATTGCGGAAAAAGCCAATATCAAAATTCCACCGACGATCAACGAGCTGTTTAGTAAGCCCATCACGCAAAAGTCAGTGATCGAAAAAGATCAGATCGAAGCGGAGATATTAAGTTTTTTATAAAAACAGATATTGGCCGCGAAGAACGCAAGGAACGCAAAAATAAACCCTGGCTTTTGTTGGCTCGCAATGATGGGTTACGGTGTTTCTGGCGCCATCCTGTACACTTAATAATGGGAACCACCATACGTTGTTCGCTGATGCGTCAATGCAAAACCGGATCCCGTGCGTTCTTTCTATTTAGAATACCTTTTCAACATTTCTTTATAAACATCACCATCTCGTTTTTCAACACTCAATGTTGTAACAATTAACTCATTGTCATTTACGTGGTATGTTAATCGTGAGAGTGGTCGCTTTCTTTTAATTTTGTATAGGTTCTGACCACCTGAAAGGCGTAATTTTGGAATATGAGGGTTTTCCAGACATTCTGACAATTTCTTTTTGAAATATTCTCTATCAGGCTTAGGTAACTCTTCCCATTCAGCTAAAGCATTGGGGTGAAATTTTAACTTATAAGTCATCCAGGTTTACTTCAACTGGTTCCTTGTTATCATTCAAACGATCATTAGCTTGCATTAACAGCACCAAGTCTTCCATTGCCTCGGTCATGGTTTCAAATAGTTCTGGCGGAACCGCATAAAAGCATGGCTCGTTGCTTTTAAGTACAGCAACAGCTTCACCTTCAGACTGCTTAATGACAGCACTGGGGGTTTGCTTTAAAAGCTGTAATGCTGGTAGACATACCCGCCATCATTTTCGCTACGCTACCCATAATATTCACCTCAAGCCATAAATAGAGCTCTTTACGGCTCCAAATACAGACCTTTAGTGGATTATTGTAAACCTACAAATTAATCTACTTATAACGTATTGATTATATTATATATTAATGCGGATGGCCGAAGCTCTTGTTTTACGGTGTGACTACAGTTATAAGCCCTGGAAGCTCTGTTCGAAATGGCGCTTTTAGGAAATACAGCAAGAATATTTCTATTGGAATCGATCGTTTAAGACACAAACAGAGAGCCAGAATGAAAAAAACCAAGGTTGCATGATGGCACAACGACCATATATTTTAACCTCTATTTTCCCAGATGCTCGACACGAATACGCACAACTTCGCCCATCACTGAAGTCAGCGCCTGCACTTCTGCGATCGCGATATTAACATTTTGCTCCAGCACACGCTGTATCAGCAGTACCAGATGCACCACCGCTTCATCTTCTTCCGGTTCTTTCTGTAACACCGCTTCGATGCTGATTTCATGATCGGCGAATATTTCTGAAACTTCTGCCAGCACCCCGGGTTTATCTTCGGCATCAATACGCAAATAATACGCAGTCTTCACCAGTTCGACAGGCAGTATCGGTGCAACACTCAAAGCGCTCGGCTGAAAACCCAGCGCCGGGACTTTATATACCGCTGGCGCATCAATCAGGCGCACAGTATCGATAATATCGGCCACCACTGCAGACGCCGTCGGCTCTGCGCCTGCGCCAGCACCGTAATATAATGTCGGACCAACCGCATCGCCCTGCACCAGTACCGCGTTCATCACACCATCGACATTGGCAATCAGACGTTTGCGCGGGATCAGTGTCGGGTGCACACGCAGCTCGATGCCGGCATCGGTTTTACGGGTGATGCCCAGATGTTTGATCACATAGCCCAGCTCGCGTGCGTACTCGACATCGACCGTGGTAATCTTGCTGATGCCTTCGGTATAGCATTTCTCGAACTGCAGTTCGATACCAAATGCAATCGCGGCCAGGATTGTCAGTTTGTGAGCAGCATCAATACCCTCGACATCAAAAGTCGGATCAGCTTCGGCATAGCCCTTCTTCTGTGCTTCCAGTAATACCTCATCGAAAGCGCGCCCCTTGTCGCGCATTTCAGTAAGAATAAAATTGCCAGTGCCGTTGATAATGCCCGCGATCCATTGAATTTGATTGCCCGCCAGACCCTCGCGCAGCGCTTTAATAATAGGGATCCCGCCGGCCACTGCTGCCTCGTACGCCACCGTGACGCCTTTTTCATTGGCGGCACGAATGATTTCTGTGCCATGAGTGGCGATCAGGGCTTTATTGGCCGTGACCACGTGCTTGCCATTGGCGATCGCAGTCAGAACCAGCTCGCGCGCCAGAATATAGCCACCGATGAGCTCGACCACGATCTGCACCTCAGGATCGTTAACCACCTCGGCGGCATCTTCGGTGAGTTTGACTTTGGCCGGGTCAAAAATGGTCTGTGAGGCAATTCCCAGACCAGCGACATGTGTAATTTCGATGGCACGACCGAGTCGGCGCTGAATTTCTTCGGCGTTACGCAATAAAACAGTGGCCGTACCACCACCCACAGTACCCAGACCCAGAAGGCCGACTTTGACAGCTTGCAAGGAAAACTCCCCTCAGATCACTCTAAAGCGCCGAATTCTACTGCAATCCACCGATGCGCGCGACTCGCGTATAATCTATATCTCTGCCTGGTGCACCCGATGAGTACATGAAATTCAGCGAAGACAATCTTAATCAGGGCTATTTTATCAGCGCCTATACTGCCGAGCATATCGTGATCAATGGCCGCGCTCTGGCGAACAGCTTTGTGCTGGCCCCGGATGCAGTCATCGAACACTGGTCAGTGGCCGATGTCAGTCAACTCAGGCCCGAGCATTTTGAAGCCGTGCTGGAGCTGCGCCCGGAAATCGTGTTAATTGGTACTGGCAGCACGCTCAAATTTCCTGATATCGCCCATTATGCCCAGGTCATCAATCAGGGTATCGGTGTCGAAGCCATGGATACCGGCGCTGCCTGCCGTACCTATAATATTCTGCTGGGTGAAGGCCGGCGGGTGGTGGCGGCGTTAATCCTGTAAAAACGTATTTGTCTGTGGCAATTTTTTTAAAACAAAAAAACCGGGAATGGCGCCATTCCCGGTGATGTATCGATCTTATTACTGCTATTAAAACTACTGAAACAAAAGTTCTTCAGTGAAACCCTGATTTTCCAGAATCTTGCGTAATTGTTTAAGCGCATCCATCTGAATCTGACGCACCCGCTCACGGGTCACACCCAGTTCGCGGCCAACATCTTCCAGGGTGGTGCGTTCGTGATTGTTCAGACCAAAACGGCGTACCAGCACTTCGCGCTGTTTTTCTTCCAGCTGGCCCAGCCAGACTTCCAGATTAGCCATCACGTCTTCATTCTGCAGGGCTTCCGGTGGCGCAGCAACACGCTCATCGGCAACGATTTCCAGCAGCGGGCGGTCATTTTCTTTGCCAATCGGCACGTCAACCGAAGTCACACGGTCGCGCAAACCCAGCATTTTTTCAACCCCAGCCACCGGCTTGTTCAGCATTTTGGCGATATCTTCTGCGGTGGGTTCACGATCCATCTCCTGTTCCAGCTTACGCGCGGCACGGAGATAGACGTTGAGTTCTTTGATGACGTGAATCGGTAAACGGATAGTGCGGGTCTGGTTCATCAGGCCGCGTTCGATGGTCTGACGTATCCACCAAGTGGCGTAGGTGGAGAAACGGAAACCCTTTTCAGGGTCAAATTTTTCAACCGCGCGTATCAGGCCAAGATTGCCTTCTTCGATCAGGTCCAGCAGCGCCAGACCGCGGTTCATATAGCGACGAGCAATCTTCACCACCAGACGGAGATTGCATTCGATCATTTTTGTGCGTGCGTCTATGTCACCTTTCAGCGCCAGGCGCGAGAAATAGACTTCTTCTTCAGCAGTCAGCAGGGGTGAGCCTTCAATTTCACGCAGGTAGAGGCGCGTTGCGTCCAGTTCCTTGCGATCAACTTTGGCTTTAAGATCCGTTTCACTCGACTTTCTGGCGATTTTCTCGTCAGCGATACTGTCATCCTTGTCATTACTAACTTCGAGGTCAACTTCATCGTCGTCGACATCATCGACCATTAGAATCGCTGCATCCACTTCTTCATCTTTGGTATCAGCTATTACTTGCCTCATGATTTTACCCCCGGCCCTTTCATAATTTTTTAGTTATTTTTTTATCATTTTTATAGTTATTTCTGGCCGGAGGTGCTGGTTTATTATTAGCCTTAATTTCCATGCACTTACAAGCCCTTTCTAAACTTGTCCGTAAGTTGAGAAAACTTATAGCATTAAATAAGTTTTCGAAGCAAGCATTTATTTGAAAATAGCGTTGATTTTTTTGAAGTTTTTTCAGAAACCACAAGATATTGTGGTTTATTTGAGCTCAATCACCCAGGTGGCAGATGACGTAACGGATCAACTGGCTTGCCGTGTTTACGAATTTCGAAGTGCAACACGGCATCATTGGCATCTGTTTTGCCGATTTCGGCAATTTTATCCCCGGCATTGACCTGCACACCCTCACTGACCAGCAGTTTGCGATTGTAAGCATAGGCGCTGAGATAAGCAGCATTGTGTTTAATGATCACCAGGTTACCGAAACTGATCAGCCCATTGCCGCTGTACACTACCTTACCCGCAGCCGCAGCGTGCACTGCATCACCTTCACCGCCGGCAATATCAATGCCTCTGGCATCGCCACGGCGACGATTAAAGCGCGAAATAATTTTACCCCGCAGCGGCCAGCGCCAGTGCACCACATCAGGATACTGCGTTGTTGCCTCGGATGCCGTGCTGGGTGCGGCGATGGCTGCCGGAATCGAAGCCGTGCGGGTAGCGGGTGTTTGCCGCGCTCTGGCCTGGGTATAGAGTTTTTGCCCCGGGTGCAGCAGATACGGCGACCTGAGCTGATTGACACGAACCAGCTGTTTCACCGCGACACGGTGGCGGCGAGCGAGCGCGTACAAAGTGTCACCCCGGCGGACCACGATAACAGCAGAGGTGGCGGCACCGGATTCAGCCTGAACCGGGTTCGAGGCCGGTGGCGATGCATAACCGCTGACGGTGCCACGGGTGTGCAAACGTTGTCCGGGGAGAATCAGACTGCTGTCGCTGAGATTATTCCAGCGCGCGAGGTCTGCTGGATCGAGCTCATAGCGCCAGGCGATGGAGTACAGAGTATCGCCCGAACGCACGGTGTAATCACTGGGGTCCCAGCTGGGGCGCGTCGTGGAACAGGCACTGAGCAGCAGCGCAAGGCCCAGCCAGATTGTCGTGCTGGGTGGGCGCATTAGCTCCGTGTGTGCCACCAGTATACAGCCACCAGTACCACAACAGTGAGCCAGCCCAGCCATTCGATATAACGCCGCACCACCGGTTCCAGCCGTGGCCCCGCCCAGGCCATGACCAGCGCCACCAGAAAAAAGTGTGCACTGCGCCCCACTAGCGCCGCAAAAATGAACGGCAGCAGCGCCATTGAGAGCGCGCCTGCAGTGATGGTGAAGATTTTGAACGGAATCGGTGAAAAACCGGCGATGACCACTGCCCAGAATCCCCATTCGGCGAACCATTGCTGTGCGGTCAGGTATTTGTCCCAGTAGCCGGCAGACTCGATCAGAGGCTCAATACTGGTGATAGCAAAATACCCCAGCCCATAGCCGAATACAGCGCCGAGCACCGACATGACCGTGGCAATGGCCGCGATCTGCAGCGCACGCTCGGGGCGCGCTACGGCCATCGGTGCCACCATCAACGCCGTGGGGAACGGAAAAAAGATTGCTTCGAACAGACTCACGCCGGCAAGATAGCGTTCAGCATTCGGGTGCGCCGCCCACTGCATACATTTGTTATATAAACCTGCAAACAACATCAAATCACCTCACTGAACCATCAAGCAGAGGAACAAAGCGCACTGCGTCGAGAACTTTTTCGTCATAGCCGGTATCGCTGCGGGTAATTAATTTCAGCACCTGGTGGCCATTAACACTGCCTACCGGGATCACCATGCGGCCCCCGATCGTAAGCTGTTCCAGCAATGAAGGCGGCACCTGTTCGGGTGCCGCTGTCACCATAATCGCCGGATAAGGCGCTTTTTCCGGCCAGCCCCAGCTGCCGTCGCTGTGTTTGGTATAAATATTGTGCAGCTTCAGCGCCTGATGACACTGGCGCGCGCGCTGTAATAAGGCGCTGATGCGTTCAACGGTGTAGACCCTGGGAATCAGCCGCGCCAGCACCGCCGACTGATACCCCGAACCGGTGCCAACTTCCAGTACTGTGTCCGGGATCCCATTTTTGAGCAGAATCTCGGTCATGCGCGCGACGATATAAGGCTGGGAAATGGTCTGGCCGTGGCCGATAGGCAAAGATGAATCTTCATACGCGCGCGAAGACATCGCCTCGTCGATGAATATGTGCCGAGGCGTGGTGCGCATGACTTCCAGGACACGCTCATTACCGATGCCTTCCTGACGCAGTCGTTCGATCAGACGGTCACGCGTGCGCTGTGAAGTCATGCCAATGCCTTCAATATTCTGCTGCATTATAATCTATCCGGTGATGATCGCGTCGTCAGCCAGTCGTCCAGCGCTTTCAGGCTATCATAGCGGGTGAGATCGATCTGCAAAGGGGTGATGGAAATATAATTGCTTTCCACTGCGTGAAAATCGGTGCCCTCGCCGGCATCCTGCGCCGCCCCCGGTGGTCCTACCCAGTACATCATGTCACCGCGTGGATCTGCCTGTTTGATCACACCCTCAGACTTATGCCGGTTACCCAGCCGGGTCGCACGCAGCCCCTGAATCTTACCCCAGGGAACATCGGGTACGTTCATATTGAGGATTGTGGTCTGTGTCAGTGGCCGGGTTTCCAGCAGATCGATAAATTCAGCAACCGCGCGCGCGGCAGTATCGAAGTACTCCGGAGTGAAGGCGTTCAACGATACCGCCAGCGCCGGCAGACCGAGAAATCGACCTTCCATCGCTGCCGCCACCGTGCCTGAATAGAGCACATCATCACCCATATTGGCACCCGCATTGATGCCTGAAACCACCATATCCGGTTCCTGGTCGAGCAACCCGGTAATCGCCAGGTGCACACAGTCGGTGGGGGTGCCGTTCACATAATAAAAACCATTTTCGGCCAATTCGACACGCAATGGCCGCTCCAGCGTCAGTGAATTACTCGCCCCGCTGCGATTGCGCTCGGGGGCCACCACCGCAATCGTGTGGCGCTGTGCCAGGGTCTCGGCCAAAATGCGTAAACCGGGCGCAAGATAGCCATCATCATTGCTCAATAATATGTGCACAGCGGTTACAATCAGCTCATGAAACGTGAAACCTCAATCTTACATGAACTTAGCCTCAGCGATGCACAACGATTCACCTGATGACGACGAAGATCTGTTCCGCAAGGAAATGACTGGTGTCAAACCGCTGAAGTCGACTGCGCGCTATCGCCACCAGCCAAAACCCAAACGCATACGCGTGCGCGAGCATTCCGAGCTGGTACCCATGGTCGATGTTTTTTCCGATGCGCCACTCACAGAAGACTGTCCCGATCAGCTCAACTTTTCCCGTAGCGGCGTGCAGCCCGCCACCTTAAAAAAACTGCGCCAGGGTAAACTCAGCATCGCAGATGAAATCGACCTGCACGGCATGACGATTGACGATGCTCGCGAATATTTGCGCGCCTTCCTCGCCGAAAGTGAAGCCGCTGGCGCACGCGTAATTCGTATTGTTCACGGCAAAGGCTATCGTTCAAAAGACGGGCGGCCTTTGATCAAGGGTATGGTCAATCGCTGGTTACGTGAAGTGCCGATGGTGCTGGCATTTCATAGTGCGGTGCCGGCGGATGGAGGCAATGGGGCTGTTTATGTGTTGTTGAAAAAATTGAAAGATTAAGATTAACCGGAGGTTTCAGACCCGGGTCCTTCGCAATCACTCAGGATGGCAAAAAAACTATTGTTTAAAAAAACACTTCCATGTGTTTTGCCTTTCTGACCACACTTCCTGCGTTCACAATGCCTCAGATAATTGATTTCGATTTCGCGGGGAAGAGATGGCCTGATGATCCAGCTCGAGCACCAGAGAAATTGCCGACAACCCGTCAGCTTCGTGCTTGATGTCATGCCTCATTTGTCTCTGATCCATTTTATTTCTACACAACCAGAATAAGTATAATAATAATCAGGAGTAATTCGACGGTGCTGACACCCGCTCCGGCAGTCAGTTCATCGATATGACCACTGAGTTGCAGTAATTCTGCGTCAGTCATTTCATTAACGCGAGCGAGTGATGCCCCGGGGTCAACGCCGCGTGCTATGAGTTGCTGCTGGACATCTTTACGCTCCAGCATGTTTACCAGCTGTGTGCGCCTGGAATCTGACAATGTTTCAGCGGTGCCAGTCATTGCGGCCTGCGCGGCTGCCATGTGAATTAACAACATACCCAGAATACTCAAGCAGATAGCTGATTTTTTTAGTAGTAACATAGTAATATTTTCGCTCTATGAGATCAGTTATTTAGCTACCAGGTAGGGTAATAATAAAATCATGCCTATACAAGCTTTTTTTAAAACCCTTGAGTGCCGATCCTAAAAATCGATAGCGTCAGGCTCGATTGATTGAGTTTGCACCTGCCTGGCTTGTAAAAAACGCCCCCTTACAGTCGCTTGCTGAACCACAGGGCGACTGACAGGAAGGAATGCGTAACGCGCATGGCTGCGCCACCTGACTCACTACTAGTAAAAGCTAACCAGGTACAAAAATCAAAATCTGGCTTCGCGACAGAGTCATTCGGGAATAACGAAAAAAACCTATCGCCGACCGATATCAGGCTCGCTGCAATACCCGCCACACACCCACTTTGAACTAAGCCCGGGATACGCACTGATGACTGAGGTAAGCAATGCTGCCAAATACGGCAAGGCCTGCACCAGCAGGACAATCACCCATAACAACAAATCCGTGGTATCGGTACCGATGGTATAGATAATCGCGGCGGCTGCCAGCCACATGGCAATAGCGAACAGGGTTTCTTCGCGACAGGCATCTAATGCTCGCAACAGTGCTGCGCTCTGCTCATGTTTGGGGGTGCGCATAAAGGGTTTATTTTTGGTGAAGAGCCCCTGTACCGTAGCAATCGCAATCGTGTGTGACAATGCCAGCCCCACCAGTACCGCTGATATGGTTTGCGGTGCAGTGCCAACGATCTTTGCACTACGATAAATAAATACCACTTTCGCCATTTTGAAACTGAATAACACCAGCGGCAGTAACGAAAAAATAATCAGCGGCGGGTCAAATGTCAGCGGTGCCACCAGCATCGCAATCGACCAGCTCAGCGCTGCCATATTGAACAACAGATTGACACCATCGGCCAGCCACGGCAGCCAACCGGCGATGAAGTGATAACGTTGCCCCAGGGTTAATTTGCCACTGGTACCGGTGAACAGTTCACGCGCATGATGTTTCATAATCTGCACCGCACCGTAAGCCCAGCGTGAACGCTGTTTTTTGTAACTGAGAAAAGTGTCAGGGATCAGACCTTTGCCATAACTTTTCGGGATATACACCGCCTTGAAGCCCAGTTCGAAGATGCGCAGGCCGAGCTCAGCATCTTCGGTAATGCACCATTCACTCCAACGACCACTTTGTTCCAGCACACTTCGGCGCACCATGGTCATGGTGCCATGTTGAATAATTGCGTTGCGTTCGTTGCGCGTGATCATGCCAATATAAAAGAAACCGCGATATTCGGCGTGAGTCATGGCTTTAAAAGCATTCTCGTTGGCATCACGATAATCCTGTGGTGCCTGCACAATAGCAACATCTTCCTGCGCGAACTGCGGCACCAGATCGCGCAGCCAGTCAGATTCAACAATATAATCACTATCGATCACAGCAATAATTTTTGCTTCGTTCACAGTTTGTTGTAATGCAAAATTAAGCGCGCCGGATTTAAAACCTGCTAACGGGTCTTTGTGAAAAAACCGGAAACACTCTCCCAACTTCTGACAATGCGCTGCTACCGGTTGCCAGACTGTGGGGTCTTTAGTGTTGTTATCGATCACAATCACTTCGTAATGTGGATAATCCAGCTTCGCCAGTGCATCCAGGGTTTCGATCAGCATATCAGGTGGTTCGTTGAACGCAGGTACATGAATCGACACCAGTGGCATGTTTGTGGCTTCGACCGGCACTGGCTTAAAACCACGCCGCCGGTCTTTCACCCAGAGCGTTTCCGCCCATTCGTGCGCTTCGATGAGTAACACAATGACCACACCGAGAATACTAAACAGCATCAATACACCAACTATAATGCTGCTAACCGTAAAGTATTGCCGGGTGTAGCTGTACACGATCCAGACCACAGCAGTGGCAGAAAAGAACGCAACCAGGGCAAGAAAACCGCGACCACGAAATGTCAGCGAGACCGCATCCAGCATTAACAGCGCAAATGTTATTGCGGCAATGACAATAGAGATAAACGCCAGCGTCTGCCATTGTGGAATTCTGAGAATCGGTGCGGTGAATTCAAACTTGGGTTCGCGGTCAACATCGTAAACACCCCAGTAAGCCCCGACTGCGCCTTCGTTGACGCTTTTCCAGGGCTGGTCAAAAGCTTCCATGACATAATAAATATAATGTTCCTGTTCTGCGCGTTGCAAAAAACGCCGCAGAAAAATCGCTTCATTGGCTTCGGAAGCGACTGCATCCATACGGGTGCGACCATGACTGGGCCAGCCAACTTCGGCGATAACAACAGGCTTGCCGGGATAAGTCTGTTTCAACAGGTCAAGTTTCTCGACGATGTAATCCACTGCATGATCAATACTGATACCTTCCCAATACGGCAACATATGCACTGCAAGATAATCCACGTTCGCGGCCAGCTCAGGATATTTTAGCCAAATATGCCATGGTTCGGCAGTACTCACAGGAATATCCAGCTCGGCCCGAGCCAGTTTGAGATAGTCTATCATCTGCGTCAGCGACACATCGCCACGCAGTATGGCTTCGTTACCCACCAGTACACGCACCACATTCTGACGATTCTGATCAGCTAGTGTGATCATCGACTGTAATTCTTCTGTGTTGCGCGTCAGATTACCACTGATGTCCGCCCCCAATGTCACGTTGATGTGATGCTGTTTTGCCAGCTCAGGTATTTTTGCCAGCGAGCCTTCTACACTATAGCTGCGCACAGCATGCGTTTTACTTTCCAGCAAGACAAGATCACGCTCAATGTCGTCGGGGGTGGGTAATCGATGCTCGACAGGATTATCGTCAGCACGCATAGGAGAAAAAGCAAAGCCCTGTATGACATCAGGCCAGGGAGTTTCGATATCAGGTCGGTTGACCAGCGCCCAGAGTACAATACTGAGTGCCGCAATAGCAACTGCAATCAGAATATTGACACGGCGCATGCAAATTTAATCGTTGTTAATAGCAGCAGTACGCGGCAGAATTCTTCCTGGAATGCGAGGACACGGATGACCGCTATCGCACCCAGCCGCGTTTGCTAGTTTCGATAAAATCACGCAATTGCTTAACTTCCGTATAAATTTTCGCAAGATCTTCGATTTGCTGCATCGCGATCTTGTGAGAACACTCAGACTTTACCAGCAACCTGAAAGCCTGCTGGATGCTGCGAATGGTTTCTGCGCTAAAGTTGCGGCGCTTCAGGCCTTCTTTATTAATACCCACAGCGCGTGCACGATTACCGGCTACGGTAAAAAATGGCGGCACATCACGATCGATGGCAGAAGCAAATCCAGTAAAACAGTGCGCACCAATGCGAGTGAACTGATGTACAGTGGTATAACCGCCAAGGATAGCATAATCGTCAACCAACACATGTCCTGCCAGCGCCACAGCATTGGCGACAATTACATGATCACCAATGCGACAATCGTGAGCAACATGACAGGACACCATAAACAGATTGTCACTACCCACTCTGGTGACACCCTCATCATCGACTGTACCCCGATTCATGGTGACATATTCACGAATAGTGTTACGATCACCGATTTCCAGACGTGTTGGTTCGCCGTTATACTTTAGATCCTGTGGCATATCACCAATTGAGGCAAACTGAAAAATGTGGTTATCTTTACCGATGACAGTCGGACCATTGACCACTACGTGCGGCCCGAGCACTGTGCCCTCACCTATTTCAACATCGGCACCAATGACGCTATAAGCACCTATGCAAACCTTATCAGCAATCTTTGCTGACGGGTCAATGACTGCAGTCGGGTGTATCATATTTATATTACTCAGCAATGGGCTTTGCGGCACACAACATGTCAGCTATAGTCACAATTTCACCATCGACAGTAGCTTTGCAGCTGAACTTCCAGACGACTCTGGAACGACGTTCGATTTTAACCTGCATCAGCAGTTGGTCACCCGGGACTACTTGACGCTTGAATCTGACATTATCAACACCAACCAGCATGTAGAGCACGTCGGTTTTCGGTTCTTCACTCATGGTGCGAAAACCCAGTAGACCCGTGGCCTGCGCCATCGCTTCTATAATGAGCACGCCGGGCATGATCGGGATATCAGGGAAATGGCCAGTAAAAAACGGCTCGTTGACCGAGACGTTTTTAATTGCCGTTAAGGTTTCGCCAGGAATACATTCCAGTACACGATCAACCAGAAGAAACGGATAGCGGTGCGGCAAGAATTTTCGGATTTCTTCTACATACATAGCACTCACAGCATTACTCCGGTTATTTCGGCTATTGTTACTTTAGTTTATCGTCTATTTTTTTTTCGAGTATTTTTAAACGTTTCGCGAGCGAATCCAGTTCTTTAAAACGAGACGCATTACGTCGCCAGTTTATGTTGGTATCCATCAACGTACTTGAGGAATACACACCCGCCGTGGTAATCGAGTTGCTGACGAATGTTCTACCTGTTACTATCGTGTTGTCCACAATCTCAATGTTATCGCGAATTCCCACAGCGCCACCAATCAGGCAATTAGCACCTATTTTAACCGTGCCCGCAATACACGTGCATGCTGATATTACTGTATCATGGCCGATCTCTACGTTATGACCAATCTGAATCTGGTTGTCGATTTTGACACCATCACCAATTTTAGTATCACCGAGTGCGCCTCGATCGATTGAAGTACAGGCACCGATCTCAACCCGATTACCGATTAGCACACTACCAATCTGTGGCACTTTAAAATAACTGTTGCCGTCTTTCACAAACCCAAACCCATCTGCACCTACTACAACACCTGAATGCAGAGTACAGTCGTCACCTATTACACAATTTCTGGTAATCGAAACATTGGTATTTATATAAGTGTTCATGCCAATAGTTACATTCTCACCGATAACACTATTGGCACCAATGTAGACACCGGCAGAAATAATTGCGCCTGCTTTGATTACCACACCCGAATCAAGATAGGCACTGGCATCAATCTTTGCATTGGGGTTAACGACCGCAGTATCCGCAATTCCAGCTGGCGGACGCGCCGTTGGATTAAGCAAGGCAACAACTTTTGCGAACACCAACCTCGGGTCATCGGCAATTAGACATGGCAGCATGCATTGTTCAGCCAGAGCACGACTCACCACCAGCGCAGAAGCTCTGGTGGTCGTCAGATACTGCGAATACTTAGCAGTATAAACAAAGGCAATATCACCCGGCCCGGCCTGTATCACATCTGCGGCGCGCCCAATTTCACAGGCACCATCTCCGCATAGCTCCGCACCGGTGCTCTCTGCAAGTTGCGACAGGCTCAGTGGCATGATTTTATTTTTTCTTAAAAACTTTCTTCAAACCCGCCAGAACTTTATCGCTAATATCCAGTGCATCGGTGTTATACAGAACACCGTCGTTAAGGATCAGATCATACTTGTCATCTTTGGCAATTTTTTCTACAATGCCACGAGTTGTCTGTTCCAGAGACGCCAGCTCCTGACTACGCATGGTATTGACTTCCTGTGCAAGCACTGCTTCATTCTGTTTAAACTGCTGATATTTCTTGGACATATCAGATCTCATTTCATTGAGCTTGTCTTCTGTCATAACGAGTTCGTTGCGTTTATAATTATCCTGCATAGTCTTAAGCTCATTCTGCATAGCATCGAGCTCTTTCTTTTTGCCATCAAAACGCTCTTTCATGGCGGAATCAATCGCTGTTGCCTGTGGCGAATCAGCCCAGACTTTATTAAGTTTAACAACACCTACTTTAAGGCCAGCGGAATACGCCGTCGGCATCAGTAGCATAAACAGACATGTAGCTATAAAAATGTTTTTCACAATCGTCTCCTAGAAAAATGAACCAATACTAAACTGGAAGTTGCGTAATATATCCCCGGGAACGTCATTCAGGGTTTTAGCCCAGCTAAATCTGAGCGGGCCAATTGGCGCGAGCCAGACGAACGACACACCTACTGATGTACGCAGCTGACTACTATCAAATCCGATATTTGTTGAATTAAAGGTTGATAAATTATCCTGAAAAACATTACCAATATCATAAAATGCACTCAATCTGACTGAATTTGGCGCTTTCTCTACGAATGGTATCGGAAATATGAAGTCGGCACCAGCCGTGAGTCGTATATTACCCCCGACTGGGGCGCCAGTCGCGGCATCACGCGGACCTAAGGAATTCGTATCGTAACCTCGAACCGTACTCAGGCCGCCAGCGAAATAGCGCTCAAAGAATGGCAGCTCACCGTATGCGCCATAGCCGTTGCCGTAACCGAGGTTGGACCGCATCAACAGAGTGATGTCATCGCTCAAGCCAAAATAGAATTTATTTGTGTAAGAAAGTTTGTAATACTCCAGGTCACTGCCAGGTACTGTGACATTGACACCAATAAATTGTGAACTACCTGCAGTGGCAAAAATACTCCGATTGCGTGTATCGCGAGAATATCCCGCACTCAGCACCAGGCTACTGTATGTGTCACCATTACGGGCAACAAAATCTGTCACCACTAAAGCAGGGTTCGTCGACAGGCGCAATTTGACACGATTAATACCGTAGCCAAGGTTTAGCGTATTATACTCAGACAGCGGGATACCGTAGTCAACATTGGCGCTGAAAGTGCTGGTTTCAAAATTTGTAATATACTGGTTAGTAGCGTTGCGATCCTGAAATTTGAAGCCGATCGTTCGACTAATACCATCGTGCGTATAATACGGGTCGGTAAATGAAACACTATATATTTTAAACGCCCTATCTGTATTCAAATCCACAGCAAGACGCTGACCAGTGCCAAACAGATTTTCCTGTGTGACACCCACATTGAACAAAAAGCCCTGACTTTGTGAGAAACCCGCACCAATATTAAAACTGCCAGCCAGGCGCTCACTAACAGAAACATCAATATCCACCTGATCATCTGTGCCGGGAACTGGAACCGTATTTACTTTTACATCTTCCAGATAGTTTAAACGTTGCAAACGAATTTTCGAGCGTTCAAGTCGATCACTCGCCAGCACTGAGCCTTCCATCAAACGCATTTCTCGGCGCAGAACTACTTCATGCGTACTGAAATTACCGCGGAAATTAATTTGTCTGACATACACTTTCTTACCAGGCACAATCACATAATCCAGCGCTATTTGTCGTTTCTCGTCGTCAATTTTAGGAATCACATTCACTCTCGCAAATGCATAGCCGACTTTTCCCAGTCTGTCCTGAAGTGCTTTTTGTGTTCGTGTCATTTCCTTGCGTGAGAACAGGGCACCAGATTTAGTCGTAATCAGCTCTTCAAGTTTTGCCTTATCTACAACCATTTCACCGGTCAGGCCAACATTGCTAACTGTGTACTGCTTGCCTTCTTCAATATTAATTGTGACGTATATATCTTTCTTGTCCGGCGTGATTGAAACCTGGGTTGAATCCGCAGAAAACTTAATATAACCACGATCCATATAGTATGAACGCAGGGTTTCAATGTCAGCATTTAGCTTGGGTCTGGAATATTCATCTGTGCTGGAAAAAAGTGAGGCATCATCTGTGCTGGTTAGTTCAATCTCACCCAGCAGGGTCGAGTCATCAAATATCTCATTGCCAATGATATTAATTTGCTTGATCAGGGCGACCCTGCCTTCAGATATTTTTATATCAATAGCGACGCGATTTTGATCAAGGCTGGTAACCTCCGTTTTAATACGGACTCCGTATTTTCCCTGACTAAAGTATACGCGTTCGAGTTCAGCGGAAAGATTCTCCAGTAAAGAACGATTGTAAATACGCCCTTTGACGATACCTATATCCTTCAACGCTGATTCCAGTGTTTTATTATCGATGTCTGAATTACCCGAGAACGTAACGTCAGATATTGATGGTCGCTCTTTCACGCGCACAATCAGAGTATCACCTTCACGCAGTAGTGCCACATCAGAAAAGAAACCAGTTTTATAAAGCTCTTTGATTGCAAACGTAATTTGTTTCTCGTCGAGCGGGTCCCCCTCCTGCACCGGCAGATAATTGAGCAAGGTACCATCAGTCAGGCGTTCCAGCCCTTCTATTTTTATACCACTGACAATAAAACTGTCTGCTGCATACACAAGGGTCGTCTGGAAACATACTGTGATCACGATGATTTTTATTATTCTGGTACTGCGATTTAGCATATTACTCTCATTGAAGCAGGCGATGAATATCATTGAACATCGCGATACTCATTAGCACCACAAGCAAGACTAGCCCGATTTGCTGGCCGCGTGCTTCGAAGGTTTCAGATACTGGCGACCCCTTCACCAGTTCGATCAAATAGTACAGCAAGTGGCCGCCATCGAGCATGGGCACAGGCAAAAGATTCAACACGCCCAGACTCAATGAAATAATTGCCAGAAAACTAATGAATGTTGTAACACCAATCTGCGCGGTCACACCGGCGTATTTGGCGATGGTGATCGGCCCGGAAATATTTTCCAGTGAGGCCTCGCCCGTCACCATTTTCCACAACACTCGCAGAGTAAGCACTGACATGTCCCAGGTTTTTTCAACCGCGCGCGGAATTGCATCGAACACACCATATTGCTGTGTTGTCAGAAGCTTTTGCCTGAGGCTCTCCGGGATCAGTTGCCAGGCACCGATAACACCAATTGTTTCACCATCAATTTCCCTGCTACTCGGAAAAACTGTAATTTTTTTCTGCTCTGCGTCACGTTCGACCTGGAACACCAGCGCGTCTCCCGGGTGGGTTCGCACCATCTCCACCATCGACTCCCAGTTTTTTACCGGTTGATCATTAATGCTTACCACGCGATCATTGATCTGCAGGCCAGCGGCTCTGGCAGTGCCATCATCTGTCAAGCCACCAATGGTTGCTGGCAAATCGGGCCACCAGCGGGTGAAGCCAAGCAACTTAACAACATCGCCCTGATGTTTGAGCAGCTGTGTCTCGCTCAAATCGAGTGTGTGTACATGCTCACTACCATTTTCATCGCGGACCTGAAATTCAACCTCACCACCATCCAGCCCCTGTTCTATCAGGGCGAGGCGTAACTGATTCCAGGAAGTAATTTCACTGTCATCTACCCGTAGCACCTGGTCGCCAGCGGTAAAACCAGCTTTTGCCGCCAGTGAGCCAGCATCGGGTTCACCGAGCAAAGGACGTTCGACCGTGGTACCGACAACAAACACCAGCCAGTACAAAAAGATGGCGAGAATAAAATTAAACAGTGGACCGGCAACCACAATTGCAGATCGTACGGACAGCGACTGGGTATTAAAAGCGCGCGCTCGATCTTCACTGGCAACGCTGCCTTCGCGTTCATCCAGCATTTTGACATAACCGCCCAGCGGAATGGCAGCAATAACGTATTCGATGGTGTCCTTACCGGTGCGGCGTGTCCACGTCAGCAAGGGCTTACCGAAACCCACAGAAAACCGCAGCACTTTAACACCGGACTTACGCGCCACCCAATAATGCCCGAATTCGTGGAAGGTAACCAGTACACCAATCGCGACAATGAAAAAGAACAGGCTATGCAGTACGTTCATAGGGTTGATACGCTTTTATAATTACACGACAGCACGGCTACCACCTTTTGCGACCAGTTCCTGAGCCAGCAGTCGCGCATCAGCATCTATCGTAAGAATTGCCTGCAGGGTATCTGCGGCAGGTTGCAGTTCAGAGCGCGCAAGGCTTTGCTCGATCACGTCTGAAATTTGGCTGAACGTAATTTTACCGTCGAGAAAGGCAGCCACGGCAATTTCATTGGCTGCATTTAGCACAATGCTAGCACTTCCGCCCATGCGTAGCGCATCAAAACATAACTGCAGGCACGGAAATCGGCGAAAATCGGGTTTGTCGAACTCCAGCTTTGCGACCTCGAATAAGTCAAGAGGTTCCACCCCGGAGTCGATACGTTCGGGCCACGCCAGGGCATGCGCGATCGGTGTCCGCATATCCGGATTACCGAGCTGCGCCAGCACCGAACCGTCACTGTAGGTAGCCATGGAGTGAATCACACTTTGCGGATGAATCACGACCTCGATCATCTCTTCAGAAATATCGAATAGCCAGCAGGCCTCGATGACTTCCAGGCCCTTGTTCATCATAGTGGCGGAATCGACCGAGATTTTATGGCCCATGTCCCAGTTGGGGTGACTGACCGCCTGCGCGGGTGTCACACTGGCCAGGGTATTGATGTCACGGGTAAGAAACGGCCCGCCGCTGGCGGTCAACAAAATACGCTGAATACCATGGTGCCTGAGATCACTGCCAGAATTGTGCGCCTGTGCCGGCAGACACTGAAAGATCGCATTATGCTCGCTATCCACCGGTAACAAAACCGCACCATGCTGCTTAACGGTATCCATGAACAGCTTGCCTGACATCACCAGTGCTTCTTTATTGGCCAGCAAAATACGTTTGCCCGCCTCGGCCGCGGCCAGTGCAGGTAACAATCCAGCTGCACCGACGATACCGGCCACCACGGTTTCCACCTCGGTCAAGCTGGCGACGCGATTCAGTCCCTCGACGCCACCAAGAACTTCGACTTCAGCAGCCGCAGAGTGTAAACGCTGTCGCAATTGCTCAGCGGCATCGGTGTCGCACATGACGGCATAGCGGGGACGCCATCTCAGGCACTGCTGTTCAAGCTGATCCACATCGGTATTCGCTGTCAGCGCAGTGACATGATAACGCTCGGGATGTCGCGCAATCACGTCCAGTGCACTGCAGCCAATGCTACCGGTAGAACCCAGTAGAGTGATACCCTGTGTCATAAGGTGACTCGGAAAAAGGGTTGTATCCACCAGTGCAGGCCGACGACAAGTACTGGCATTGCCGCCAGCACACTGTCGATGCGATCAAGCATGCCACCGTGTCCCGGCAGTAGTTTGCCGCTATCTTTCAAATTCGCTGTGCGTTTAAGCAGGCTTTCATATAAATCACCCACCACTGAAACCAGTGTCAGTAGAATCGATAACACCAGCAACAAAACGATACCTGTAAGTTCGAGATCAAAATAAACACTGGCAATCAAACTATAAAGTGTGGTCGTGAGCAACGCACCGTACAAACCTTCACGGGTTTTTCCCGGACTCAAATCAGGCGCAAGTTTGTTTTTACCAAATCGTCGACCTGAAAAATAAGCGCCGATATCAGCCAGCCAGACCAGCAACAAACCATAGAGCAGCCACTGCGGCCCCTGGAACCCGGCGTGCAGGATGGTCATAGCCATGACAGCGGCCGGCACAATCAACAAACCTGACAACAAAGTTAGCAACGAGCTTCGCCACGTGATAGTTTCTGGTTTGACACATGGCAGGTACACAGCAATAAGCAACCACCATAACGCTGCCAGCATGATGTACCATCTCACCCACAAAAGTTGTTGCTCCAGGAAGTACCAGGCGACAAAACTCAGCATCACCGCATAACCAAAACGCCATGCCAGCTGTGGTACACCAGCGAGCCGTGCCCATTCCAGGCCAGAGAGCAGAGTCACTGCTAACAATACATAAATCACGATCTCGGTCGACTGAAACAAAATCAGCCAGATCACCAACGCCGCCAGTGGAATAGCGGTAAAGACTCGCTGCCACAGCATCAGCCAGCACCCTGCTGCGACTCGCTCGACTCACCACCGACCTGTTCTGCTATTTTACCAAAGCGACGTTGGCGTGTGGCATACCAGTCCAGCGCCCTGGCTAGCTCGGCATCATTAAAATCCGGCCAGAGAGTATCGCAAAAATATAATTCTGAATACGCGCACTGCCAGACTAAAAAATTACTAATGCGCCGCTCTCCACCGGTGCGGATAAACAAATCTGGTGCCGGCAGCCCAGCAAGGCACAACTGCTCGCTGAAAGTAGTCTCATCAATGGCACCAGCCGTAATGCTGCCAGCAGATACCTGATTCGCCAGAATCTTACAGGCATTGACAATATCCCAGCGGCCACCGTAATTTGCTGCAATATTTAAAGCTAGCCCGGTGTTGTTTTTAGTGAGCTGTTCAGCAGCACTGATGCCCTGCCGCAATTTTTCATCAAAACGATTACGATCGCCAATAAAAACCACACGCACCTGCTGGGCGTGCAATTTATCAATCTCAGTTGCCAGTGTTTTAACAAACAAGGTCATCAGGTGATTGACTTCGGTGCTCGGCCGCTTCCAGTTCTCACTACTAAAGGCAAATATAGTAAGTGCAGCAATGCTACGGCGAGCACAGCTTTCAACCAGTGCACGTGTCGCATTTACACCAGCCTTATGACCAGCCGCACGCGGCAACATACGTTTGCTCGCCCAGCGGCCATTACCATCCATTACCACCGCGATGTGGCGTGGGTGGGATGGATCGGCAGGAATTGGATTGTTGGAATGCGCCATCGAAAGTCTCTCCAGTAGAGCCTAGACTTCCATTAATTCCGATTCTTTTGCCGCAAGTACGGCATCTATTTTAGCAACATAGGTATCCGTCAGTTTCTGGATTCCATCTTCAGCCTGACGACATTCATCTTCAGAAATGTCTTTTTCTTTGAGCAGCTCTTTAAAATCGCTGTTGGCATCGCGGCGAATATTTCGCACAGCAACTTTTGCACCTTCAGCTTCCTGCTTCACAATACGCACCAGATCACGACGGCGCTCAGCAGTTAAAGGTGGCATTGGAATTCGGATCACAGTACCCGCCGTGGACGGATTGAGACCAAGGTCGGCAGTCATGATGGCCTTTTCAACTGTTTTCACCATATCTTTTTCCCATGGCGTTACGACTAGTGTACGCGAATCCTCAACACTAACATTCGCCACCTGTTTTAATGGCGTGTCACTTCCATAGTAAGATACACTAAGATGATCCAGCAAGCTGGGGTGCGCACGGCCAGTGCGTATTTTTAGCAGTTCATGGGCAAGCGCATCAACGCTTTTCTGCATCCGGCTTTCAGCATCTTCAGTAATTTCGTCAATCATAAAATCCTCACATCAAAACAGTGGTTCCAAGCGATGCATCGCTCATAGCTTTTGGCAGGGTGCCAGCATCGTTGAGATTAAACACGCGCAGAGGCAGTTTGTTGTCGCGACACATCACAATGGCTGTTGTGTCCATTACTTTTAAATCTTTCTCCAGAACTTCGCTGACAGGTAGCGTTTCGTAGCGCCTGGCGTCAGGATTGGTCGCCGGGTCAGAATCATAAATACCATTAACTTTGGTAGCCTTCATTATGACATCGGCATTTATTTCGATTGCGCGTAAACATCCTGCAGTATCAGTCGTAAAAAATGGATTGCCGGTGCCCGCAGCAAATATAACAACGTGATTCTGATCAAGATGGTGCAAGGCACGGCGGCAGATATATTCTTCACACATACGATTAATGCGTATTGCTGACATAACACGCGCAGATTTCCCCTGCTTTTCGATGGCATCCTGCATGGCCAGGCTATTAATCACCGTTGCCAGCATACCCATGTGATCGCCAGTAACCCGATCCATGCCCGCAGCGGCAAGCCCTGCACCGCGAAAAATATTGCCACCACCAAGCACCAGCGCGACCTGTACACCCATATCAACCACTTCTACGATTTCTCTGGCGACACGTTGCATCATCTCTGGGTCGATGCCGTAATCACAATCCCCCATCAACGCTTCACCACTGAGCTTGAGCAACACACGTTTATAGAGAACGGGTTTCGCCATAGTATTGTCCTGATCCGGTTTTATTATTGTTGCTATATTTTGCCACACACTTGCAAAAAAACCGGGGAATATTGCCCGGTTTTTTTGCTGTTCCTGCTTCACTCAAATCAGTTAGTTTTGAGTTGTGCCATGACTTCGTCGGCAAAGTTTTCCTGTTTCTTTTCGATACCTTCACCTACCGAATAGCGTACAAATCTAACCACTGTAGCGCCTGCATCTTTCAGCAGAGCATCGACTGTTTTGTCCGGGTCTTTGACGAAGGGCTGTCCAAGCAGTGTGATCTCAGCAAGATATTTGCGGACACGGCCGACCAGCATTTTTTCAACAATGTCGGCGGGTTTGCCGCTTTCCAGCGCCTGGGCACGTAAAATTTCCTTTTCTTTTTCCAGCACATCGGCGGATACATCTGCCTCTGACACACACATCGGGCTGCTGGCTGCAATATGCATAGCAATATCTTTCATCAGTTCAGCATCAGCATTTTCTGCTTCTACCAGAACGCCGATGCGAGTGCCGTGCAAATAACTACCAAAACTGCCAGCACTCGTCTGCAGCGACTCAAAGCGACGTACCTGTACATTCTCACCAATTTTGGCAACCATGGCCTGACGCTTTTCTTCAATACTGGCACTGTCACCATCCAGCGGTAATGCCACCAGTGCCTCGATTGATTCAGGCTTATTAGTCAATGCGGTTCTAGCAACTGCGCTGGCGAAAGCGATGAACTCATCACCACCTGAAACAAAATCAGTTTCACAGTTCACTTCGACCACCACTGCAGATTTACCATCAGCGCTAATTTCAATTGCGACACGACCTTCTGCAGCAACGCGGTCTGCTTTTTTATCTGCTTTCGCCAGCCCCGACTTCCGCATATTTTCAATCGCGGTATCGATATCACCGTTGGCTTCCTGCAGAGCTTTTTTACACTCCATCATGCCCGAGCCTGTACGCTCGCGCAGTTCTTTAACCATCACAGCACTTATCTGCATGACCTTACCTCTATAATTTCTTCACGGCTCGCACTAGCTATGAGCCTGATTAATATTTACGCGTCCTTTTTGGCAGCGGCTTTTTTCTTAGGGGCTGCTTTTTTCTTAGGAGCAGCTTTTTTCTTAGGGGCTGCTTTCTTGGCTGGTGCCGTCTCTTTAACTTCTGCTTCTGCTTCAGCTTTTTCTTCAACTGGCGCAGTTTCTTCAGCAACCTCTTCCTTTGCTACCTTGGGTGCGGCCTTCTTTTTGATCGTAGCTTTCCTGGCCGCTGGCTTCGCCGTTGTTTCTTCGTCTTTATCGGCCGTTTGCATCACTGCGGCGGCACGGCCTTCGATGACAGCATCAGCCACACCCTGAGTGTAAAGACGAATTGCTTTGATAGCATCATCGTTACCCGGGATGATGTAATCGATACCTTCGGGTGAGTTATTGGTATCAACTATACCGAACACCGGTATACCCAGCTTGTTGGCTTCTAGCACAGCGATGTTTTCATGACCCACATCGATCACGAAGAGTGCGTCAGGCAGACTGTTCATGCTTTTGATACCACCGAGCACTTTTTCGAGTTTGTCTTTTTCACGATTCAGACCAAGAATTTCTTTTTTGATGAGTTTATTGACTGAATCGTTAGCAAACATTTCTTCAAGCTCAGTGAGACGTTGAATCGACTGGCGAATGGTCTTGAAGTTGGTCAACATACCGCCCAACCAGCGGTGATTGACGTACGGCATACCACAGCGACCTGCTTCTTCCTGAACAATGCCGCGAGCAGCGCGCTTGGTACCGACAAACAGGATGCTGCCGCGCTGTGAGGCGACCTTGCCTAATGCGTTAATCGCATCATTATAGAGTGGCAACGTCTTCTCCAGATTGACGATATGAATTTTGTTACGGGCGCCGAAAATATAATCGGACATTTTAGGGTTCCAGAAACGCGTCTGGTGACCAAAGTGCACGCCGGCTTCGAGCATCAGGCGCATGGATACTGTAGACATAAGTTCTCCTGTCAGGGTTTTGCCTCCATACACCCCATATAATAACCGTGGTTCGAAAACCGGACGGCACCCTATTACATGTGTCGGTGTATGTGCGTATTATAAATAATGGGTATTTTCCAGTAACGGCGAAATTCGAGCTAACCAGCCCCGCTTTCGTGGCAAAATACCTGCCTTGCTGACCGAGCAACACTCGGCGCGGCGGCTTTATACCATATTAAACGCCGGCGAACAATCATCTATAACGCCGACAACTATGGATTATTTTGTTAACTCATTGATATAAAAGACGAAACACTGTGACTGTCCATATAAAATCAAACCACGAAATCGAAAAAATGCGGATCGCCGGTCGCCTGGCCGGCGAAGTCCTGCAGATGATCCAGCCCCATGTTCAGGTCGGAATGACCACCGATGAGCTCGATCGCATTTGCCACGACTACATTGTGGATGTACAAAAAGCGATCCCGGCACCGCTGAATTACCATGGCTTCCCCAAATCAATCTGCACCTCGGTGAATCACCAGGTCTGTCACGGCATCCCCAGCGATAAAAAACTGAAAAATGGTGATATCGTCAATATCGACATCACCGTGATCAAAGATGGTTTTCACGGCGACACCAGCAAGATGTTTTTTGTCGGTGAACCGCCAATCAAGGCGAAGCGCGTCACTCAAATCGCGCTGGAATGCATGCGCCTGGGTATCGATCAGGTCAGACCCGGGGCGCGACTGGGTGATATTGGCCATGTCATCCAGATGCACGCCGAAAATAATCAGTGCTCGGTGGTGCGCGAATATTGCGGTCACGGCATCGGTCGCGGCTTTCACGAAGACCCGCAGGTGCTGCACTATGGCCGACCAAATACCGGTATGGTGCTGGCACCCGGCATGACTTTCACTATTGAACCGATGATTAATGCCGGTCGCCGCGATGTCAAACTGCTCAGCGATAACTGGACCGTAGTCACCAAGGATCACAGCCCATCTGCGCAATGGGAGCACACCATTCTGGTCACTGACGATGGTCACGAGATTTTAACGCAGTGCCCTGGCGACGAAATATGAAGTCACTCGCGGCCAAAACCCACACCAGCGACGCTATCGACGCCCTCCTTGACGAGCGCGCGCTGACACAAACCCTGGCGCAACAACCCGAACAGGCCTTGCCCGCGCTCAAGCAAGCAGTCAAACAATTCAATGAAGGGCTCAAACAACTGTACTACGACGGCATTGACGTCGAACAGATTGTGCATGGCCGCGCACGCATCCTCGATCGTTTCATGGTCGCACTGTATCAACACGTATTTGGCAAAAACACACAAAAGATTTCCCTGGTCGCCGTCGGTGGTTATGGTCGTGGTGAACTGCACCCGCACTCTGACATCGATTTGATGGTATTACTCAGCAGTGACGAAACTGACGAAACACGTGATGCCATCGAAAAATTTCTGATGTTGCTGTGGGACAGCCATCTCGAAATTGGCCATAGCGTACGCACGATCGACGAATGTGTTGCGGAAGCGACCAAAGATATCACTGTCGCCACTAATATCATGGAAGCGCGTTTACTCAGCGGCGATAAAAAACTTTTCCAGAAAATGAAGGTGTTAACAGGGCCAGAACATATCTGGGATGCACAGGCATTTTTCGAAGCCAAACTTGAAGAACAAATTTTGCGCAATGGTAAGTTTAATGACACCGCATACAATCTGGAACCCAATATAAAAGAAAGCGCTGGCGGTTTACGCGATATTCAGATGATAGGCTGGGTAGCAAAACGTTATTTCGGTGCCGAGCAATTAAGCGAACTGGTTAACCATGATTTTCTGCGACAGTACGAGCTCGACGCCCTGCTTAATGGGCAGCGTTTATTGTGGCGTATTCGTTGTAGTCTGCACTACCTCACCAACAAACGTGAAGATCGTTTACTGTTCGACTACCAGCATGATTTGGCCATCGAATTTCATTACCGTGATGACCCCACCGGTGAAGAAGCCAACCAGGCTATCGAACAGTTTATGCAGCAGTACTATCGCACAGTTATGGAACTTGAGCGACTCAATGAAATGTTACTGCAGCTGTTTCGTGAAGAGATCATATACAAAGACCTGCCTGGTGAACCTGTGAAAATTGATGAACAGTTCCAGGTTTATCACGGTTATATTGAAATCACTCACCCCTGTGTATTTCAAAACAATCCAACTGCCCTACTCGAATTGTTTTTTTTCATGCAGACACACGCCGAAATCCAGGGCGTGCGCTCAGAAACCATACGCCAGATTCGCGAAGATCGTGGCCTTATTGATGAGACGTTCCGTAATTCAAATACTGCGAAATCATTGTTCATGGCGATCATGCGACAATCGCGCGGCATTACTCACGAACTGCGCCGCATGAATCGATATGGTATACTGGCGCGCTATATTCCCGCTTTCGACAAAATTGTGGGCCGCATGCAGTATGACCTGTTCCATGCATTTACTGTCGACCAGCATACTTTGTTTGTGGTACGCAACCTGCGACGCTTTTCAGTACCAGATTTCTGCCACGAATTTCCACTTGCCAGCGGTATTTTTCATCATTTAAAGAAACCAGAGCTACTTTACCTGGCTGGCTTATTTCACGATATCGCCAAAGGTCGTGGCGGTGACCATTCCGTGGTCGGTGCAAATGATGCAAAACAATTCTGCCTGGAGCATGACTTGTCAGATGATGATGCACGCCTGGTGAGCTGGCTGGTACGTAATCATTTAATCATGTCGATGACTGCACAGCGTAAAGATATCAGTGACCCCGATGTGATTGCCGATTTTGCCAGTCACATGAAGAATATCGAAAATCTTGACCATCTGTACCTGCTAACTGTAGCCGATATTCGTGGCACAAACCCCAAACAATGGAGCAGCTGGAAAGACAAACTGTTGATTGAACTCTACAATAAAACTGCACAACTTCTGCATCGTGGTATTGATCGTGCTTATGACAAACAGGAAACTCTGCGTCGACATCAAACTGACGCACTACGTGTACTTGACCAGCTCGGCATTCCCGCGCAAAAAACACATGCATTGTGGAAGCATTTTACTAACGAATATTTTCTACGTCACACAGCCAGTGAAATCGTATGGCACACACATCATATCTCCGAGCATAATGATGACACACCGCTGGTGAAATGCCGAACCGACGTACATTCAGGCAGTATTGAAGTGATGGTGCGCAGCAAAAACATCGAGAACTTGTTTTCCAACGTTGTTAGCGTCATCAGCCAGCTCAACCTGAGTGTTGCTGATGCACAAATCATGTTAAGCAAAGACGATTATCTACTGGAAACGTTTCGCATTATTTTTGGTAAAGAATCTGAAGTACACCTCGACCACTACGCCCTGGAACTAGAACTCAAGATTGAACAACGCCTGAAAAATCCGGATGCACCAATATCGGTTGATCTATGGAATAAGCCCAGATTGCATAAACATTTCACCGTCACCACTGCTGTGGATTTTGAAAATGATGAGGACTGGCCAACAACCCGGGTACACATTATTGCCAGCGACCGTCCCGGCATGCTGGCTGTTATTGCTAATGTGTTTATCCACTGCAATATCCGTATCCACAATGCAAAAGTATCAACTGCTGGCGAAAAAGCCATGGACTACTTCGACATAACCAGCCAGACTACTGGATCCCGATTAAGCAACGAAGATCAGGCGGCATTAAAGCAGGCTCTCCTGGAACAATTATAATAATATGTCAGATACACTCGAACTTGCCAAACAACTCATCGCACGCGCGTCTGTTACTCCGGATGACAAAGGCTGCCAACAACTACTTGCACAACGACTGGAAGCTGTGGGCTTTAAAGCTGAACATCTCCGTCATGGTGATGTAGACAACCTGTGGCTACGCTATGGTGATCAGAAGCCCTTGCTGGTATTCGCTGGACACACTGACGTAGTCCCCACCGGACCCGTCGCCAAATGGCAGCACGAGCCGTTCACACCAACGATTGAAAATGGTCAGCTTTATGGTCGCGGTGCCGCCGACATGAAAAGCAGCATCGCCGCTATGGTGTGCGCCTGCGAGTCATTACTCCCAAAAACCCGACTCAATGGCTCAATTGGCTTTCTCATTACCAGTGACGAAGAAGGACCGGCCATCGACGGTACTGTGAAAGTCATTGAAATGCTCGAACAACGCAATGAAAAGATCGACTGGTGTCTGGTAGGCGAACCATCCAGCACTCATCACCTTGGTGATGTGGTTAAAAATGGTCGCCGTGGCTCACTCTCGGGCAAACTGGTCGTACACGGCACCCAGGGCCATATTGCCTATCCTCATCTCGCCGATAATCCCGTGCATCGTTTTGCAGCGCCTCTCAATGCCCTGGTGAACGAGATATGGGATGAAGGCAATGAATTCTTTCCGCCAACGACTTTCCAGATTTCCAATATTCACGCCGGTACTGGTGCCAGTAATGTAATACCGGGCGATCTTGAAGTCGATTTCAATCTACGCTTTTCGACCGCGCTAACCGCCGAGGATATTAAAATACGCACCCATGCTCTACTGGATGCACATAATATACGTTACAGTCTAAACTGGAATTTATCGGGCAATCCGTTTTTGACTCCCGGCGGCAAGCTAGTCGAAGCAGCTCAGCTTGCAATCCAGGAAGTCAATGGAATCAAGGCTGAACTATCCACTGCGGGTGGCACTTCGGATGGCCGTTTTATTGCACCCACCGGTGCACAGGTACTAGAGCTCGGGCCAATTAATGCCAGCATCCATAAAATTGACGAACATGTTGATATTGCGCAGCTCGATGAGTTGCACGATATCTATAAACTGATTATCCTCAAGCTACTCACATAACAGGCAAGACTGGATGTGCAACATTAGAACACTATCATTCGCAGCCATATTAGCTTAAGAGGAATTTGATATGAATCTGGAAAAAGTGATTTTTAGCTTCTTCATGATTATGGCACTGACATTAAACTTCGGTTTTTTCTACGGTGATGTCGACAATCCTGCGCACCACAATGTCATCGAACTACTTGCTGTGATCGTGGTGAATCTGATTGCCACTGTACTCAAGTTTGGTGATCGCTCACAAATGGGCGCTATGCTACTCGCTACCAGTCTGGTAGCGATTGTACAACTGGTATCGGCTTCCGTGGTCTGGACTATCGCCGTACACGTACACGACACTGGATTAACCAGCGGTGTCATGTCGACTATCGTATCTCTAAGCGGCGGCGCCATGCTGGCAAATATTATCTCGGTAATACTACTGATGATTGAGACCACCATGCTGCGCCATTGAGGCTGATAATCGAGCAAGAAAGATGAACCTTGTCACCTCAATGTTTTTAAGGCGCATGCGTGCGCCATTTCTACTGGTGATATGCGCCTATACCGTAGCCATTGTCGGCCTGATTATCATTCCTGGCGTCGATGACAAGGGCAATGTCTGGCGTATGGATATTTTTCATGCGTTTTATTATGTCAGCTACACCGCAACTACAATTGGTTTCGGAGAAATCCCCTACCCTTTAAGCCAAGGGCAGCGTCTCTGGTCACTGGTGACTATCTACATCACTGTTATCTCATGGTTTTATGCAATCGGCAGAGTATTAAGGCTGGCACAGGACAAAACCTTCCTCGAAGCCGCAATGCGTTCAGGTTTCAGGCGTGACGTACGTAATCTCGACTCACCTTTCTATCTGATCTGCGGGTTTGGCGAAACGGGTAAGGCCGTAGTCAGCTCACTCACAGAGGAACACTTTCGCACTGTAGTGATTGAGAAAGACCCAAACAACCTCAACGAGCTTATGCTTAACGAAATGCCCGAACACGTTCCTGCAATAACAGGAGACGCGTCTGATCCGGAACAACTCGAACTTGCAGGTATTCAGCATCAGCTATGTCGAGGCGTAATAGCAGTTACGCCATCAGACGAAGCCAATCTTAAAATTGCCATTACCAGTAAATTATTGCATCCGGATATTCGGGTTGCCTGCCGCTCAGAAATCAGCGAATTCGCAGAGAACATGAAATCTTTCGATACCGATTACATTGTCAATCCATACGAAACCTTCGCCCACATTTTTGCTTTGGCCATGCACTCACCCTCATTGCATTTGATTTATGACTGGCTGACAGGCTCGCCGAATACACGCCTTAGTGATCCAGTCTATTTTCGTTATGGGCACTGGATACTCTGCGGTTACGGGCGCTTCGGTAAACAGCTTTATAAACACCTGCAAACGCATAATATTCCAACAACGATAGTTGATGCCTCCAGTGAAGTCGAAACCGAATACAAAGCAACTCTGGATAAAGGTCAGTGCAAGTTCATACGTGGTATCGGCTTTGATGCTGACACCCTGAAAGAAGCCGGCATTAATCACGCCGCTGGGCTGATTGCAGGCACAGATAACGACTCAAATAATCTATCCATTATTATGACTGCGCGCGCAATTAATCCTGATGTTTTTGTTGTTGCACGTCAAAATCAACTAAATAATCACGCACTCTATCGGGCCAGCAAAGCTAATCTGGTGATGCGCCCCAGAGAAATTATTGCACGCAGAATTCGCGTACTTTTTCAAACGCCTTTGTTGATCGATTATTTTTCACTGGCACGTGATCGTGATGCGGAATGGGCAAATATCACTGTTAGTCGCTTAAGCGCAGTCGTAGGTGAGGTACGGCCGCACTTATGGACAGTTTTAATCAGCAAACAAGATGCGCCTGCAATCTGTCACGGTCTGGAATTCGGCCGCAAAATCACCATCGGTCATCTTATTTGTGACCCAAATGCTCGCAACCATAAACTCAAATGTGTACCGCTACTATTATCCAGAGATCATGAGCAACTGTTGATGCCAGACGATGATGCCGAAATCCACCCACTGGATAAAATTTTGTTTTGCGGCACCCGTGATGTTAAAAACAGCATGCAATCAGTATTATCCCAGATGAGCAGCCTGAATTATGTCATGACGCTCAAAAAAGAGCCTGAATCCTACGTCTGGCGCAAATTACACCGCTACTTCAACCGCGAGGAGCGTCGCAGCGAGTCTCGTGACGACGCCTCTACTGATAATTAGCACTGGTTGAAACTGGCAGTAAATGGTCAGACTGATATAATGCCGCGCAACTACCGAACCCTGCCCCGGTAGCTCAGCTGGATAGAGCGTCCCCCTCCTAAGGGGAAGGTCGCAGGTTCGACTCCTGCTCGGGGCACCATACACTTGCATCTTATAGGCGAACCAACTTTCTGGAGACAACATGGCTAACGTAATTTTAGAAACCACTCACGGCGATATTGAAATTGAGCTTTATAGCGACAAAGCACCTGCCACCGTTGAAAACTTCCTTGCATACGTGCGCGATGGTTTTTATGATGGCACTATTTTTCATCGAGTGATTAAAGGCTTCATGATTCAGGGCGGCGGCTTCAACGACCAGATGATGCAAAAAATGACTCAGGATCCGATCAAAAATGAAGCCGATAACAAGCTACCAAATGATCGCGGCACGCTTGCTATGGCGCGCACCAGTGACCCAGATTCAGCGACTGCACAGTTTTTTATTAACCACAAAGACAATCACTTTCTGAATTACTCCACCTCCACGACTCAGGGCTGGGGCTATTGCGTATTCGCTAAAGTTGTCAATGGGATGGATGTTGTCGATGCCATCGCCGGCGTCAGCACGACTAATAGCGGTGGTCACGCCGATGTACCAGCCGAAACCGTGAAGATTAATGCGGCACGCGAAGCCTGAGCCAGCAGCTTTTGAACCAACGATTGTTTATATCCGATCTGCATCTGGCACCCGAGCGACCGGAAATCATTCAGCTATTCGTGCGTTTCTGCGATGAGATCGCAAGTCATAGTGAATCGCTATATATATTGGGTGATTTTGTCGAGTACTGGCTGGGTGATGATGACGATGCCACTGGCTTGCAACCCGCGTTCAATGCATTGCACAGGCTCGCCGCTGGTGGCTGCCAGATATATTTCATGCACGGCAATCGTGATTTCTTGATCGGTGACAAACTTGCACATCGCTGCGGCTTCGAAATTATTACTGACCCTTATCTGATTTCGATCGATGAGCAACCGGTACTGTTGATGCACGGTGATACCCTGTGCACGGATGATACCGACTACATGAAATTCAGAGCCATGGTGCGCGATGATGCATTCATACAGGACTTTATCACCAGGCCCATTGCAGAGCGTCGTCAAATAGCACGTTCGTTGCGCGAGTCCAGTCAACAGGCAACGGCAATCAAAAACCCTGATATCATGGACGTAACCCAGGACACGGTGACCACTGTCATGCAGCAGTATGGTGTTGAATTATTGATACACGGACACACGCACCGCCCCGCTATTCACACTACAAAAACCAGGCCAGAACGTACCCGGATTGTATTGGGCGACTGGTATGAATCCGGTAGTTACCTGATCCTGAATGCCATTGAGCAGCCTGAATTACTCGAGTTTTAACTCTGAATTTAGAATCGCTGATTTACAGCGGCACATCCCCGGGGCTAAATTCTGTATAGTTTTCCGGTCGCATAAAAATTTCAGGATTCACTTCAACTTTTTCAAAATTGATTAGCATCTTGCTCGCGCCGTTTCCATGCCACTCGAGGATGGGCAGACCTTTATCATAATAAGCACCAGCATCGTATACCTGATCAGCCAGGAAACAGCTGGTTCTGAACTCTTCTGGCGTTTTAAATATATTATTGACCTGATTGGCAGCGATAACGCTTTTATAACTGTGCAATATTTTTGTTACCTGTGGCAGAAGATCCTGTGCAATCTGCATATTTGAGCACACGGCCCTGTCACCTGTTTTATCAGTAACGCGATAGTCATAAACTGATTTGCCTGAAATTTCGGGCGCATCTTTCTGTGCCTGATAACTAATATCGACCAGTGATGCCATATCTATTTTTTTGTAGTCGAGATTCTTCATTACCAGCGTTCTTTGATCCAGATGACTAATACTGTAAATCGTTTTTGCCTTATTATCGTACAGGATATAACCATCATTATCGTCGATACTGTTAATACGCAAATAGCGATCTGTAATAATATATTGTGTTGCGTAGGCATCCGTTCCCGGCTCCTGTTCTTCATAGCTAAGCTGGTAAGCAGGTACAGTATTACCTGCCCTGGCAGTTAACAAATTCAGTAATATGAGCGCTGCGATAAAATAACGGAGACTATGGCACGAAAAATTTTTCATAAATAGGGTTTTGATCTGTGTAGTGACCCGGCAGTGACGCCTGCCTCGGTGAGATTGTTTTTGTTCGATTAACTCAATCACGTCGAGCGAGAAAATCCAGTTCCTGCGACGAGAACCCCGCCTGGCGTCGCGCCAGTTCATCCATCGGACCATTCAATTTATCCTGACCGTATTCTATCAGTAAGCGAGTGAAAGTTTCGACACTGTCCTGCTGATTTAATTCACACAGATAATTGAACCAGCGGCTACCAATTTCAACATGACCAATCTCGTCACGATAAATGGTTTCCAGAATCGCAACCAGATCACAATCACCTTCCTGCTTGAGCTGTGCAATCATATGCTGGGTGACATCCAGGCCCCTCGCTTCCAGCACACGCGGCACCAGCGCCATCCGGGTCAGTGCATCGTGGTCCGTTTTCAGCGCCATTTCCCAAAGCCCATTGTGCGCTGGATAGCTGCCATAATCACTTTGTTGCGACTGCAGGTAGTCGCGCAACAGACTAAAATGCAGTGCCTCTTCTGCCGCCACCTGCAACCAGTCAGCATAATACGCCAGTGGCATGTCGCGAAAACGATACACTGCATCCAGCGCCAGATTGATGGCATTAAACTCAATATGCGCGATGGCGTGGGCGAGCCGTAACCTGCCGATCGCTGATTTAAAACTGCGCCTGGGAACAGCGCGTGGCGGGACCAGTTCGGGCCGTGCGGGCCGACCGGGAATGGTGATGGTCTGCACCGGCGTAGCCTGCTCCGGTTTTACCTCAGCTGCCAGCCAGGCCTGATACAGTGCCCGCGTTGCCGCCACTTTAGTGGCAGGATCGTCCTGCATCAGGCACTCAAGAGCAGTTGCATAGAGTGGAAGTGACATGTGAGCGGCCTGTTTGGCGCTCAATTCTAACAAGTTACCGGCACCGGAAACAAATAGGGCCCGCCAGGCGGGCCCGAATCAACACCCCTGACAAAAACTATTTGAGAATGATGTTCTGGCGATTTTTTTCAACCGTGCGGTTGCCGATACCATTAACCTTGAGCAGTTCATCCACCGATCTGAATGGGCCATTTTTTTTACGATAGGCAATGATTGCTTCTGCGCGGGTTTTACCAACACCTTGCATCTCTTTGGTTAAGGCAGGCACATCAGCGGTATTGATATTGATTTGCCCGGCATTGGCGAGGGCAGCAAAGATGAGGCAGACACAAAAAACTAAAGACTTGATTATATTCATACGTCACATCCTTGTTGTGTTGAAGGAATCTTGACTATAAATCCCGCTGCACGCGCGCACTATCAGAAATATCTGAATATATTGTATGTAATATCGCAATCGGATCATTGGCCTGTGTGACCGGTCTGCCGATCACCAGATAGTGTGAACCCTGAGCAATCGCCTGCACCGGTGTCATCACCCGCAACTGATCATCCTGAGTGTTGGCGGACAGGCGAATCCCGGGCGTGACCAGAATAAAGTCATCGCCCTGTTGCTGACTTAGCATTTCGGCTTCCTGGGCCGAGCACACCACCCCATCGAGGCCGGCCTGAGCAGTCATGGCCGCGAGTCGTTGCACCAGCTCGATCGGGGTTTCGTGTATCCCCAGCACTTCGAGCTCACGCGGCCCGCTGCTGGTTAACAGCGTCACCGCAATCAGCAGCGGAGCCCCTTTCGTGTTCAGCGCCTGTCGCGCAGCATCCAGCATTGCGGGGCCGCCAAGCGCATGCACATTCAGCATCCAGACCCCGAGATCCGCTGCAGCCGCACAGGCTCTGGCGACAGTGTTAGGGATATCGTGAAACTTCAGATCGAGAAATACATCGAAGTTCGCAGCCACCAGTCGACGCACCAGCTCCGGCCCAGCGCTGGTGAACAGCTCCTTACCGACTTTGAGACGACACAGTGCCGGGTCGAGCCGGTCGACCAGATGCAATGCGCTAGCCGCCTTCGGGAAATCCAGTGCCACAATAATACGGGGTGATGATGGCATCATAAGCTATTGACCACGACAGGTTTAATAGTTGCCCAGCTATGACAGCTGGGACACTGCCAGTACAAAGTATTGGAACCAAATCCACATCGCTGGCAGCCGTATTCAGTGCTATCTTTGCGCATGGCCTGCAAAGCAGTTTGCAAATCGTGCAAAAAATCTATATCGCGGTCATCTTGAATGCGCGACTTATACGCAGCCAGTTCCTGCATCACCTGCAAGCTCGGTTGACGTTTTAAAACCTTGCTCAAATAGTCAACGCTTGCTGACTCACCTTTATAACGTCCAAGCACAGAGGCGTGCAAATTCATCAATAACAGATTGCCATTACGTAACTCGAGTTCATCCAGATATTTTAGCAAATCGTCGCTAGTGTTCAGCCGATCATAACAATCTACCAGACTGGAGAGCACCACGGGCAAGAACTCGGCATCCTGGTGTTCGATTTTCTGATAATGTGATATCGCAGCGTTATAATCCTTACGATTTATCGCTTCTTGTGCAAGCAGAATCGAAGCCCGCACCGAATCTGGATCAAAACGAAATGCCTGATGTGCGTTATGTTCAACCTGCGCCACATCGCCTTTCGCTTTTGCTATTTCAGCCAGCTCACAATAATACTGGGATACCATCGGCCCCATTTTTTGCGGTTCGTCGTGATACAGATCCGAGGCAATATCAATAGCCTTATGCCAGTCTTTTTCCTGCTGATAAATCAGTATTAAATTATGCCGGGCTTCTAGTGACTTTTTATCGTACACCAGCACTTCTTTAAACAGTCCTTCGGCACGATCAAACCAGCCTGCACCCAGATAATCGTAGGCCAGTTCCAGCAATACTGTACTGCGATATTGTTCGGGTAATGACGGACGCGCAATCAGCCCCTGGTGAATTTTAATCGCCTTGTCGATTTCACCATTTTTGCGAAAAATTTTTCCCAGTGCAAAATGAGTATCGACAATCTCCCAGTTATTTTCGACCAGACGTACAAAAATATCCAGTGCTTTGCCCTGTTCATCGTTGAGCAGATAATTCAGACCTTTAAAATAATCCGCTGAAAAACCGGGAGGACCAGAGGCAGTGCTTTTCCTGAACTTATAACCCACCCAGAGTACAAGCAACACCAGCGGTGCTATGACAATCAGCCAGTCGCTTAGATCAGAAATATCCATCACACAGAGCGCCTGCTAACGGTGAGATACGTGGGTTGAAAATATTCACTGGCAGCCAGGCTACAGTGTGTAAGACATGAAACCAGAAAAGATCAGCGGCAATCGCCGCAATCAGCTTTTCTTCAGCGAATGATTCACTCGCTCTCTGAGTTCTTTACCGGGCTTGAAGTGTGGCACATGTTTGCCCGGCAGCGAGACCGAGTCACCCGTTTTAGGATTCCGCCCGGAACGCGGCGGGCGAAAGTGCAGAGAAAAGCTGCCAAAACCACGAATTTCGATACGCTCTCCACTCGACAGCGCATTACTCATCTGTTCCAGCAGGCTTTTAACAGCCAGCTCAACATCCTTGTAGGCGAGATGGCTTTGCTTACGCGCAATCCGCTCGATCAACTCAGATTTCATCATCGACCTGTCTATGCTTTCATCAGTCATTTTGAAATCATCCCCTCGTGGTTAGCCGTGTATATATAGTATGTATCAATTAAACGATTATCAGATCAGTCGTTGGAATCCATCTGTTCCTTCAACAGGTCACCAAGTGTAGTCGCCGCAGTATTCTGAGACTTGTTATAGTCTTTCATAGCATCTGCTTCTTCCTGTTCGTCCTTCGCCTTGATTGAAAGGTTCAATCCACGCGACTTACGGTCAACACCGATAAATTTAGCTTCAACAGTGTCGCCGACTTTAAGCACGGTGGAGACATCTTCAACACGGTCACGAGAGATTTCAGATGCACGCAGGGTACCTTCGATACCATCACCCATGTCGATGATCGCCGCTTTGGCATCAACCGATTTCACAGTACCAGTGACAATCGCGCCTTTTTTGTGGCTACCGATGAATGAAGAAACCGGATCCTGCTCGAGCTGTTTGATGCCCAGCGAGATACGTTCGCGCTCGGGATCAATCGACAGAATTACGGCATCGATTTCATCGCCTTTCTTGAAGTTGCGAATCGCTTCTTCGCCGGGGATATCCCAGGAAATATCAGACATGTGAATCAGACCATCAATGTCACCATTGAGGCCCACAAAGATACCAAAGTCAGTGATCGACTTGATGCTGCCGCTGACCTTGTCGTTCTTGTTGTGCGTTGCTGAGAACTCATCCCATGGATTAACTTTGCACTGTTTCATGCCCAGTGAAATACGACGACGTTCCTGATCGATATCCAGAATCATAACCTCGACATCATCGCCTAAAGTGACAACGCTGGCAGGATTAACGTTTTTGTTAGTCCAGTCCATTTCAGACACGTGCACCAGGCCTTCAACACCGTCTTCGATTTCAACAAAACAACCGTAATCGGTGATGTTGCTGACTTTACCGAAGAGACGTGAGTTTTCCGGGTAGCGACGTGCAATTTCTGCCCATGGATCTTCGCCCAGCTGTTTCAGGCCGAGCGATACGCGGGTGCGCTCTTTATCAAATTTGAGCACCACGACTTCGATTTCATCACCGACTTCAACAATCTCGGAAGGATGACGCACGCGTTTCCACGCCATGTCGGTAATGTGCAACAGACCATCGATGCCGCCGAGGTCGAGGAAGGCACCGTAATCGGTGAGGTTCTTGACCACACCTTTGATGTTTTTGCCTTCTTCGATGCTGTTGAGCAACTGTTCGCGCTCTGCGCTGTATTCAGTTTCCACTACAGCACGACGTGAAACCACAACGTTGTTGCGTTTCTGATCGAGCTTGATAACTTTGAATTCCAGTTCTTTGTTTTCGAGATATGCAGTATCGCGAACCGGACGTACATCCACCAGCGAACCCGGCAGGAATGCGCGGATATCGCCAAGCTCGACCGTGAAACCGCCTTTGACTTTACCAGTGATAACACCTTTGATAATTTCCTGGGTTTCGAAAGATTTTTCCAGCGAGGTCCAGGCTTTGGCGCGTTTTGCTTTTTCGCGCGAGAGTCGAGTTTCACCGAAACCGTCTTCCACGGCTTCGAGTACGACTTCAACATCATCACCAACAGCCACTTCGAGCTCGCCGGAGAGATTTTTAAACTGTTCAACAGGGATCACGCCTTCGGATTTAAGACCGGCGGACACCATGACGTAGCCATCGCGTATATCGACAATCGTGCCAATGACGACATTGCCAGTCGTCATTTCGGTTTGACTCAGGCTTTCTTCAAATAATTCTGCAAAAGATTCGGACATAATTAAGTTAGGTAATTGAATTCTGTATGTAAAGCGCCCTTGCGAGCCCATTACAACAGGGGGTTGGTTAAACACACAGAACAGATCACAGCGATCTGCTCCACCGGGACATCCATTTAAATATCGTAACGCTCTGCCACGAGCTCCATCACTTCTCTGGCGACCGCGTCGATACTCATTTCGCTGGTATCAATTATGCGGGCATCGTCTGCGGCCATGAGGGGTGAGGCTGAGCGTTTCATGTCGCGCTCGTCGCGTTCTTTGAGGTCGGCGACAAGGGCGGCAAGATTAGCATCAGTTCCCTTTTCTATCAACTGCTTATAACGTCTTTTCGCGCGTTCTTCGGCACTGGCGGTGAGAAATATTTTGACCCCTGCTTTGGGGAAAATCGCCGTGCCCATATCGCGACCATCGGCCACCAGCCCCGGTGCCTCGGCAAAGGCGCGCTGACGCGCCAGCAGCGCACTGCGCACCTCGGGTATCGCCGCCACTTTTGAGGCCAGCGCAGCCACCGCTTCGTCGCGGATCAGCTCTCCGACCTCCTCGCCCGCCAGCTGAATGCTAAGCTGACCGTTCGCTTCGACATAGCTGACATCGATATTTTTAGTAATTTCAGACAGTTGCGCAAGCACTTCCGGCGCAATGGGCGCTTCCAGTGTCAGTTTTCGACGCCCGGCAAGCAGCCCCACCAGGCGGTACAAGGAACCGCTGTCGAGAATATGAAAGCCGGTGGCGCGTGCCACCCGCAGGCAGATGGTGCCCTTACCCACACCACTGGGACCATCGAGAGTAATAATCGGGATTTCGCTGCTCATAATGCGCCCATCAATCCGACGAGGAACTGATATCGAGGCCGGCACCGCTGGCGAGCGCGACAAAACCGGGGAACGAAGTATTCACATTGGCGCACTCATTAATAGTGATTTCGCCATGAGCACAGAGCCCGGCCATGGCAAAGGCCATGGCAATGCGGTGATCATCGCGGCTTTGCACCGTGCCGGCTGCGATGCTGGCTGTACCCGCCCCGCGCCCCTGGATCACCATACCGTCAGGCGTTGCCGTAGCATCGACCCCCAGCGCCTGCAGACCATCAGCCATAGACTGGATACGATCACTTTCTTTCACTCGCAGCTCTTCGGCACCCGTGATCACGGTTTTGCCCACAGCGCAGGCAGCAGCCACAAAAATCACCGGGAATTCGTCGATCGCCAACGGCACCAGCGCTTCTGGCACTGCGATGCCCTTCAATCGCGCACTTTTCACCCGAATATCAGCCACCGGCTCGCCGCCGATTTCGCGCTGATTCTGCAATTCGATATTAGCGCCCATGAGCTTAAGAATATCGATCACTCCAGTGCGAGTCGGATTAACACCGACGTGTTCCAGCACGATATCCGAGCCCTCGGCAATACTGGCACCAACCATGAAAAACGCCGCCGAAGAAATATCGGCCGGCACATCGATGTCGCAGGCGCTGAGTTTTGCCGGGCCATTAATGCAGACCGTAGAACCAGTGCGGGACACCGGCACACCGAAGGCATGCAGCATGCGCTCGGTATGATCGCGGGTCGTCGCCGGCTCGGTGACACAGGTTTTACCCGTCGCGTACAAACCCGCCAGCAAACAGCAGGATTTCACCTGCGCGCTCGCCACCGGCATCACAAAGTCGATACCGCAAAGCGGGGTACCACCATGTATATATAAGGGGGGCCGCCCTTCAGCATCGCTATCGACCACTGCACCCATCGCGGCCAGCGGATGGGTCACCCGCTTCATTGGTCGTTTCGATAAGGAACTATCACCGCTAAGCTCGACATCAAAGTCCTGCCCGGATAACAAACCCGCAAGCAAACGCATCGAAGTGCCCGAGTTACCCAGATCCAGTGCCGCCGCGGGTTTTTGCAAACCGCGCATGCCGACACCTTTGATCACCACCTTGCCATCTACCGGGCCGTCGATCTCAACGCCCATGGCACGGAAGGCGCGCAGAGTATTAAGACTGTCCTCGCCTTCGAGAAAACCGCTAATGCGACTGGTGCCTTCAGCAATCGAACCAAACATAATCGAACGATGCGAAATCGACTTGTCACCGGGGACGCGTATGCGCCCGGTCAAACAGCCACCTTTGTTCACTATAAATTTCATATACAACTAAAACCTTTTTTGCCGTGCCTCTGTAAAGAACAAGAAAAAATAGTCCACAAATGAACGCAGATAAATATGCATGCGCGCTGTTTTTTGATACAAATATTTTTTTATATCTGTGTTTATCTGCGTTCATCTGTGGACCGTCTGCCTTTATTCGCTACCCACAAAAATCATCACGGGCTTTTTTCGCGCGTTCAAAAACCTGTTTCAGCGCTTCGCCATCACCGGCTTCCATACTCTTGTACATATCATCCATCTGATCGCGATAGCGACGCATCATGTCCATGACCGCGTCTTTATTACTCAGACAGATGTCGCGCCACATCACCGGGTCGCTGGATGCAATGCGGGTAAAATCTCTAAAACCACCAGCGGCAAAACGAAAGACCTCGTCGACATCATCAAGATTGTTTAGACAATCGACCAGACCGAATGCAAGCAGATGCGGCAGGTGACTGGTGCCGGCGAGCACCAGATCGTGATGCTCAGCGCTCATGCATTCGACTTCTGCGCCCGCTGTTTGCCACATGGCGGTCACCGCATTCACCGCATCAGTCGACGTTTTATCGGTCGGCGTTAAGATCACCCGGCGTTGTTGATAGAGCTCGGCAAAGGCGGCAGCAACACCACTTTGCTCAGTGCCGGCGATAGGATGCCCCGGAACGAAATTAGCAAAGTGACTGGCGAGTGATTTAGCAGCATCCATGATCACGCTTTGCTTGGCACTGCCGGCATCGGTCACAATCGCGCCTGGCTTTAATGCCGTGCTGATGCTTTTAAACACGGCGTGCATCGCGCCCAGAGGCACGGCAACGACCACGATATCGGCATCGGCCACAGCGTTTTCCGGCGAGGTTTCGTAATGATCGACTACGCCCAGCTCAACAGCTTTTTTCAATGTCGCTTCGCTGCGTCCGGCACCAATGATTTCTGCGCAGTATTTTTTTTGTTTCAGCGCCAGCGCCAGCGAACCACCGATTAAACCGGTGCCGATGACACAGAGTTTGATTGCGCTCATGCCAGCGATTCCAGCAATGCCGTCATGAAACGCTGATTCTGCTGTTCGTTGCCGATGGTAACGCGCAGATATTCGGGCATTTTGTAACTCGCCACCGGCCGCACGATCACGCCTTTATGCAACAGCGCCTCATACACCGGCTGCGCATCGCGTTTTAAATTGATCGCGATAAAATTACCCATGCTCGGCAAATAACACAGGCCCGCCGCATCCAGTGCCTGCATTAAATAGTTTTTGCCCGAATTGTTCATCGCCACGCTATTTTCGACGTGGGCATGATCATCCAGTGAAGCCAACGCCGCTGCCTGCGCCAGCAGATTGGTATTAAAGGGCTGGCGCACGCGATTGAGAATGTTGGCGATATCCGGGCTCGACAGCGCATAACCAATGCGCAAACCGGCGAGCGCATAAATCTTGGAAAAGGTGCAGGTGATGATCAAATTCGGAAACTGCTGCAACCAGTCGGCGATCTTAATCTTTAAATGCGCTGCCATGTATTCATGATAAGCCAGATCCAGCACCACAATGACATGCTCGGGCACGGCACTGACTAATTTATGCAAGGCCTCCACTTCCAGCCAGGTGCCGGTGGGATTATTCGGATTCGCAATGAACATGATGCGCGTACTGGCATCGACCGCCGCGAGCAGGGCTTCCGGATCATGCCCCAGTGGCATGCTGGCATGGCTCGCCGGTAAGGCCGCGGCGACATTGGCCTGCGCACCCACTGCCTGCACCGTGATCGGATACACCGCAAAAGAATATTCCGAATACACCGCCGAATGCTGTGGCGCCAGGAACGCGCGCGTTGCCAGTTCGAGAATATCGTTGGAGCCATTACCAAGGGTGACACAGGCCGCGTTGATGCCATGAAGATCGGCAATGCGCTGGCTGAGTTTAAAACCGCCACCGTCGGGATAAAAATGGATCGCGCGCGCGTTTTTTTCGATGGCGTTTAGCGCAGCCTCGCTCGGACCCAGCGGATTTTCATTCGAGGCCAGCTTGATCGAATCGCTGATGCCGAGCTCGCGTTCCAGAGTCTCGATCGGCTTGCCCGGTTGATAGGGCGTGAGTTGTTGTACCCCGGGCGTGGCGAGGCTGAGAAAAGATTCAGGCATAGGGTTTATCTGTCACAGCACAGCCCGCGGGTAAGAACCGAGCACCGTCACCATGGACGACGCCTGTTCGATGTCAGCAATCGCCTCGGCAACGCTCGGGTCGTCACGATGGCCATCGATGTCAATAAAGAACACGTATTCCCAGACCCCGCGCCGTGAAGGTCGCGACTCGATATTGCTCATGCTGATATTGCGTTCCGCCAATGGCTTGAGCAGACCAAACAAAGACCCGGCGCGATTATGGGTGAATACCAGCAAGCTGGTGCGATCATTGCCGCTGGGTGGCGACCGGTGCTTGCCGATGACAACGAAGCGCGTGGTATTGTCGGGGGCGTCTTCGATGTCGGCATTGAGAATCGGCAGCTGGTAGAGGCCGGATGCGAGCTGGCCGGCAATCGCCGCCGAATGGTCGTGCTCGCGCGCCAGCAGCACGCCCTCAGCATTGCTGTTGGTGGCGATGCGCTCGGCTTTCGGCAGGTGACGGTCGAGCCAGAGGCGGCACTGGGCGAACGACTGCTGGTGCGAATACACGCGCGCAATCGAGTCGAAATTACTCTCTTTACTCAATAAGTTATGGCGTATTCTTAATTCTACTTCTCCACTAATGGAGAGCGCCGATTGCATCATTAAATCGAGGGTATGATTGATCACACCCTCGGTAGAATTCTCCACCGGCACGACACCAAAGTTAGCACCACCAGCTTCTACCAGACGAAACACTTCTTCGATACTGGCCACCGGCTGGGTCTGGATCAGACTCCCGAAATGCTTCACCGCGGCGGCGTGGGTGTAGGTGCCTTCAGGGCCCAGGAAAGCGACGCTCAGAGGTTTTTCCAGCGCCAGACAGGCCGCCATGATTTCACGGAAAATGCCACCGATGGCTTCGTTACTCAGCGGCCCCTGGTTGCGTTGCTGCACCGCACGCAAAATCTGGGCTTCGCGTTCCGGGCGATAAAAATGCGCAGTCTCACCCTGCTGCTGCTTGATCTCGGCCACCCTGGCCGCGCACTGCGCGCGCTCGCTGACCAGCGCCTGCACCGAGGTATCGATTTCATCGATACGCTGGCGGATCTCGGCTAATGGGTCGTCGGGCTGGCTCATGGTTAGATCTGGCGTGCGTTGAGCACACCTTCAATAGCTCTGATTTGCTGCAGCACATCAGCCTCAATCAAATCATCAAGATCTATCAGGGTATAGGCCAGACCATTTCGGGATTCGTTGCGCATGTGCTTGATATTAGCACTCACCCGCCCCAGTACGTGCGAAATTTGCGCCACCATGTCGGGCATGTTGCGATTCGCGATCGCCAGCCTGGCGACGCCATCGCGCGCCATTTTGATTTCGGGGAAATTCACTGAATTGCGGATATTGCCATTCTCGAGAAAATCTTTGAGCTGATCTGCCACCATCACCGCGCAGTTTTCTTCGGCTTCACTGGTCGATGCACCGAGGTGCGGCAGGGTAATCACACCGGGGACATTTTTCAGCTTCTCTGAAGGAAAGTCAGAGACATAGGCGTGTACCTTACCGGTTTTAAGGCCAGCCAGTACTGCATCATCATCGACAATACCATCGCGGGCAAAATTCAGCACCACGGCACGGTCTGGCAGCAACGCCAGACGCTCGGCATTGAGCAAATGACGGGTCGCGTCGATCAGGGGAACATGAAAGGTGACAAAGTCAGATTGCCGAAACAGCTCATCAATACTGGGCATTTCCTGCACCTCGGCCGAGAGTTGCCAAGCGCGGCGCACAGTGATGGTGGGGTCAAATCCAACCACGCGCATACCCAGATCGAGCGCCGCGTTTGCGATCTGCACCCCGATGGCACCAAGACCGACGACCCCCAGAGTGCGCCCCGGCAATTCAAAACCGACAAATTTTTTCTTGCCATCTTCCACTTTGCGATGTTGTTCTTCCGCTGTGCCTTCGATGTGCGCGGCATAGTCCCAGGCCTGAACAATGTTGCGACAGGCAATCAGCATGCCGGCGATGACCAGCTCCTTGACTGCATTGGCATTGGCGCCCGGTGCGTTGAACACCGCGATGCCGCGCTCGCTGAGTTGTTCCACTGGTACATTATTGGTGCCTGCGCCCGCCCGTCCCACGGCTTTGAGTTCGGGATTGAACACCATCTGGTGCAGATTGGCAGAACGCAGAATGATCGCGTCGGGCTCGGTGGTGTCAGCAGAAATACTGAAATCCGAACTCGGCAGACGCTCAAGTCCTTTATTAGATATGTTATTAAAAGTTTTGATTTTAAACATTTTTTACCAACTTATAAGCTCTGCCGCGAGGACACGGTATTATAAAAAGAAAACGCAGGGTATCTGCCGCAACGTCCGCAAAAAAGTAAAACCCGGGATGACCTCGTAGCCTGCTGGCATAGCCTGCGGCCAAGCTAGCGTTTTTTTCACAGCAGCCATCATCAATTGGCGTCTTGGCATACTTTGCGGCCAGTGATTAGTTTTAATCTTTGCCGGATCAAGTTAAACCCTGGTCCGCTCGAACTCGACCATGAAATCGACCAGCGCCTGCACCCCCGCCAGCGGCATGGCATTATAAATACTGGCGCGCATACCGCCGACCGAGCGATGTCCTTTCAGCGTGGTAAGACCATTTTTTGCCGCGCCTTCGAGGAAGGCGGCATCGAGCTCAGCATTGGCGAGCGTGAACGGTACGTTCATCCACGAGCGACAGGCTTTATCGACCGGATTAGCATAGAAGTCAGATGCGTCGATGGCCTGATACAGCAATTCTGCTTTGGTCTGGTTGATTTTCGCCATACCAGTAAGCCCGCCCTGCTGTTGCAGCCACTCGAACACCAGTCCGGCGAGATACCAGGCGTAAGTCGGCGGCGTGTTATACATGGAATCATTATCCGCGTGAATTTTGTAGTCGAACATTGCCGGCATGCCAGGCATCGCCCTGCCGAGCAGGTCTTCGCGCACAATCACAATCGTCAGACCCGCAGGACCGATATTTTTCTGCGCACCAGCATAGATCACACCAAACTGCGAGACATCAATCGGCCGCGACAAAATAGTCGAGGACATGTCAGCTACCAGCGGCACAGTACCGGTGTCCGGCAGATAGGGAAATTCAACGCCAACGATGGTCTCGTTCGGCGTGTAGTGCACATAGCCAGCATCGGCATCGAATTTGAGCGACTCAGCCGCGGGCACGGTGGTGAATTTGCTGGCCGTGGTATCGCAGACCAGGTTGACCTGGCAAAAGCGTTTCGCTTCGGCGACGGCTTTTTTCGACCAGTCACCGGTGAGCAAATAATCCGCGCGAGTTTTACCGGCGAGCAGATTGATGGGTGCCATGGCAAACTGACTGCTGGCACCGCCCTGCAGGAACAGCACTTTGTAATTATCAGGTATCGTCAGCAATGCGCGCAGATCGGTTTCAGCTTTGCTGGCAATCGTCATGAAGTCTTTACCGCGATGGCTCATTTCCATCACTGACATACCGCTGCCGTTCCAGTCCAGCATTTCTTCACCCGCGCGGGCAAGAACATCGGCTGGCAGGGCGGCTGGGCCGGCGCTGAAATTAAATACTCGGGTCATGTTTTTAGTCTTTAATATAGATTAAGAATGATCGTTAACTAATTAATAATTAACGAATTTAAATTAAAATAAATCGTATTACTCAGTGACCGGCTGCTCCAGTCCATCAATCTTTTCGACTTCCACCAGCTGCTCGCCATTGGTGAGTCGAATCAGGCGCACGCCCTGGGTATTGCGGCCCATTTCGCTGATCTCGGTGACCGCGATGCGCACCAGAGTCCCGTTGTTGGTGATCATCATGATTTCATCATCGTCGTTCACCTGTACCGCGGAGACGACTTCACCATTGCGATCATTAGTCACTATCGAGATCACACCCTGCCCACCACGGCCTTTTAATGGGTACTGCGCGGCCAGGGTGCGTTTGCCGAAGCCATTGGCGGTGGCAGTAAGAATGCTGCCTTCATCCTCGACCTTGATCATGCTGATCACGCGCTGGCCATCGCCGAGGCGGATACCACGGACACCGGCGGCAGTGCGGCCCATGGCGCGAACGTCAGTCTCGGAGAAACGCACCGCCTTGCCACTGTTGGCCAGCAGCATAATGTGGCTCTCACCATTGGTGATGACCACATCGACCAGAGTATCGTCATCACGCAGATCAATCGCAATAATGCCGGACGCACGCTGCCGCGAGAAATTGCTCAGCGCGGTTTTTTTCACAGTACCGCTGCTGGTGGCCATGAAAATGAAGTGATTGGCGTCGTATTCGCGAATCGGCAGCACAGCATTAATCCGCTCGCCCTGCTCCAGCGGCAGCAGGTTGATGATCGGCTTGCCGCGCGAACCGCGACTCGCCAGCGGCATCTGGTACACCTTGAGCCAGTACATTTTGCCGCGGCTGGAGAAACACAGCAGGGTGTCGTGAGTATTGGCGACGAATAATTTCTCGATGAAATCTTCTTCTTTCACCTGGGTCGCCGATTTGCCGCGACCGCCCCGGCGCTGAGTGTTATAGGTATCCAGCGACTGGCATTTGGCGTAGCCCTCGTGTGAGAAGGTGACCACCACGTCTTCTTCGGCGATCAGGTCTTCCATGCACATGTCGAGCTCGCTGGCGATGATTTCGCTGCGGCGTTTGTCGCCGTATTGCTCGCGGATCGCGCCCAGCTCTTCGCGGATGACTTCCAGCAGACGCTCGGGATTGGACAAAATTTCCAGCAGCTCGGCGATCAGCTCCAGCAACTGCTTGAACTCATCGACGATCTTGTCCTGTTCCAGCCCGGTGAGACGGTGCAGACGCAAATCCAGAATCGCCTGCGCCTGCTCTACCGAGAGATGATAACCATCGTCCTTCAGACCCATGCGCGGGTCGAGGCTGTCGGGACGCGAAGCTTCGGCGCCGGCACGAGTGATCATCTCGGTGACCATGCCCGGCGCCCAGACTTTGTCTATCAGGCCCTGTCTGGCTTCTGCCGGGCTGGACGAAGCCTTGATCAGGGCGATGATTGCGTCGATATTGGCCAGCGCCACCGCCAGACCTTCCAGAATATGCGCGCGTTCGCGCGCCTTGCGTAATTCGTAAATAGTACGACGGGTAACGACTTCGCGGCGATGGCGAATAAAAGCTTCGAGTATCTGTTTAAGATTGAGCAACTGCGGCTGGCCGTCGACCAGCGCCACCATATTAATACCGAACACCGACTGCATCGCGGTCTGACTGTAAAGATTATTGAGTATCACATCACCGATTTCACCGCGGCGCAGCTCGATGACAATGCGCATGCCATCTTTGTCGGATTCATCGCGCAGCTCAGAAATACCTTCGATGCGCTTGTCCTTGACCAGCTCGGCGATGCGCTCAATCAGACGCGCCTTGTTCACCTGATACGGAATCTCGGAGACAATAATCGTCTGTTTGCCGTTTTTCTCTTCGATAATTTCAGCACGGGCGCGCATCACCATCCGGCCACGACCGGTATGGTAGGCATTGACGATACCGCCAGTGCCATTAATAAGGGCTGCCGTCGGCAGATCCGGTGCCGGGATGTATGCCATCAGACCGTTGATATCGAGCTCGGGATTATCGATCAGCGCCAGACAGGCGTTGACCACTTCAGTAATATTGTGCGGCGGGATATTGGTCGCCATGCCCACGGCGATACCCGAGGAGCCATTGACCAGCAGGCCGGGAATGCGCGTCGGCATGACCATTGGCTCGCTTTCTGAGCCGTCGTAGTTTTCGGCAAAATCGACGGTTTCTTTGTCGAGATCGGCGAGCATTTCGTGGGCAATTTTCGACATCCGCACTTCGGTATAGCGCATCGCGGCCGGTGCATCACCATCGACCGAGCCAAAGTTACCCTGACCATCGACCAGCATGTAGCGCAGCGAGAACGGCTGTGCCATACGGACGATGGTATCGTAGACCGCAGTGTCACCATGAGGGTGGTATTTACCAATGACATCACCGACCACGCGCGCCGATTTTTTGTAGGGTTTGTTGTAGTCGTTGCCGAGCACACTCATCGCGTACAGCACGCGTCTGTGCACCGGTTTCAGGCCGTCGCGAACATCGGGTAAGGCGCGACCAACAATGACACTCATAGCGTAGCCCAGATAGGACTGACGCATCTCGTCTTCTAAATTGATCGGGGAAATTTCTTTAGCAAAATCAGACATTTAGAAAGGAAACCGAGAGTCCATGAATTGTTATTTTGGGCTAGCTACAAAGCCCATGATATTACCACATCCAGGCTCGGCGAAGCACCTCGGAAGGCACAAATATTTAGTCTTTCAGAAGATAAAAAATTTAGCAAAAACAGCCAGTAAAAACACTCAGCGCAAAACTGTTATCGAGCTCGCAAAGCATTTCACTCAGTCAGAAAGAACCCGGTTTTGGGAACCCGCGACGCCCCGTTCATGGCGCTGAAAATCATGGCCCAGGTGCAGGCAATAACCCAGCCAGCGAAACAAAAAGCGGTTCAGTTTCCACTTCACGCGCAGCGATTCACCTGGCACATGGTTGAGACGCTCGCGGCCGTGCTTCAAATGGCCGGCGAGCACTTCTACCATGGCAGCATCATGATACACGCACAGGCATAAATCCGGCTCGGCTACCCGTTCCGCCGTAGCCTCGGCTGCGAAATAATAGGTCAGACGACAGGTCGAGGTATAACGGCTGCGCTCCAGCAGCTCAATATGCAGATCCAGACAGCCTTCACGCTGCGACACGGCTTCGCCGTTGAATGCCATCAGCTCGGGGTGCAGTTTGCGCAGGCGTAGATAATTATTCTCGTAGAGATCCATCAGGCTGGCATAACCACCCGGTTTGACGGCCTCGAAAGCGTACTGACGTGGTGAATACATACGAACTGCGGCCCTCAATACTAATGACTTGATAGCACATGATGTGCATGGATCAGACTAAACGAGATAGCATGACAACTGGTATACTATAACGCACCTATCGCAACCAGCAGAACAGTCAAAACACATGTCACGCACAGATTCATTACCCGAAGTTACCGGCCCCTATAAATATATTCGTAAACTGCAGTATCACGAAGCATCGCGGCAGTGGTTTGCTGTGCTGTTCGTGCTGCTGGTGAGCTGGCTGGGACAGCCGCAGGCTGAGTTACTTTACGCAGGGCTGGTGTTAATCGTCATCGGTGAAGCAATACGCGTCTGGGCCTCGGGTCATGTGAAAAAAAATAAAGTCCTCGCCACTGATGGCCCCTATGCGTACGTCAGACATCCGCTGTATGTTGGCAATATATTACTGATCGCTGGTTTCTCACTGGCCTCGGCTTTGTGGTGGTCACCCATATTAATGCTGGCGCTGCTGCTCTTTTATTACCCCGCTGCGATTTCGTATGAAGATTCAAAACTGCATGATTATTTCGGCGAGCAATGGGAAAACTGGAGTCGCAATATTCACGCCCTGATCCCCAGCTTTCGCCATCGCGCCGGCAGCACCAGCAGTCAATGGTCGCTGAAACAAAGCCTGATGCAAAATGGTGAACCCGTCATTGTGGTGTATCTCATCTGGTGCTTTTATCTGTTGTACGCAAAAATCGCCTAGGTGACACGCCCAGGATCAACATGGACCACAGACTCGACGAAGCCGAGCTAACACGCTGGGTTGAAACCAGCCTGCGAGACCAGACGCACATATTGGCCGCTGGCTATCAGGGCAAGACACTGGAATACCACGACAACCAGCAGCACCTCGTGATTAAAGTTCCACACGGCACAGGACTGCTGAAATACCTGCACACCCTGATGCTGCGCCACGAACACAGAGTCTATCAACAGCTCGAAGGTTTTCCCGCCAGCCCCAAATGCTACGGCATGCTGGCAAACACCTATCTAATACTCGAATACATCCACGCCAGACCGATTCGCGAACAACGCCCTGAAATAAATACAGACTATTATTCCAGTCTGCTACATCACATACAGGATATGCATCGCCGCCGAGTAGCGCACATGGATTTAAAAAAGAAAGACAATTTACTGGTCAGCGCAAACCAGCAGCCGCGCCTGATTGATTTTGGTGCCAGCGTGATTTACAAGCCGGGGTTTCATCCGTTTAACCATTACTGGTTTAAACTTGCCAGACAATTTGATTACAACGCCTGGCTAAAACACAAATATCATGACGACGAAGAAAATATTTCAGCAGAAGACGCTCAATACCATAAACGCACCCTGCTAGAACGCATCGCAAAGCGTTTGAAGTCCACTTACCACACCGTCTTGAACTATTTCAGGTAAGATCATTATGAAAAAAAATCTGCTCGGTTTCACACTGTTTCTTATTGTCATCGGCATCGCTTATTTTAGTTATCAATACTACGCCAATAATAAAGCCGCCGACTGGCCAGACAGACAAAGCCTGCAGAACAGCTTTGACGAATCCATTCAATGGTTGAGCAATCGTTATCCAGACATTAAAAACACGCACAATCCCGCGCTCTGGTGGATGCTGAAAGAAGCCACCGACATTAACGACAATAAAAAACTGGCCGATATCTTCCAGCAGTATAAAACTGAATATCTTGACGCCAACCCAACCAACATATGGACACCCTACTTCCGAAAATTTTATCGACCACTGGTGCCGGAGATTTCGACATTCAACCGCTACTCGCCCTATCAGACATTTTTTATCTATGCGCTATCCTGCAACAAAGCACTTGCGCAGGAGCCCATCATTCAGGATCAGCTGCACGCAAATTTTTGCAGCATGCATTATTTAAGTCCGCGCTGCGTCACCCATCAGCTGATGGCAGTGCACCTGATGCAGGAACGCTACTGTGGTGATAACCAGCAACTGGAAACACTGGCAAATGCGCTGCAAAGTATTATTGTCGACGAACTCACCTATGACTTTCGTGTCACCGATGCTTATTTACAACGCGTGCTCATGCTCGCACAGTCTGAGAACTTTGCTGCCATCAAACCAGTATGGATTCAACGCATACTCGCGGCACAAAATGATGACGGCGGCTGGGATGATGCCTACCCGGTACTCAGCCTGTCCGATACCAAAGTGATCGGCTGGAGCAGCACCCTGCCGGGCCTGATCAGCACGAAAAGTAATTTTCACGCCACGGCCCAGGGCATCTGGCTAATGGCGTTATTACTCAAACATGGCGATGCCAGCGCCGACCAACAAGATTCAGAAAAAAGCATACCCTCACCCCCAACCACCCCTTTTGGGGACTAAAACAATCCCGCTGAATACGTTAGATTGCCATCAGATGTTCATCACGGGAGTTTGCAGTGTCTGAAAAAGATTCAAATGTAAGAGAAATTCGCATCAACCCGGTATCACCCAGCGAATCCGTACTGGTCGCAACCGCACGGGGGATGCGCCCACGCACAGCAGAAAAACGCGTCGCGGAAGTTCCTGTTGACCATGTTGCAAAATGTCCATTCTGCAAAGGCAACGAAGATAAAACGCCGCCTACGATCATGGCGCGCCCATCTGAAGGCGACTGGAAAATTCGTATTGTCGAAAATTTATATCCTGTACTTGGTGATGATCGTCGTGATACCGGCATTAACTTTGGCCTGCAACAGGCGATCGAAGGCTATGGTCGTCACGAAGTGATTATTGATCACAAAAGTCACGGCATACGCATGCACGAGATGGACGTTTCGCATTTACAGATGCTGTTTCAAACCTATCGCCAGCGTATGCAGGAACTCTATGCTAATGACAAACGTATTCGCTATGTTTTAATTTTTAAAAACTTCGGTGAAGCTGCTGGTGCCAGCATCAAGCATACACACAGTCAGATTATTGCCATGCCAGTGATCCCGGAAAACGTTTATAACGAAATCCATCACAGTCGAAATTATTATGAAAAACATCACCAGTGCATATTCTGCACTCTGATCGATGAAGCATTAACATTTGAAGCGACAATATACGATCGCGAGTCTGGCAAGATACGACGCAAGATTGATGTTGGGCAATACGTCATCGAACGCGGTAAAAAATTTATTGCTATCAAACCTTTTGCCAGCCGCTATGAATGGGAAGTGCATATCCTGCCGTTGAAACACGAAAGTGATTTCATCAGCACCAGCGATGAAGATCTTGAAGATCTGGGCATGGTACTTAAAAATACCATGGCGAGACTTGATCGGGTCATCGGCGGCGCACAGTATAATTTTTTTCTGCACTCACAACCACATGCTGATGCTGGCGAAGACTGCAGCGCGAGCTATCACTGGCATCTGGAAATCTGTCCGCGCACCAGCATTCCTACCGGCTTCGAACTTGGCTCCGGCCTGTTCGTCAGCACGATCAGCCCAGAAGACGCGGCGCAACGCCTGCGCGATGTCAAACTCTGACGAACTGTGTTTGTGTCGCGCAGCGCGTTTCAGAACGCAGCACCGGGCTTTTTACCTATCAGTTTCAGAATAATTGCCATTGGGCAAAAACCTGTGAACGCGGATTGCAGCAGGTTGAAACCGACAAAAGCGGTAAACCACAGCCAGTATGCGCTCAAAAACAGCGGGCTGGCACTAGCACCGAATGCCAGACTGAGCAGAATAAAAAAACCGGCAACTGCCAGCACGATGCGATCAATACTCATAGCACTACCTCGATGATTAATTTCCAGTCGTCTAATAGTATATTAGAGATTTCTAATATGTCAAATACACCTGCCAAAGCCCACCATAACGGGTGTTAAATCAATGACGTATCCGCACCATGTTGATAAACGCGGCCAGCTCAGGGTCGCTGGCGCGAGTTCTGGCGAGAAGTAAATCCAGTAATACCGCATCTGGATAGTCCAGCAGATGAGCAAATAATTCCAGCTGCGCCTGATCCAGCTGTGCAAAATGCTCATTGAGAAAATCATTGAGCAGCAAATCCAGCTCGAGCATACCGCGCCGGCAGCGCCAACGCAGTTGTTCCAGCGAAGCCGTCTCTGCCGCACTCACAACGAGCGTCGCACCATCATTTTTTTGATATTGCCGATGGCTTCGGTGGGATTGAGCCCTTTGGGACACACTTGCACGCAGTTCATGATGGTGTGACAACGGAACAGCTTGAACGGGCCTTCGAGATTAGCGAGCCGCTCTTCCCTGGCCTGATCGCGACTGTCCTCGAGAAACCGCGCTGCCTGCAACAGCGCCGCCGGACCGAGAAACTTGTCCGGATTCCACCAGAATGAAGGGCACTGCGTGGTACAACATGCACAAAGAATACATTCATAAAGTCCGTCGAGCTTTTCTCTCTGTATCGGGCTTTGCGGTAATTCAACTTCGGGCATGGGATCATTTACAATTAGATAGGGCTTTACATCGCGATAGTTCTGATAAAACTGTTCCATGTCGATAATTAAGTCACGCACCACCGGCAGGCCTGGCAATGGCCGCACTTCGATCGGTTGCTTCAGGGAGGCCACTGGTGTGATACAGGCCAGACCATTGAGACCATTGATACTCATACCATCAGAACCACAGACGCCTTCACCACAGGAGCGACGAAAACTTAAAGTTTCGTCCTGCTCGTCTTTAATTCGCAACAAGGCCGCGAGTAACATGGTGCCGGGTTCGATATCATTTAATTCATACGATTGCATGCGCGGCTTGCTGTCGCTGTCCGGATTAAAACGATAAATATTAAACTTCATCGTGCGCCTCGTAGAGTTAAAAACTAAATATTTGTTACAGAGAACTCAGAATCAAAGTCGTAAAAGCATTGTCCGCGAATGAACGCAGAATATTAAGATCTGCGCCTGCGGCGCGTGGCGTAAACATATAATGATCATATTTGCGTTTATTAGCGTTCATTTGCGGATATAAGCTTTTAGTTTTTTACGTCTCTGTACCTCTGCGGCAAATCATCTTTTTAATAAACCCGCGCCTTTGGCGGGAAACTGTCAACACTGATCGGTCGCGTACGCACCGGTTTATAATCCAGACCGTTTTCCAGTGAATACAGACTGTGCTTCATCCATTGCAGGTCATCGCGTTCAGGATAATCAATGCGCGAATGCGCGCCACGACTTTCTTTGCGCGCGTAAGCAGAATGTATTGTCGCCAGTGCCACAGCCATTAAATTTTCCAGCTCCAGCGCTTCAACACGCGCAGTGTTAAACACCTGACTGCTATCACCGATACGTGCATAAGCCATGCGTTTCGATAAAGCTTCAACTTTGTTAACGCCCTCAGCCAGTACATCGTCATTTCGGAACACACTGCAATGCGCTTCCATCACAGTTTTTAATTCATTGCGCAGGCTGGCAATCGATTCAGTATTATCATCACTATTACCATTGCCATCCCAGCGGTGCATGCGTTCCAGCGCCGTATCAACACTCGGCTGATGCATTGGCTTGTGATAACGATTGTCTTTTAGATAATCAATAATATGATTTGCTGCCGCACGACCGAAGACCAGAATATCCAGCAAGGAATTACCACCGAGACGATTGGCACCATGCACCGAAACACAGGCACATTCGCCGGCAGCGTATAAACCGGTGACCGGCTCTTCCGGCGTGTCTTTTACCGGCACTACGACCTGACCGTAACGATCGGTGGGAATCCCGCCCATGGTGTAATGCGCGGTCGGGAATACCGGAATCGGCGATTCTGCCGGGTCGATTCCCAGAAACGTAATACAGGTCTGGCGAATACCAGGCAAACGTTTTTGAATCACATCTTCACCGAGATGATCAAGTTTTAACATGACATGATCTTTTTTCGGTCCACAGCCACGACCTTCGCGCACTTCGGTGGCTATCGCGCGGCTCACCACATCGCGGCTGGCGAGGTCTTTGACTTTTGGCGCGTAACGCTCCATCAAACGTTCACCATCGACGTTGACCAGATACCCCCCCTCACCGCGTGCGCCTTCGGTAATCAGCATGCCGCGACCGGCAATGCCGGTGGGGTGGAACTGAAAAAATTCCATATCCTGCAGGGGCACACCGGCGCGCAGCGCCATGCCCATGCCATCGCCAGTATTGATCAGCGCATTGGTGGTGGTTTTGAACAACTGCCCGGCACCGCCAGTGGCGAGTAAAGTTGTTTTAGCTTCAATCGTCACCGGCTCACCGTCGTGAATATTGAACGCCAGCGCACCCAGCACCTGACCGTCTTCATTTTTTAATAAATCGACGGCAAAGTATTCATCGAAAAAATGGGTTTTGGCGCGAATATTCTGCTGATACAGACTGTGTAAAATCGCGTGGCCGGTGCGATCCGCTGCGGCGCAGGTGCGCGCGGCCTGATCGCCGCCGAAGTCCTGACTCTGGCCACCAAAAGGGCGTTGATATATCGAACCATTATCCAGCCGCGAAAATGGCACGCCGAAATGTTCCAGCTCGTAAACAGCTTTGGGCGCGGCACGACACATATATTCAATCGCATCCTGATCACCGAGATAATCGCTGCCCTTGACAGTATCGAACATATGCCAGTGCCAGTTGTCCGGGGTAACATTCGCCAGGGCAGCGTTCATACCGCCCTGCGCCGCCACCGTGTGCGAACGCGTGGGAAAAACTTTGGACACCACGGCAACACTGGCATCGGCCTGCGTCAGTTGCAGCGCGGCGCGCAAACCGCCGCCGCCAGCACCAATTATCAATGTATCAAACTGTCGCTTCTGCATTGTCATCAACCGGTCACCGTCAATAATAAGGCGCGGAATGCCCATAGACCGCTACCGAGCAAGGTACCGATAATCAGCGCCAGCACCAGAATGCGCAACATGATGTTGTGCACATAATCCAGCACCACATCACGCATACCAATCCAGGCATGGAATAAAATCGCGAGCACAAATAGCGCCATCGACACCGAGTTCAGTGGCTGAAACAACCAGCCACGCCAGGTATCGAAATCGACACTGTGCGCTGTCACCGCGCTATAGAGCAGATAAAGCAGGAACAGGGCAATATAGACCGCACTAACGCGTTGAATTACCCAGGGCCGTAGACCTTCCAGGACAAAGGTGCTCATAACCAGAACCCGACACCGGAAACAGCAACCACGATAATCTCAGCGACAATCACCAGCCAGGCACCCAGAATCGCAGAAGGTTTTTGCACACCGATATCGGCATCTATCAGTAAAAAACGGATGCCTGCGAACAAATGATGTGCCAGTCCCCAGATCACAGCCAGCCCCAGCAACTTTGGCCACGGCTGCTGGAGCAGTCCAATGACACTGGTAAACGCTTCGCTCGAGGTGACAGAAAGCCCCAGTAAATAGGCCGCATAAGGAATAGCGAGAAAAAGCAGCACACCAGAAACCCGGTGCGCCAACGACACCATGGCGGTGATCGGCTGGCGAATCTGGAACAGATTCAGATAAACTGGTCGTTGTCTGGCACGCATAGACTTTGCCCGGTGACGGTTCTTGTTGTTTTTCTCTCTGAGCACCGCTCAGACACTAATACGACAAACTAATTCCACTCGATGTTATCATAAACCCCTGAAAATCTAACGTGAATTCAGCGACTCAAACCCCTAAGATAGTCCACAGACAAGGAGCACTTGAATTTCACCGGCAAGCGCTTCATTAGAGCATCACTCCCACACACAGAATCTATACTTATGCACCCAGACTGGCAAACTTTTCTTTCCGCGGCAGGCGCCATTTTCAACCATGGGCGCGTCGTCGACTTTAATGACAGCGACAAGGTAGCTGATCAGCTGTGCGATATTATTTGTGACCTTTCGCATTACGCATTGCTCGCGGTACAGGGCGACGATGCGGTTACATTTCTCCAGGGCCAGCTGACCAACGATGTCACCAAAATCGACAATCAACACAGCCAGCTCAACGCCTACTGCAATAACAAGGGGCGCATGCTGGCGAACTTTCGGGTGTTTCGTAACGATGGCACGTATTTTATCAGCGTACCACAGGAACTCGCCGAAGCCATGCTGATAAAATTACAACAATACGTACTGCGCTCACAGGTGATGATGGGGAATGTTAGCGATGCATTGCTGCGTATTGGCATCAACGGTAAAAAATCAGAAAAGGCACTAAGCGAATATCTCGGTGCCTTGCCAATAAACACCGACGAAGTCGCACAGTTCGAAACTGCTATCGTGATTCGTTGCGCCGGCGAACATCGCTTCGAATTATACGCCACTCCTGAAACCATGCCGACGCACTGGCAGACACTAACCGAAACTGCGACCCCAGCCGGCGCCAGTGAATGGGAGTTGCTCAACATACGCGCCGGCATTCCGGTGATCACCGCTATCACAAGCGAAGCCTTTGTCCCTCAAATGGCGAATATGGAATTAATTAACGGCGTCAGCTTCAACAAAGGCTGTTACACCGGCCAGGAAATCGTCGCTCGTATGCATTACCTCGGCAAACTCAAAAAACGCATGTACCGCATCAGCATTGATAGCACAATGCTGCCTTCTGCCGGCACTAAAATTTCTGAATCCAGCGCCAGGGCAACACAGGATGTCGGCACTATCGTCAGTGCACAGCTAGCGAAAAATGGAATGGTCGAAGCCCTGGCAGTGATCCAGAATAAAAACGCAAAAGAAGGCAAGCTGAAACTGGGGTCACCAGATGGTGCCGATGTGACTGTACTTGAACTACCCTACTCGCTGGAATCGGCAGAACAGGCAATTTCCTAAAAAAGATTTACCACAGAGGACATTGAGAGCAGAATGCGCTTAGCTTATTAGTCCCTGCCGTGCTGTTGTAGAAAAACAGAAAATTTGTCTGCCTGCTGTGGTCTACTGAAGTAGTATCCCTGAGCGCTATCGCACCCCAGCGCGACCAACATAGCCAAGGTCTCAGCGTTTTCAATCCCTTCTGCCACAACAAAAAGGCCTAGATTATGGGCCAAATCAATAGTCGAGCGCACAATAACCGCATCATTCTCATCTTTGGCCATGTTCAGCACAAAAGATTTATCGATTTTAATTGTATGCAGCGGCATGTTCTTCAAATAGGCGAGTGAAGAATAGCCAGTGCCAAAATCATCAATCGCAATCGTGACTCCCTGATCACTAATTTGCTTGAGTACACGGGTAGTATTGATGAGGTCTGACATAAGAATATTTTCAGTAATCTCGACTTCCAGAGAATTCGCAGGTATGTCTAACTTTTTCAGAGTCCCATTAATTATTTCCACAAGCTTCGTGTTCTGGAATGAGCGTGCTGATACATTGACTGCCATGTGTAGCTCATACCCCATTTCTCGCCATACTTTACTTTGCTTTAAGGCATTTTCGATAACCCAGTCGGTAATCGGCCTGATCAGACCTGTACGTTCTGCCAGCGGGATAAACTCATCTGGCGGTATTACTCCATGCGCCGGGTGATGCCAGCGAAGCAACGCTTCGGCACCCATGACTGAGTTTGATTGTAAATCTATTTTAGGCTGGTAGTGCAGCACAAGCTGCTTACGTTGCAGGGCATGACGCAAGTCTCCTGACAGCTGAAGATTCTGCTGCGCATGAGGATCAAGTTTTGAATCATAAAACATATACCCCTTCTCAGTATTTTTTGTGCTGTACATGGCGACATCCGCTCGGCTCATCAGGGTGGCGACATCCTCACCATGCTCTGGATAGATGGCGATACCAATACTGGCACCAAGGAAAAGTTCATTATCTTCAGCCTGATAAGAACTGACAAAGGCCTGCTGTATTGTCTTGGCTATTTTCTCTGCCGTGTAATGACCATCTTCGACCTGGGGTAACAGAATACCGAATTCATCGCCACCAAGACGTGCCAGAGTATCGGTTTTTCGGAGCAGAGTTTGTAAGCGCTGAGCGACAGCAACCAGTACTTCATCGCCAGCGGGGTGCCCCAGGGTGTCGTTGATTTCCTTGAAATGATCCAGATCCATTAACATCATCACAACCTGGTATTTATCACTCCGACTGGCAGCGGCGAGTGCCTGCGCCAGCCGATCATGAAACAAAGTGCGATTGGTCAGGCAGGTCAGACTATCGGTGGTCGCCAGGGTATTTAAACGCTCGAGCGTCGCTTTTTTCTCAGTAGTGTCTTCCATGAGGCCATCTATGCGAACAACATCACCCGCAATATTTTTATAAGGATAAAACAGACGACGAAACCAGCGCTGTTCACCATTGGGCTGTATAACCCGACTTTCGACTTCTGTTGCTTCCCCCTGCATAGCGCTTTGCCAGGCCATTTCAACTCGTTGTCGATCTTCAGCAATTGTCCAGCCCAGACAGGGTATGGGCATATCGATATCCATTTCACAAATTTCATGAGCCGTGGGGCTCACGTACAAGGGCTGATTGTTAGCGACATCAATCGACCAGAGCAGTTGTGGAATATTGGCTAACAGGCCAGTAATTTGATCACGTAAATCGACAACCTTTTCTTTCTCTCTGGCCAGTGCTGACAGATTGGCACCCCAGTATCCTTCCAGCATTAAGCCCATGTCACGAAATAAAAGTTTGGTGATTGTGCTCTCAAGAAGCTGACGATCATTGTCCGATACTTCTGTATTGTCACGTATGCAGGTTTGCAAATGATCGAGATATAACTTATATGCGCCCATGATCCAGACAGGCTCAATTCCGTGGCGATAATGAATTTCGCCGATGTGCGACATTCTCTGCGCAGAAGCATCATCGATTCGGCCCGAAATAAAACCGAACAAATGTTGCAGCTGTTTTTTAACCAGATCTTCAATCAGCCCCCCTTGCCGCTGATATTTATCCAGTACTTTGGCTGTAACAGGTGAAGCCATCAGGTAATCATAAAATATTTTTGCGAATACCTCACCACCCCGCATCAGAGTCTTGTTATACCGCTGCAAAAGTTTTTGATCAGACGCCTGAAGGCGAAGAAAATCGTTGAATGCCTGATTGATCGTAGCAGGAGAGTATTTACGTCCTTCCTGACTAACTTCACCCATAATCCATACCATCTATACCATTGGACATGATAATTCTTTTTCCTTAGTGCAATACTGTCATAAATTTTATCAACTAAAATTCAGACTCATAAGTGGCGACTCTTTGCTTTTTACAGGCATAAAGTTTCTTTTTCATAATACAAACTCACAATATACAAAGCATTACGGCCTGCCGTATACCGGGCTACTGAATCAACCTGCACTCAGTAAAATACGCTATTGCGACAGCCATAAAACAAGATATTTCATTAGAAATTATTAATATTCAGTCAACTGAGTATCAGATAAATCAGCAGTTCTGTCAAATTCACCCGCAACCTCATGCCTTTATTTTGGACGGTAGAACATAAAATACAGGCGGTGAGAAATGGTTTCTAAATATACTCATAGAGGAAAAAATTGATATTTCTCATGCCGCGTTATACTGCCTCTGTCTGTATGCGAACACGGAAGCCGATTTCTGATAGAGAATGCCGCTGTTATAGGCGACATCACAACCAGTCAGCACTGGCGCTCTCTTGATGGCGAGCAGGATGCAGCAACATGAGTCAATAGGAACAGCCCTTAAACTTAAGCTGAATACGCACAAATCTCATTAATTTTTTGCAGTATGACAGCTTGATATTGACGGGGACATGCATTGCGTCAGCACATGCAAGTTGAAAAATCTGCTGGCGATGCAAAACATGTGATCAAACTGGATGGTGTGTAATGAAATGCCAGGCAGCTATCGTCGGGGGGGGCGTACCATTGATCTTTCCTGACTAGAATTTCATGATTTAGGTGTATTGACAATCAACATCAACCCGAGCCGGAGATTTTAATATCGATACAAAAATATGGTTAAAAATACAACACGCATATAGAATCAGGTAAATATTATCGCCTCAATTCACCTACTCGTGATAATGAGATTAGTCGGCAGGCCTTACACTTAATATCCAGCTAACTTATTGTTATATATTATTATTTAACAACATCTTCTATATGATAATGCTTTTTTATAAATTTTTTACGGTCATTAAAATGCCTATATCAGTATATTATTAAATAATATATATTATTGATTATATGATGGTTTTTAGTCTTATCCAATTATATTCCAACCTGTTATTTTGTCGATTTATTTAACAGACAAGATCCTGTCTAAAGGATATAAATTTTTTCCTGATTTAATCTCAGCGGCATAAATTCTCATAACATATTGTTCTTATTCATATTTAATTGATTGGCATAGATAATGCCCTGCTATGTCAACATATATTATCGGGAGGATTAATTATGAAAAAAACGGCAATTGCCACAGCCCTGCTGTTAGCTTCTGGTGCTGCCAGTGCCGCCACCGGTGAACTCTGCATGTTCGATGCGACAGGCGCTGTTTTAGATGGCGGCTGGGCAACCAGCTGTGACCAAAGTATCACAGCTTCGCTGAGCCTGTCTGCTGACGCTAGCGCAAACACTATTACCAGCTCAGAGCTTTTATTAGGTGATCGCTGGACTGCGCATGACATCACCACGTATACAGCTGGCACGTATTCGGTTGATACCGGAGCTGGAATGTATAATTTTACAGTTGCAGAAGGTCAGGTCGGCGCTCACATGCTGCTCGACTGGGGCCTGACTTCTAACATCGACGTAGTTAATGTCTGGGATGTATCTTCATCCGGTGATATTCAAACATACACATCTACTGACTGGGATGGTGACGGTATTCCAGGCGGTGCCATGTTAGATAGCGGTGCCCTTGTTGGCTTCAGTGCAAGCTTCAACCTGGAAGGTTCTGATCTGGCCAATGTGAATATTACACCGCCGTCTGCTGTACCAGTACCTGCGGCTGTTTGGCTGTTCGGCTCTGGCCTGCTGGGTCTAGTTGGTGTAGCACGTCGTAAAACAGTCTGATCTGCAACATAACACTTCATCCTGTCAGAAGTGTTTGAATAAAAACGGGGTACTGATAAGCTCGGTACCCCGTTTTTATAGCTGAGGCTAGCGAGAGAAACTCAGATTTTTCAGGCCACTTAGTCCTGGCTGGCATTCAGTTAAATGCGGTCGGTGACTCTTATTCCACTTCTGCCCGCATGTGTGGGAACAGAATCACATCCCTGATAGATGGAGCATCGGTGAGCAACATCACCAGACGATCAATGCCGATACCCTCGCCCGCGGTCGGTGGTAAACCAAACTCCAGCGCACGGATATAATCGGCATCGTAGTGCATGGCTTCATCATCACCAGCATCTTTTTCCGCGACCTGTTTCTGGAAGCGCTCGGCCTGATCTTCGGCGTCATTCAACTCCGAGAAGCCATTAGCAATCTCACGGCCGCCGACGAAAAACTCGAAGCGATCGGTGACGAATGGATTGTCATCATTGCGTCGCGCCAGAGGTGACACTTCAGTGGGATACTCGGTAATGAATGTTGGATCCATCAAACGGTGTTCAACAGTTTTCTCGAATATTTCGATCTGGACTTTGCCAAGTCCGTAACCGTCTTTGAGCTTTACACCGAGCGACTCGGCGAGTTGTCTCGCAGGTGCCAGTTCTGAAATCTGTTCGGCTTTGACATCCGGATTAAAATGCAGAATGGAATCGAATACCGACATGCGCACAAAAGGTTTGCCAAAATCGTATATTTCACCTTGATAGGTCACCGTGCTAGTGCCCAGCACCTGCGAAGCGAGTTTGCGCAACAGATCTTCGGTTAAATCCATCAGGTCTTTATAATCAGCATAGGCCTGATAAAACTCCAGCATAGTGAATTCCGGATTGTGACGCGTGGAGACCCCTTCGTTGCGGAAGTTGCGATTGATTTCATAGACGCGTTCGAAGCCGCCGACCACCAGACGTTTTAAATACAGCTCGGGCGCGACCCGTAAGAACATCGGCAGGCCGAGGGCATTGTGGTAAGTCTCGAAGGGACGCGCGGTGGCACCCCCGGGAATCACCTGCATCATCGGGGTCTCGACTTCCAGGTAACCGTGGCTGTCAAAGTAGTTACGAATAAACGCGATGATGCGCGTGCGTAAACGGAAAGTTTCTTTGACTTCCTGATTCATGATCAGATCAAGATAACGCTGACGATAGCGCACTTCCATATCGGACAGGCCGTGGAATTTTTCCGGCAACGGGCGCAGTGATTTGGTCAATAAACGTAGCACATCAACCTTTACCGAGAGCTCACCGGTCTGGGTTTTGAACATCACGCCTTCGGCAGCAATCAAATCACCGACATCCCATTTTTTAAAGCCGTCGTTGTAAACGCCTTCGGGCAGACTGTCGCGTTGCAAAAATAACTGGATCTGGCCCGACATGTCCTGCAGTTTGGTGAAACTCGCCTTGCCCATGACGCGCTTTGCCATCATGCGACCGGCGACACAAACTCGCTGATTGAGGGTTTCGAGCTCCTCTTTAGGTACTTCGCCATAACGCGCGTGCAGATCAGATGCCAGCGCATCGCGTCTGAAATCATTGGGAAAAGCGTTGCCCTGCTCGCGTAAGCCGTCGAGTTTTTCCCGGCGCTGAGCGATGAGTTTGTTTTCGTCTTCGGTTGTCAGTGTTTTATTTTCGTCAGTCATTATTTATTAACTATTATTAAAGAAATTATTGCCACAGAGGGCGCAGAGGACACTGAGATGTAAAAAACCAGGAATCTTTATCCGCAAATAAACGTTAGTAAGATCTTTATCTATTTACACCATGCGCCGTAGGCGCAATCTTGAATATTCATGTTCATCAGCGTTCATTTGCGGACTATGCTTTTACAAATTGGCTCTGTGTTCTCTGTGCCCTCTTCGACTAAATGTTTTACAAACCACTCTTCAGGCTGGCTTCGATGAACTGATCGAGCTCGCCATCGAGCACCGCCTGGGTGTTGCCTGTTTCGACACCGGTGCGCAGATCTTTGATCCGCGACTGATCCAGCACATACGATCGAATCTGGCTGCCCCAGCCGATGTCAGATTTATTTTCTTCTACCACTTTTTGATCAGCATTGCGTTTTTGCACTTCCAGTTCGTAGAGCTTGGCCTGCAACTGCTTCATCGCGGTGGCTTTGTTCTTGTGCTGCGAGCGATCGTTCTGGCACTGCACCACAATATTGGTGGGCAGATGCGTGATCCGCACTGCCGATTCGGTTTTGTTGACGTGCTGGCCGCCAGCGCCGCTGGCGCGATAAACATCAATGCGCAAATCCGCAGGATTGATATCGATTTCGATATCATCATCGATTTCCGGCGAGACGAACACTGCGGCGAACGACGTGTGACGACGATTGCCGGAATCAAACGGCGACTTGCGCACCAGACGGTGGACACCAGTTTCGGTACGCAGACGGCCAAAGACATAATCGCCTTCGATACGAATGGTCGCGCCCTTGATGCCAGCGACATCGCCGTCACTGGCTTCGATCAATTCAGTCTTGAAACCGTGCGCTTCCCCCCAGCGCAGATACATGCGCAGTAACATTTCTGCCCAGTCCTGAGCTTCGGTGCCGCCGGAACCGGCCTGAATATCGAGAAAAGCGTTGCAGGCATCCATTTCGCCGGAAAACATGCGGCGGAACTCGAGCTCGGCGACATGGGCTTCCAGTGCTTCGAGATCACTGGCGATGGCTTCGATGCTGGCGACATCGCCTTCATCGGCCGCCATTTCCAGCAGACCTGCAGCGTCTTCCAGGCCGTGATCGAGCTGGTCGATGGTGAGCACTATTTTTTCGAGGCGAACCCGATCCTGACCGAGTTTTTGCGCGCGCGCGGGTTCATTCCAGACATCCGGCTGCTCCAGCTCGCGACTGATTTCTTCTAATTCTTCTTTACGGCTGGCGTAGTCAAAGATACCCCCTGAGCGAATCTGTGCGCTGCCTGAGATCATCGATTTTGAAACTGACTGGATTGACTTCCATCTGCATACTGGCCGTTTATGTGGACTGAGTAAAGGGGTCAGAATGATACCGTATGGCGCGGATGCGGGCTAGCAATACGACTGAATCACTATGCAGAATCAACGACTCGCGGCTTTTTTGGCAACCTGATCGCGTAAATACACCGGAATTGCCTGTGCGGCGGCTACCCCCTGCTCACCACTGGCGAGGCCGACGACCGCGAGTTCGGCAATCGAGGCCGCAGACGGAAATACTTCGGCCTGACTGGTGCTGACATGATCGCCCAGCCGCCGCACCAGTAGATCAGCATAACTGCCCCAGCCGGTACCGGCACCCGACCAACCCTCGGTATCGGGTATCGGCACCTGCTCGGGTGGTAGCACCATTTCCTGACCCTGCAATACCGGCAGGCCGTTGTTATTGATGAATGCACCCCAGTAGACTTCAGCCATGCGCGCGTCGATCGCCGCCAGCACTCGCATCGCACCGCGCTGCTGCATCTGGATATGCGCGATCGAGGCCAGCGTTGACACCGGCACGATGGGTAAATCCTGCGCCAGCGAGATGCCCTGCACCACACCGGCAGCAATGCGTAGCCCCATGAACGAACCCGGGCCACGACCAAATGCGAGCGCATCGAGCTGCGACAGTTTCAATTCGGCTTCGGCGAGACAGTCGTCCAGCATCTGTAAAATTAAATGACTGTGTTCACGCGGTGCTAACCGATAGCGCTGACTGATTTCGCCATCCACATATAAGGCTACGGAGCAGGCTTCAGTCGCGGTATCAAGCGCCAGCAGTTTCACGCGCGCTCGCTTCTACTCTTGATTCAAAAAAATTCTGCACATCCGCTAATTGTTGTGTCTGTGGCATTTTCGGCAGGCTGTTCAAAAACACCTTGCCGTAAGATTTCTGTTTTAAACGCGGATCACCGATCACCACCACACCGTGATCATTAATATCCCGAATCAAGCGGCCGACACCCTGTTTGAGTGCAATGACCGCTTGAGGGACCTGATATTCCATAAACGGCTGACCGCCTTCACTGCGTATTGCATCAATGCGCGCCTGCATCACCGGATCACCCGGTGATGCAAACGGAATTTTGTCAATGATGACACAGGATAAGGCACTGCCACGAACATCAACCCCTTCCCAGAAACTGGCAGTGCCGAGCAATAATGCCGATGGTGTGACACGAAATTTTTCCAGCAGAGTGTGCTTGGGATAATCGCCCTGAATGAATAATGGATAGTCATTCGAGGCGCGTAAAATATCGGCAGCCTCGTTCATCGCGCGATAACTGGTGAACAATAAAAACGCGCGGCCACCGCTGGCGCGCAACACCGGGCGCACTTTTTCGAGCAAGGTGCGGGTGTAGGAAAAATCAGAGGGCTCAGGCAAATTTTCCGGGAGATACAATAAACTTTGCTGCTGGTAATCAAACGGACTATCCCAGACATCACTACGATAATGCTCCAGCCCCAGACTATTGGCAAAATGTGCGAAGTTGCGATTCACCTGTAAGGTCGCCGAGGTAAACAGCCAGCTCGCAGAAAAATTGTCGGTGTGTTTTTTAAACAAACTCGCGACATCAATCGGTGTCGCGTGCAGAATAAAACTTTTGCTATAGGTTTCAAACCAGAGAATGGCAGCGTGATCATCATTTGCTGTTTTTTCTGCACTAAAGGCTGTTAAACATTGCTGCGTTTTAAGCGCACGCTGATAACACTGGTCGAGACCGCGGCTACGTTCTGAAGCCTGCTCAAGGATTTTACTCAACTCATCAATAGTTTGTTCCAGTGCCTGCAAGGTTTTCGCCACCGATGCTTTGTGCCGTATCTGTTGCCAGGCCATGCGCGCGCCGGTTTCACCCAGCGCCAGTCTAAAATCACGTGCGGCATTTTCCAGTGCATCCGCATATTCTCGAATCTCGGCCATGTCAGGGGCATCGTTCACCTGTTCGGCGATAGCATCTTTGGCCAGACCGATTAACTGTCGCGAACTGATCGATTCACCAAAAAAACGCGACGCAACATCGTGCAGCTGGTGCGCCTCATCAATAACAAACACTTCACCACCAGGCAATAACTCGGCAAAGCCTTCCTGTTTCAGGCTCATGTCAGCGAGCAATAAGTGATGATTGACCACCAGCACATCAGCTTCCTGAGCTTTTTTGCGAGCTTTCACTACATAGCAGTCATCCCAGTAATCACATTCGTTACCGAGACAGTTATCGACGGTGGATACCACCATCGGCCAGACCATGGCATCTTCAGATACGCTATTTAATTCGGCAATGTCGCCCGACTCGGTGTGTGCCGACCAGGTTTTGATTTCCTGCAACGCAAACTGGGTATCGCGGTTGAGAAAACTCATGGTCGGAGCCAGTTCCAGCCGGTGCAGACACAGATAATTACTACGACCTTTGAGCAAGGCGGTTTTCATCGGCATATCTAGCGCCTTGATCACGCGCGGCAGATCGATATGGTAGAGCTGATCCTGGAGATGACGGGTACCGGTGGAAATGATAACTTTTTTGCCAGAATGAATTGCAGGCACTAAATAGGCAAAGGTTTTGCCGATGCCAGTGCCCGCCTCGGCAACCAGCACCTGTTGCTTCTGGATCGCTTCGTCGATCGCCTCGCACAAATCGATCTGACTGTTGCGAACCTGAAAACCATCGAGTGCTGCTGATAAAGATCCGCTTTTGCCAAGAAAATCGGCAGCTCGCACTAAAGATTCTCCAGTTCATAGATATTACGTTCTGCGCGCTGCACAGCACCTTTATCACTGAGTTGCGCACTGGCGTCGCGAATAAATTTCCAGTTCAGTACTTTCAGATCAATTCTGCCGGTGGCATAGCTATTACTACGCGATGCCATCTGGCGAGCACGTTCCGGAGCATTGGTTTGCAAAGCCAGCCAGGCCATACGACTCCAGCCGGGGGCATAATCGGGTGAAATACGTAGCAGTCGTTCCAGCGTGTCACTGGCTGCCTGCCACTGGGCTGCGGCCAGCTGGCGATCCGCCTGCTGGCTGAGTTTGACAATGGCCGCTGGTGCCGCTACCTGCCTGCCGCTATTGCCCATACTCTGGGTGGTCACCAGCCATTCCTGGAAGCGTGCGGTACTGCTCGCCGGCTGACTGCCGGGGGCCAGTTCCGGGTATTCCTGTGTCGGCGTAGTCTCCAGCCCGGCGCAGGATACCAGTAGGATGAAACCGGATAGAACTGAGAGTCGTAACAATTTTTGCTTTAGACCAGGAGCATGCATCATCAGTTAAATATTCCGCGTAGCCAGTTGCTGGAGGAACTCCCCGAACAGGAACTGGTGGTGGTTGGCTCTGAGCCAGGAATGAAGGGCAATTCTATCGCATTTTCACACGACTGCTGGCCTAGTTCGCCGGTTTCTCGATCTATCCAGTGCATTTCGATATTGTCGCTTAGCCCTGGCTGGTAACCACGATGCGCAGCCTTACGCATGATCGCCGACCAGACGCGCATTGCCGCCGAAGCGCCAGTAATGCCCGCGGGCTGATTATCGTCTCTGCCGACCCAGACCACACCGACCCGATCACCGGTAAACCCGGCGAACCAGCTATCGCGTAAATCATTGGTGGTACCGGTTTTACCGGCAACCGGAATATCAAGTTCACTGGCAAGACGCCGCGCCGTACCCGTGCGGGTAATCTGCCCCAGCGTGTAATTCACCAGTGATATTGCATCGGGATTAATCTTGCGATCAACATGAATAGTGTAACGACTCAGTGGCTGGCCGGAATTATCGAGTACCGCGACCACACTGCGCAACGGACTGTGAAAACCATTGGCCGCGAAAGTTTGATACACCGATGCCACATCAAACGGTGACATTGCGACCGCGCCGAGGGTGATTGATGGATATGGCGGTAGCTCGCGCGGACTCCCCAGATCGTGGAAAGTCTGCACAATATCCGCCAACCCGACATCAAGCCCCAGTCTGGCTGTGGGTATATTGTATGATTTCAATAAGGCATCGAATAACAACATTTTTCCGTGAAACTCATTGTCGTAATTCTGCGGTTCCCATAGTTTTTTATCTTCTCCTATCACACGCAATGGACTGTCGTCGAGTATGCTGGCAAGCGTATAACGATCCGGATGCTGGAGAGCTGCGAGATAAATAACCGGCTTAATCAACGAACCTATCTGGCGACTGGCATCAAGTGCGCGATTAAATCCGGAATATGATGGCGAGCGATCACCGACCACGGCGAGCACGTCACCATTATCGGGTGACACGACTACCGCAGCAGTCTGCAGCCCCTGTTTCTGGTAATCAATTGCCGGCAATATTCTCTCGACAGCAGATTCAGTTGCGTTCTGCACGATCGGATCTAGTGTGCTAAATATTTGCAGCCCTTCTGAACGCAAATCTTCTGCGTTATAATCCTGATTTAACTGGCGCTTGATCAAATCAATAAATGCCGGATAACGACTGCGTTTAGCATGCGATGTTACCTGCACGAGTTTGTTAGCAAGAATTCTGGCTTGCTCGGTTGTCAGGAGCCCATTATCTGCCATGGTATCGAGCACCACACGACGACGCTCCATAGCGCGTTCCGGGTTACGACCCGGATGATAATATGAAGCACCTTTCACCATGCCAACAAGCAAAGCCATTTCATCTACCGTGGTTTGCCGCAAAGGCTTGCCAAAATAATATTCACTCGCCAGGCCGAAGCCATGGATTGCACGCTCCTGGTCCTGGCCGAGATACACCTCATTAATGTAGGTTTCAAGTATCAATTGCTTGCTGTAATGCATTTCCAGAAACAATGCCATAAAAGCTTCGTTGATTTTTCGCCACAAATTCTGATTTGGCGTAAGAAACAAATTTTTTACCAGCTGCTGGGTAATCGTGCTGCCACCCTGTACGGTCTCACCGGCTTTGATATTGGCGACCAATGCGCGCGCAATCGAACGCGGATCAATGCCAAAATGCTCAAAGAAACGCTTATCTTCAATCAGAATAAGCATTTTGATAAATTGATCGGGAACCTCATCAATTTTCAGCAGGATTCGATCTTCACTATGTGTGGGGAATATACCGGTGAGATAAGCGGGGTCAAAACGCACAATAGCCAGCGGAGCATCACCGTAAATATCATTGAGCGAGCTAACTCGGCCATCATCGATACCCAGCCTCACACTGACACTTTTTTCTTCACCATCATAAAAACGGAAACCGCGTGTTTTAATTTCAAACTGGTTCCCCCAGTTATGATACTGGCCGGGCTTTGCTGGAATCGCTGAAACGCGTTTATAGTTTAATAATCTCAACTCAGCGAGCAGATCCTGTGTACTCAGCGACTTACCTTCATACAGTTCCAGCGGCCGCGCATAAACACGTGCGGGCAGTTGCCAGAGTCTGCCCTCAAACATGGTGGTAACTTTATGATCAAGATAGGCCAGATAAATTAAAAATATTGCCGTTATTGCCAGCAGCCACCAACGATATTTTTTTATGAGTCCCAGCAGAGATTTTTTTTGCATTGTGGATTTCTGACGTTTGGTAACGGATGTTCGGCGGTTCACCGTCTTTTTGCGGCGTTGACTTTTTGTCATATCGCTTCTCATCTGACACTCTCATATCTGCGTACGATAGGGGAATGAACGCCTATAGCGCTTAATTATTGATATGACGGGATTATAACGTGAACCGCCGGCGTTAAGACCGACGGCAACAGGAAATGTTCAAACTGATGATAATCAGCGGCAGGTGGAGAGGAATCTTGCTGATTTACCGCTGCAAGGATCAGACTCAAACTCAGCTTTACGTTTGGCTTCACGTGCTTCACGCTGCTCCAACAATGCCTTGCGCTTCGCTTCCAGGGCACGCTGCTCAGCTGCAGCTCGTTTTGCATCTTCGGCTGCCTGTGCCTGCCGGGATTTGTCATCATTGGCTTTTTTACTTGCAGCCGCCTGATTACGTTTATCGGCTTCCTGCTTCGCCGCACGTTCAGCCTCGGCCTTCTTCTGAGCCGCGGCGGCGCGTGTCGCCGCCTCCTGCTGACGTTTTTCAGCGTCGTGTTGCGCCTTCAATGCTGCCTGGCGTTGTTGCGCGGCTTTTTGTCGAGCCAGCTCCAGTTCTTCACGTTTAATTTTATCGCGCACAATGGCAGACTCGCGCTCCGCCTCGACTACGCCCTGTAGCGTTGCTTTGTTAAACCAGTCCAGTGCTTTATCACTATCCTTTTTCACACCTGTACCTTCGGCATACAATTTGCCAACATAATATTGTGCATACGCATTATCGGCGTTTGCCTTAGTGACCAGTTCCTGATACCGTGCTGTGTTCGTCTTGGTCAGGCCATTCTTTTGCATATCCCAATACAGCTGCTTAAAGCCTGCTGTTTCGTGCCCCTGGCTAGCGGCTTTCGCAATCCATTCTTCTGCCAGCTTCAAATCTTTTTTGGTGCCAAAACCGGTTTCGTACATTTCACCAATTTTAAACTGAGCTTCAGCATTACCTTTTTCGGCCAGTTTCATCTGAAAATCGAACAGGCCATTGGCGCTGGCATCCGATATTTCAGCTAAAAATGCCACGAACACTATCAACAGTATACGCAACACTAACGTTTTCCATCGTCGGCACGGCAGCAGACGAATGCTGTCAAATATGTTCAGTCGAGCTGTCTGTGTATGATTCATACCCTGTATTACCCATAATGTCACCCGGCAGAAGCAAAGCCGGGTGACGGAAAGTTCGATGTTTAGCAATCCGCCGGTTTAAAAAATAACATCGAGCGCGATGCTGGTAACGCCTACTTTTTCTGTTGGAGCGGAATTCGTAAAGCTGGTGTCAAACAAACCAAAGTTAATGCCAAATGGATTATTTGCCTGCGCAATTTCAGCCGGGTCAGTTTCAACATCGACCACGCTGTATTCAATTTTTAACGCTGCACTATCGTTGACTTCATAACGCAGACCGGCAGTGACAGAGGTCTGTATCGCGATCGGGAAATTAAATAAAGGCGTTCCAGCTGTCACATTACCTAACGGCGTCGTACAACCACCACTACCTGATGACTGTGCACAGGAAACCGCACCCGGACTATACGTGGAAGCTTTACCTTTGATCGATGCAAATGTGATGTGTGGCAACCATTTACCAACACGATAGCCAAGTGTAGTGTACCAGGCTTCGGTATCACCAAAAGGACGTGACAGCGTTTCTTCGGTCGTACGATCCTGCCATTCGGCGTACACGACAAAGTTGGCAAGATCCAGATTCAAACCCGCAGACGTGACGTCACACTTTCCCGTACCATTGAGGTCGACATCAACCTTAAATCCGAAGGCTGTTGGCACATCGGTAAGACCACCCTGAGTATTGACTTCACGGCAATGAAAAGTACTTGCATGCATCAAATATCCCGGAGCGGCATATTTAATATCAATACCTGCAATCCCCTCAGCCTCGAAAAAACCGGTACCGCCACTGTTCGGAATATCATCACGGTTCGAACCGATGTACGGCTGGAACGACAACTGGCCTTTGCCGATGGGGAAACTAAGCAATAATTCTGCACCATTAACTGTGTTTAACGGGTTATTCAGATAATACACTTCTACCGGAGGACGTATCCAGGGGTAGGCATAGCCAACTTCGACATAATCATTGACCAGATACACCGGCTGTTTGATTTTACCGGCACGCAAGCTTACGTATTTATTAAACTCGTAATCGACGTAGGCCCACTCCACTACGGCGTTAAAGTTTGAATCCACACCGCGACCAAGAATTTGAGCCACTACTGAGGCATTGTCCGCAATATCAGAACTAATCTGTAAACCAAAACGGGTGTCGGTTTCGAAAGTAATATTATTAGTAATGCCACGATCCCCCAGACTGCCTATGTATCGATTATCGTTTTTATCATCATGCGTGGCAGCGCCCACCGTGAAAAAACCGTCAAACTGAATGGCGCTGGCCGGTGACGCCATCAATATGGCGGCAAGCGCGCTCGCTAAAGCGCTATATCGTGAATTCATCTGAAAGACTCCCCTTATCCTCTTGATACTGTTGATCAGTACTTTATTTTGCTGTATGTCTCTATGAAAGATAGTCGAAAAACACGCTTTCGCAAGAATTCCAGTCGATAACACTAACTGGACTTCTTGTGTCAATTTAACTATATGATTTATATATGGAAATTAAATTTAATTAACGATTATTTTTTCGCTTTTTATCCTTCATTTTGTTATGTCTGATCATACGCTGACGCTTGGCCTGCTGTTTGGTGGTGAGAGTGTTTTTGCGCCCTGCATATGGGTTGACGCTACTTTTAAATTCAAGCTTGATCGGTGTACCGACAATATTCAGCGCCTCGCGAAAAAAGTTGCGCAGATAGCGTTCGTAACTGGCGGGCATTAGCTCAGTCTGGTTGCCGTGAATCACGATGCGTGGTGGATTGCTGCCCCCCTGATGCGCATAGCGCAACTTGATACGGCGACCACCAACCAATGGCGGCTGGTGCACTGTCAGTGCTTTTTCCAGCAATCGTGTCAGCCCGGGGGTGGACATATCCTGCATGGCCGCGGCATAGGCACGATCAATCGCGCCATAAAGCTGACCCACATTGGAGCCGTGCAAGGCTGAGACAAAAAATATCTCAGCAAAGCGCATAAAGCTCAGTTGTTTGTCGATGCCGGTGCGAATTTGCTGTTTTTGATAGTCGTCGAGGCCATCCCATTTATTGATCACCAGCACGAGCGCGCGCCCTGCTTCGAGAATATAGCCCAGCAAATGCAGATCCTGATCGGCGACTTCGAGTCGTGCGTCGATCATCATGACCACTACATTGGCCTCGTCAACCGCCTGCATCGCCTTGATCACACTAAATTTTTCTACGGTCTGTTTGACCGAACGTTTACGCCGTACACCGGCGGTGTCGATCAGGGTATATTGCCTGCCATCGCGCTCGAACGGCACATAAATACTGTCACGGGTGGTGCCCGGCAGGTCGTAGACCACAACCCGCTCCTCACCCATGAAGCGATTGATCAGGGTGGATTTACCCACATTCGGACGACCGGTAAAAGCGACCTTGATACCCGAATGCGCGTCTGCTGCTGCAGGCTCGGCTGCGACTTCCATCAATACTGCATCGAGCAGACTGCCGGTACCCCGATTATGCGCTGCCGCGATTAATAGCGGTTCGCCAAAACCCAGCGCATAAAACTCATTCGCGACCACGCGAGAATCCAGACCATCAGTTTTGTTGACTACCAGACTGACCTGCTTGCCAGTTTTGCGCAATTCGCTGGCGATGTTTTCATCAGCAGCGGTCAGGCCATCGCGGGCATCGACCATAAACACAATGATGCTGGATTCTTCGATCGCCAGTAGCGTCTGCCGCGCCATCTGCACATCGATACCTTCGCGTTCGCCACTCAGACCACCCGTGTCGATGACCACGAAATACTTTTCATTGTGACTACCATGGCCGTATTTGCGATCACGTGTCAGCCCAGGGAAATCGGCTACCAGAGCGTCACGCGTACGCGTGAGCACATTAAACAAAGTGGACTTGCCCACATTAGGTCGGCCAACCAGAGCGATAACAGGATTCATGATGGGGTTTACCTGGCAGCGGCGACTGGCTGGCTCAGTGGCGTGTAACCGTAGACATAAATACTGCCATCGCGCGCAGTAACAAATACCTGCTGGTCTTTGACCAGTGGTGGTACCAGGATACCGCTGTGCTCGGATGAGAAAACATTGTCACTGTCGCTATCCTGATCGCCGGCAAGAATACGGCCAACGAAATGCCCATCGAAACGTGACAATACGTGCAAATAACCCGCGTAATCGCCAACCACCAGATAGTCACCCAGCAAAACCGGACGGGTAACATCGCGCGCGGTCAAAGCATCCTGCTTCCAGAGTGTGGCACCATTGAGCCGGTCGATCGCCCAGATGTGACCGCGATCATCGGTACTGTAAATCGCTTTATCATCAATACTGATTCCCGAATAACTCGAGAATGGCCGAGTCCATAAGAACTGCCCACGTTCAACATCGATCGCCGCCAGTCGGCCCTGAAAACTGGTGGCATAGAGCACACGCCCATAGAGTTCTGCCTGACCGTCAACATCGACCAGCCGCTGAACTTCAGAGCGACCTTCGGGTGCTGCCAGTACAATATCCCATAAAACTTCACCTGTACCTGCAGAAAGTGCAATCGCACGACCATTGTCGAGACCGACAAAAATTTTATCACGCGCCAGAATCGGTTCACTATTGCCACGCAAGGTCAGGGCCGGCAATACCTGCTGATAGGACCAACGCGTTTTGCCATTACTGGCATCAAGACTCAAAACCTGGCCATCCACCGTACGCACAATCACCGTATCCTGATGCAACAAGGGACGCGCCAGCACTTCGCTCGGCACCCGAGCCGACCAGATAACTTTGCCATCATCAGCGTTGACCGCAATCACACGAGCATCGCGTGTGGCTAACAACCAGAGCTTGTCATTGCCACCGATGCCGGCACTTAGTGTCAGATTCAGATCTGTCACTGCAAGTTCATCGCCGTTATTCAGCGCCAGACTCACAAGTCTGCCATCGCGTCCAGCCATTGTGATGCGATCTTTTCCCAGCACAGGTGTTAGAAATAAAAATTGCTGCTCAACACCTTCAACCGCACGATCTGCCCAACGTAAATCCAGCCTGATTTCCGGATTAAATGCCGTAAGCTCGGCAGGTGGTTCAGAATTATCTTTATCACCGCAGGCGCCAAGTGCAAGGCTGGCAAAAACTATCGCAAAGATTATTCGTATCTGTTTCATACTTGTGGTGCTACCGCTTCAGTCGCATTAACATCGACTTTTGTTGAACCTAAGTCCTGACGCTTAAGACGCAGAAAATTGCTGCCCCGTGCGCCTGCAGCGGCCAGCGCTCTGTCATATGCCAGCCGCGCCTCTGCCAGCTGACTGGTCGCGACATAAATGTCACCTTTGAGTTCTTCAAAGGCAGCGTCAAATGCGGTCGCATATTTTACGTCAAGTAATTTTTGCGCCGCATCATAATCCTTGCTCGTAAAATAAAGTCGCGCCAGGCGCAAACGCGCAATATTCTGCAGCTCTGGCTGCTCAGCATTATCCACCACCCACTGCAGTTGTTTGCCTGCTTCTTCAAGATGATTCAGCTCAAATTCGTAACGCGCCAGCAACAACGAAGCCAGTGATGCATACGGTGTGGTTTTATATTCGGTAATTAGTCTATCGGTTGTCTCAATGGCAGCTTCCTCTTTTTTATTATTAACACTATCTGCCACACTGAAATATAGATCACCGGCGTTAGCTTGCGTCTGTTGCTGGCTTTCGATGTAATAGCGGCCACCGAACAAAACCGCGACACCCAGTCCTAAACCAACGATCAAAGAAGTACCATTTTCCTGCCACCACTTTTTTAGAGCTTCGATTTGCTGTTCTTCTGTTTCAAAATCTTGCATTCTATTCACCCAGTATTTAAATATTTATTCGTATAAAATTAATCAGCTCTGACTCTGCAATAAGCTGCTGTTCTGTCTTGTCACGCAAAAATTTAACCGCTACCTGTGCTGCACGAATTTCGGCTTCGCCCAAAATCAACGCCAGAGCGGCACCAGACCGGTCAGCTTTTTTCATCTGGCTTTTAAATGAACCGCCGCCACAATGTGTTAATAATTTGAGCCCAGGTAATTCATTGCGCAAGTTTTCTGCCAGTAGCAAACCTTTTAGCTCGCTGCCCTCACCCTGCAATAACATATAAACATCGACATCATCAGTAATCATCTGGCCAGATGACTGTTCCTGCAGAGCCAATAAACGTTCGATACCGAGTGCAAAACCTATGGCAGGTGTTTCACGACCACCGAGCTGCGCCACCAGACCATCATAACGACCACCGGCACAGATTGTGCCCTGCGCCCCCAGCTGGTCGGTGACCCATTCAAAAACTGTTTTGCAGTAATAATCGAGACCGCGCACTAATCTCGGATTAACTGTGTAAGCAATGCCGGCGGTATCGAGAATTAATTTCAAAACATCGAATTCGCGAGCAGACTCTTCATCCAGATATTCCAGAAGACTCGGTGCAGCATTATTCAGCGCCTGCATATCAGGATTTTTACTATCGAGTATGCGTAGCGGGTTTGTTGTTAGGCGGTTGCGACTGTCTTCATCGAGCTGATCATGATGCGACTGAAAATACTCGACCAGCACAGCTCGATAATTTGCTCGTGCTGCTACGCTACCGAGTGAATTCAGTTCCAGCCGTATATCCTTAAGCTGCAACGCCCGCCATAAGCGCGCGCCCATCAGGATCAGTTCGGCATCTATGTCCGGGGTCGAGATACCGTAGGCTTCGACACCAAACTGGTGAAATTGTCGATAACGTCCTTTTTGCGGTCGCTCGTGGCGAAACATCGGCCCGGTGTACCAGAGGCGTTGCGTTTGATTATGCAACAAACCGTGCTGAATACCTGCACGTACGCAACTTGCCGTGCCTTCAGGGCGCAGAGTCAGGCTATCACCGTTTCGATCCGCAAAAGTGTACATTTCTTTTTCAACAATATCGGTGACTTCACCGATCGAACGACAGAACAAGTCCGTTGATTCGAGCACGGGGGTGCGGATCTCGCGGTAGCCATAGGTTTGCATGGTTTGTCTGACAATGGCTTCAAATGCCTGCCAGCGCGCTGATTGATCCGGCAGAATATCGTGTGTTCCGCGTACGGACTGTATAGATTTTGACATGGGTAATTCGTTTTTAATGAAACACGGCGCTACCGTCTTCGGTCGATACCGAGAAGCGCGCGACACTGTTCGCTCTGATAAAGCGATAGATTTTAACTTTGATTTTATTCACCTGGATTTCAACTCCAGGTGCATTGCCCAGAAACACAGCAAATGGTGCCAGACCCCGCAAGCTTAACCTATGACCGTCCTTCAGAAGATTATGATACAGCCTGCGATCAGCCGCGTCAGATATTTCCACCCAGGAATCTCCGTAGGCCTGCATTTCCAGCAGATCCGGGGTCGGTGCAGCCACTTCTAGTGAGCCAGTATCAGCACTTGCAACTGCCCCAGTTTTTTCGACAGGTGCTGGTGCAGCAGCTGCTTCAGCCGCTGCCTCGACCGATAATCTATTATCGGTGGCTTTTATTTCTTCTGCCTCATCTGGCGCAACCACGACTAACGCACCATCCTCAGAAATAACCGAGTGCTGAGTAAGATCCTGCGCACTACCGGAGTCATGCATTTCAGTACGTATGCGCGCCAGCGTGCTGGCATTTTCCTGACCTATAGTTACAGCTGTTTTGACGTAATAATTATAAGCGCCATAGCTCAAGGCCAGCACAGCCACAAATGCCAGGATAATTGAAACACTTCGAATCAACGGCGAATGACTACTCGTCTGTGACGGCAGCGACGTGCGCGGGTGCAGTTCGCTTTCACGCTTATAAGGTACAGCGCGATTAAAATTATCCACCGCAGCCTGTTCAGACAAGCCCAGAAAACGTGCATAGGTACGCAAATACCCCTGGACAAAAGTCGGCGGAGGCAGACGATTCAAATCAGACTGCTCGATAGCCTCAATAATATATTCTGCCAGCCGCGTTGCTTTAGCCGCTTCAGTAATAGTGTGACCCCGAGCTGCTCGCGCCTGCCGCAAAGCATCACCGAAAATTGCCTTTTCGTGATCAGACTGTGATGCCGACTCTGTGGTGTCAGTTGTGTTTGAGCTGCTCATGGCGCGCCTGTTCTTCTGCCCAACTCGCTTCGTCTGAATCCGGGAAATCAGACACCAGTTGTTTTGCATATTTCATATAGTGCACTTTATCGCCGAGGGCTTTTTCAGCCTGTACCTGTATCCACAAACTCTCGGCGCTGGGTTTATTTTTTTGATGGTAGCGCTGAATATATGCACGCGACATTAAATATTGTCTGGTCTGAATCCCAAGATCCGCCATCGACAGCAAAGCTCCGGACAGATTTGGATCAGTACGCAATGCCTTACGTAGCATAGCCTCTGCCTGCTGATATTTTTTTTGTTTTAACAAACACGAGCCTGCATTTGCATAAGCAATATACCCGGTTTCGTAAAATGGATGCGTGTATGCTTTTTTAAATTCTTCCAGCGCTTCATCCACCCGATCTGTTTTGCATAAGAATGTGCCGTAACTGTTATGCAATTCCGGTTCATTTGATTTACGACTGATGGCTTTTTGATACTGGGCATCGGCTTCTTCATTCATGCCAAGCTGTGAATACAGATATGCCAGGGTCCGATGGGCATCAATATTTTCACTATCCTGTTCGATAGCTTTTTCAAGCTTGTCGCGCGCAGCCTCCATCTGATTGCGCTTGATATAACCCACCGCCAGCTGCACGTTTAATTTTGATGCCTGTTTAAGATCGGGACCTTCCTGCTTTTGCACCTTGGTCGGTTGGCCACCGCAGGCTACAAGTGTTAAAAACAACAGCAACAAAATTAACTGCCCGATTTTTTTTATTATCATGATGTCATCCCGAATCGTGGTTCTGCAAAACGTCTTGCGCGACGGCTTTTATCTGCTACCTTACCCACCAGTTGGCCGCAGGCAGCGTCAATATCATCACCACGCGTACGTCTGACAACGGTAGTCATATCGGCAGCGATTATAATTTTTGCAAAGGCTTCAATGCGTTCGCTGCTGGAGGTGGTATAGCCCGAGCCTGCGAATGGATTGAAGGGTATCAAATTCATCATTACCGGCAAACCCTTGAGCAGGCGCACCAGCGTGTGTGCCTGCTGAGGTGAATCATTGACACCATCGAGCATGACATATTCGAAGGTGATGCGGGTACGCGCGCTCTGCTTTTCGGAAAAACGGTGGCAGGCGGCGATCAGTTCTTTTAACGGATATTTTTTATTGATGGGCACCAGTTCGTTGCGCAGCTCATCATTTGTCGCGTGCAAAGATACCGCCAACCGGCTGTCGAGTACGTCACCCAGTCGGTCCATGGCGGGCACTACGCCAGCGGTGCTAACTGTGACCCGGCGTTTACTCAGGCCGTAGGCAAAGTCATCCATCATAATGCGAACCGCAGTAACCATATTGTCGAAATTCAGCAACGGCTCACCCATGCCCATCATCACCACATTGGTAATGGTTCTACCGGGTTTTTTTTCTTCCCGCAGCAGCTGACTGGCGATCCAGACCTGGGAAATGATTTCCGCACTACTGAGATTGCGGTTAAAACCACGACGACCGGTGGAGCAAAAGCTGCAATCCAGCGCGCAACCCACCTGTGATGAGACACATAAAGTTCCACGGTCAGTTTCCGGGATATAAACAGTTTCGATCTGGTTGCCATCGGCCAGCTCCAGTACCCACTTGCGAGTACCGTCGCGCGAAATCTCATCGAACACAATCTCGAGTGGGGTAACACAGGCATGCTGCCTGAGACGTTCACGCAGGGCTTTGGAAACGTTGCTCATGGCGTCGAAATCGATCACACCCTGCTGATGTATCCATTTGATGAGCTGACTGGCGCGAAACCGCTGCTCGCCCATGTCAACAAAAAACGCTTCCATCCCGGCGCGGTCAAGTCCGAGCAGGTTAGGCCGGCCGGAGGCTGGCGGTTTGACGATCGCGCTTGCAGTTGCCATGCTAGAGATAGCTCGTTTACGATAAACCCGTGATTTTACGCGGGTTTATAAGGATAAGAAACCACCCGCAGGGATCTGATCAGTCTTTTTCTTCAATCCAGGCCATCTGGATAGCTTCGAGGATTTTTTCGCCGGATCGTTCAGGCGTATCGTCAAAAGCGTCCAGTGCCAGTACCCACTTGTGTAAATCCACAAAATTGATGTACTGCGGATCAATATCCGGGTATTTTTCATCCAGCTCGATGGCGATATCGAGAGTATCAGTCCACTTCAGGCTCATACGCCCTCCCCTTGATATATCGGTGTTTGATCAACTCTGACCAGACCTGGTTAATGATTCTCTGACACCATATTGATGGTGTATTTCGGAATCTCGACCACCAGATCTTTGTCCCCTACCAGCGCCTGACAACTGAGACGCGAATCAGGATCCAGACCCCAGGCCTTATCCAGCATGTCGTCTTCGTCGTCAGAATTTTCGTTTAATGAATCCATGCCCTCACGGATATACACGTGGCAGGTGGTGCAGGCACAGGATTTTTCACAGGCATGCTCGATTTCAATCCCGTTTTTCAACGCAGCATCACAAATTGTGGTACCCGGCTCGGCTTCAATAACTTTACCTTCGGGACAAATTTCTTCGTGGGGCAGAAAAATAATCTGCGGCATTACTTACTCCTCGTGGTGCGTGGCATATTCATCGATTGAATGCCCGCGCATGGCTTGTTTAATACTGCTATTCATACGGCGCGCAACAAAGGCTTCGCAGCTCGCTTCGACCTGTTTGATGGCCGCTTTGATCGCATCAGCATCATCTTTACTATTCATGTTTATCAGCTCAGCTCTGGCGACATCAATGGTGGCACGTTCATCGGCAGACAATAACGTCTTGCCATCAGCCGTCAGCGCCGCATCCAGCGCCGCGAGCACGCGCTCGCCTTCAACCTGCTGCTCGCGTAAACTGCGTGTTTGCATGTCATCTTCTGCGTGCGCCATTGAATCGCGTAGCATAGTTTCGATTTCGTTATCACTCAAACCGTAAGATGGCCTGACATCAACACTGGCTTCAACACCGCTATTCTGTTCGCGTGCACTCACCATCAACAAACCATCGGCATCAATCTGAAAGGTGACACGAATGCGCGCTGCACCGGCAACGTGCGGCGGGAATCCGCACAGATCAAAACGCGCTAAAGAACGACAGTCTGTCACCAGATCACGTTCGCCCTGCACGACATGAATCGCCATTGCAGTCTGACCGTCTTTATAGGTGGTAAAATCCTGCGCCTTGGCCACCGGAATTGGGGTATTGCGATGAATAATTTTTTCCACCAGACCGCCCATGGTTTCAAGCCCCAACGACAGAGGAATAATATCCAGCAGTAACATTTCTTCGCCGGGTTTATTGCCAGCGAGCACATCAGCCTGCAATGCCGCACCAACTGCAACCACTTTATCTGGATCAATACTCACCAGTGGCTCACAGGCAAAAAACTCTGCCACCTTTTCACGCACCCTTAGCACGCGTGTCGAGCCGCCGACCATGACCACCTGCTGAATATTTTCGATGACAACATCGGCGTCGCGCAGTGTGCGGCGACAGGCAAGAATGGTTTGTTTGATCAATGCATCGAGCAGATCATTCATTTGTGCGCGGCTCAAACTACCCTGCCAGTTCAATGAAGTATTACTGACATTAATCTCGACCTGTTCTACACTGCTCAGTGCTTCTTTGGCAGCGCGCGCCTGTTGCATCAACAAACGCACGGTCGAAGCATCGAGTTCAGTTGTTGCGGCATCAACACCCGCCTGTTGCAAAATCCATTCGGCGATTTTGTGATCAAAATCATCGCCACCGAGCGCGCTGTCACCACCCGTGGCAAGCACTTCGAAAACACCTTTATTCAATCGCAGGATAGAAATGTCAAAAGTACCACCGCCAAGATCATAAATCGCGATCACACCTTCCTGACCACTATCCAGCCCATAAGCAACGGCAGCCGCCGTCGGCTCGTTGAGCAAACGCAGGACATTGATATCAGCAAGACGTGCCGCATCTTTGGTCGCCTGGCGTTGCGCATCGTCAAAATAGGCAGGCACGGTAATCACCGCGCCCATCAGCTCATCACCGAGGGCACTGACAGCGCGCGCTTTCATATATTTGAGTATTTCAGATGAAACCTCAGTGGCACTCACATCGCCGTGCGCAGTGTGTATGCGCGGTACCGCTGAGTCCGTGGCAACAAAATCGTATGGCAGTTTTTTGCCCAGCACCTGCAAATCATCAACACCACGACCCATAAAACGTTTCACTGAAACAATAGTGTTTTTAGGGTCTGTAATCGAGTGTTCAGCGGCTGCATGGCCTACACATATTCTGTCTTTCGAATAACGTACGACTGAGGGCACAGAATGATGGCCCTGCGAATCAGGCAAAGTTGCCGCTTCACCACTGCGCACGGTCGCCACCAGTGAGTTCGTGGTGCCCAGATCAATACCCACAGCAAGCCGATGCTGATGAGGTGCGGTGGATTGCCCGGGTTCGGATAATTGTAATAAAGCCATGGTTAAAACAACTCGTCTTCTATTTTTGCGGTCAGCGTGTCGATTTCTTTGTGCGCTTTTTGCATGAACTGCATTTTACGCAGGGCTTCTCTCGCATCCTCCAGCCTGTCTGCCTGATATGCCTCAGAAAACCCACTAGCCAGTTCCTGCATACCGGCTTTAACGTTTTTAAGCTCTGTGTCGAGCGTCGCCAGCGGATCCGCCTGCGTGCGCACATCTTCCAGTAACTCGCGCAATTCCATCTGCTGCATTAAAAATGCAGCATCCATGGTGGTTTCGTTTTCCAGATTGATATCGATATTTTTCATTTGCAATAAATATGCGGCTCGCTCAACTGGATTTTTCAAGGTCTGGTAAGCTTTGTTGATCCACGAAGTTTGCTGCATGGAAATCCTGCGCTCCTGATCACCTGCGCTGGCGTATTTATCGGGATGCACCGCCTGAGCAAGAGACCTGTATTCCTGCTGCAGCTGATCGATATCCATTTCATATCTTACCGGCATATGAAACAGATCAAAGAAATTACGTGTCAGTAGGTCGTCGTTCATAATGAGTCTTGTGCTCGCCTTCGACTGACCGCTCACGCAATGAACTACGCGGCAGAATGCGAATGAGCTTTATAAGGTATGGCTATACAGTAAAGCTTTCACCACATCCACACTGGCCCTTTTCATTCGGGTTGGTAAACTTAAAACCTTCGTTCAGCCCTTCTTTGGTGAAATCCACCACCGTGCCATTCACATACACCAGACTCTTTTTATCCACGATGACTTTTACACCGCGAACTTCAAATACTTCATCTTCAGCATTAATCTCGTCGACAAACTCAAGCACGTAGGACATACCCGAACAGCCGTTGGTTTTAACACCGACGCGCATACCCACTCCCTTGCCACGATTTGCAAGAAATGTTTTAACGCGTGCTGCAGCAGGTTCAGTTAATGTAATAGCCATAGTAATCCTCAGTCGATCTTTTAAAGTCGGTGTAACAACGCAAACTTACTGCGTGCGCTTGTTTTTATAATCCTCAATTGCGGCATTAATGGCATCTTCGGCCAGCACCGAGCAATGGATCTTTACCGGTGGCAACGCCAGTTCTTCGGCAATCTGGGTGTTCTTGATCGCTTTCGCCTGGTCCAGGGTTTTG
>JASBSR010000039.1 GCA_030148865.1 Gammaproteobacteria bacterium
GCGATGTATTCGAATGCGGCCATAAAACCATAGTCATCAGTTGGCAGTTGGCAGAAATTAGTTCAGGAGAAGGCGGTTGCTGCCGACTGCTAACTGATAGCTGCCAACTGTGTTTTAGTCGTCTTTACTAACGCGAATCACTTCTTCCAGCGAAGTGATGCCACGCAGAATCATGCGCCGGCCATCCTGTCTAAGGCTGGTGGCATAATGGCGCGCGTATTGCTCCATCGCGTGTTCGCCTTCGCCTTCGTGGATCATGTCCATGAGTTTGTCATCAACCGGAATGAATTCATAAAGACCGGTGCGACCGATATAACCAATGTGATTACATTTGGCGCAGCCTGTGGCGCTATAAATCGTTGGAATTTCGTTTTCGGGTAAATTCAGCCAGTTGTGTTCGCTGGTGGTAATTTCGTGTGGCTGCTTGCAATGCGGGCACAGTTTGCGTACCAGACGTTGTGCCATGACACCGATCAGACTGGAAGCGAGCAAAAACGGTTCTACCCCCATGTCGCGCAAACGCGTGATAGCACCGATGGCGCTATTGGTGTGCAACGTGGATAATACAAGATGGCCGGTCAGGCTGGCCTGGACTGCGATTGATGCAGTTTCGATGTCACGAATTTCACCGATCATTACTACATCCGGGTCCTGGCGCAGAATCGAGCGCAGCCCGCGGGCAAAGTTCATATCGATTTTGTTGTTGACCTGGGTCTGGCCGATGCCGTCGATGTAATACTCGATGGGATCTTCGACCGTGAGTATGTTGCGCGACTTTTCATTGAGCCGGGTCAAGCCGGCGTAGAGCGTGGTGGTTTTACCTGAACCGGTGGGGCCGGTGACCAGGATAATGCCGTGCGGTTTGTGCAGCAGATGATCGAACTGTTTTTCGATTTTCGCATCCATGCCCAGTTGTTCGAGATCGAGTCTACCCGCCTGTTTGTCGAGCAAACGTAAGACCACGCGCTCACCATAACCCGAAGGCAGAGTGGAAACGCGGACATCGACCGCGCGGCCAGCAACGCGCAGCGAAATACGACCATCCTGCGGCAGACGTTTTTCGGCGATATCGAGTTTCGCCATCACTTTGATGCGCGAGATCACCAGCGGCGCGATATTGCCTGGCGGTTTGAGAATTTCGCGCAGCATGCCATCGACGCGAAAGCGCACCCGCATGGAGTTTTCAAAAGGTTCGATATGAATATCCGAAGCGTTGATCTTGATAGCTTCGGTGAGCAGAGCGTTGATCAGGCGAATGATGGGGGCGTCGTCTTCGGCTTCCATCAAATCTTCTGGTTCCAGCGTTTGTGCGAGCTGGTCGAGATCGAGTTCATCACCGACGCCCTCCATCATCGCCATTGCCTGATCGCTGCCTTGTTCATAAGTTTGTGCGAGCAGTGCGGCGAACTGTTCGTCAGAAGCAGAATTTAAACTTAAACGTCGTCCAGTGACGCGGCGCACTTCGGCGAGAATTTGCGGGCTGAGATTTTTATGCGTTAGGACATGTACGCGGTCATCTTCGATCTGACTGATGAGAATGCCGTGGCGTTTGGCAAACGCATAGGGCAGACACTGGGGGGTGAGTGTCACTGGGTCTGCTGAGCTGCCGCCAGCAGCGTTCATATATCCTCCCAGTCATACGTTACTGGGGGAGCATTAACCGGTGCTTCGGCTTTCTTTTTCGGTTCTGGTAGCGGTGGCATCACCGGTGGTTTTTCATCGAGCAGACCAAAGCCGTTATCGTATTTCTTGTTCTGTTGCAGCTCGCGCAGGTAATTATATTTTTCATTGGTGGCCATGGCGGCATCATCGTAATCACGCAAAATGCTGGGGCGCAGGAACACCATTAAATTCTGTTTGCTTTTCGAAGTGGACTGCGAAGTAAACAGCTTGCCGAGCAAGGGAATGTCACCCAGCAGGGGGACTTTGGTGACGGTGTCGTTGGCAGATTCTTCGATCAGGCCGCCGAGTACGAGAATGCCGCCATCATCGACCAATACGCTGGTTTTGATCGAGCGCTTGCGGGTGGTCGGGCCCGACGTTTCACTGGTGCTGGCGACGCTGGAAGTTTCCTGCTCCAGATCGAGTTTGATGGTGTCACCTTCGTTGACCTGAGGCGTCACTTTTAAAGTTAAACCCACGTCCTGGCGCTGGATGGTTTGGAACGGGTTGGATGGATTAGTGCTCCCCGTGTTGGTGAATGTGCCGGTAACAAACGGCACATTCTGGCCGACCACAATTTCGGCCTCTTCATTATCGAGTGTTACGATACTGGGTGTGGATAGAATATTGGTGGCCGAATCAGACGCCAGTGCGCGCAACAACAGCGCATAACGTGTGCCATTGCTGAGGGTGCGGCCACCAGCAAGAGTCAGGCCAGGGCCGACATTGACTCCGCCGCTAGTAGCCGCAGCGCTACCCGCAGCAATGCCGGTGAGTATATCGCCGATACCGGCGAGGTTGCTCAGGCCAATGGGTACGGTGCCGCTACTGCTCTGGCTGCCGTCTACTGCCATGCCAACGCCGATCTCTTTATTGAGATTCGAGGTGATTTCAGCAATGATGGCTTCGATCATCACCTGGGCGCGGCGAATGTCGAGCTGGCGTATTACCGCCTTGAGATTGCGCAGGGTGTTCGGGTCGGCGGTGATAATCAGCGCATTGGTGTCAGCATCGGCCTGAATAATGGCATTGTCTGCAATCGTGTTGCCGGTGCGCGCTGTGGCAGGTATGGCAGGCAATTTCGCAACACCGCCGGTTTTGGTTTTAGCGCTCTGCTGCTGAATGCCGGTGAGAATGGTGACCAGATTTTCAGCCTTGGCATACTTTAAATAGATCACGCTGGTGTTGCCGCCGTCTTCCAGCGGTGTGTCGAGATGCATGATGGTGGTGCGCGCCTTGAGTCGTGCGCCACGGTCGCCGGTCATCAGAATACTGTTGGTGCGATCATCTGCTGCCAGCGTTAGCGCGGAAGGATCGTTTTTGCCGGTGGTCTGGTTCAACGAATTCAGAATTCGTACCAGCTCAGACGCCGAGGCGTATTTCAGCTGAATGATTTCCAGCTCGTCGCTTTCGGCGCGATCCACGCCCTTGATGATTTGCAACAGGCGCAGAATATTGGCCGAGTGATCGGTGACGATCAGTGAATTGGTCGGTGCGTAGGCCGCAAGATGCCCCTGCTGTGGCACCAGTGGCCGCAATATCGGTACCAGCTGCGCTGCCGGTACGTGATTCAGACGAATTACCCTGGTGATCAGTTCGTCACCCGGAATTTTTCTCTTGCCGGTGATAATCGGGGTTGGCCCCTGTTTGGCATTCACTTCGGGGACGATCTTGATGACCGAGTCTGTGGGCACAGCAGCAAAGCCGTGCACCTGTAACACCGAGAGAAACACTTCGTAGACTTCTTCCGGGGTCATGGAGTTGGCTGAGATCACCGTCACCCTGGCCTTGACCCGGGGATCAATAATGAAATTTTTGCCAGTGAATTTAGACACGGTGCTGATCAGGGCGCGAATATCTGCATCCTTGAGATTAAGTGTGATCTGATCCTCAGCGTGTAACGGGTGGCTAAATAGCAGCAGCAATATAGCCGGCAACATGAGACCTTTGCGCAGTGCCAGGGTCAGGTTTTCAGCAGCATGCGCTGTTTTTCTTAGCATTTTAGGTATCCATTAAAAACCGTAGCTGATTATACTCATTGTAGCTGAATATTTAACGGCACTTCGTTACCGTTTCGCTTCACTGTGATATTGACGTTTTGTGCGGTGCTAAGTTTGCGCAGCGCACTGATACCATTTTGTGGGTTATCCAGCCTGATGCCATTGATCGCGACAATGACATCATTGGCCTGCAGGCCAATCTGGCTGAACAACTTTTTGCCGTGGGTCTGCGGCAGCAGTCGATAACCGACCTGTTTGCCGTTTTCTTTCACCACCACCGGCACCGCATAATCACCGAAAGCGGTGGGATTGCGCAGGATAGTTTTGCGGATCTGGCCGAGTGTCGTGGCCGGGCTGGTGTCCGTAGTGGTGCTGCCGCGGGTTTCAGGAAGATCGAGTTCCTCGTCCCTGGCGAGGCGAAGAATTTCGAGCTGGCCGTTGCGTTCCAGAATCACGTGCTCGGCGTGGACTTCGCGCAGGTGGGCGTTGCCCGGCAGCATATCACCGATGCCGTAGACTTCTTCCTTGCCGTTCTTGCCATTGCCGATGATGGCGATGGAAAATTGCGGAGGGTCGGTCGCGACCACACCGCGCAGCACCAGGTTGAGCCGGGTTTCGGTCGCGATCTTACTGCTGTCGATGCTGTTAGTCTCAGCGCTGCCGAACAAATGCGCACTGGTGAGCAGGCCAATGCGATTGCGCGGTGGTGCGGATGATGACGATTTTCCGCTAGTGACGATGGCAGTGACCGGATTCTGCTCGCCGGGTATCAGTAGCCAGGTGAGTTGCGCCAGAGTATAGGCACAGGCAATTACCAGCAAAAAACTGATCAGGAGGGCAATGTGCCGGGGCAGGGATTGCAGATTGAGCAATGGTTTCAGCACAAAGGCACGGGTGGTGTTAATCATGATGTCGATGCCAGATTCTAGCAGCCTGTGCCCCGGGTTGCAGACTGGGTCCTGGGGCTCAGTTTTTGACTTTGCGAGAAAAACGATAAATCGCGATTTCGCCGAACAGGTTGGGGAACAGACTCATCAGCAGACTGCTGCGGCTGTGGGTGTGATCGACCACGGTGCGCTGCAGAATTTGAATCCCGCGCGCGCGACACAATTGTTCGAAATCGCGCAGCGTACACAGATGCACATTGGGAGTGTTGTACCACTGGTTGGGCAGGCTTTTGGTCACCGGCATATAGCCGCCGAAGCCGAGCTGGGCGCGGGCACGCCAGTGTGCCATATTGGGAAACGTGACAATACCTTCGTGACCGACGCGCAGCATTTCATCGATTAGTAGATCCGGGTGCGCTGTTGCCTGCAGGGTTTGGCTCATGACGACATAGTCAAAACTGTTGCTGGAAAAATAATCATTGAGGCCAGCATTCAGGTCTGCCTGGATCACATTGAGCTGTTCCTCAACGCAGACCTCCAGATTGCGTTCGCTGATCTCCAGGCCATAACCACTCACCCCGAGCTGGTCGCGCAAATATTTCAGCAGCGTACCATCACCGCAGCCAAGGTCAAGCACGCTGGCACCGGGCTGGATCCAGCTGGCGATAATCGCGAGATCGGCGCGCAGACTCATAGCGTGTCCGCCACGCTTTTCATATAACTGCTGAATACATTCATGTAATGCGGGATCGGTACCAGAAACGCATCGTGGCCGTGCTCGGCTTCGATTTCAACATAGCTCACCTGCTTGCGCGCGGCGAGCAGGGCTTTGACGATTTCGCGCGAACGCTCGGGGGAAAAACGCCAGTCGGAGGTGAACGAAACGACAAAGAAACGGGCGCTGGCGCGTTCCAGTGCGGTCACCAGATTGTCGTTGTATTCGCGTGCCGGGTCGAAATAGTCCAGCGCCTTGGTCATCAATAAATAGGTATTGGCATCAAAACGTTCGACGAAAGAACGGCCCTGATAACGCAAATAACTTTCTACCTGAAAATCGACATCGAAACCAAAACTGAGCTTGCCTTCGCGCAGTTCGCGACCAAATTTTTCGCGCATGGCATTATCGGATAAATAAGTAATATGGCCGAGCATGCGTGCCAGCATTAAACCACGGCGCGGAATGCTGTGTTGTTCCAGGTAATGGCCGTCGTGAAAATCCGGATCAGACTGAATCGCCTGACGCGCGACTTCGTTGAAGGCGATGTTCTGCGCCGAGAGTTTGGGCGCGGCTGCGATCACCAGCGCGTGTTTGATTTGCTCGGGGTATTCGATCGCCCATTGCATCACCTGCATGCCACCGAGACTGCCGCCGATCACCGCGCACCAGCTATCGAGTTCCAGTCTTTGCATCAGCCGGTGCTGGCTGTTGACCCAGTCGCGTACCGTGACAATGGGAAAATCCGGGCCCCAGTATTTATCGCTGTCGGGCTTTTTGGTGTTGGGCCCGCTGCTGCCCTTGCAGCCGCCGAGATTATTGAGGCTGACCACAAAAAAGCGACTGGTGTCGATGGCCTTGCCGGGGCCGATGGCAGAATCCCACCAGCCAGGTTTTTTGTCGTCCATCGAGTAATAGCCGGCCGCGTGCTGGTCACCCGAAAGTGCGTGGCAGATCAGCACCGCATTATTGCGCGCAGCATTGAGCTTGCCATAGGTTTCGTAGGCGATGTCGTACTGTGCCAGCGTTTTGCCGCACTCCAGTAACAGGGGGTCGGCAAAATGCAGGCTTTGCGGAATCACGATTCCGACAGAATCCGGGCTCAGGGTTTCGGGCATGGTGTTTCGTTTGACAGAATTCTGCGCAGTCTAATCACAGGCAGGAGTCATGGCAATGCCAGCAGCTCGGGGATGTCTCCCTGGGTGAGTTGCTGCAACCAGTGATCGAGCTTTTGCTGACCATCTGGCCAGAAACTGGCGCAGGCTTTTAAATATATGCTCACGGTCTCATGTTCACCGCGTGCCAGTAAGCGGCTGGCGAGTTGCAGATCGGGACCGTTGCGGTTGAGAATATCTGAGGCCGGAATGTTAGCGGCTGCCAGCAGCTGGTGTTTTGCGCCCGCGATATCGTTGTTCGCGAGCGCGACCCGGCCCAGGGTGATATGAGCATAATGCAGCGCGGCGGCGTGATTCCAGTCGTCCGGGTATTTAGGTGCCAGATCGAGTAATTCGCGGGCAAAATCTGCGGCCAGCGAATAGCGCTCCAGCTCCAGCGCGGTTCTGGCGGCAGTATCCAGCAGAATATAACGCGGATAATCACTCGCTTTGGCGAGCAAACTCTCGAGCTTTTCCAGCCGCAGGGCAAGCGCATGGGTGTGTGTGCTGTTGCTCGGTAGCGGGCTATACGCTGTCGCTGCGACACTGGCGGTGGTGCCGAGTGAGCTGACTACGACTATTGCGCTCAGCTGGAGTCGGAAAAATCGGTGACCAGATATCATGGGTTAGATTTCACAGCATCTGGAAAACATAGTAAACCAGACTTTTGGCAAACATCAAGGCCAGCAGTGCCACCAGTGGTGACAGGTCGATGCCGCTGATGGGTTTGATAAATTGCTGGAAAGGTCGTAACACCGGATCGGTGAGACTGCGTAACAAAGCTGCCACCGGATGATAAGGGTCGGGACTCACCCAGCTTAAAATCGCCTGCACAAAAATCGCGAATATAAAAATATTAATCACCAGTAGAACCAGTTCCTGCACAGTGGCCAGAATCAGGCCGAGAGCATTGATCGAATAATTCGCGAGACTGGCGAGCACCACAATCTTGATAATGATGAGTGACAGCACCAGCAGCAGCGTGGCCAGGTCGTAGCTGCGAGCGCTCGGGATCAGGCGACGCGCTGGTTTCACCACTGGATTGGTGAGTTTGACGATGAACTGCGAAATCGGGTTGTAAAAATCGGCCCCCACCTGTTGCAGTAAAAACCGCAACATCAGCAGCGAGGTGTAGATATCGAGCAGGGTGCGCAGTAAAAATATTAGTGGATTTTCGGGGCTCATGCGGAGTCCTTGCCGAGTTCGTCGGCGAGTTGTCGTGATTGATGGCAGGCAGCGGTGAGCGCCTGAAGTACGATGTTGCACAAATCTGCCTGCTCGAAGCTGAGCAGGGCCTGTTCTGTGGTGCCGCCTCTGGACGTTACCCGTGCGCGTAGCGTGGCGGTGTCGACATCGCTCTGGTCAGCCATGCGCGCTGCGCCGAGCGCCGTCTGCAGGGTCAGAGCCTGGGCGGTGGCAGTGTCGAGACCAAGAGCCTCACCGGCTGCCTGCAGCGCTTCCATGAATAAAAAGAAATAGGCCGGGCCGCTGCCGGAAAGCGCGGTGACCGCATCGAGCCGAGCTTCATCGTCTACCCAGAGTGTGATGCCGACGGTTTGTAAAATTTGCTCCGCGAGCTGTTTTTGCTCGGCACTGACCCGGCTATTCGCCAGCAGCGCGGTGGCGCCAGTGTGCACCAGCGCTGGCGTGTTGGGCATGCAGCGCACGATGGCACGGCCACCGCCGAGCCAGCGCTCGATATCAGCGCTGCGCACACCGGCGGCGATAGAGATAAAGAGCGGGGCTCGATGTGCGAGCTGCGTGGCCAGCTGACGGCAGATGGTCTGCAGTATTTGCGGCTTCACTGCGAGCACCACGACCCCGGCGCTGAGCGCGTCGTGGTTGTCGGTACTGGTTCTAACCCCGAATTTTTGTTCGAGTTCGCGACATTTCCCGGCATCAGGTTCTGTCACCAGCAGCTGTACGGGGTTTCTGGTCGCCAGCAGGCCACCGATCAAACTGGCCGCCATGTTGCCGCCGCCGATAAATGCAATAGTCGAGCTCATGAATCTACCCTGTCTGTAACACGAAAAAGTCTATCACAGCATGGCCTTAGCTTACGGCGAATAAAAAAGTCGTGGCAATCGAAAGAATTAGCTGAAGCCGGGCACATTTTTGACTATAACTAGACGAATAACAAAAACCTTGGCCTGTGACCACGTTTGACGTGGTGCAGACCCTGATTCTATGGGGGGATTCGATGGATATCGCGCAATTACTGGCCTTCAGTGTTAAAAACGGGGCTTCTGACTTACACCTTTCCGCTGGTTTGCCGCCGATGATCCGCGTCGATGGTGATGTGCGCCGTATTAATGTCGATCCCATGGATCACGAAATGGTGCACAGCATGGTGTATGACATCATGAACGACAAGCAGCGCAAAACCTTTGAAGAATACTGGGAAACCGACTTTTCCTTTGAAATCCCCGGACTGGCCCGTTTCCGCGTGAACGCTTTTAATCACAATCGCGGTGCGGGTGCAGTGTTTCGTACCATTCCCTCCAAAATCCTGACCCTGGAAGAGCTGGGCGCGCCGAAGATTTTTGAATCGATATCCAATACCCCGCGCGGCATCGTGCTGGTCACCGGGCCGACGGGTTCAGGTAAATCGACCACCCTCGCAGGTATGATTAATTATGTTAATGAAAATCACTACGGCCATATTCTGACGATTGAGGATCCGATCGAATTTGTTCACGAGAGCAAAAAATGTCTGATTAATCAGCGCGAGGTGCACCGTGATACGCTGGGCTTTAGTGAGGCTCTGCGCTCGGCGCTGCGCGAAGATCCGGATGTGATTCTGGTCGGCGAAATGCGTGACCTGGAAACCATCCGCCTGGCACTGTCAGCAGCCGAAACCGGACATCTGGTTTTCGGAACACTGCATACCAGTTCAGCAGCCAAAACCATCGACCGTGTGGTCGATGTGTTCCCGGCAGCAGAAAAAGAAATGGTGCGCGCGATGATGTCTGAATCTTTGCGTGCGGTTATTTCACAAACCCTGTTGAAAAAAGTCGGTGGTGGTCGCGTTGCAGCGCACGAAATTATGATCGGCACGCCAGCGATTCGTAACCTGATTCGTGAAAACAAAATTGCGCAGATGTATTCTGCAATTCAGACCGGTCAGTCGATCGGTATGCAGACTCTGGATCAGAATCTGGCTGAGTTAATGAGCCGCGGTCTGGTGAGCAAGGACGAAGTGCGGAAGAAGGCGGCGAACAAAGATGCATTTAATTAGCGGGTCAGGCGCTTACTGACCAGTGCAACCGGTTTTGTATTTAATTCTCAAGAGGTGATTTAATGGATCGGGAAAAGGCAATACGTAGTATGCATGATCTACTGCGTACCATGGTGCAAAAGGACGGTTCGGATCTGTTTATTACTGCCGGCGCAGCCCCCTCAATGAAAGTACACGGCACGATGTTGCCGATGTCAAGCCAGGTGTTGACGTCACAGCATACGCAGTTGCTGGTGCGTGCGGTTATGAATGATAAACAGCTGAGCGAGTTTGACCAGACGCAGGAATGTAATTTCGCGATCAGTTTGCCCGGGGTTTCCCGGTTTCGTGTCAATGCCTTTACCCAGCGTGGTTCTATCGGAGCCGTGCTGCGTGTGATTCGCTCGGATATTCCCAGGTTTGAAACTCTCGGTTTGCCGGAAGTGCTGCGGGAAATTTCCATGACCAAACGGGGTCTGGTGATTTTTGTCGGTGCCACGGGTTCTGGTAAATCAACCTCGCTGGCGGCGATGGTGGGGTATCGCAACGAAAACAGTAAGGGTCATATTATTACTATCGAAGACCCGATTGAGTTTGTGCATAGCCATAAGAATTGTATCGTGACCCAGCGTGAAGTGGGTGTGGATACTGAAAGTTATGCGGTTGCACTCAAAAATACTTTGCGTCAGGCACCTGATGTTATATTGATTGGTGAGATACGTGACCGCGAAGCGATGGAACACGCGATTGCTTTCGCCGAAACCGGGCATCTGTGTCTTTCAACTTTGCACGCCAACAGCACCAACCAGGCGCTGGATCGTATTATTAACTTTTTCCCGGAAGAGCGTCGCCAGCAGTTATTGATGGATTTGTCGCTGAACCTGAAAGCGCTTATTTCTCAGCGCCTGATCCCCAGTGCAACAGGTGCGGGGCGTGTGGCGGCGGTGGAGGTCATGCTCAACACGCCATTAATGTCAGATATGATCTTTAAGGGTAATGTGCACGAGATCAAAGAGCTGATCGCCAAGTCCACAGAACTGGGTATGCAGACATTTGACCAGGCTTTATTCGATCTTCATCAGGATGGCCGAATTAGCTACGAAGACGCGCTGCGTAATGCGGATTCAGTCAATGATCTGCGGTTACGCATCAAGCTTGATAGTAAGGAATCTGAGAAAACCAGTCTGATGGAAGGACTGGATCAACTGCAAATGCAGGACGATGGTGATGATAAAGGACAACTGGGTCGTTAACGACGTAGTGTTGGCACAATGAATCTACAGCCTTATCTCAAACTGATGTCGGAGCAACACGCATCTGACATGTATTTCACAACGGGCGCCCCCGTGAGTGTGCGCATCGAAGGCAAAATGCGACCGGTCGGCAAAAGCATGTTATCACCGGGGATGACCAAGAAACTGGCCTACGATTTGTTAACGCCGGCGCAAATCCAGGATTTCGAACGCAATCTTGAATTTAATATGGGCATGTCCTACACCGAGCTGGGGCGTTTCCGCGTCAACATGTATTTGCAGCGTGGCGAAGTTTCGATGGTAATTCGCTACATCAAGGCAGACATCCCCTCGCTGGATGAACTCGGCCTGCCTGATGTTTACAAAAAAATGGTGATGAAGAAAAAAGGCCTGATACTGGTGGTGGGTGCTACCGGTACCGGTAAATCGACATCACTGGCATCGATGCTGGATCATCGCAATGCCAGCGAAAGCGGGCATATCCTTACTATCGAAGATCCGATTGAGTTTATGTTTCACCACAAAAAATCAATTGTGGGTCAGCGCGAAGTTGGGCTAGATACACTGTCATTCGATAATGCGCTGCGCGAAGCCATGCGCGAAGCCCCCGATGTTATTATGATCGGGGAAGCGCGCGACCGCGATACCATGGAATCGGCATTGCGTTATGCAGACACAGGTCACCTGTGTTTAACCACTTTGCATGCCACCAATTCTTATCAGACGCTCGACCGTATTCTTAATTTCTTTCCGACCGAGGCACACAATCAGATTTTAATGGATTTATCGCTGAATCTGAATGCGATACTCGCACAGCGCCTGGTGGCTTCGCATGATGGTAAACGTGTGGTCGCAGTCGAGGCGATGATGAACACTCCGTACATTAGCCAGTTGATTCGTGAAGGCAAGTTTAATGAAATCAGAGATGTTATGAACAAGGCAAGTGAAGCAGGTATGCAAACCTTTGATCAGTCGCTTTATGATTTATTCAGAGCTGGCAAGATCGATTTAAAAACAGCGATCGCGCACGCGGATTCGGGCAGTGATCTCGAATGGAAAATTAACTTTGGCGGAGGCGTCAAGGATCTGAAGTCGGGCGACAGTATGGATTCTTTGCAGTTTCCCTCTGGCAGCACAGATCTAAAATAAACTCATCTCTATCTGGTATGCACAGATCTATCAGAATTGGATAGTCAAAAAATTAGTTCGCTAATGAACGCCAATATACGCTAATCAAAACAGAACAAAAGTGCCGCTGCAGTCAGCGGCATGCACACAAAAAAACATCGGCGTTCATTAGTGGGCTGGTGTTTTTGAATTTATCTGAACAAAGATGGTTGATGGCTAGCTCACGCTGTAGACCAGGGCACCATTGATGATGGTGTGCTTGACCCGGTTGCGGAAGTTCCAGCCTATAAAAGGCGAGTTTTTGCCGCGACTCTGAATCGTGTTCTCATCCAGTTGCCAGTCACAATTATGTTCGAATAAACACAGGTCGGCGTTTGCGCCGGCCTCGAGGGTGCCGGCATTGATGCCCAGTAGTTCGGCGGGGCGGCAGGTGAGCGCGCGTATGGCGGTGTGCAGTTCGAGCTCACCAGCATCGACCAGGGCAAGCACCAGTGGTAACAGCGTGTCGAGTGCACTGACTCCCGGTGCCGCACCGGGGAATGGCTGTTGTTTGGCATCGGCATCGTGTGGCTGGTGATCCGAACAAATGATGTCGATGGTACCGTCGGTGACGCCGCGGCGTAAGGCTTCCATGTCGCGTTGACTGCGCAATGGTGGTAGCACATGGAACACACTGTTAAAACTGCTGATGTCGTTTTCATTGAGATGCAACTGGTGCGCGCTGACATCGGCAGTAATATTCAGCCCATCCTGTTTGGCGCGGCGAATCATTGCGACCGAGTTGGCACTGGAGAGCCGACCGAAATGCGCACGCACACCGGTTTCGGCAATTAACTCAAGAGAACGCGCCAGTGCGCTGGTTTCAGCCGACACCGGAATGCCCTGCAGGCCAAGACGCGTCGCAACAGAACCTTCGTGGGCGCAACCCTGCGCACTCAACCAGTGGTCATCGGGTTCAATAAATACGGTGAGTTTGCAGTTGGCGGCGTAGGCGTAGGCGCGGCGCAACACCTGAGTATTGATCACCGGCGCACGGGCATTGCTGACACCGATGCAGCCGGCATTTTTTAGTGCCCACATTTCGCTCAGGCGTTCGCCTTTGAGGCTGTGGCTGAGTGCGCCCAGCACCAGCACACGGCTGCGAGCAGCCAGTCTGGCATTATGATGAATTAATTCAACCACCGCTGGCTCATCAATCACCGGGTCGGTGTCGGGTGGGCAGCACAGGGTAGTGATGCCGGCAGCACTGGCGGCGGCGCATTCGCTAGCAATGTCGGCCTTGTGCACCGCGCCGGGTTCACGCAGACGCGCGCATATATCGACGATTCCCGGGATCAGGCTCAGTCCGCCTGCGTCCAGTGTCTGTTCGGCGGCAAAGCCTGCGGGTGGGGTTTTGAGCGCAGCGATTTTGCCCTTAACAATAAACACATCGCCGGTGTCGGTTTTTGAGTTCGCCGGATTAATAAGGGTTGCATTCCTGATATGCAAATGACCCTGACCCTTCATGCTTTTGCCTCGTCAGCAGGCCTGCTATCACTCTGTGCTTCACGCCCCAGTACCATAGACATCACTGCCATGCGGATGGAGATGCCATAGGTGACCTGTTTCAGAATCACCGACTGCGGGCCATCGGCAACCGCAGTTTCAATTTCGACACCGCGGTTGATGGGGCCGGGGTGCATCACGATTGCATCGGCTTTGGCATGCCGGAGTTTTTCGCGGCTCAGACCGTACATGGCGTAAAACTCCTGTTCGCTGGGCAGCAAGGCGCCCTGCATGCGTTCTTTCTGCAGGCGCAGCATAATCACCACATCCGCATCTTTAATGCCGGCGGCCATGTCGTTGTAGACGGTAACACCCATGTTTTCGATACCCATCGGTATCAGCGTCTTCGGACCAATGACGCGAACTTCACCGGTGTTGAGTGTGTTGAGCGCGTGGATCTGTGAGCGCGCGACGCGCGAATGCATCAGGTCACCGACTATCGCGACCCGGAGTTTGCCGAAGTCGTGGCCCTTGCTGCGGCGTATGGTAAACATATCGAGCATCGCCTGGGTCGGATGCGCGTGGCGGCCATCGCCAGCATTGATGACACTGATGTCGGGCGAAACGTTTCGGGCGATATGGTGCGCGGCACCGGAATCGTTGTGGCGCACGATGAACATATCGCACTGCATGGCCTGAATATTGCGCAGGGTGTCGAGCAGGGTTTCGCCTTTGCTGGTTGCCGAGGTGCTGATGTTGATGTTGAGCACATCGGCGGACAAACGTTTGGCGGCCAGCTCGAAGGTGGTGCGGGTGCGAGTGCTGGCTTCAAAAAAAAGATTCACAATCGTTTTACCACGCAGCAGTGGCACTTTTTTCACGCTTTGCTCGTTGATATTGGCAAAGCTTTCGGCGGTGTCGAGGATGTTATTGAGTATTTCGCTGCCCAGACCTTCGATGGTGAGAAAATGTTTTAGCCGGCCATGCGAATCGAGCTGGATGTTCCAGTCGTCCTGCGCCGCCAGTATCGATGCTTTGCCGGGCTTGTTTACCATGCGCGCCTGATGCCTGTGGTGATGGAATTCATGACAGCACCAGTTGCAATGGTGTTGGGCCATTGAGTTTGATGTGCTGATTAGCAGTCAGCTGAATTTTTTGACCAACGATATCGGCCTGCACCGGCAGCTCGCGACCGTTGCGCTCGATCAGGCAAACCAGAGTAATACTCGATGGCCGGCCGTAATCAAAAATTTCGTTCATCGCCGCGCGGATGGTGCGACCAGTGTGCAGTACGTCATCAACCAGAATAATATCGCGGTCTTCGACCTGGGGCGGCAGTTTAGATGGTTTGACTTTGGGATTGACGCCGATCCGGGAAAAATCGTCGCGGTAAAAGCTGATATCGAGTGTCGCCAGAGGTTCGGTGATAGCGAGTTGTTGATGGAGTTGTTCAGCTATCCAGACACCGCCGGTATGAATTCCCACCATCAACGGCCTGTCGATAGCGCGCTCGGCGAGCAGCTGTTTGAGCGTGTCTGCCATGTGCGCCAGAAGCGTGTCTGGTGTGGCAATATCATCCATAGGTTGCTTCAGTGTTGGTCGAGCCAGCTTTGTACGATCAATGCGGCCGCCATTCTATCAATCTCCTGCTTGTTGTGCTGGCCTATTTTTTTCCGCTGTTTGAGCAGGGCCTCAGCTTCGTAGGAACTTAAGGTTTCGTTGATTTCGATGATGGGTTGCGGGAAACGCAGTGCCAGCTGTTTGCAGAAGGCGCGCACTGTTAGCGTCATCGGGCTTTCTGCGCCATCGGTGTGATAGGGCATGCCGACCAGCAAAGCATCGGGACGCCAGCGTTCGATCTGTTGCTGCAGTCCGCTCCAGTCCGGCTGGCCATTGATCTGGCTGAGCGTCGTCACCGGGTTGGCGCTACGGGTAATGGTCTGCCCGGTGGCGATACCGAGGCGTTTCTCGCCGTAGTCGATGCCAAGAACCGAGCGGATCGCTTCAGGCGTGGCCGGCATCGTGACTCAATAACTGCAAATCCACGCCGATGATATCGGCCGCTGCCTGCCAGCGACCCTGGGCAGGGATTTCAAACAAAATTTGTTCCTTTGCCGGGCAGCTCAGCCAGGTGTTGTCGGCGAGCTCCTGCTCGAGCTGGCCGGGTGCCCAGCCGGCGTAACCGAGTGCGACAATGGCGTCTTCCGGGCCCTGGTCATGGGCGATGGCTTCGATAATGTCGCGCGAACTGGTAAGTGCCACCCGCGGATTGATCTTCAGGGTAGAGTTCCAGCTGCCCAGTGGACGGTGTAGCACAAACCCACGACCTTGCTGCACCGGGCCGCCGTGAAACACAGTTTGCTGGTGTTTGCTGGCATCGCTGGCCTCGATTTGCATCTGCTGCATGACTTCGGCCAGCGTGATATCGGTACTACGGTTGATGACAATGCCGAAACTGCCGTTCTCATCGTGCTCGCAGATGTAGGTGACGGTGTGATCAAAATTCGGATCCATCAAATTCGGCATCGCGATAATAAAGTGGTCGCTCAGGCTGCTGGCATCCATTATTGACTCCGCATCTGGTTGCTGGCGAGAAATTCCCAGCTTCGGGTAATGTGTATGACATCAGCTTCCTGTTTGAGTTTTTCCGGGAAGGCAGAAAATGGTGCTGCGAGTTTGACGATGCGCTGGGCGGCATCGTCCAGTATCTGATGACCGGAAGAGCGGCGTAGTTCGGTTTTGAGCAGTTTTCCACTGGCGCTGATGGTGACATCCAGAATTAGAGTGCCGCTGAGGCGATTGCGGCGTGCCTGGTCAGGGTAATTCAGATTGCCGATACGCTCGACGCGATTGATCCAGTCGCGCATATAACGTGCCGGTAAAAACTCTTTGGTGCTGGAATTCATAAATTTAACTTTAGGGCGCTCGGCTGCGTTCTCGATTATAGGGCTGAGTTCTTCGGCGAGGCGCGCGGTTTGCATCTGTTGCCGGTTTTGTTTTTGCTCTGAGTTGCGCTCTACAGGTTCGCTGATTTTTTTCTCAGTCTGAATCTGATAATCCGCCTTCGCCTGATGCAGCAGCTTTTGTGTGGACGGCTGATTCAGGCTGGCGACCTGTTGCACGCTGGTTTCCAGCGCCATGCCGGGGTCGCGGGCCAGTGTCGGTGCGGTGAACATGTCGCGCGGGCGGACTTTCTCGGTGCTGTCGCCACCGCCCTGCTGGGTTATCTGGGCGAGATATTTCGCGTCTTTATTCTCGCTGGGGTTCTGAGTCTGGACAATGATGACGTCGAGCGTCGGTGACTGCGGATTTTCGGCAGCGGGGGCCATGCTGAAGGTGACGCCGAGGATGATGATGCCATGAAAAATCGCCACCAGGAAAAATGTCAGGCCAAGGCGGTCATGATCGGTGATTTGGGCTGCTGCTGGTGCTGGTGCCTGTGTCATCATCTCGCTATCGTGTGTTTTACGCATTATTATAGTTATTGATTGCTGGCTTTGCTGGTCGCCGGGGGGGGCATGCACACCCACCCGGTCGCGAGAAGTCGGCTGATGACAGTGATTATAGCGGTTCGCTGACAAGAGTGCGGGCATCGCCAGCACTGAGATGGACGCGCGCTGCCATCGCCGGGCTGAGATAGATCGTGCCGGTAGCATCGACCAGCATCACTGCGTGGATATCCATGGCGCGGGCGATTTCCTGCCAGTGCTGCGGGCCGGCGATCATTAGTGCAGTGGCGGCAGCATCAGCGAGTCCGGCATTGTTGTGGAGCACAGTGACCGAGCTGAAGCCGGTACTGGGATAGCCGGTACGCGGGTCGAGGATATGATGCATGCGTTTGCCCTGGTACATATAAAAGCGCTCGTAATCGCCGGAGGTGAACACGCTCTCGCCCGCCTGCACATCGAGCCAGCCGAGCACGCCAGGCTGGCGCGGGTGACGAATGCCGATGCGCCACGGGCGCTCACCGTGCTGGCCACTGACCTTGAGATCACCACCGGCATTAATTACTGTATTGTGAATCCCCAGACGGCGAAGTTGTTCGATCGCGATATCGATGGCATAGCCTTTGGCGAAGGCACCCAGGCTGAGTTGCACCGCCGGATTGCTACTGCTGATCTGGTCACCCTGTATTTTTATATCAGACATTTCAGGCTGCATTGCTACCAGCTCGGTGATACGACTGGCGTTCGGTGGCTGGATATCTTTTTCATCAGCGCGGTGAAACTGCCAGAGATTGACCAGATTGCCAATCGCCGGGTTGAACAGGCGCTGGCTGCGCGCCGATAAATCTGTTGCCTCGCGGATTAGCGTTGCCAGTTCGGGATCGACGGTAAAGCTCTGGCCGTGGCTGAGTGCGCGATTGAGCTGCGCCAGTTCACCGTCTGTCCACGGACTCCAGTTTTGATGCCAGCGTGCAAACTCGGTCTCTAGCTGTGCAAACGCCCGTTCGGCGAGCGCTGGCGCAACACCGTATAAACTGATTTCGATCAGGGTTCCGAATAACAGCAGGCTGCGCTGCTGCTCGATTTTTGCTGTGTTATTTGCCGCGTTGCAGGAAACTAGCAACAAGCTGATCAGGAGTGCAGTTAGCGTAGAACGTAGCAGTATCATATTTAGTCCTGGCAACGGGCAGCGATCACATCCATCAGCTGTCCGGCGATATCAAGATTATAAAGTGAGTCCAGCTCGCGGATGCAGGTCGGACTGGTAATGTTGATTTCGGTGAGATAGTCACCGATGACATCGATGCCGGCAAACAGCACACCTATGGCTTTGAGTGTCGGGCCCAATTGCGCTGCGATCCAGTGGTCACGCTCACTGAGCGCTACGCCTTCACCGCGACCGCCGGCGGCGAGATTGCCTCGGGTTTCACCCTGGGCCGGGATGCGTGCCAGCGCGTAGGGCACAGCGACACCGTCGACCAGCAGAATACGTTTATCACCGGCGCTGATTTCCGGGATAAAGCGCTGCGCCATCACGGTTTTTGCGCCCTGTTCGCTGATGGTTTCGATAATCACCGAGAGATTCGCGTCGCCGGGGCGCACGCGAAAAATCGACGCGCCGCCCATGCCGTCCAGAGGCTTGAGGATCACGTCCTGATGTAGCGTGACAAATTCGCGTAAGCGCGTTGCTGAGCGTGAGACCAGCATCGGCGCGCAGCATTGTGGAAAGCGCGTGATAAACATTTTCTCATTGGCGTCGCGCAGGCTCTGAGGGCGATTGATAATGAGGCTGCCGGCGCGTTCCGCAAGATCGAGGATATAGGTGGTGTTGATATATTCCATATCGAAGGGTGGATCTTTGCGCATCAGGATGGCGTCGAGTGCGCCCAGCTCGATAGTTTCATGCGCGCCCAGCTCGAACCAGGCCTCGACCCTGTCCTCGACCCGGATCCTGCAGCTGCTGGCGCGAGCCTGAGCGCCTTCGACATAGAGATCCTGCGCCAGCATGTAGTGCAGTTCCCAGCCTCGACTTTGTGCCGCCAGCAGCATGGCAAAACTGCTGTCCTTATAGACCTTGATGTCCTCGATGGGGTCCATGATGATGCCAAGGCGCAGTTTTCTGGTTGTGCTCATAGAGCTTTCCTGTGAGTTGAGATTGTGAGAATAAAACCCTGAATGTACTTAAAATTGCACCGGCTAGCAATTATTTGGCCAATCTGGTCGGGGGAGTTCTATATTCGTTGCCAATACCTGAAACATGGTCTACATTCATTTTATCAGCTGCATTGGGGCTAAATTTTAGATGAACGAGACGGCTATGGCAGAAAATACTGCTGGCTTGCGTGACCTGCGCGTTATGGTAATCGATGATAGTAAAACGATTCGGCGCACTGCTGAAAACCTCCTGAAAAAAGAGGGGTGTGATGTTGTAACAGCAGTTGATGGTTTTGAAGCGCTTTCCAGGATTGCAGAAACCCGACCTGACATTATTTTTGTCGATATCATGATGCCGAGGCTCGATGGTTATCAGACCTGTGCGCTGATAAAAAATAATAGCGTGTTCAGGGAGACGCCAGTAATTATGTTATCCAGTAAAGACAGCATTTTTGACCGTGCGCGGGGACGCATCGTGGGTTCGACGCAGTATCTGACCAAACCTTTTACGAAAGAAGATTTGCTCGGCGCGATTAAAGAGCACGCCAAGATTAAATGACAGGTAAAAAAACCAGTTAATAACAATTACGAAGTGGTGTAACAACTATGGCAAAAATATTAGTAGTCGATGATTCCCCAACAGAAATTCATGTATTGCAGGTCATGCTGGAAAAAAATGGTCACGAGGTTGTGGTGGCCAGTTCTGGTGAAGATGGAATCATGACTGCAAAAGATGCGCAGCCTGACCTGGTATTGATGGATGTTGTGATGCCGGGCATGAACGGGTTTCAGGCGACGCGCCAGTTGACCAAACAAAAAGAAACCGCATCGATCCCGGTTATCATTGTCACCACCAAGGATCAGGAAACCGACAAAGTATGGGCCATGCGTCAGGGGGCTAAAGATTATATCGTCAAGCCGGTACAGGAAAAGGCTTTGATCGAACGTGTTAATAATGCTTTGGCAGGATAGCCAGGAATAAGGGCGTAAAAAAACAAAATGTCTGAAACCGCACACACTGTTGACCCATTTCTGTTGTTGCAGGATATCGAGCGGCGTTGTGAGCTCAACGCAGAAGGTTTGCCGCGACTCGATATGGTGGAACAGAAATGGGTTGGTGTAGGGTTTCGAATCGGTGCCGACAAACTAATTGCACCGATGGATGAGGTTAAGGAGATTCTGGATTTACCAAAATTTACCAATGTACCGGGCGTAAAATCGTGGGTGGTTGGTGTTGCCAATGTGCGCGGCAACCTGTTGCCGATTATGGATCTTAGAGGATTCATGCTCGGTGAAGATATCAAGCAGCGTCGAAAGGGTCGGGTAATTGTTATTAATTATAAAGGTTTCAATACAGGGCTGGTCGTTGAAGAAGTTTATGGAATGCGCCATTTTATGGCAAAAGATGAAAGTCAAAATTTGCCCGTGATGCATGAAAAAATTACGCCGTTTGTAGAAAAGGTGTTTATCCAGGACAGTGAGAGCTGGCCGGTATTCAGCTTCAGGAAAATGGCACAGGACGAACGCTTCGCGCAGGCGTCACTATAAAAATGAACAAAGCCAGTCGCACTGGCAATACAGAAGTGGAGAAAGCAAGTTATGAGCGCAGATAAAAAATCGGTAGCTATCAGCAAGCCGTTGTTAGTACTTGGTGTTTTACTGGCTGGATTTATCATCGTGATGCTGGTTAGTCTGTACTATGTGGGTACCAAACGTGCCGACTTGCAGAAACACATTGAACTTGCCGCCGAGCAGTTATTGTTATCACAACAGATGGCGACATTTTCTCTAGGTGCGTCGTCTGGTAAAGAAGCTGATTTCGACAGCCTGTTACAGTCTCGCTTGCGTTTTGACGCAATTCTGGAAACGTTTCGTTTGGGTAATCTCGAGACTAAAACACCAGCGCTAGACGAGAAAATGAGACCAGCGCTCGACGCGGTTGAGTCCAGCTGGAGTGACTATCGTAAAGATGTTGAAATTATTCTTAACGGCAAGCAACCCATTTCAGAAGTTGGTGAACTCTATAAGATTATCGATAGCTTTATCCCGCAGATGCTGACCTATTCTGACGAGGTGGTTGGTGTATTGATGGAGAAAAACGCTTCTACCCGACAGATTTACCTTGCCAGCCGACAAATGATGTTGTCGCAGCGTATTAAAAACAACCTTAATCAGGTGCTTGCCGGTGGTGAAACTGCGGCCGCCGCGGCTGACCGTTTTGGTCGAGATGCGGCATTGTTCGGGCGCGTGCTCGAGGGCTTGCTGAAAGGCTCGAGCAGCCTGAGAATTGATCAGGTGAAAGACAAGGAAGCAGTAACCAAATTACGCGAAGTTGCGATGCTGATTAGCGCGGTCAGTGACAACATCGCTGGCGTGCTTGAGCTATCACCAGAGTTGTTCGAGGTTAAAGACGCTGCTGGTCGAATCGCGGGTGATAGTGAAGCCCTGCTGGCTGAATTAAAAATCATGCAAAATGTGATTAATGGTCAGGGTGTGCTGCTGGATAAGATTCAGTATGCAGGTATTGTGTCTGGTGGTGTTGCGGTACTGTTGATTTTGATTCTTGGTAATCTGTTGATTCGTGATGCTAGAAAACGCGAAGAAATGGCGCTGGAAAATAACCGCAGAAATCAGCGTGCAATTTTGCGACTGCTTGATGAGATGGCCAACCTGGCGGATGGTGACCTGACAGTGCATGCCACAGTGACCGAAGAAATTACCGGTGCGATTGCGGATTCTGTCAACTTTACTATTGACGCTTTGCGTACCCTGGTGACCACGATTAACTCGACTGCTGCAGAAGTATCATCTTCAGCGGGTAAAACACGACAGACAGCGAACACGCTAGCACAGGCATCGGGCAAACAGGCGCGAGAAATTGCCTCAGCTAGTGCTGCGGTATCCGACATGGCTGAATCTATGCAGACTGTAACCAGGGATGCGGCCGAGTCCGCGGATGTGGCGCTGCGATCGGTGGAAATCGCGCAGAAAGGCGCCGATGTGGTACGCAAAACCATTGGCAGTATGGAAAATATTCGTGAGCAAATTCAGGAAACGTCGAAACGTATCAAACGCCTCGGTGAATCGTCGCAGGAGATTGGCGACATCGTGGGTCTGATTACAGAAATTGCGGATCAAACTAATATTCTGGCGCTGAATGCAGCAATTCAGGCGTCGACTGCAGGTGATGCCGGTCGCGGTTTTGCGGTGGTGGCCGACGAAGTTCAACGCCTGGCGGAACGCGCGAGTAATGCGACCAAGCAAATTGAAGGGCTGGTGAATACGATTCAGGCAGACACCAACGAAGCGGTGAAATCCATGGAAATGAGTACCTCGGGCGTGGTCTCGGGAGCCGCCATGGCAGAAGACGCCGGTGTCGCATTGAAAGAAATCGAGGATGTTTCGACCGAACTTTCTAAACTGATTCAGGGGATTTCTGACTCCGCGCACAAACAGTCAGAAGTGGCTAACCATGTATCGCAGTCCATGAATGTAATTCAGGAAATTACGCTACAGACATCTGAAGGCACAGAAGAAACTGCTACTTCACTTAACGCACTAAACGAATTGTCACACGAGCTGAGTGAATCAGTGTCGGGCTTCAAGTTACCGACAGATGTGGGTGTGGGTGTAGAAACAGTTATTCTGCATAATCAGGCTTAATCCTGTAGCTGGGCTTAGTGCTAACAAAAAGGTTGTGTAAATGAAGCCACAAAGCACTGCAGATTACAATTCAATTAGCTGGGTTAAAAAGCAGCTCGATGAAGTGTTGGGTGAAGCTCAGCGCGCACTTTCCGATTACATCGAAAACAGCGAAGACGACACCAGCTTACGAAAGTGCATCGATAACCTCCGTCTGGTGTACGGTACCCTGCAAATTGTAGAAGTATATGGTGCAGCTATGCTTGCGGAAGAGATGGAGCAGACTGCGCGCGCACAGCTTGAAGGTCGAATTGATAAACCGGAAGATGCGTACGATGTGTTAATGCGCGCTATGTTGCAGTTGCCTGATTATCTTGAGGGCCTGCAGTCCGGTAATCGCGATACACCTATTGCCTTACTCCCTTTGATGAACGACTTGCGCGCTGCGCGCAAGGAAAACCTGCTATCTGAAAATGTATTATTTCTGCCAGATGTTGAATCTGTAGTCATCGAATCAGATGAGGCACCGGTAGCGGAGCCGGGATCGGGCAAACTGCTGAGCGAATCTCGCCGGCTGAGAACACATTATCAGCTGGGTTTGCTGGATTATTTAAAAAATAATAAAGAGAGCGCTGGCTTGCAGCGAATGGCAACTGTTATTACTGCGCTGGAGAAAGTGACTTCAGATGTGGTGGTGCGACGTTTCTGGATGGTGGTGTCGGGCTTGCTCGAAGCGCTGCAGCAGCAGGGGGTCGATGGCAACATCAGTGTCAAAATGTTGCTCGGTAGTGTTGATCGTCAGATTAAACAGCTTAATGATAGTGATGAAGCGGCTTTTGCTGAGGGTTATTCTCAGGATCTCCTGAAAAATATTCTCTATTACATTGCGCGTAGTACCTCGAAAGGTGATCGCGTGACTCGAATCTCCAATGCCTATCGCCTTGCTGAGCTGCTACCGTCAGAAACTGATGGTGGTAGTTATGATTCGAGCATGGGGGGGTTAAATGCAGAGCTATTCAGTACGGTATCACAGGGCATTAATGAAGATTTGTCTCAGGTTAAGGATACTTTAGAAATATACACGCATAGCGGCGATCGTAATGTAGAGCAGCTGCGGCCATTGATTGAGCAGCTATCGAGAATCTCAGATACCTATGGCATGCTTGGTGTGGGCACTGCCCGGCAGCGGGTCATTGATCAGCGTAATATCATCGAGAAAATCGTAAACGGTGATACCCAGTCTAGCGAAGAGCAGGTCATGAATGTCGCAGGTGAATTACTGGTCGCAGAGTCGGAACTAAATAACTTTATTGCACAGCGTTCTGGTGCGGTAGTCGCCGGTCTAAGCGATAGTGATAGCCCGGTTCCGGCGGCTGAATTCAGGCAGGTACTGTCCACCGTAATTAATCAGGGCTTGAGGAACTTTGCTGAAGCCAAAGAAGCTATATTGTCGTATGCAAGTGGTGTCGGCCAGGATGATCAGCTAGATATTATATTGCAGAAACTCGAAGAGGTTCGCGGTATTACACTAATGATGCCGATGGCGCAAACAGAAGCCCAGATTGAACAGCTGATGTCATATGTGCGTATTGCATTAAAGCGCAATCATCACCGTCCGGATATTGAAGAGCAGGATGTGGTCGCCGACCTTGTTACCTCCATTGAGTATTATCTTGAAGCTGTCGCGGAAGGTCGTCCTGGCGTAGAAGCCGGTTTGCGTGCAGGCGATATAGCTGGTGCCAGGCTTGCCGAAATTGTTGAGCAGTACCCGGCACTGGCTGATGATGAGACTGGTCTTGAAGAACAACAGGTGGCTACTGCAGATGACAACCTGACAAAAACTGAATCAGAAAAACCTGCGCCAGCACATGCCGAGCCCAAAAGAGTTATTGCTGAAGATAAACGTAGTGGCTATGCGATTATTGGCGACGATGCTGACCAGGAAATTGTAGAAATCTTCATCGAGGAGGCACTCGAAGTTCTGGAAAGCCTGAATGCGTATTTGCCTTTATGGCGCACTAATCAGCAGGATGCTGAAGCGTTGGCTGTGGTACGTCGCTCATTCCATACCTTAAAGGGAAGCGGGCGGCTCATTGGTGCAGATCTGATCGGTGAATTTTCGTGGAAAATCGAAAACATGCTGAATCGGATCATCAATAACCAGATAACGCCTGATGAGGCGATGTTCAGGAGAATGGACGAAGCGCTCACAGTGCTGCCGCAACTGATTGAACAAATTAATGGTAATCGCGAACCGATTGATAATGTGCAGGAGCTAATGGATGCGTTTGATACAATTAGTGCAGGGCGAGATCCGGATACCGGAATCAGTATTAGCGCTGACGTAGATGCACAACAAAGTGATAATGAATTTCCTGACAGCGTAGAGCTAAATGCAGCTGGGGAAGATGTCGTAGATGCAGATAGTGGATTATCCTCTGAGGACAATATTGAGATAAGTGTCGCTGATGATGTCCCCGATGTCCTTGAGAGCATCGATATTAGTGCTGAAGAAACTCCAACTGCTGATGAAGAGACGTTAGAGCTGGCATTTGAGAAATCTCCTGAGGAATCGATGGAGATCGATATAACATCGCTGACGGATGTGTCAACAACTGATGATGACTTTTTTGACAGTGATGATATAGGTCTTGCCAGCCCGGGTGAAGAACATAAGATTGAAATTGATGAGGAAGATCAGTCGTCTAGTGTGATGCAAAGTTCAGCACGAGCAGAGATGGATCCGCAGTTGTTCAGGATATATTACGACGAAAGTCAAAGCCACCTGTCTCAGATCGAAGCAATGATCGATGCACACAACTCGGGTACCGCACTTCTGCAGGCTAACAAAGATATGGTGCGGGCATTTCACACGCTATATGGTAGTGCGAGAACTGCTGAAGTCGAAGCCATTGCAGAGCTGTGTGGTGCAACAGAGCGTTATCTAAGAGCCAGACAGGAGGCATCCGATACCAGTATTCAGGGTGATGCGATCGCAATCATTACTGAAGTGAAAGATGTCGTTCGAGAAAAACTTGAGCAGTTAAAAGATGGCATACTGCCAGCCAGTGACAAACCCGTTCTTGATCGAGTGACTAAGCTTGTACAGAGTGAATTGCAGGCGCAGTTACAGGCGTCTTCAACACGCCACGGTGGCCATGATAATATTTTTCTAGATGATGAAGCAATGCTCACTAGCCTGCCTGGTAATCATGAAAAAACACCTGCAAGTAAGGCGAAAAAAATTACTAAACCGACTGCCGTTAGAGCAGTTGATTATGGAGATATGGATGATGAACTGATCGACATATTTCTTGAAGAAGCCGAAGAAATACTCGAAAGTTGTGAGTCGGGTATGCTTGCAGTAATTGAAGATCATAATAATATCGAGCAAACACAAAATTTGCAGCGTCACATGCACACTCTCAAGGGCGGTGCGCGGATGGCCGAGCTCACTCCAGTCGGTGATTTAACGCACAATCTTGAAACACTGTTGATTATGCTGACTGAAGGTAAAGTTGAGCCTGAGAAAGTAGTGTTTGACACTCTGCATGAAGCTCTGGACATGCTGACTGCAATGCTGGCAGATGTAAAAAAACGTCAGCCAATCACCATAGCGGACGATCTGAATTCCCAGATCGAAATGATTATGCGCGGCGAAGCTCCAGAGAGGCGCGTGGTCGAGCGTTTTGATGTAGAGCTGGAGCAATTATCTGGCAGCGAAGATGTGCTAGATGAAACAGCAGGCGAGCCGGGCATTCCCGGAGTAGATGCTGGCAATAGAGATTCAGCAGAAAAAGACGGCGGCTGGGGTGAGCGTGCCACAGATGTCAATTACCGCGATTCTCAGGAACTGGTCAGGGTGAGAGCGGATTTGCTGAATGATCTGGTAAATTATGCTGGTGAAGTCAATATTTACCATGCGCGCATGGGCAAACAGGTGAGTGATGTAGGCTTTAACCTGACCGAACTTGAACAGACAGTTGAACGTTTAAAAGAACAATTGCGTAATCTGGAGATAGAAACTGAAATACAGATCCGCTCAAATTACAAACAGGAAGCCGATCAGTATGGCAGAGACTTCGACCCGCTGGAAATGGATCGCTACTCAACACTGCAGCAGCTATCTAGAAGCCTGAGCGAAACAGCAGGTGACGTAGAAAGTATTAACGGTATTCTTAGTGATATTGTCCGTGACTCGGAAACTCTGTTATTACAGGAGTCCAGAGTCAGTACAGAGCTCCAGGAAGGCCTGATGCGTACCCGCATGGTGCGATTTGGTGGCCTCGGTACGCGACTGCGTCGTATTGTTCGTCAGACAGCCAAAGAGCTGGCAAAAGAAGTTGAATTAGAGATCAAAGGCGATACTAGTGAGGTTGATCGTACCGTGCTGGATCGTATTGTGGCACCAATGGAGCACATGTTACGCAATGCTGTCGCGCACGGTATTGAAAAACCAGGTGACCGCGCATTTCTGAATAAACCTGAAACCGGCACCATAACTATTAGTGTTGAACGTCATGCGAGCGACGTTATTATCCATATTGGTGATGATGGTGCTGGCATTGATGTTAATGCTATTCGCACAAAAGCGATTGAGTGCGGCTTAATGGAAAAAGACAGCGCACTTTCTGATCATGATGTTTTGCAGTTTATTCTCAAGGCGGGTTTTAGTACCGCATCAGAGATTACCCAGGTCGCGGGTCGTGGCGTTGGCATGGATGTGGTCGACAGTGAAATCAAGCAACTGGGTGGCTCATTAGAAATTGATACGGCACCAGGTAAAGGGACTCGGTTCAAAATTCGGTTACCATTAACCCTGGCGATTAATCAGGCGCTACTGGTGCATACCGGAGACGATATTTACGCGGTTCCGCTCGCAAGCATTGAAGGTGTCGTACGTATTACAGGAGTTGAAATTCAAAGTTTTTATGATAGCCAGCAGTTGCACTATCATTTCAATGGAATCGAGTACGAGTTGAAACATCTGGGTAAATTGCTCACCGGTTCACAACCCGATTACAGTGATCAGCATCGCCTGTTCCCGGTGCTGCTGGCAAAAGTCGGTGATCAACATTTTGCTCTGCACGTGGATGACCTTGTTGGTCGACGTGAAATTGTAGTGAAACCGGTCGGCCTACAGATAGGCCTGGTGCGAGGCATTGCGGGCGCTACCATTCTTGCAGATGGTCGAGTTGTGCTGATTCTTGAAATGTCTGCACTGGTTGTAGGTGAGAGCCTGTTCAAACAGATCGAAGAAGAAATTGTAGTACCGGTGCAGACGGCAGAGACCACTATTATGGTGGTGGACGATTCGATTACTATTCGCAAGGTGACTGAGCGCATTCTGGTGCGCAATGGCATCAAAGTACTGTTGGCGAAAGATGGTGTCGATGCCACTAATATTCTACAGGATCATAAACCTGATCTTATGCTGCTCGATATCGAAATGCCACGAATGGATGGTTTTGAGCTGGCCACCTATATTCGAAATGATGAGCGCCTGAAAGATTTGCCAATCATTATGATTACTTCGCGTACTGGAGCGAAACACAAAGAGAAGGCTATGGCAATTGGTGTCAATCAATATCTGGGCAAACCGTATCAGGAAGAAGAGTTGATGCAGAATATTCACAGCCTGTTGCCAGAGGTCGGATAAGATCATGGACTCACAACAGATTAAATGTATATTACTTACTCTGCGCACTGAAAATGTCATCGTACCAAACGCGGCGGTCGCTGAAATTATTTCATTGCGAGGTGTGAAAAAAGTAGACGATGCACCGAAATGGCTGGTCGGTAAAATGCAGTGGCGTGATGTAGAAATCCCAGTGGTCTCATTTGAAGCCGCTGCGGAGGGTGATAACACCGTTGTGGGCGCGAATCAGGCAGCTATAATTCATCTTATTAGCGACGACGGTAACTCTGGTTATCCGTATGTCGCTCTCACCATCTCAGGCGTGCCGCATGTCAGTCTGTTCAAAAAAAATCAGATTGTAACCGACAATGAGTCGACCAAAGTCCATCCTATGGTTGCCCAGCGAATTCGTATTAACGGCGCTGCTGCGAGTATTCTGGACATAGATTCAATAGCCATGATGATTAACAGGGCGGCGCTTTAGCCGTAGTGACAATTCCCTGTCTCTGGCTACCTAGGCCAGATCTCCCCACAGACTCTGTAATGCGGCCACACAGGCAATTCCTGCCGTTTCTGTACGCAAAATTCTGGGCCCCAGGCTGACAGCAATAAAGCCGCAGCTTGTCGCCTGGCTAATTTCGGCATTTGATAAACCGCCTTCAGGGCCAGAGAGAAGTGCTGCGCTTTGAGTCCTGTTGAGTGTGCGTAGTGTTGTGCTTGCAGTTGGGTCGAGTACCAGTTTTACATCAGGGAGAGCACCGGCTGTGGCGGCAACAAGGTTGTTTATCGCAGTCAGCTCGGCCAGCTGGCATCGCCCTGACTGTTCACTGGCACTAATAATAATCTGTTGCCAGTGCTCAAGCTTTTTTACTGTACGTGCTGCTGACAGGCTGACATTACTGCGCTCACACATTACGGGAGTGATTTTGTGCACGCCAAGTTCGGTTGCTTTTTGAATACTAAGATCCATACGATCACCGCGCGAAATACCCTGCAACAGATGTATCCTCAGACTCGACTCTGTCTGGCAGGGATGACAATGATTGACACGAATGCTTGCAGCAGACTGATGTTCGTTGAGCAAAGTACACTCGAACTCATGACCGCTATTATTAAACACGGTAATTTCGGCGCCGGTTTTCATGCGTAGCACACGAATCAAATGATGTGACGCGGCTTTATTCAGCGCTGCAGTCGTGTTAATACTCAGTTTATCCGGGAAAAATATGCGGGTTTTGCGCACTGTTTATGTCAGACTGATTTTAATCGTTGCCATATGGCAAGTGTTGCTTCAGCCTGATTCAACGAGTAAAAGTGCATGCCGGGCGCGCCCTGTTCGAGCAGGCGCGTACACAGTTCGCTAACAACATCGCAACCGAAACGCTGCAGGCTCGCTGTATCATCCTGAAAGGCTTCGAGTTGTTTGCGTATCCAGCGCGGAATTTCGGCGCCACATGTATCAGAGAAACGCGTCAGGCTGGCGAAATTGGTAATCGGCATAATGCCGGGAACAACTGGAATTCCCAGGCTGACCTGCTCGCATTTTTCGACGAAACGTAGGTATGCATCGATATTGTAAAAGTACTGAGTGATCGCAGAATTAGCACCGGCCTTTACTTTTTGAGTAAAGTTTTCAAAATCGCTTTCGGGCGTTGCCGACTCAGGATGATACTCAGGATACGCAGCAACCTCGATATGAAAGTGATCACCACTATCTTCGCGAATAAAGTCGATCAGTTCACTGGCATGCGCGAAGTCGCCTGCGGCTTGGCTATCCTGAGGAATATCACCCCGCAAAGTTACCAGCCGTCGTATCCCCTTACTGATATAGGTATCGAGCAGGGCTTTGATTTCACTTTTACTGGAGCCAACGCATGAAATGTGTGGCGCAACATCGGTGGCGCCGTTAGCCAGCAGGTGATTAACAGTTTCCAGGGTGCGATCACGAGTGCTGCCACCGGCACCAAAGGTGACGGAAAAAAATGCGGGCTGGATATTTTTCTGCAGATGTCGCTGCACAGCCATGAGTTTTTCCATGCCAACATCTGTTTTTGGCGGGAAAAATTCACAGCTGAACACAGGTGTGTTTCTGTTATGACTAGTCATTGTCTGGTCGTCAATGATCAGTAACGATAATGATCAGGCTTATACGGGCCTTCAACCGGAACATTGATGTAGTCTGCCTGTTGCCTGGTCAGCTCGCTGAGATGCGCGCCGACTTTATCGAGATGCAGTCTTGCCACTTTTTCATCAAGAATTTTTGGCAGGATATACACTTCGTTATTATATTTTTCAGCCTGGGTAAAGAACTCAATTTGTGCCATCACCTGGTTGGTGAACGACGCCGACATCACAAAGCTGGGGTGGCCAGTGGCACAACCCAGATTCACCAGACGACCTTTGGCGAGAATGATAATGCGTTTGCCGTCGGGGAAGATTACGTGATCTACCTGGGGTTTGATTTCTTCCCACGGGTATTTTTCCAGCGAGGCAATATCAATCTCGGAATCGAAGTGACCGATGTTGCAGACGATGGCTTCGTTTTTCATCGCCATCATGTGGTCATGGTTGATCACGCTCATGTTGCCGGTGGTAGTGACAAAAATATCACCCTGCTTACAGGCAGCATTCATGTCGACCACGCGATAACCTTCCATCGCGGCCTGCAGGGCACAGATCGGATCAATTTCGGTGACCCATACAGTCGCGCCCATGCCACGAAAAGCCTGAGCGCAACCTTTGCCAACATCGCCATAACCGAGCACGACGCAGATTTTGCCGGCGATCATGACGTCGGTGGCGCGTTTGATACTGTCGATCAGTGATTCGCGACAGCCATAAAGATTATCAAATTTCGACTTGGTGGCAGAATCATTCACATTCATCGCCGGGAACAGCAGCTGGCCTTTGGCCATCATTTCGTAGAGACGATGCACGCCGGTGGTGGTTTCCTCGGTGACACCCTTGATGCTGGCGGCAATCTCCTGCCACATGCCGGGGCTGGATTTGAAGTTGCGATCCAGCACGCTGAGAATGGTTTTCCATTCTTCATTGTCACCGGCTTTGGCTTCGGGCACGGCACCGGCTGTTTCGAATTCGACTCCTTTGTGCACCAGCAGGGTGGCGTCACCGCCGTCGTCCAGAATCATGTTGGGTAATTTGCCGTCGGGCCATTTCAGCGCCTGCTCGGTGCACCACCAGTATTCTTCCAGAGTCTCACCTTTCCAGGCATAAACCGGAATACCCTGGGCGGCAATCGCAGCGGCGGCGTGATCCTGAGTCGAGAAAATATTGCACGATACCCAGCGCACTTCGGCGCCGAGCGCGATCAAAGTTTCGATCAGCACCGCGGTCTGAATGGTCATGTGCAGGCTGCCCATGATGCGTGCGCCCTGCAGCGGTTGCGTGGTGCCGTATTCTTCACGCAGCGCCATCAGGCCGGGCATTTCGGTTTCGGCAATACGGATTTCTTTGTGGCCCCAGTCGGCCAGAGAAATGTCAGCGACTTTGTAATCGCTAAATTTGGAATCGACAACAGCGTTCATGTGCTCATCTCCTAGTGATTAAGAAATGAGCGCCGTTGATTAAGGACCAGTCTCTGCCGATTGACAGAGTGTCGGTAATCTTCTGAGCCTGACCCGTGCGGGCTGCAGCGCTCCTCAGAAACTGAATTATGCCCCAAAGCCCGATCAAAATCGAGGTTTGGAGGTGAGATATCCTAACGAATATATTCGTGAGCCAAAAACTGATGTCCGCAGATGAACACAGATAAACGCAGATAACGACGATGCGAAGGGGGGCGGGATCTTTAAATATCTTAGCCAGGTCGTCTTTCTCAGCCTACAATCAAGCCCAATGAATAGTTACCTGGGTTTATTTGCGTTTATCTGTGTTCATCTGCGGACATTATTTATCCCTTTGGTTTTAAATATTGTTTCGCCAGAATAATCACATCCTTCTGGTTTGTCTCTGACTAGCCAGACAAGGCTAGTCAGAGATTGATCAAAGTCCTGCAGCATCGCGCAGGGCGTCGGCCCTGTCGGTTTTTTCCCAGGTGAAGTTGGGCTCTTCGCGACCAAAATGCCCATAGGCTGCGGTGGCGTGATAAATCGGTCGCAGCAGATCCAGCATCGCGATCAACCCGCGTGGCTTGAGATCAAAATATTCGCGCACCAGAGCCACAATACGGTCATCGTCGATCTTGCCAGTGCCAAAAGTCTGCACCGATATCGAAGTCGGTTCGGCAACACCGATGGCGTAGGAGACCTGAATTTCGCACTTATCAGCCAGGCCGGCGGCAACAATATTCTTCGCCACGTAACGACCGGCATAAGCGGCGGAACGATCCACCTTGGACGGATCCTTGCCCGAGAATGCGCCGCCACCATGACGCGCCATGCCGCCGTAGGTATCGACAATAATCTTACGACCGGTAAGACCGCAGTCACCCACCGGGCCCCCGATAACAAATTTGCCGGTCGGGTTGATGAAATATTTGGTATCGCTGCTCAGCCATTCTTTGGGTAATATCGGTTTGATGATTTCTTCCATCACCGCTTCGCGCAGGGTTTTGTTATCGATACCCGGGTCATGCTGGGTCGAAAGCACCACGGCGTCGATTGCCACCGGCTGACCGTTTTCGTAAACAAAGGTCACCTGGCTTTTGGCATCGGGACGCAGCCATTCCAGAGTACCATCCTTGCGCATTTCCGACTGGCGTTTCACCAGGCGATGCGCATAAGTGATGGGTGCTGGCATCAGCACTGAAGTTTCGTTGCTGGCATAGCCGAACATCAGGCCCTGATCACCGGCACCCTGTTCGTGGTTTTCATCTTCGTCGACACCCTGAGCAATGTCGGGCGATTGCTTGTCGATGGAGGTGATGACCGCGCAGGACTCCCAGTCAAACCCCATATCAGAATGGTTGTAACCGATTTCTTTGACTGTCTGGCGAACCACATCCTGCATATCCACCCAGGCCGTGGTGGTGATTTCGCCGGAGATGACGACCATGCCGGTATTGACCAGGGTTTCGCAGGCCACGCGGGCTTTATTGTCCTGGCTAAAAATGGCGTCGAGGATGGCGTCAGAAATCTGGTCGGCAACCTTGTCGGGATGGCCTTCAGAAACGGATTCAGATGTAAAAACGTGTTTGGTCATAATGGTTACCTGTGTATCTACCTGATTAATGTGTTCAAAAAAAGCGATCTGGGCAATAAAAAACCCGACTCGCGTGGCGATTCGGGTTTCAGGTATTGGTTACCATCAACTCGCTTTAGCCAGATTTATATAGCGCCTGCAATCTGAGTCAAATGAGCGCTGAACTGGAGAGGAGCATAGAGCTGCTGGCAACTGATGTCAACCATAAGGAATGAATGGTTTAATGGCCACCGAGGTGGCTGCGGTATTCGAGCTCTTCGGCGTCGCTGAGTTTTTCGCCGTCGGCTTTTCGGCTGTGGAGTATTTCAAAACGATGATCGCGATAGCGTTTCTCCAAATGGTCAATAAAGCTGCAATAGACTTCGCGCCGGGGTTCGGCTTCTTCTATACCATGGACGACGTGCTGTAGAAGCTTCTGTATCACATTAAAATCTTTTTCTGATCGCCAGCGCTCGATAACAGCGGCGCTGCTGATGCCTGGATTTGATTTAATCATGGTGTATAGACGGTGCAGTAGCGGCAGACCCTGTAACTCGGCATCGGCAAACTGGTCACTCATCTCACGGGCATCGGCCAGCTCTGGATACTGTAGCAGCAGCGCGACGGCGTCGCGGGTGCCGCTGAGGCTGATCTGGCGGCCGCGATTCACTGACGGTGGTTTTTGTACGGGGGCTTCTGCAACACCCGTCGTAAGGTTGTGCATTTTATTGGCAGAAATACCATATTGCGTTTCCAGCTGATCGAATAATAAATCCCGGAATACGCTGTCTGGCATTTTCGAAAGCAAAGGTTTTGCCAGATCGGAGAGACGTGACTTGCCTTCCGCAATGCTGGTGTCGATGCCTTTGGTTAAATGCTGAAAAAAGAAGTCGGACAAAGGCATGGCTTCATCAAGCCTTTGTTCAAATTTTTCTTGACCTTCCTTGCGCACCATGGTGTCGGGGTCTTCGCCCGTTGGTAAAAATAAAAACCGCGCGATCATGCCGTCACGCAAAATTGGCAAAGCATTTTCCAGTGCGCGCCAGGCGGCTTTGTAGCCGGCGTTGTCGCCGTCGTAGCAAAAGATAATTTCGCGCACACTGCGAAAGCTGGTCTGGATCTGTTCGCGCGTGGTCGCCGTGCCCAGCGACGCCACGGCATAGCTAATACCGTGTTGCGCCAGTGCGACTACATCCATATAACCTTCGACAATGATGATGCGCTGTAAATCGCGTACTGACTTGCGTGCTTCATACAGCCCGTACAGCTCCAGACCTTTATGAAACACCGTGCTCTCGGGCGAGTTTAGATATTTGGGTTCACCCTGGTTGAGGATACGGCCGCCAAAACCGATGACGCGGCCGCGTTTGTCGATGATCGGGAACATGATGCGATCACGAAACCGGTCGTAGATTTTATCGGCCGACTTTTCTACTAGCACGCCGCTGTCGAGTAGTGCCTTGCGCGTGCCGGGATTGCTGGCGAGTTTGTCGGCGATAAAACCCCAGGCATCGGGGGCATAACCCATTTGATAGGTTTTTGCGATCTCACCAGTGAGGCCGCGTTGTTTTAAATATTCGATCGCGCGCGGTGTGGTTTTTAATTCCTGCTGGAACAGTTGTGCGCATTGTGCCAGCGCATCGTATACGGTTTCGCGTTCGTCGTGTTGCGCCAGCGCTTGCGGCGAAATATTTTCTCTGGGCACATCGACATTGTATTCTGCCGCCAGCGCTTCGATGGCGTCGACGAAATCCATGTTTTCATATGCCATCAAAAAACTAATTACGTTGCCACTTGTTTGGCAACCGAAGCAGTGATAAAACTGTTTGTTCTGGCTGACGGTGAAAGAAGGCGTTTTTTCGTTGTGAAACGGACAGCAAGCCGAATATTCGCGGCCTTTCTTTTTTAATGGTACGCGGGCATTGATCACGTCGACGATGTCGGCGCGCGAAATCAGATCATCGATAAAATTTTGCGGGATGCGGCCTTTCACAGTGCATCAGGGAATCAGGTTAACGAAAGACAGCTGCCGCGGATTGAAAATCCGTTCGTATTCGACAATCGCATAACGATCGGTCATACCGGCGATGTAATCGGCGACACCGCGAGCGCGGCCATCGTCACCGCCTTTGGCCTGCAACAGTTCACAGTGCTGTAAGGCTTCGGGAGGCAATACCCGGGCATCGTTCATGAAGGCATTGAACAGAGATTCAATAATCGAAGCTGCCTTGGTGGTCATGCGGTGCACGCGATAATGCTGGTACAGGTTTCTACGCAAAAACTGTTTGAGTTCGAGTTTAATCTCGTCCATTTCAGCGCTAAAACTAATCAATGGTGCCGGTTGTTTATACACGTCAGTGAGTGATTTCAGCTTTGCGGCCTGAATATTGGCACGCGAAGTGTCGATGACATCAATCACCATGGCGCTGATCATGCGGCGGATGACTTCGTGGATCATGCGACGGTCACTGAGGCCAGGGTAACATTTCATCACGGTATCGTATTGTGAACGAAACAACTCAAGCTTGAGCAGGTCTTCGATTTTGATCAGACCGTAACGCAAGCCGTCGTCGACATCGTGATTGGTGTATGCGGTTTCGTCAGACAGATCGGTCAATTGCGCTTCGAGACTGGTCTGGGTTCTATCAATAAATCGTTGCGCGACATCGCCGAGTCGTTCTGCGTTTATGATCGAGCAGTGTTTGAGTATGCCTTCGCGGGTTTCGAAAGTTAAATTCAGGCCATCAAAGTCGGCGTATTTTTGCTCCAGTTTGTCGACTACGCGCAGCGATTGCAGATTATGTTCAAAGCCGCCGTGCTCGCGCATGCAATGATTGAGTGCGGTTTGCCCGGCGTGACCAAACGGAGTGTGACCAAGGTCATGCGATAGCGCGATGGCTTCGGCAAGGTCTTCGTGCAGACCGAGTTCGCGCGCGATGCTGCGCGCAATCTGTGCGACTTCGAGTGAATGCGTTAACCGGGTGCGGAATAAATCGCCTTCGTGGTTCACAAACACCTGGGTTTTGTATTCGAGGCGACGAAATGCGGCTGAATGAATAATGCGATCACGATCGCGCTGATATTGATTGCGATAGGTCGGTAGTTCTTCGTCATACAGCCGGCCGCGCGACTGCTGATGGTTGCAGGCATAAGGCTGGAGCAGGCCGCGGTAGTCGGGTGTCAGTTCAGGCATAACTGCTCTCGATAGCGGTGCGTAATTGCGCTTCGCTGTAGTCAGTGCTGACCACGGCTTCCCCGATAGCTTTCATTAATACCAGACGCAATACACCGTCGATGACTTTTTTATCCACCGCCATGCGTTCGATAAACGGGTCGACGTCGATTTCGGCGGGGGCGTGTATCGGTAGTCTGGCGCGCGCGACCTGCGCGATGGTGGCATCACAATCGGCCTGACCGAGCCAGCCCAGCTGCTGTGACATCCGTGCTGCCATACAGATGCCAGCACCGACCGCTTCACCGTGCAGCCACTGACCGTAGCCCATGCCGTTCTCGATGGCATGGCCAAAGGTATGGCCGAGATTGAGCAGGGCGCGCTGACCGCTTTCGCGCTCGTCGGCGGCGACGATTTCGGCTTTGGTCTGGCAGGAGACCTCGATAGCGTGTGCCAGCGCTACCGGATCACGTCGCAGCAAGGCGTCCAGATTCGCGTCCAGCCAGTCGAAAAAGCCGCGTTCACGGATCAGGCCGTATTTGATGATCTCGGCGAGACCGGCGCTGAGCTCGCGTTCGGGCAGGGTATTGAGAGTGTCGGTGTCGGCGATGACTGCGCGTGGCTGGTAAAACGCGCCGATCATGTTTTTGCCCAGCGCATGATTGACCCCGGTTTTGCCACCCACCGAAGAATCGACCTGTGACAGCAGGGTGGTGGGGATCTGGATTAGATTGACGCCGCGCTGGTAACTGGCGGCGGCAAAGCCTGCCATGTCACCGACGACGCCACCGCCGAGGGCGATAATGGTGGTGTTGCGGTCGAGGCGATGGCTGAGGCAGGCATCATAAATCTGGTTGAGCACGCCGAGGTTTTTGTATTCCTCGCCGTCAGGCAGAACCACGCTTTGATGACGAACACCGCTGAGCATGGCGCTGACCTTGCTGAGATACAGCGGCGCCACAGTTTCATTGCTGACGATGAGCGCGGTTTTGCCGGGAATATGGCTATGCAGCAGCGCGCTCTGGCCGAGCAGGGCCTCGCCTATGTAAATCGGGTAGCTACGCTCGTCGAGATCAACAGTGAGTTGTTTCATGCAAATCTTGTCGCAGAATTAGAGGTCAGAATCAGGACTTAGACCCGGTTTTATCCAGATGGTTAAGCTGGCTAATAATAGCCTGTATCACGTTGCGTATCGAGGTATTGCTGGTATCGATCGTGATTTGGGCGGTGTCCTGATACAGTGGCTGGCGCTGCTCCAGCAAGCGCGCGAGGATTTCACGAGGAGGTTCTTTGCCATGCAGCAGTGGGCGGTTGCGATCCCTGCTGGTGCGCGCGACCAATGCCCGGAGACTGCTGTGCAGGTAAATCACGATGCCGCGATCGGTCAGGGCTTTACGGTTGTCTGCGCTGAGCACGGCACCGCCGCCGGTGGCCAGTACCAGATTTTGCTGTTGACTGAGATCCTCGATCACCGCCTGTTCGCGCTTGCGGAAACCGTCTTCACCTTCTTTTTCGAAAATCAGCGGAATATCCGCGCCGGTGCGTTGTTCGATCACGCGATCGCTGTCGAGAAACTCCATGCCCAGCTTGCGCGCCAGCTGGCGCCCGATGGTGGTTTTACCGGCCCCCATGGGGCCAATCAGGAAAATATTGTGTCTGCTCATGGCCGGGCAAGACTAACGATTGTGCTGGTATGACGCAAATATTTGTCACTCAAAACAAAGCCCCGCCGTGACCGGGTCAGAGCGGGGCTGGTTTAGGTGTCTGTTTCTGATCTAGAGCGAGAGTGATTCCTTGAGAATTTTCGGTGTCACGAAAATCAGCAGCTCGGCTTTTTCATCTGCCTCGAGAGAACGTTTAAAGAAATAGCCGATCAGCGGCAGATCGCCCAGGAATGGCACCTTGTCAACTTCGTTGCGCGTCACCTGCTCGTAGATGCCACCAAGGACAATGGTATCAGCGTTGTTCACCAGCACCTGGGTGCCGACTTCACGGGTATCGATGCTGGGGATGCCCGAGAACACTTCACCAACAGCGTCTTTTTTCACCGAGAGATCCATGATGATCTTGTCGTCCGGAGTGATATGCGGTGTCACTGTGATGCTGAGCACAGCTTTTTTGAACTGTACCTGGGTAGCACCGCTGGACGAGGCTGAGAGATAAGGAATTTCGACACCCTGCTCGATGAAAGCTTCGTGACGATCTGATGTCACGACACGTGGGCTGGAAATGATTTCACCCTTGTTTTCCGCCTGCAGTGCCGAGATTTCCAGATCTACCAGATTGCCACCATTAAGTACGGCAAAGGCAATGCTACCGGCGGCTGTACCTGCGGTGGGCAGATTGACATTAAGCCGGTCCGTCGTAAACGGAACATTAGAGAGAGTCGCGGTGCCGCCATTGGCAAAGGCACTTGCGGTGGTTCCGGTGGTGCTGACACCACCGGAGGTGACATAACCGTTAGTCGCGCTGCTGGAGTCAACCCGGGTGACACCAAAACGTGAGCCTAGCTCTTTGGAAAAGTCGTCATTGGCAATCACAATGCGCGATGAGATCATCACCTGGCGAATGGGGACATCGAGCCTGGTCAGGAGACGCCTAACTTCACCGATAACTTCTTCGGTATCTTTAACGATCAGGGTGTTGGTGCGTTCATCGATAATGACACTGCCACGTGGTGAGAGCAGAGATGTGCTGCTGGCGCCACCTGAGTCGCTACTTTCACCGCCGCCAGATTTGAATAACGGCTCAAGCTCTTTGACTTTGGCGAAATTAATCGTGAAAAAGGCGCTGCGCAATGGAGCCAGTTCAGTCACCGCCTGCGCGGCTTCGAGGTCAATTTTTTCCTGCGCCGCAATCTCTTCACTGGGTGCCACCAGCATGACATTGCCGGACTCGCGTTTCGACAGGCCTTTTGCCTTGAGAATAATATCCAGTGCCTGATCCCAGGGCACGTTCTTCAGCCGTAAGGTCAGGTTGCCGTCCACAGAATCACTCACGACTACATTGAGCCCGGTAAAGTCGGCGATTAACTGCAATACAGCACGTACCGGGATATCCTGGAAGTTCAGTGACAGACGTTCGCCAGTGTAGCCAAACTTCGCCTGTTTTTGTTCATCCAGTTCATCTTTGCTGATGGGTTTTAATTCAATAGTGAAGATGTTATTGGCCTGGTAGGCAACATGTTCAAAATCGCCGCTGACTGGATCAATCTCAATACGCACATTGCCGTTGCGCTCAAAGCTGCTGACGGTTTTGACCGGAGTCGCAAAATCGAGTACATCGAGAGACTGGCGTAGTTTATCGGGGAGTTTCGCACCGATAAATTTAACCACGACTTTACCGAATTCTTCCGAGATATCCATCGGGATATTGGTATCAGTGAGTGTCACGATAACGCGGCCTTCACCATTGCTGCCGCGACGGAAATCGATATTGTCTACACCGCGAAGCTTGTCTGAGAAACGCGGTGCGCTATCGGGTGTCGCGCTATTGGTTACTTGATTGAAACCCGTGCCCGATGCTTCGCTGTCCAGCGTCACAATGACATTGTTACCTTCAGTAGTAATCTGGTAGGGCACAACTTCTGTCAGATTTAGAATCACCCGGGTTTTGTTTTTCGCGGTGATCGCTGTCACTGACTGGGCAATGCCGATCCCGATAGTCTGGGCACGCTTAGGCAGTTTGCTGGCGGTGTCAGGAAAATCGAAAGCGATACGCGCCGGGTCGTCAATAGTGAAGCTCAGTGGCTTGATAGCCTGCTCTGACATATTCAGTATGATTTGTAGACGGTTACCTGGAAGCGAATTGTATTCGATGGACTCGATAGTGTTGGCCGCTATCGCAAGCTGACTGGTCAGGCATAACAATATCAGGCCAATAAATTTCCTCAAATACGAAGCTGGCGTACGGCCATTGTTTTGAGTTGTTATAGTTTTCATATCTCGCTCCACGCGTTACTCATTTCCGATGGCAATTGAGGCATCTCTTTCTATGTAGCCGCCAATTCCATCAGGTATTATTTCTACCAGACGTATGTCAGTGTCAGTGATTTCTGTTATCCGGCCTTCATTCTGGCCTATGTAATTGCCAACTTGAACCCGGTGTACAACATTTTGCGGATCTTTGATTAATCCCCATAGATTATTTTGTTGTTCCAGAATACCCACCATTGAAAGCGTATCGAGTGGGAAAATCTCCAGCGGCTGTTTCGGGCGGCGCTGGTCTGGGCGCAGAGCATTGGCGTTGTTGTTTGATTTTTCAGTCAAATCAACACTGGCAACGAAGGGGTCGCGCAAGTCACCAGCCGAGTAGCTAAAGTTTTTGTAAGGCTCAAATTGAGGAATCGGCTTAACACTGCCCATGTGCATTGACTTGGTTTCCTCGATGAAGCTGTAAAGGTCATTTGTATCTTTACTGCAGGCACTAGCTAGTATCGCGAGTGTGCAGGCGATTAGTATGCGTTGATTTCGGGCGAATAAAAAATTTATCATTTACTCGACTCCGATTCATCCAGATACTGATATGTCACCGCAGTGAGTTCCATTTGTAGAGCAACGCCACCTTTTTGCTTGTCTGCGGGTTCAATATTAATATTTTTCAGGGTAACGATACGGGGTAAAGCTGCGACACCACTAACGAATTCGGCAAACTCATGATAGCGCCCAGTCACTTTCAATTTAATGGGGAACTCGGCATAGAACTCTTTTGGAATCAGGCCTTCGGGTTTGAAATATTCAATTTCAAGCCCACTGGAAATACCCGTTTGCGAAATATCAGTCAATAATGTTTCAATTTCGGTTTTATTCGGCAGCTGACGCAGTAATGCACCGAAAGACGTGCGCATTTCTTCGAGCTGCTGTTTGTAAGCGTCAAGATTAGCGGCCTTTGCCTGCTTTTCGCTAAAGGTGGTACGCAGTACCCGCTCTTCCTGCTGAGACTTTTTCAACGTATCCAGCTGGTTTGTGGTATCGAGAAAATAGGCAGCAATGGCAACTGCTATACACACCAGTACGATGAGCACAATCCTGACGGGCGCAGGTGCCATGCCGATTTTTTTGAAATCAATATCATTGAGATCGATTTCATTAAGTTTGGATAAATCCATTAAATGTTATCCCCCTCGGTGCTTTCGCCTTTGGGCGCGGCCTGCGAAGTTGTCAGCACAAAATCACTGCTCCTGATAGTGCCCTTCTTGGTTTCGATAACGCTGAGTTTTGGCGTTGACATCCATTCAGAGGTGTCGATATTTCTCATATACGCTGAGACTCGACCATTTGATTCTGCGACGCCACGAATTGTCAGGTCTTTGCCAGCCTGTTTGATCTCGGTCAGGTAAATTCCTTCAGGGACAGTGCGCACGATCTCATCGAACAGGTGCACGATTTGCGGACGCTGGCGCTGTAAGGATTGAATCACTTCCATGCGCGCCAGCAGTTGTGCCTTGGTATCTTCGAGATCCTTGATTTCTTTCAGCGCCAGATCCAGTTGATCAATTTCTTTTTGTAAAATCTGATTACGCGAGTTCTGGTACTGGATATCACCCGAGATATTGAAGTGTATTAGCAGAAACACGGCAGCGGTCATCATCGCGCAGAGTCCTGTCAGGGTTGCAAATTGCCGGGTTTGTTCCTTGCGTAGTTCTTCGCGCCACGGCAGCAGATTAATTCTTGCCATTAGTCAAAGCTCCTCATCGCCAGACCGCAGGCTATCATTAGCGAGGGGGCGTCTTTGCTCAGCGCCTGCGGGTTGACCTTCGACGATAGCGACATTTTTGCGAATGGGTTGGCAATGACCGTGGGTGTATCGAGCTGTGACTCGACCAGCTCATCAATACCAGGAATTGATGCACAACCACCAGCGAGTGCGATTAAATCCACTGAGTTGTGCTGGCCCGCGGTATAGAAAAACTGCAGAAAACGACTCACCTGTTGCGCAATCGTTTCCTTGAAAGGTTCGAGCACTTCGGGAATATAGTTATCCGGCAGGCCGCCTTCTTTTTTCAGGCGACCGGCTTCTTCATAGGCCAGGCCGTAGCGGCGCATAATTTCTTCTGTTAGCTGTTTGCCGCCGAAGCTTTGCTCGCGGGTATAAATCAGCTGGTTGTTCTCGACCACATTCAAACTGGTCATGGTGGCGCCGATATCAATCACGGCAATGATCTTGTTTTCATCCCAGTCGGTGACATCATTGGTGAGCAAAGCTGAAGAATGTTCGACAGTGTAAGCTTCGACGTCGACAATTTTAGGTACCAGACCGCCGAGTGACAGGGCGTCGGCTCTAAGTTCAATATTTTCACTGCGCGAGGCGGCGAGTAACACGTCGACAGTTTCGGCGTTGTTTTTCGTCGGCCCCATGACTTCAAAATCAAGGTTAATCTCTTCCAGCGGATAGGGAATGTACTGGTCGGCCTCGATCTGGATCTGATCTTCCAGCTCCGACTCACTGAGCGAAGCGGGCATGGTGATGATCTTGGTGATGACTGCAGAACCTGCGACCGCGACCGCCGCCTGTTTGATCTTGGTGCCCGAGCGTTTTACTGCTTTTTGTATGGTTTCGCCAACAGCTTCAACGTCTTGGATATTTTTTTCGGCGACAGCGTTGTCCGGGAGCGGTTCTATCACCAGACTCTGGACTCGATAATTGTCACCGTCCTGTGCCAGTTCCAGCAGTTTGACCGAGGTTGAACTGATATCCAGGCCCAGAATTGCGGGTTTTTTGCGGTTCAGCAAGAACACTTTACTCCCCTAATCCATTTATAATTAAGATAGTTATAGGATATATATATTTTTTTTCATTAAATGATAGACGCAACTTCTCAAAATTACTAGCTAATATGGCTTGCGTATCGCTTAATTAGATGCGAAAGACTATACTTCCACACCTTCAACTGTCAGTCCTCGGCCGGAACTCGTGAAGCTCTCCAAAGTATCAAAAATTCTGCTCGTTCTAACCCTGGTATCCGCCATACTCCTCAGCTTTGGGCTGGGTGCGCTGTATTTATTTCTGGAACCCCGCCTGCCGTCGATAGAAGGACTCAGTGATGTGCGTCTTCAGGTGCCACTGCGTATATATAGCAGTGATGGCTCATTGTTGGGTGAATTTGGCGAGAAACGGCGTTCACCAAAAGCACTGGACGAAATACCGCTGCTGATGCGGCAGGCTTTTTTAGCGGCTGAAGATGACCGTTTTTTTGAACACCCAGGGGTGGACTATCAGGGTATATTGCGTGCTGTGCTGAACCTGCTCAAAACCGGAGAACGCGGTCAGGGCGGCAGTACGATTACCATGCAGCTGGCGCGCAATTTTTATCTGAGTAGCGAAAAAACCTACTTGCGCAAGCTCAACGAGATTTTTCTGGCGTTGAAAATTGAGCGTGAACTGAGCAAAGAAAAAATTCTCGAGCTCTATCTCAACAAGATTTATCTTGGCAATCGTGCCTATGGAGTTGCTGCCGCAGCGCAGGTGTATTATGGCAAAAGTCTGGCTCAGCTCAGTCTGGCTCAGGTCGCGATGATTGCCGGCCTGCCGAAAGCGCCGTCGACCTACAATCCGGTGGTCAATCCTCAGCGTGCGCTGATCCGACGAAATTACGTGCTGTCGCGTATGCGTAGTCTGGATTTTATTTCCGATGCGGCTTATGCCAGCACCAGCGTAGAGCCGGTGACGGCAGAACGCCACGCCAACCATATCGAAGTGCAGGCACCCTATATCAATGAGATGGTACGCGCCGAAATTATCAGTCAGTTTGGCGACGAATCCTATAATCGCGGTTTGCGGGTGTACACCACGATTGATAAGAAATTGCAGCAGGCAGCCAACGACAGTATCTGGGATGGGCTGGTCGCCTACGATCAACGCCATGGTTACCGCGGGGTAATACGCCATGTTGATCTCGCAGCTGAGCAGCAGGCGCTTGCTGCCCGTGCCAGTGGTGCGGGCGCTCAGGGGGCGGGTGTTGTGCCTCAGAGTGCAGCTGAGATGATCAACACCGAGCCTGACTTCGAAGAGGTGGCGAACGATAATACTGCCGAAGATGCGGGTCTGGGTCTGGCGCGGGTGCTAAAAAATGACAGCGATTATGGTCGTTTCCAGCCAGCGCTGGTGACTGCGATTCACGAGAAAGTCGAACCGGCAGAAACTGAAACCGATGCCAAAACGGCGTTGCAGCCACCGGCTGGCTACGCCGACCTGCTGCTGAAAACGGGTGAGCCGATCCGGCTCGACTGGTCCGGAATGGAATGGGCTTCGCCGTATCTCAGCCTGAACCGAAAAGGGCCGACCCCCACGAGCGTCGCGGCAATACTCAGGCCGGGGGATGTCATCTGGGTCGCTCAGGATAAGCAGCAGGCATGGTATCTTGGGCAAATTCCCGAAGTGCAGGGTGCGCTGGTGTCACTGGCGCCCAATGATGGTGCCATCCGTGCGCTCACCGGCGGCTTTGATTTTAGCCACAGCAAGTTCAATCGTGCGATTCAGGCTAGGCGGCAGGCAGGCTCCAGTTTCAAGCCAGTGATTTATTCGTCGGCGCTGGCCAAAGGCTATACCCCGGCGAGCCTCATCAATGATGCGCCAGTGGTGTTCGAAGATGCTGCACTGGAAGCCTCATGGCGACCAGAAAACTATAGCGGCAAGTTTTATGGCCCGACACGGCTGCGCGAGGCGCTGGTAAAATCCAGAAACCTGGTCTCGATTCGTCTGCTACGCTCGGTCGGTATTTCACACGCAGTGAATTTTGCGAAAAACTTTGGTCTCGAAGAAAATAAACTGCCGCACGATCTTTCGTTGGCGCTCGGCAGCTGTGAGCTCAGTCCGGTGGAACTGGCGCGTGCCTATTCGGTACTCGCCAACGGTGGCTATCTGACCAGACCGTATTTTATCCAGCGCATCGAGGATGCCGATGGCACGCTCCTGTTCGAGGCTGACCCGGCGGTGGCCTGTACTGCCTGTGTGCTCGCGCAACACCACGATACCGGGCCGGGAGTGGTTGATGAAGAAGATACCCTGGGTAAATTGCCGAAACAGGCCGAGCAAACGCTGGAACCACGACTGACCTATCTGATGAATTCGATGCTCCAGGAAGTCATCCGTCGTGGCACCGGGGTGCGCGCCATGCAGCTCGGTCGTCATGATCTTGCCGGCAAAACCGGCACCACCAATGATCAACGTGATGCCTGGTTTAGTGGCTTTAATCAGGATCTGGTTGCGGTCGCCTGGGTGGGGTTCGATCAAATCCAGCCGCTGGGTAATCGCGAGACCGGATCGCGCGCGGCGCTGCCAATCTGGATCGATTATATGCGTGTTGCACTGGCTGGCGTGCCGGAAAAACCTCTGCCACGACCCGATGGTCTGGTCAATGTCAAGATCAATGCTGACACTGGTGAAGCTGCCACCGACACTGATACGGACACCATGTTCGAGATTTTCAGAACGGAAAACGCGCCGCAGCCGGGAACAGCGCGACCTGAAAGCAGCGCGCCAGGAGGTGGCGAAGCACCTCTGCCCGAGCAATTATTCTAGGGTTATGCGGTGAAGCGTGATTGAGCTAGTCGTGGAACTGGCGGCTGTGCTGGTGCACCTGCCTGACCAGAGCATCGACCTTATCGGGATCGATGTCGGGGGTGATGCCGTGACCGAGATTGAACACGTGACCATTGCCGTGGCCGAATGAGTTTAAGATGCGCTCGGCCTCGTGGCATACCGTGCTGCTCGAAGCGGCCATCACCGCCGGATCCATATTGCCCTGCAAGGCCACTTTGTTGCCAATCCGGCGCCGTGCTTCGGCTATTTCTATGGTCCAGTCGAGACCAACCGCATCGCAGCCGGTGGCGGCGATAGCTTCCAGCCAGAGACCGCCACCCTTGGTGAACAGGGTGACTGGAATTTTGACGCCGTCTTTTTCCCGGATTAACTGATCGACGATGCGCTGCATTGCTGCCAGCGAATATTCTTTATAGTGTGCGCTGCTCAGTGCGCCGCCCCAGCTATCGAACACCATCACCGCCTGCGCGCCGGCCTCGATCTGGGCGTTGAGATAGGCTGCCACCGAGTCGGCGAGCACATGCATCAGATGGTGTGCGGCGGTCGGGTCCTCGAACAGCAGAGCCTTGGCTCTGGCAAAGGTTTTGCTGCCACCGCCCTCGATCATGTAGGTGGCCAGGGTCCAGGGGCTGCCGGCGAAGCCGATCAGCGGGACTTCGCCTTTCAGTTCCTGACGAATCAGGCGCACCGCGTCCATTACATAGCCGAGATCGTCTTCGGGATCAGGCGCGCGCAACTTTGCGATATCGGCCGCACTTTCTAATCGGGTTTTAAATTTTGGGCCTTCGCCTTCGGCAAAATATAAACCCAGACCCATGGCGTCGGGGATGGTAAGAATATCGGAAAATAGAATCGCGGCGTCGAGTCCGAACCGGCGCAGTGGTTGCAGAGTGACTTCGCAGGCCAGATCCGGGGTGCTGCACAGCGTCATAAAGTCGCCGGCCTGTTCGCGCACAGCGCGGTATTCGGGGAGATAGCGTCCGGCCTGACGCATGATCCAGATCGGGGTCTGATCTACCGGCTGGCGTAGCAGGGCACGGATCAGACGGTCGTTTTTCAGGGCTGGTGGCGCAGACATTTTAGCCTGCATTGAGGCGAGCCTTGATGCGGTTACTGATCTCGCCCATGTCGCCGCGACCGACGACCTGGGGACGAACCAGGCCCATGACCTTGCCCATGTCCTTGATTGTGGCTGCACCGGTGCTGCTGATTGCGGCAGCGATAATCGCGTCGATTTCAATCTCGCTCAGCGCCTGTGGCAAAAAAGTCTGGATGACTTCGATTTCGAAATGTTCCTGCGTGCTCAGGTCATCGCGACCGGCAGCGTCGTACTGGCTGATGGATTCGCGGCGCTGTTTCAGCATTTTGTCGAGAATGGTGGTGACGCGGGTATCATCGAGTTCGATGCGTTCATCGACTTCGATCTGCTTGATAGCCGCCAACATCAGCCGCACGACGCCAAGCCGGGGTTTGTCACCCGCTTTCATCGCCGCTTTCATGGCGTCCTGCAACTGAGTCTTCAGGGCGCTACTCATGGCAGAAGATTAACGTCGGTTCTGGTGAGGAGAGCGCGCGAAACGGCCACGATCTTTCGACAGCTTTTTCAGGTGACGTTTAACCGCAGCAGCAGCTTTGCGCTTACGTTCGGTGGTGGGCTTTTCATACGCTTCACGGCGACGAACTTCAGTCAGCACGCCAGCTTTTTCACAGGAACGCTTGAAGCGGCGCAGAGCAACGTCAAATGGCTCGTTTTCTTTAATCTTGACAGCAGGCATATAAATTCAATTCCAGGTAAATAACCAGTCCAGTGTAATATTCGAGTCGCAGCCAGCCGATGCCGATATCAGGGCAAGGGTCGATATCAGGATGTTGAGGCCAAAACAAAGGCACAAAAAATCCGCATACGACTGCGGGAAACGACGTAGTATATCGCATTCTTTATAAAAGCCAAAACCCGAAGTTGGCATTTTTGACACCGGGGTATAGAAATCTTTAGCAAATGATAGTTCTCGGCATTGAAACCTCCTGCGATGAGACCGGCATCGCGCTGTATGATAGCGCTCGTGGCCTCATTGGCCATGTTCTGCACAGCCAGGTCGAGCTCCACGCCGAGTACGGCGGGGTGGTGCCGGAGCTGGCTTCGCGCGACCATATTCGCTATTTAAGTCCGCTGATCCAGCAGTTGCTGGCCGAGACTGGACTCAGGCTGCAGCAGCTCGACGGCATTGCTTACACTGCCGGGCCGGGGCTGATTGGGGCGTTGATGTCGGGCGCGGCGCTGGGCCGGGCGCTGGCCTGGTCGCTGGGCATTCCGGCGCTGGAAGTGCACCACATGGAGGGGCATTTGCTGGCGCCGATGCTGGAACACCGGCCACCGGCGTTTCCATTTATCGCCCTGCTGGTCTCGGGTGGCCACACCCTGCTCGCCGAAGTCACTGGCGTCGGCGAGTATCGGCTCATGGGTCAGAGTCTGGACGATGCCGCTGGCGAAGCCTTTGATAAAACCGCCAAAATCATGGGGCTGGGTTATCCCGGTGGCCCGGCGCTGGCAAAGCTGGCCGAGCAGGGGCGCCGCGAAGTCTGGCGTTTTCCACGACCGATGACCGATAGACCGGGGCTGGATTTTAGCTTCAGCGGTTTGAAGACCTTTGCTCTGACTACGTTACAAAATCTGGATACGAGCGCGTCTGATTACCAGCAGCAGCTCGCCGATGTTGCCCGCGCGTTTGAAGATGCGGTGGTTGATACCCTGGTGATCAAGAGCGAACGTGCCTTGCGCGAAGCCGAAGCTCAGCGGCTGGTGATCGCTGGCGGCGTTGGTGCCAACTTACATTTACGCGAACAATTAGCAGTCATGGTACAGCGCCATGATGCGGAACTGTTTTATCCGCGCATCGAATTTTGTACCGATAACGGTGCCATGATCGCGCACGTCGGCTGTTTGCGTTTGCTTGCGGGTGAGACCCAGCCCTTGCAGATTGCGGCGCGTGCGCGCTGGTCGATGGAAGATTTACGCGCGCCTGAGCAAGTCGAAAAATAGTCCGCCAGCCAGGCAAATAATCACCGCATGGTTTGCCTTTCGCGTTGTTGGCGGATGACCGGCTCGGGCCTGAATGCCACTTAGCTTAAGCGCATAGTACTAAAATCCATCGTCATTCCCGCGCGTTTTTGACGGGAATCTACCTGTTTAAACCAATGGATTCCGACCAAAACATATACGGAATGACGACTCCCAGGCCTTAATTACGCTTAAGTTAAGTGCCATTAGGCTCAGACCCCAGTTTTTTTCTGACCAATTTTGTTTTCCTGGCCGCGAACCAGATTCTGGATATTGCTGCGATGTCGCCAGTACAGCAGCAGCACCATCAGTGTGGCACTTAAAAGTATTACAGGCTGCACGGTGAACAGATACAGCAGGACTGGCGCGCTGGCCGCCGAGAGTAATGCCGACAAAGATGAGTAGCGTGTAATCGCGGCGGCGAACAGCCAGACCAGCAGAGCGGCAATCCCGGCCAGCCAGTGAAAGCCAAGCAGGGCACCGTAAAATGTCGCCACGCCCTTGCCGCCCTTAAAGCCATAATACACCGGAAATATATGGCCAAGAAAAGCACCAAGACCGGTGAGTGCAAGATATTCTGGTTGCGCCGTGAGCTGACTTGCGACCACGACCGGGAGCAAACCTTTTAACATGTCACCGAATAAGGTAATAATGGCAGCTTTTTTACCGCCGTGGCGCAAGACATTGGTGGCACCGGGGTTGTTCGAGCCGACGCTGCGCGGATCCGGTAGCTGCATTAATTTGCAGGTGATAATTGCGGTTGAGATCGAGCCGATGAGATAAGCGCCGAGTAAATAGAACAGGATGACAGGGTCGAAAGCCATGTGTAAACAAAATTTCCCGGCGCGAATGGAACAGGTCGCCAGCATACAACAGCTGCTGCGCAAATGCCCAGAGCACTAAAACAAAAAACCAGCTGTGTCTTTGTCCACGGCTGGGCACTGAACAGCGCGGTCTGGCAGTCTCTGATCGCTGGCCTGCCTGAGTGGCTGGATGTCGCCTGTGTTGACTTGCCCGGGCATGGCAGTATGTCAGGACTCGCTGCCAGTGACCTCGACGCCCAGGCGCAACAACTGGCCGCGGTCAGTTCGCGGCCCGCGATCTGGGTCGGCTGGTCACTGGGGGGGCTGGTCACGCTGCGGCTGGCACAGCATTATCCCGAACGCGTCGCCGGCCTGTTCATGGTGGCGAGCAATCCCTGTTTTGTGCAGCGCCCAGACTGGACGACAGCGGTGGCCGCCAGCGTGTTCGAGGAATTTTCCACGGCCTTGCACCATGATATCGATGCTACCTTACGGCGTTTTCTTGCGCTGCAGATGCTGGGCGACAGGCGCGCACTGAAAAGGGTGCGCGAACTGGAGCGCATGATGCACGCCCGCGGCCGGGCGAGTTCGCAGGCTTTGCAGATGGGGCTGAATATTTTGCAGCAATCAGATTTGCGCGCCGAGCTGGCGCAACTCGACTGCCCCCTGTGCTGGCTGCTGGGCGCGCGCGATACGCTGGTGCCCGTTTCACTTGCAGAAAATTTGCCAGACATAAATCCTGCGATTGAAATTAATATTGAAGCCACTGCCGGGCATGCGCCATTTTTGTCGCATCCGGAAAACTTTCGTCGGGCGCTGGTCGAGTTTGCCGGTAGAATGCGCGCAGCAAACTAGTCGATCTCGCCGCTGCATGAAATTTATTAATGGCTAAACAAATCACACAATATATCGCACGCCAGCGGGTACGCCGCGCCTTTGATCGCGCCGCAAGCACCTATGATGCTGCTGCTGTGCTGCAGCACGAAGTCTGTCAGCGTTTGCTGGAACGCCTGCAATGCGTAAAACTGGATCCGCGCAGAATTCTTGACGCCGGCACTGGCACTGGTGAAGCAATTCGACCGCTGCAAAAAATGTATCGCCGGGCAGATCTTGTCGCGCTGGATATTTCCGAACAAATGCTGCAGCAGGCAGCAAAACGCGCCAGCTGGTTTCGGCCCAGCGTGCAGGTGTGCGCTGATATTGAAGCCCTGCCGTTCGCTGATAACAGTTTTGATCTGGTATTTTCCAGTCTCAGTATGCAGTGGTGTAATGATCCCGATGCGGCACTGCAAAATTTTATGCGGGTACTCAAGCCCGGTGGCCTGTTGATGTTCACCAGTTTCGGCCCCGACACCCTCAAAGAATTGCGTGCCAGCTGGCAACAGGTGGATGCGGCGGTACACGTGAATCAGTTTATCGATATGCACGATATTGGTGATGCTCTGGTGCGTGCTCGCTTTGCCGATCCGGTGATGGAAGCCGAAGTAATTCGGGTGCAATATGAAAAAGTCGATGGCCTGCTGGCGGACTTACGCGCCATCGGTGCCAATGTCACTGCCAGCGGTCATCGTCGGGGTCTGCTCACAGCAAGTTCGTTGCAACGTTTACGCGATGCCTACGAATCCTGTCGTGAAGCCGGGCGACTGCCGGCGAGTTACGAGATTATCTACGGTCATGCCTGGAAAAGTGTTGAAGAAAAATCGCCGATGGAAGCGGGGCAGGTCAGGGTTGATTTTAAAACCGGGCGTTGATGGCCGCGCGCAGGTGTCGCGTGAATAGCTGAACTGGTTTCGGCGGTAATAAAAAAGCGAGCCTGAGCCCGCTTTTTTATCTTCAGAGATAAACCACACGCATCATTTAGCGGCGGCGTCGGTTTGAACCCGACCGCTGATGGTTCTCAGAATACCAAACCGGCGTTTCATTTCATCCTGTGGTGCACGATCGATATTATACAGCAACATAATCAGGCCGACGCTGGCGACCGCCATGAAATAGGGGTCGTATAAGGAAAAAATCATCGGTACGGAGATATAGTAGGCGCGCATGCCGTAACTATAATAAGTGCCGCTGCGGTTCAGTAACTGGCTGACATAACGGGTAGACGGCGAAAACTGCAAATTACTGTTGCTGGAATTAATTAAATACCCAACATGGTTGTACATCCGTACCGCCATCGAAAAGCTGAAGAAAGTCCAGATGAAAGTGATTAGCAGGATCAGCAGTTTTTCATTTTGAAAATTGCCATCCGACAAAAGATTCTCGTGTAATGAGCTTAAAAAGTCTGTCTTCTCATTACTTTTTTCCATCAAGTTGAGCACACCCATACTCATCAATATGGCGGTCGATGCCAGAAAGGTGGCGGCCATGGTTGAATTACGCAGGGTCTGCACTGCCAGGATTCCATTGCCTTTATCTGTCATCATATTTTCCACCCAGGCACTGCGCGCAGTGTTATTGATGGACTGAATGGTGTAGCTGGGATCGCGGCGTATCCGCATGCGCAGAAACAGGTGGTAGCCACCGATCAATGCCATGCTGACGAGATAGGAGCCTATATCAAAAAAGGGTACTGCCATACTAATGTTTACCTCGGTGATAACGGGTTAGAGAGATTTTTTCAGAATTGATTCAGCCTGGCGGGTGTCACCGGCTTTAATCAGGGCTTCGGCCAGATGCAGGCGCGCTTCGTGGTTGCCATCGGCACTGGCCTGTTGCCACCAGCGCATCGCAACCGCAGGGTCTTTGCTGACACCAGTGCCGGCTGCGTACATATCGCCAACACTGGCTTCAGCGTAAGCGTTGCCGTTGTCTGCCGAGCGCTTCAGCCAGTACAGTGCTGTGCTGGCATCGGGGTTTAACCCGTAGCGGCCATCTCGATAGGCGAGTCCAATTTCGAGCTGGGCACCGTTGTCACCGGCCGTGGCGAGACTGCTCAACCAGCTGATTTCATCATGGGGTCTTTGCGCGGACACCAGTGCGCTGGCGGTGGCAATAGCCATCACCAGAGCGATGCCGGCAAGCCAAAGGCTACGACGGCCAAGGTTATTGGGTGGTAGATTATGCATAACATTCATCTGTGGTAATTTATGGCTATGGTTGGCAGCTTGCGGCATAGGTCCTCTCGGGTTAAGTGGGTAAATCAATTGTTCTGTCTGTGTAACTGCAATTAACAGGCCAGTTTTAGACGGGCGTATTATTTTCATATTTATCAATAAGATAGGAATTCATGGCGATATTTAATCGGGGTTGCAGGCGGATGCCATCCATCAAAAAATGTAGTCAGCTACAGGATATGTAGGTGTTTGCCGGGCTTCATCTAAATCAACTGCAGCGCAAAGTGCTACTGGTTATAGTGCTGATTATTTTATTGCCGATGTTCATCACCGGCACTTTGTCGGCGCGCTGGATTTCGACCCGGATGGATGCCTCGATCGAACACTGGCTGCGCGAGTCTGCGCAGCTGGACGAAAATGCGCTCTCTGATCTGCACAAAAACGCACGTCTATTTGCCGATATTGTTAGTGAAATGAGACGCGGGGATTTTGTGGTTTACCCGGGCAGAAGTCCGGTACCGGCAAATTTACAGCCACTGGCGCGAGAACTCGGGATCAGTCTGGTGCAGGTGTACGACCCTGATGGCAAACTGCTGTATTCTTCGCGTCCGCTTAGCCTGGCCACGTCCTGGGCACCGGGACAGGACACAGCGGTGGTGAAAGTTAATCTGGGAAAACAGAATCTACTGGCGGCGATTACCATAAGCCGGATCCCGACTGCGGGTGACAAGCATTATCGTCTGGTACTGGGCACGCTGTTTGACAAGGACTTACTCAGTCGCGTGAGCCATCTGAGTGGCTTAAAAACGCGTTTGTTTTATCCAGATAACGGCGATTTTGCCAAAGCATTTTCCGAAGAAGGCAGGCCGTTAAAGCTGCGCCTGCCGGCGCAGGCATTCGCACAGCTGCAGAACAAACAGTCGTATTACAGTCCGGTGGCCGAAGAAGGCCGTTACTGGGGACTGTACACGCCAGTGATCGATGCCAGTGGCAGAGTCGAGGCGGTCTGGTTTAGCGGCCACGAACGCACGCGTTTTATAGAAATTCTGGCGGATGAAACCGCGCTCAATCTGGTCATTATGCTACTTGGTCTGGTGCTGGCGCTGGGCGTGGGTCTGGTCCTGAGTCGTGTGGTGGTGCGACCGGTTGAGTATTTGCACGCTGGAGTCATGCGACTGGCGGCGCAGGATTTTCGCGCCGAAATTCCGATTCATTCCCGCGATGAGCTGGGTGAGCTGGCGAGCGCCTTTAACGCCATGGCGGATAGCCTGCGCAAAGCGCGCGATGAGCAGCAGCGTGAATTTCAACGCGATAAACTCAGTGCTCTGGGTGAGCTGTCGCTGGCCATGGCTCACGAAATACGCAACCCGATAGGGATTATCAGCACTGCCTCAAAGCTACTGGATACGGCGAGCGATACTGCGCGATGTACCGAACTGTGTCGTGTGATCCACGAAGAAAGCCAGCGTCTGAATCATTTGCTCAATGATTTTCAGCAACTGGCGCGACATCGCCGCCCACAATTTCAGCGCATGGATCCGGCGCAGCCGCTGGAACAGGCGCTGCAGGTGATGCTGGCCGGTCGCGAAGACATTCGGCTGCTGCGAAACTACCATCATGGCCGCGAGCAGGTTAGCGTGGATGCTGAACTACTGCGTCAGGCGTGGTTAAACTTGCTGCGCAACGCGCTCGAAGCGATGGCGAATAATGCGGGTCAGCTGGAAGTCGGCAGTCGGCTTCATGCCGGTATAATCGAAGTCTATGTGCACGACAGCGGTCCGGGAATTCCGATTGAACACATGCCGCGATTGTTTGAACCCTTTTACACCAGCAAAGACCACGGCAGCGGTCTCGGCCTGACCATCGCCAGCACGCTGGTGGAAGCCAGCGGCGGACAGCTCGAACTGGTACCCGGAGACTGGCAGGGAGCGCGTTTTGCGATGCGGTTGCCATTGGCCGACCAGGACACATTGATTGGGGAAAAAACTTCATGACTCGTAGCGTGCTGATAGTCGACGATGAGCGCAACATGCTCATGGTGATGGAGCTGGCATTAAAAGATGCGGGCTACCGCGTGCTAACCGCCGACCGTGCCGAAGCTGCGTTGAAGCTGATTCATGATCCTGATCTTGATGTCATTCTTTCCGACCTGAAAATGCCGGGCATGAGCGGCGATGAGTTTATTCGCCACAGCCGGCAACTGCGTCCGGATGTCCCGGTGATCGTGGTGACCGCGTTTGGTTCGATTCGCTCGGCGATCGAATGTATCCAGGCGGGTGCGAGTAATTATCTGACCAAACCGTTCGAGCCGGAAGAATTGCAGTTCTCGGTCGAAAACGCACTACGTTATCGTGATCTGATGCTGGAAAATCAGCAGTGGCAGGCTTTCGCCATGAGCGAACGTGGCAAGAATCGCCTGCTTGGTAAAGGCGCGGCGATGCAGACACTGCGCGCTCAGATCACTCAGGTGGCGCCGTTTAAAACCAATGTGCTGATCACCGGCGAGAGCGGCACTGGCAAGGAAGCGGTGGCGCGCACTATACACGAACAGGGGCCACGTGCCGATCATCCCTGGGTAGCGATCAACTGTTCAGCAATTCCGCGCGATCTGATGGAAAGCGAGTTGTTCGGTTATGTCAAAGGCGCATTTACGGGCGCTTTGCAAAATCGTCTTGGTCGTCTCGAACAGGCCAATCACGGCACCCTGTTTCTGGACGAGATCGGTGATCTGGAACTGGAGCTACAGGCCAAGCTGCTGCGCGTGTTGCAGGAACGCGAGTTCTCGCCGGTGGGCAGCGATGCCATACGTCGCGTCGATGTGCGCATTATCACCGCGACCAATCGAGATCTGCACGAACTGGTGAGACAAAATCAGTTTCGCGAAGACCTGCTCTATCGCCTCGACGTGTATAACATTCATGTGCCGTCGCTGCGTGCCCGTGCCGAGGATATCCCCTTGCTGGCCAACGCCTTTTTACAGGAGTTCCGCGTCGAGATGGGCAAACCCGTGGTCAGCATTTCAGAACAGGCCATGGGCGCGATGGCGAATTATCCGTGGCCGGGCAATGTGCGCGAGCTGCGCAATGCTATCGAACGTTCGCTGCTGACCTGTAATGCCGAGGTAGTTCAGCAGGACGATCTACCCGACAGAATTTTGCAACAGCAGTTAACCGTCTTGCCGGTGGATACTTCAGAAGCTGGACTGGGTGCGAACGGGATGGATGAATGGTTACAGGAAAGCGAGAAAAAATTGATTTTACAGGCGCTGGAACAAAGCAACGGGGTACAGGCGAATGCGGCAAGGCTGCTTAAAATCAGCGAGCGCAGTCTCTGGCATCGCCTGAAAAAATATCATATCCAGGTCACTCGCAAGGCCACAGATTGAGTCTCAGCGTTTATCCTGCGCAACACTCACCCGTGCTGCGCAGGATAAACGGATCGGTCAGGCGGCGAACGAAGTTCGCAGTTTTTTCAGAGCGTTGTTTTCCAGCTGGCGAACACGTTCTGCCGAAATTTGATATTTGTCGGCGAGATCGTGCAGCGTGGTTTTGTCTTCGTTCAACCAGCGTTGCTGAATAATATCGCGGCTGCGGTCATCGAGCGTGGCCAGCGACTGCGACATGGTTTCGAGCTGCTGTGATTGAGTGTCATCGGCTTCGAGTTCGGCCGCAGGTCCGGCGCCGGCGCTGGTGAGATAAGCCTCGGGAGCATAGCTGTCATCGTCATCGCTGCTCATGTCGAAGGCGATATCGCCGCCACTGAGCCGTGATTCCATTTCCAGCACGGTCTCGGGTTTGACCCCGAGATCTTCGGCCACCTGACTGACCTCATCGGCACTGAACCAGCCGAGACGTTTTTTGTTGCTACGCAGTTTAAAAAACAGTTTGCGCTGCGCCTTGGTGGTGGCGACTTTGACAATGCGCCAGTTGCGCAGCACGTATTCGTGAATTTCAGCCTTGATCCAGTGCACAGCATAAGAAATCAGGCGCACTTCGTGCTCGGCTGAGAAGCGTTTCACCGCTTTCATGAGACCGATATTGCCTTCCTGGATCAGGTCGCCCAGGGGCAGGCCGTAACCGGTGTAGCTGCGGGCGATGTGCACCACGAAGCGCAGGTGGGCGAGCACCAGATTACGGGCGGCGTCCAGGTCTTCGTCGAAGTACAACCGCTCGGTCAGCTGACGCTCTTCGTCGACGCTGAGCACGGGCACGCTGTTCACCGCGCGGATATAGGCATCCAGGTCGTGACCCGGGACCGCCAGCGGTAATGCGTTAGCCTGTTGCAGTTGTGTTTTCATGTCTCCCTTCTCCCTTATTGGGTTGGGCATGATGTTAGCACTCGGATTCTTGGAGTGCTAA
>JASBSR010000033.1 GCA_030148865.1 Gammaproteobacteria bacterium
GTGACTTTGGCCATGCCGTTGACCACTACCCAGTGTTCTGAACGATGATGATGCATTTGCAATGAGAGCACAGCACCTGGATTCACTGTGATGCGTTTCACCTGAAACCGATCTGCATAATCGATGCCCTGGTAGCAACCCCAAGGGCGGCAGACGCGTTTGTGCAGCAGCACTTCATCACGGTCTTCGGCACCGAGTTGTTCGACGATGGTTTTGATATCCTGGACATGATCACGGTGCGCGACCAGCAGTGCATCATGAGTGTCCACAATAATCAGATTGTCTACCCCGAGCGCGACCACGAGGTGATCTTCGGCGCGGATGTAACAGTTTTTTACCGCCTGAGCTTTAACATCGCCCTGCAAAGAGTTTTGATTAGCATCGCTGTCGGCGAGATCCTGTAACGCTGCCCAGGAGCCGACGTCACTCCAGCCGATGTCGACCGGAATGACGTCGACGTTGTCGGCTTTTTCCATAATCGCGTAGTCAATCGAGTCGCTACGGCAGGCTTCAAAGGCGGCTTTGTCGATGCGCACAAAGTCCATATCGCGTTCTGCGTTTGTCATGGCCTGCTCGCAGGAGGCGTAGATATCCGGCGCGTGTGCCTGCAAGGTTTCGAGATAGACCGAAGCGCGAAACATGAACATGCCGCTGTTCCAGAAGTAACTGCCATCATCAAGATAAGTTTGTGCGGTGTCACGATCGGGTTTTTCAACAAAGCGTTCGACTGCGGCGACGCCAGCTGTAATCGCTTTCGCCTTGATATAACCGTAGCCGGTCTCGGGTTTATCGGGCAGCACGCCGAAGGTCACCAGCCTGCCCGCCAGCGCCTGTTGCTCGCCCAGCGCGACGCTATCGAGAAAAGCGTCCAGTTTGCGTATGTCGTGATCGGCGGGTAATACCAGTAATACCGGGTCGTCACCGTCACGATCGGCGCTGAACGCTGCCAGCGCGATTGCCGGGGCGGTGTTACGACCGATCGGTTCAAGAATGATGTCGACACCTTTCAGGTGTGTTTGCCGCACCTGCTCGGCCACCATGAAACGGTATTCTTCGTTGCAGATGACAATGCCGCGTTCGACGTCTTTGGCTGATTTAAAGCGGTTGAGCGTGTCCTGCAGCAAGGAGTGTTCATTAACCAGTGGCAGCAATTGTTTGGGGTGCATTTTTCGCGATAGCGGCCACAATCGTGTTCCAGAACCACCAGACAGAACCACAGGCAAAATCATTTATAACTCCTTAATCAACATTTAAAATATAGTTGGCTTTTAAAGCATAGTCGGCAGTTGGCAGCTTTCAGTTGGCAGTTAAAAAACACAAGATACTATCATCCCTGCAAATACTCCTCCTCATTCCCGCAAACAAGCTCCGTCATTCCCGTAACCAAGCTCCGTCATTCCCGCATGCTTCTGGCGGGAATCCATTAGAGTAAAAAACCCGATCGTTACTCCAGGCATCCTGCCTTACGCCCTGTCGGGTCAGCTATACAACAGCTGTTCAATTACAAATACCATCCATGGTATTTGCCCCTTCGGGGCCAGCTAAAGCTGTTCAAATTCATTCCCGATGAATTTGTCGCTCCATGCGATTTAGTCACAAAAGCGGCTCAGGATGACACTATCGCGATCTGTCATTACCTATATACTGGATACCGGCATGCGCCGGTATGACGGATGAGCATCACCTCACCCGGTCATTCTGGTGCGTCCCCACCCGGTCATTCTGATGGGCTACCTCATTCTTTGTCATTCTGATGCGCGTTTTGGGCGCAGAAGAATCCAGCACCGCTGTGGTATCAGATCCTTCGCAAAACGGCTCAGGATGACAGCATTTCCAGTTTGTCATTCTAATGCGCCGCCTCATTCTTTGTCATTCTGATGCGCGTTTTGTGCGAAGAAGAATCCAGTACCACCGCTCTTTGTTTACCATGTTGGGTTACGCTTCGCTAACCCATCAACCTACGTTCGACTGCCGACCAACTATGTATTAAGCAGAGAACATCAGCAATAGCAAGCTGGTGGCCAAGCTTAGCCTTAAAGTGTTACAAAAATCTGACCAGAAGCTCGCTTCGCTTTCGCCAGCGCCACTTCCAGGCTTTCACCACGCGCCAGCGCCACGCCCATGCGACGGTGGCCAGCAACCTCAGGCTTGCCGAATAGCCTGAGCTGGGTGTCGGGCGCGCTCAGCGCAGCCTCAAGCTGTCCAAAACTGACCTCGGTCGAATCCCCTTCGACCAGCACCACGCTGGAGGCTGACGGCCCGTGCTGGCGGATATTCGGGATCGGCAGGCCCAGAATTGCACGCGCGTGCAGCGCGAACTGTGATAAATCCTGCGAAATCATGGTCACCATACCAGTATCGTGCGGTCGCGGTGAGACTTCGCTGAAGATCACCTCGTCGCCCCTGATGAACAGCTCGACCCCGAAAATACCGCGGCCACCGAGGGCTTCGGTGATGGTACCAGCCATTTCGCGCGCCTCTGCCAACGCACTGGCTGACATCGGCTGAGGCTGCCAGGACTGGCGATAATCACCATTGACCTGAACATGGCCAATCGGTTCGCAAAAACTGGTTCCACCAACATGGCGCACTGTGAGCTGAGTGATTTCATAATCGAATTCGACAAAACCTTCGACAATCACCTTGCCAGCACCGCTGCGACCGCCTTCCTGTGCATAGGCCCAGGCGTGGTCAATCTCAGCCTCAGTTCGAATCGTGCTCTGACCGTGGCCGGACGAGCTCATAATTGGTTTCACCACACACGGCAGGCCGATGGCGGTGATGGCGGTGTCAAATTCGGTGCGGCTGGTGGCAAATTGGTAAGGTGAGGTTTTCAGGCCCAGCTGTTCAGCGGCGAGCCGGCGGATGCCTTCACGATTCATGGTGAGACGGGCCGCGCGCGCCGTGGGAATCACGGTGAAACCCTCAGTTTCGAGTTCCACCAGGGTATCAGTGGCAATAGCTTCGATTTCGGGCACTATATAATGTGGCTGCTCGCGCTCGATAATTGCGCGTAGCGCCGCGCCATCCAGCATGGAGACCACATGGCTGCGATGCGCCACCTGCATCGCCGGCGCATTCGCATAACGATCAAGCACGATGACCTCGACCCCCATGCGTTGTAGCTCGATCACCACTTCCTTACCCAGTTCACCGCCACCGCAAAACAAAACCCGTGTCGCCGTGGCTGACAGCGGCGTGCCAATACTTGTCATAGACGTGTTCCAACCTGATCCAGCGGTCGATTATACGGCATCGGGGCGTATAGTTGGCAGTTGGCAGTTGGCAGTTGGCAGTTGGCAGTTGGCAGTTGGCAGTTGGCAGTTGGCGGTTGGCGGTTGGCGGTTAAAACATAAACCAACGTCATTCCCGCATGCTTCTGGCGGGAATCCAGCTTTAAGAAAAACAATGGATTCCCGCCAGTAACTTGCGGTAATGACGACGTTCTTTTAGATTCCTGCCAGAAACATGCGGGAATGACGACGTTCTTTTAGATTCCTGCCAGAGGCTTACGGGAACAACAGTGTTTAGAGGGTTTGCGACACCCCGGATGACCCCTATCCCGACCTGTCATTCTGATGCGCCGCCACCCTGTCATTCTGATGCGCGTTTTGGGCGCAGAAGAAGCTATCACCACCGCGGTATCAGATCCTTCGCAAAAGCGGCTCAGGATGACACTATCCTGCTCTGTCATTCTGATGAGCGTTTCGTGCGAAGAAGAATCTCCAGGATGTAGACGCAAAACCATAGGTTCCCGCCATAAACATACGGGAATGATGAGAATATCCTTGAATGCTTTTAAGTAAGTGCCATTTATGTCTGATTATCTGGTGACGATTTTTTCAGTCTTACGATCAGCGGTGATTTTCAACATCTTCTGAAAGCCAGACTTTGATAAGGGACTGGTAAGGCATGTCACGTTTGTTTGCCTCGATTTTAATACGATCCAGCAGCCCTTCCGGTAGCCTGAGTGATATGGTTTTTGTCGATGGTTTCAGACCAGGAAATAAGGCAGGCTGAGCCTTGCCCCAGTTCACATACTCACTGGAGTCATGGCTTTCCCAAAAGATGCGCTCTTCCGCTTCGCTGCTGAACTCAGGAATCTTTTTTAACTTGCTCATAAATTGCTCGCTCTTTGCGGTGCATGTCACGTGCCGAAATAACCCGAATCAATGTACCTGCAGTGCCTTCTCGTAAAGTGAAAGTAATATGGAGCCGGCGCATGCCATCGGTTTTACCCAGCGCATGAAAACGCACTTCTTTCTGGCTGTGTTCGGCATCTGACAAAACCCGTATTGGCAGGTTAAAAAACAGCTGCTCTGCCTCAGACTGGCTAACGTCGTGTTTATCTGCGCTCTTGCGAGCATTGCCAGAATCCCAGTCGAAACCGATCACTCGCGCCCAGTTAATCATATTTGTATATTATCATCATATACATAATTATCAAGTAAGGTCGGGGGTGCGGGTTATCCTGGCTAAACCAGGCTGCATATAAAACATAGTTGATAATTAAAAATAAACCATTGTTTTTCCAGAAAAAAACCACGTCATTCCCGGATGACAGCGCTTCCAGTTTGTCATTCTGATGAGCGTTTTGGGCGAAGAAGAATCCCCAAATCTGCCAGCTATGGTTAGCCACACAACAGCAATATGGACAAAACAACGCCAGCATGTGCAATTAATAACCACAACCAGCCACTTTTATATGCGCACAGTGGCAGATACTCTGATTAGCAAGCTCGGCCATAATTTTATCTTGTACCAGAACCCTCAGCTCACCCAATTTCGCACTATAATCACCAGTATATGGAAAACTGAAGGAGTGCTTCAGCCAGCACATCGTAACCGGAATA